>JAKIVZ010000012.1 GCA_022750295.1 Candidatus Lutacidiplasma silvani
ACGCGACGGAAGTTGTGCGTCAGAACCTCGGCACGCCCATTCGTGAAGGGTTACCAATCGACGCAGCACTCGACCCTAGCGATTATGGTGCTTCGTCCGCCCGTGTAGGTACCACACGACCACTGCAGCGGCGAGGACGACCCCGAGTCCAACGGCGACGAGATCCCAAACCCAGGGTGACGAATTCGGTGTGCTGAGAGCCGATTCGACCTGCACGGTGATGTTGGACTCAGCCGTTCCACCGGCCGCATCCGAGGCCTTGAGCGACACCGCGAACGTCCCGTCGGAGGTCGGGGTGCACGTCAGTCGGGTAAGATTGCTCGAGGTGCAGCCCGGCGGAAGGCCCGAGTAGGTCAACAAATAGTTGGGTGTTCCGCCGGAAATCGAGACGTTCAGCGTGAGCGGAGAACCAAGTCGGATGATTGCCGGAGGGGCTGTAACGGAGAGATTGAGGGCTGGCGCGATTTCGATCGCTAGTGGGGCGGCACTAAAGGACCCGCCCGACGAGTCCGTCAAGTTCACCCGGACTGAGCTGTCCCCTGGTTCTCCTGCTCGGCACACAATTGAAGAAGAGTTCTGCGAGGCACAGGCGGTCGGTAGGCCCGACCACGCGTAGACGTACGACCCAGACCCCCCGGTGGCGTTCACCGAAAACTCGATGCTCTGCCCGAGATCGATCCTCGTCTGACTGGCCGTCAAGCCGGATACCGACAGCTTAGGGAAGACCCGGATATCGACCGGAGAACTCGGTCCTGCCTTGGCACCGGCACGGTCGGTCGTGGTCACCGCGATCTGGAACACACCCGCTTGCGTTGGGAGGCACGAAACGGAATGCGAGTTGGGGGCTGGACACCCTGGAGGGAGCCCCGCCCAAAGGTACTCGACGATCCCCGATCCCGGCGAATTCGAGACCGCCGAGAGGGTGAGGACCTGCCCAACGTCGAGGGTGAACTGACTCGGCAAGACGATGGCAGGCCCCAGCGGTGCGAAGACCTCGAGTAGGGTGACATTCGTCACCCAGCTGGAGTACCAGGAATCCTGAATCTCAACCTGGATCGAATAGTTACCCGCGACCGAAGGCGCACAGTCCAAGCTCGTAGCGTTCAAGCTTGGGCAGGAAGTTGGTAACCCGAGCCAAGTGACTTTATAGACCCCCGTGCCGCCGGTCGGCTGAACTGAGAGATTGGTCGATTGGCCAACGTCAAGGATCGGTTGGTCTACGGCGGGATTCGATGCTTCGAGTGGGTAGGCGTTCACAACGATTCTGGTCGACCAGTTGTCGGACTGGTTTGAGTCGTTGATCCACGCCGTCAGGATAAAGGCGCCCGTAGAGTCGTACGTGTGGGTGGTGTTCCCACTGACTGATGAGTTGAACCAAGTGCCGTCCCCGAACTCTGTCGTGTAGTTGAAAGGGGGCGAACCCCCGGTAGCCCATTCCAGTAGGTCGACCACCATGGGGACTGCTCCGCCTAGTGGTCCGGCTCCTGCCGCGAAAGACAGGTTAGAGCCGCCCTCACGGGCGCCGGATTCAATCCCGCGATGAACTTCGAATGCTGCGGAGTTTCCCTGCGGGCCGGTCGCTTGGATCCCGAAGGCGCTTGGTGACAGCCGGTGGGCAGATGGAGACACGAGTGGTGCATGACGCCCTACGCCGTCTTCTACCTGGGGACTCGAGGATCCCACGAGAATAAGCAGTAGGGCGAGAAGTCCGACAGCCCCCACTGCGCGGATGACCAACCGGACTCGGTCCCTCCCCGAACCCGCGAAATCTGGCACCACGACCCACCACGCGCTAGGGATTGATGAAGACCAATTTCAAGGTTGTCGCGACCGTGTCAAATGCACCCGAATTGCAAGTGTAGGACGAGGAGAGATCGCAGACGGCGAAGCCCGCCGCCCTCCTCGAGGTATCCATCGGGGGCGCTGGCCCGGTCCGTGACTGGCGGGCTCAGGACCAAGGTCAGCAAGCGGAGCATGTGCTGTTCGATGAGCTGCTCTGGGACCTGCTGGGCGCTGTCAACGAACCAGCGCGTCCGGTAGGGGCGCCTGGTCGGAAGCCACTCCCGCTCCGGACCCTGTCGTTCCTTGCGGTCAAGAAGGTCCACTACGGCCAGTCTTGCCGTCGGGTAAACGGCCTCATGCGGACCGTCCACGGACCCGGTCGCGGCGGGACCCTCCCCAGCGTCCCGAACTACGCGGTCCCGTCACGATTCTTCAACCGAGAAGATGCGGGGGATCTCCTCCTGAGGTTGATCGAGGCCTCGGCCCGTCCGCTGGCGGAGCTCGAGGACGGAGGGACGATCGCGATTGACTCGACCGGGTTCTGCACGACGTGCATGGGCGCCTACTGCACCGAGAAGCACGATCCTTCCCGCCGCCACCGCTGGGTGAAGGCGCACTTGATCATCGGGACCCGCACGCACGCGGTCCTCGCGGTGGCGGTGACGGACGAGCATGGCGCGGACTCCCCGCAGCTGATCCCTCTCCTTCGGAACGTGGTCGAAGCGGGCTTCAAACCGTCTGCATTGGTCGCGGACAAGTCGTACCAGAGCCGTGCCGCGTACGCCGAGCTCGCTCGGCTCGGGATGGACGGCTACATCCCCTTCCGCCTCGGCTCGACCGGGCAGATGAAGGGGACCCCCATGTACCGCCGCAAGTGGCTCGAATTCACCCTCACGCGGGAGGAGTTCGATTCGAAGTACCACCGGCGCAGCAACGTCGAGTCGGTCAACTCGGCGATCAAGCGGACCGGCGGGGAGTTCCTGCTTTCCAAGAACCCGGTGGCCCAGTTCAACGAGACGCTGGCGAAGATCTTGACCTACAACATCAGGGTGCTAATCCACGAGATCCACGAGAACGGGATTGACCCGGGCGTCGCCGGCACCCCCAGACGCGCGTTCCCAGCGACCCCGGGAGAGGCCTCGGGCACGTCCCCGGACACCGCCTGTGATTCTTTGGGGGCCCCTGTGACGGAATCGAAAGTCTCGACGGCGGAGCCTTAGAAAAAATCCCACAGCCCGCCGAATGCCAATGTAGAAATACGTCCGACGTCCCTACTCAGATTGTCAGACAAAATCGGGAAGTTGTCTGACAACCATGGTCGACACGTCGGAGCGGGTGACGGTCCGAATCCCGCAGGACCTGCTGGAGAAGCTGAAGTCGATCCAACAGGCGAAGGGAACGCCGACCATCTCCGACACGATCCGCGAGGGGCTCGAGAGGTTCATTGAGATGAACCTCCCGCCGCCGAACATCCGGAAAGTCGTAGTCGACCTGTCTCGCCAGGACAACCTCCAGCTCGAGGAGTTCGTCCGGGAAGGAAATTCTGTCTCCGTCGACGACGCGGTGCGGTCCGCCGTGCGCGAGTACATCCGCTCCCGCCTTGAGCCGGCCCCGGCGAGCAGCCGGGCCCGCCGCGACGCCGAGTCGGTCGTGGCCGACGGCGGCCCTCCACCGTAAGACGGCGACTCGACGGGAGGAAGTTGGCGACCACGAGCGGAGGCGAGGACTGGGCCCCCCCGAACCCTTCGGAGACGTTCGCGGTCGTCGGGCTCGGCGGCGCCGGCAGCGAGGCCGTCCACGACCTCGTCCGCCTCGGGATCCCGGGGGTCCGGGCCTTCGCCGTGAACACCGACGAGAAGCACCTCGCGAAGATCGAGGTCGACCAGCGGATTCTCCTCGGCAAGCGGCAACTCGCCGGTCGGGGGAGCGCCGGCGACCGACCGGCGGTCCTCTCCGCCGCCGAAGACGGGAAGGAGGAGATGCTGCGGAGGCTTTCGAAGTTTGAGATCGTCTTCCTGCTCGCCGGGCTCGGCGGGGGGACCGGGAGCGCGCTTCTCCCGTTCCTCGCGCGGGAGCTCCGGCGTGGCGACGCGCTCCCGGTCCCGGTCGCGTTCCTTCCGTTCCAGGTCGAGCTCGACACGAACTCCCAGCGGCGGGAGAACACCACCGAGGCGATCGACGAGCTCGAGGCGATGGGGGGCCTCATCCTGGCGCTCGCGAACGAGAAGCTCCGGCGGTTCGAGTCGCTCCCGATGCACCACGTGTTCCAGCTGCGGAACACCTACGTTCACAACCTCGTCACGAGCCTCGTCGACATGGTCGAGACGCCGAGCCTCCTGAACGTCGACCTGGCCAGCCTGAAGGCCCACCTTGACGACGCGGGCGTCTCGACGCTCCTCCACGCCGAGTACCACATCTCCGAGCCCGAACGGCTGGTCCCGCAGGCGCTCGTCGAGTCGCTCCTCGACTTCCAGCTCACCGAGGCCCCCTCCGCGCTGCTCCACCTCGACGGTGGGTCGAACTTCACCCTCCGGACCCACGACCGGATCGTGCGGTCGGCGCGGCACCACTTCGGAGAGCCCCGACGGCTCCTCCTCGGGATCCGGATGCACCCGGCGCCCCGGGAAGTCGTCCGGATGACCGCCGTGGTCGGCGGGCTGCGGTCCCGCGCGATCCGCGACGCACTGGGGTCGGGCCAACCGGAGCGCCCGGCCGCCCTGCGCCTCAGTCGCTGACCGGGGAACGCTCGGCGGCCCCGGGAGGAGCCGCCTGGTCGGCCAGGTGGTGCAGGACGTCGACGCACTGCGATGAACGAAGCGACCGGGCCCCGAGGGAACGGGCGGACGCGCCGGCCTCCCGGAGACAGGTGACCTCCTCCGCCGTCGGATCGGTCGGGTCGCTCAGCACGGCCCGAAAGGAGCCCCCGACGACGTCGGTTGCCGAAATGGGCCCGCCGGTCTCCGTCAGCCAGATCGTGCCGGCCGTGGAGGCGAACTCCCGGAGGGCGTCCAACGGCTCCGCGGGCCCCACGACGAGGCCGGGCGACGCCTCGACGTCCCGGGCCACCCCGGCGGACCGGACGAGGGAGTTCTTCAGAAGGGCCGCGGTCGACCGCTCGTCCGGGTTGAGGAATTTCAGCCTCCGACCGTCGAGCCGCATCCGGCGGGCCCGGGGCGCCGGCTCGGCCCCGAAGAGGATCGTGACCTCGGTGTCGCGCCGGAGGTCGTTCGAGAGGGTGAACGCCGTCGAAACGACTCGGGCGACCTCGTCCATCCGGCCCCCGCCACCCGCGAGGTCGTTCAAGGTGAACGCGCCGCCGACGGGAACTCGGTGAGCGAGAAGTAGGAACTGGCGCACGACCACACCAAGCGGGTGAGGCCCAAGAGAGTTGGGGACGGGGCGGGCCCCGGAATGGGGGCCCGACGGCGAGTCTATTCGTCCGGGACGACGTGGCGGGCGGCGCGGGGGGCGCCCGGGGGCGGCGGCGGGCGAACGCCCCCTCCGCCGGGGTGCTTCGGGGCCCGGCGCTCGAGCCAGACCTCGTCGCCGAGCTCGTGGTAGACGGCGTGGGCGGGGAGGCCAGTCCCGGTCTCGCCGTGCGGAAGGCGGAACGCGCCCGAACGGGTCGCGCCCGAGGAGTAGATCACGTCGGCCTCGCCGGCCTCGGCCATCGCCTGGGTCTCCTCCCGGGCGAGGTCAAAGATCCGGTCCTTGCGGAACATCCAGTAGTGGATCCGCCACTCGCGGCCGTCGTAGAGCGTCGTCTCGTCGCGCTCGGTCTCGAGGATGCCGGTGTCCTCCAGCATGTAGAACGTGTCGCGGTCGTCCGGCTCGAGGACGTTGTCGATGATCCGCTGGTTGAAGCCGAAGAAGTTCAGGACGTGGGCCGCGATCGCCCGGGCGTCGTCCGGACGCATCCCGTCGTGTCCGACGGAGCGGCGGATTGCCTTGGCGAGCGAGTCGTGGTCGACCGGGCCGGACGATGCGAGGGCGAGCGTGGTGTCGGTCGGCAGCCCGATGCGGGTCCGGGAGATGTCCTCCGGGGACCGGATGGGGACCGGGTTGCGCAGGGTGTAGCCCGACGGCCCCGAGGCCGCGGAAGCTCCGCTCTTCCTCTGCATGTTCCTACGTGTAGAATTCCCGGGTAGCCTATATGAACCTTCGGGCGACTTCTTGATTGCCCTTGCCCCGCTAAGACCTCCCGTCCGCCGACGGATAACTGGCCCTCCGGCGCGGCCGGACCACGCGACCGAGCGCTTCGGCCCGGGGACGCCACTCCTCCCCCTCGATAAGAGACTCCGACCGGCCGAGCTCTGCCAAGTCGAGCGGGAGGGGAAGAACCGCGCGGGCGAGATATACGTGGGCCAACCCGCCCGTGGTCGGCCCCGTCCAGGCCCGTCCGGACCACTCGTGGGCCCGAAACTCGTAGTACTCGGGGGCGGGCAGGAACCAGAGCAGGGTGTCGTCCGTCGACCGGGCGTTCCGGGGCGGTCGGGGCGAGGTCCGCAGCCCGAGGTATTGGAGGACCGGGAGCGGGAGGTTGAACACCCCCTTCTCGGTGGCGAGCGCCGGAGCCAGGAAGCGGCCGCGGACGATCTCGATCGGAAGCACGTCGGCGGCCGGAGCCCCGCTCACGACGCGGACGACGCCCGGACCTCGACCGAGGAACGCGAGGGTCCGGTGGCTCGAGCTCCGGGCGAGGTCCGGATTGTGGAGCAGGAGCGTGGCGACCTCGGAGGGGAGTTGGAGGTTCAGCCACGTCGGCCGAACGGTGGCGAGGACCACGTACTCCATCTTCGCGTCCGCCCGGACGAGGGGGGTCCGGCCTATAAGAAATCTGAGGACGCGGACCCATCGTTCACGGGCGGGCCGACGGGCTCCGTCGGAGGAGGTCGACGACGGCCGGGAGGTCGGGGGAATCCAACACGGCATCGGCGGCCGCCCGGACCTCGGGGATCCGACTCCGAAACGCGACCCCGAACCCGACGAGCGGGAACACCTCCGCATCGGCGAGACCGTCGCCGACGTGGGCCACGCGCCCTCGGGGAACGGAGAACCGGCGACAGAGGCGGTCGAGCCCCCCGACCTTGTCGGCCCGAGTTCCGACCGGGGCCTCGACCCGGCCCCCCGCGCACGTCGGGGCCGACGCGAGGCCGTCGGCGGCGTCGAACCCGAAGGTCCGGCAGTACCAGTCGGTCACGTAGGGGGGATTGTGGGTCAGGAGCGCAACCCGACACCCGTACGCGTGCAGGCGTTCGACGGCCGAGTCGATCGCCTCGACCCTGGGGGTCCCGGCCAGGATCGCGTCCAGTTCGGCCATCGTCGCTCCCTCCGCGAGGGCGAGGAGGTTGCGGAGGTGCTCGTCCTCCCCGATCGTCCCGGCCCGGTACAACCGCTCGGTCTGGTCATACCCCTCGGAGCGCCCCAATCGGGAGGCGATGACCTCCCAGCCATGGACCAAGGTGAGGGTCCCATCGATGTCGACAGAGACGAGCCGGTACGGAAACTCGTCCACGGACTACCGGCCGCTTCGTCGCTCGCCGAACCCGACCCCGAGGAGGATCCCGCCGGCGTAGATCGCGACGAGGGCCACGGCGAGAAAAGGAAGGTCCGCAACGAACGGACCGGTCAGGTTGGGGGCGAGGAGCAGGGCGGCCAGGCCGACGAACGTCATTCCCAAGCCAAGAACGACCTTCCGCTGCCGTCGGACTCGGCGGAGCTCCTCCCGGGCCGCCTCCGGGCCGGGCGCTGGGTCCATCGGGGTCGCCCACCGGCCGGTCGGCATAACCTCCACGGCGCGCTGGGGCGGCGAAATCGGCGACGACGGTGCGCCGGCGGTGCGCCAAATTTATCTATTCGTATCGGTTTTCCGATATCGGAATACCGATGGCGACCTGGGGAATGCCGTGGGTGTCGCGGAAGAAGCGCGGATTGCGTTCGTGGGTCCTGGTCATCCTGGGCGACGCCCCGAAGACCGGCGCCGAGGTCATGGATGAGATGGAACGGATGAGTGGCGGATGGTGGCGTCCGTCGCCCGGATCCGTCTACCCCTTGCTCGAGGAGTTGACGCAGGAGGGGATCACCCGCCGGAAGGAAGATGGTCGCTACGAGCTCCTGAACTCGGCGCGCGAGCAGTTCGGATGGCGATTCCCCCAGCGGGGACCCCGGTCGCCCGCCGACGTGGTCCGCGAGATCGGCTCGCTCATCGCCTACCTGGAGGACCTTCGTCGGTCCGATGCGACGCGGTTCGCCGAGGCGCAGGGATCGATCCACGAGACGGCCGAGCGGCTAAAGAGGCTCGCCAACTGAGGTCGGACGAATGCCCGACGCCATCTCCGCCCAAGGGATCTCCAAGACCTACAACGGCAAGGTTCGCGCCGTCGAGAACGTCTCGTTCAACGTCGAGGCCGGCGTGGCGTACGGCTTCCTCGGCCCGAACGGGGCCGGCAAGACGACGACCGTCGCGATGCTGACGGCTCAGATCGCGCCGACCGCCGGGCACGCGGTCGTCGACGGGATCGACGTCTTCGCGAACCCGCAGGACATCAAGCGCCGGATCGGGCTCGTCTTTCAGGAGTCGACGGCCGACTCCGACCTCACCGGGCGGGAAAATCTCGAGCTCGCGGCGGCCCTATTCGGGGTTCCCCGGAAGGAGGTCACCAGCCGGATCGACTCGCTCCTCGACCGGATGCAGATCGGCGATGCCGCCGAGCGGCTCGCCAAGACGTACTCCGGCGGGATGCGCCGTCGCCTCGAGCTCGCGGTCGGCATCATCCACTCTCCCCGCGTCCTCTTCCTCGACGAGCCGACGCTCGGTCTCGATCCCCAGGGCCGCGCCGGATTCTGGCGCTACGTGGAGGAGCTCCGCAAAGACCACGGAATGACCGTGTTCCTCACGACGCACTACCTCGAAGAAGCCGACGGGATCTGCGAGCGGCTGGCCATCATCGATCACGGCCACATCGTCGCCACTGGCACGCCGTCCGAACTGAAGGACCGGCTCGGAGGCGACGTGGTGACCGTCCGTCCGATCAAACCGGATCCGACGCTCGAAGGGGTTCTGAAGGGAGTCCCGGGCGTCACGTCGGTCGCCGTCCAGGACGGTTCGTTCCGGGTCAAGGCCCCCCACGGGGAGGAACTCATCCCGGCGTTGGTCGCCGCCTGCGAACGGGCCGGCGTGGGCCTCGCCGGGGTCTCGCTCAAGCGGCCGAGCCTCGATGAGGTCTTCCTCGAGTTCACCGGTCGTGAGTACCGCGAGGACGACAGTGTCTCCGCCACCGACCGGGCGGTCCGGGTCGGACAGGTCCAGCAGGCGTTCGGGAGGGCCCGGCGATGATCCGGGAGACGGTCGCGCTCACCCGCCGTGAGCTGTTGCGGATCACCCGCAACCCGCAGGCGATCGTCACATCGCTCCTGCTGCCGATCCTCTACCTCGTCCTCTTCGGGCAGGCGTTCAACCTCGAGAACCTCGGCTCCGGGAAGATCCCGCAGGCGTACTTCCTGTCGGCGTTCCGGGGCGCTCCGAGCTACTTCTCGTACTTCTCGGCCGGGATGACCGGGTTCGTCGCCGTCACCGCGACCCTCTTCATCGGAGCGAACGTGATCTTCGACCGGCTCTTCGGCGTCCTCAAGCGGACGTCGGCGACGCCGGCGACCCCCACCGCCATCTTCGGCTCTCGCCTGATCGCCGGCTCGATCCAGCCAATCGGGCTCGCGTTCCTCGTCCTCGGGCTTTCGATCCTGCTCGGACACCTCGGCCTGAGCGGTCTCGACATCACCGCCTCCGTCACGGCCGTCGGCGCCGTCGAGATTCTGCTCGCGATTGTCATCCTCTCGGCGATGTTCGCCTCGCTGTTCCTCGCCGTCGGTTTCTCGCTCGAACAACCCCAGACGTACTTCGCGGCGGTCAACGCGATCAACCTGCCGGTCCTCCTGACGTCGGCGGCCCTCTACCCTTGGGGAACGATGCCCCCGTGGTTCCAGAACGTGGCCTCGGTGAACCCGATCACGCTCGCGGTCAACGTGCTGCGGGAGAACATGTTCGCCGGCGCCACCGCGTACTACCCGTACGGACCCTCGATCTACCTCCTCGGCCTCTTTGCCTGGGCGCTTGCGATGTTCGTCGTGGCGACGTTGCTCGCCCGACGGGCGTTGGCGCCGAAACGGTAAGGCGGACCGACCCATCTTCTCCCGCGGTTGGGGTCTGTGCCGCCTCGCGCCGCCCCGGAACCGGAGGCGGGGGAGGGGGCCGCCCCGGCAGCGGCTCGGCGTGCCTCCCTCGGTCCCGGCGGGGACGACCGCCGGGCCGGCGTGAGGCTCCTCGTGGGGTTCCTCGTCGTCGTGGGCCTCCTGAGCCTCGCCAGCGGCAGCGCAGAGGTATGGAGCATCTCGCACGGGTCGACCGAGCCGAGCGGGTGCCCGTCCGGACCGAATTGCCCGGCGGTCGGACCCCTCGGCCGGCAGCCCGGGTTCGATGCCGGGGTCCTCGCGGGGGGGACCGGGGGGGTGCTCCTCGCTCTCGCCTTCGTCCTCTGGACTCGCTCCCGGCGAGGTCCACCCCCGAACGAAGGCGCAGGAACCGGGGGGGTGGCGCCCCCGGCCGGCGCCGATGTCGTTCCGGCTCCTGAGGGGTAGGGCCTGAGAGCCGAACTACAAGTAGGCCGAAAAATCTAGACCCGGTGCGGCGGATTGGATGGCCGACCTGACCTCGTTCATCGTCGGGCTGTTCGTCCTTCTCACCGCGGCGGTCCTCGTCGGGGAGATCTTCTCCCGGTTCGGGCAGGCGGCGCTCGTCGGGCAGATCCTCGTCGGAATCGTCCTCGGACCGACCCTCCTCGGCTCCTACTTCGGCCTTACCGGGGTCAACGACGAGCTCGCCGGGGTGCAGTTCCTCGCGACGTTCTTCATCCTCGTCATGGCCGGGCTCGAGGTCAGTCCCGAAGAGGTCTACGAGACGGGGTTCGCCTCCGGACTTCTCGGGACGGCCATCTTCGTCGGCCCCTTCCTGATCGGGGCGTTCATCGTCCCGCTCGTCATCCACGGGCTGTCGTTCACGACGACGCTCTTCGTCTCGCTGACGCTCTCGATCACCGCCCTCCCGGTGATGGCGGTGATGCTCCGCGAGTTCGGGCTCACCCGGACCCGGCTCGGGGTGATGATGATGAACACGGCGGTCATCAACGAGCTGGCCGCCGTCACGACGTTCGCGATCCTCCTCCAACTCAACGCGAATGGGTTCGGGCTCTCCGAAGTCGCGATTGCGCTCTTGTCGGTCGCCGTGTTCCTCGGGACCGTCCTCTCGGCCCACATGGTCCTCCGCGTCAGCCGCGAGACCCGGATCGGTCGGGTCGTCCGGGAGCGGATCACCGGGATGTGGAAGTCGCGGAACTCCGGGTTCGCGATCCTGATGGTCCTCGCCCTTGGATCGGCCCTGTTCTCCCAGTACCTCGGCCTGACGTTCCTCGTCGGCGCGTTCTACGCCGGACTGCTCATCACCCCGGAGAGCGCGGGGACGCGGGAGCACCGGGGCATCAGCCAGGTGTTCGAGCTGATGACTTGGGGATTCTTCATTCCCCTATTCTTCGCGTTCGTCGGCCTCTCGATGAACCTGAGGACGCTCCTCACGCCGACGATCCTCCTCGCCTTCGTGGTCCTCATCGTCTTCGCCGTCGCCTCCAAGTTCGTGCTCGGCACGGGGGTCGCCCGAATCCTGAACTGGTCGCGGTCCGATTCGCTCGCGATCGGGTTCTTCGTCTCCAGCCGGGGGGCGGTCGAGCTCGCGATGTCGCTCATCCTCCTCGACCTCGGGATCTTCAACACCGAGATCTTCACGATCGTCGCCGCGGTCGGTCTCGTGACGACGATCATCTCGCCGATCGGCGCGAGCCACTACGGCGGGTTCAAGATCGGGACGACCGAGCCGGTCGCGAGCCCGTCGCCCAACATCGGGCCCGGCCCCCGTCTCAGGGTCGACGCCGCCTCGGACGACTAGCGCGCCCGGTCGGCCGTCGCCCCCATATCCCCGCTGGGAGTGGCGACGCCGTGCCGCGCGAACCGGGGCCGCGCCGGGAGACCCGCCCCGCTCCGGTCGAGCAGGCGGAGCGCCGAACCCGGGCCCTCGAGGAGCCGCTCGACGTTCGCCCAGAGTCCGGACCTCTCGGGGTCCTCACGCTCGCGGTCCGCAACCTGCGACGCCAAACCCAGTACACCGTCTACGTCCCCGCGTATCCCGACCGGACCGGGGCGTTCTGCGGGTGCGTCGACTTTGCCCGCCGGGACCTCGGCACTTGCAAGCACGTCGAGGCCGCGTTCCTCTGGCTCGCGGACCACCCGGAAGGACGGACCGCCCCCCTCGTTCCGGGGTCCGGTCCGCGTTGGGGCGCGGTCGACCGGCGTCTGAGCTCCCTCCCCGCGGACGGTCCGTCCAGCCGACGGATCCGTCACGTAGGTTCGGCCCTCCTCGGATGATTCCTGGGCGGACGACCGCCCCGGCCCCCGCGCGCGCTTCCGAGACCGTGGACGCCAAGCTCATGGTCTCGGGGATTCTCGCGAACCCATGTCCGCTCCCGCCCCCGTTCCGCCGGCGCCGATGCCGTTCGCGCCTCCGACCGACATGATCATCGTGACCACCCCCTTCGTCTCCGGCTACCACGTGACCCGGGTCGTCGGGGCGACGTTCGGGCTGATCGTCCGGTCGCGGGGACTCGGCCAGAACGTATTCGCGTTCTTCCGGGCGTGGGGGGGCGGGGAGATCAAAGTGTACACCGACCTCCTCGAGTCCGTCCGCCACCAGGCGATCCAGCGGCTCGCGGACCACGCGAGGAGCCTGGGCGCCAACGCGGTCGTCTCCGTCGGGTTCGATACCTCGGAGATGGCGGGAATGATGACCGAGGTGATGGCCTATGGAACGGCCGTCGTCGTCCAGCCCGACACGACCCCGGCTCAGGCCGTCTCGCTCCACTGAACCGGTCCAGCCCCAAGGGGACCCCGATTCGACGCTCCAACGTCGGGGCGATCGCCGGCTGGCGGCCGGGTTCACGGTTCCCGTGGTCAGAAAAACACCGCGCGTCGCGGGGGAAGAGGTTGGATCCGCTTCGGACCGGGCGGCCCTACGTGCTACTCATTCCGGGAGCGCCCTTGAGCGCCCGGACTTTGTAGTACTCGGGGTCGACGACGACCTCGCCGTTGATGCCCATCGTCTCGATGGTCTTCAGCGCCGCGACGCCGCTCGAGCTCTTGGCCTTCTGCCACTCGGGGATCGGGATCGAGAACTTCTTCTCGACTTCGGTCCGGTAGATGGGGCCGGAGTTGTACGAGCAGAACGGAATGATCCGTCCGTCGGGCACCGAGTAGTGGATGTCGCACCGCATCAGGCGCTGGATGTCGTAGTCGTACGCATCCTGGAAGTGCATGTTCCCCAGGTACATCGTGCGCCAGGTGAACTTCGCGAGCGCTTCCTTGTTCCCCTCGGTGAAGATCGAGGCGATCAGCCGGACGCAGTTCTTCTCGTTGATCCCTTCCGGCGCCTTTTGGAAGTCGAAGTACTTGGCGACGTCGTGGAGGAGCTTCGCTCCCGCCACGGCCGTCCGGACGCGGGCGAACCGGGCGTCCCGGTACTTCTCGATCATCGCTTCGACGTTCTCGAAGAACCCGTCGACGTCCATGAACCGCGGCAGCGGCGTGATCTTCTGCCCGTCCTGGCTGATGAAGGCGAACGTCGCACAGCCGCACCCGGGGTGCGTCGTGAGCGTCATCTTCTCCTCGCCGTGGATGATCGAGGCGAGCTCGGAGATCGGAGCGACCGACGGCACGGGGAAGAAGTCCGACTTCTCGAACGGTCCGTCCGTGCAGAGGATCCGGACGAGGTCCGACTGGGTGAACCGCATCTGGAACCGGTCCTTGTCGGGGATCCGCGCGGTCAGGGCGACCGGCTGGAAGTTGACACCGCGGACGACGTCAATGTTGTCGATCGCGAACTTGACGGTCGGCCAGATCTCCTTCTCGTTGAATCCGCCGACGAGGGTCGGAACGAGCACGACACTGAGCGGCTTGTCCGGCTTCCCCTGGGCGAGCTCCGCGGGGGACGTGTGGGTCTCCCGGGCCGCCTGGATCGCCTTCTGCTTGACCTTCAGGAGAGGAACTCCACGGACCTTCCGGTAGATCTCATCGTCCAGACCGTCGAACTGCAGGTAGAGGGTGTGGAGGCCGTTCTCCCGGCACGCCTGGGCGAAGCCGGGCTCGTTGGCGACCCGGATCCCGTTCGTGGCGACCTGGACCTGCTTGAACCCGAGGTCCCGGGCCATGCTGCAGGCGTCGAGGAAGAGCGGGCTGAGCGTCGGTTCCCCACCGGAGAACTGGACGGCGACCGCGCCGACCGGCTTCTGCTCCCGGAGCGTCTTCAGCATGAAGTGGATCTGCTCGCGGGTCGGCTCGTACACGTAGCCGGCGGCGTTGGCGTTCGCGAAGCAGACCGGGCACTTCAGGTTGCACCGGTTCGTGAGGTCCATCAGGGCGAGTCCCGTGTGGGATTTGTGGTGGCTGCACATTCCGCAGGTCGTCGGGCAGCCGCGGAACTTGTCGTAGTACGGGTTCTCGTAGCCGACGCCGTCGTGGGCGTACACTTCCATCCGGAGATAGAAGTCGACGTCGTTCGAGATGATGTCCCAGAAGTAGCCGTGCACGCGGCACGTCTTCTCCATGATGACGCGGTTGTCCTTCTCCCGGACGACCGCGGGAATCACCTTGATGCACTCCGGGCAGACGCTGGCCGTCTTACGGGGCAGCCCGCGCGGGGCCTGGAACTCCTTCATGACTCGGGCCGGCATTCTCTGTTCCTCTTTTCTGACCCTTCCGCAAGCGGGGGTCTTGCTCGGCCCACCATCTCCATGGTACATAACCCTCCTGTCGCCTTGGTCGCGACAGTACACCCCTCCCGTGACGGAGGTTCGCACGGTTTCGAGCGCTACAACCCGACGGAAGTGACGGATATCCACACGCATCGGCGAAGGCACGGTTATCTTGGAAGCCGCCCTCGGGCCGAGACGAGGACCTCGAATGCCGGTGAAGCGGAAGGGAAAGCTCACGAGCCAACGTCCGTCTCCCCGCCGCGGCCCGGTCGCGACGAAGTCGGAGCCGAAGTTCGTGGGGAGGGATCCCTCCCCGGTCCTCGTGAAGTATCCTCCGAAGGAGTCGGGCTTGGGGGCCCGCCTCCCCCCCCAGCCTTCCCGCCCGATGGCCCGACCGCCGGCGCCACCGGCCGCCGCACCCCGTCCGGGCGTCGCACCCACTCCGAAGCCACTCGCAACCCCCGGCACCGCGGCCTCCCCCCCCACGACGCCTCCCTCGGCCGCGCCCGCGGCCCCGAAGATGCTGATCTCGCTCGAGCGGCCGTTCGACATCGACGAGTTCTCCCAGTTGCTCGGGGAGACCGTCGTCCGGACCGAGGTCCCCCGGGAAGACCTCGCCGAGGCGCTCCGCCGAGTCTCCGACTTCATGGGATTCGGGATCTACGTGTACTCCGTCCGGGTGAAGCCGGCGAAAGACGAGACGCTGATGCGATTCGTCGTCGAGCTCCAGCGGGTCGACTACGACCCGAACGTCGGCGACTGGGTCCCGTTCGAGGAGACCGGACGGTCCGACAGTCCGTTCGGCCCGACCGGCGGCCGGCGATAGCGAACCTCCCCGCCGCCGCTATCTAGCCGGTCGGCATCGGACTCCCCGGAAGGAAGGTTCGTGGCGGACCCCGAGACGGAGCGGTGGATCGGCGAGCTGGCCCAGCTCCGCCGCGAGATCGCGGAGCTCCGGACGGAGCAGCAGGAGCTGGCCCGGGCGGTCCAGGAGCTCGCCAAGACGTTCCGCGCGCTGGCGCTCCACTTCGGCATCGCCTCCGAACCGTACCCGAAGCCGAAGGGCGCGAGCCCCCCCCGGGAAAGTCCCGGGTTCGCCTGAGGCGGGGCCGGGCCCGCAGGGCATCCGATGGCCGAACTCTTCCACGGCGAGGCGGAGGCCGAGCGTCAGGTCCTCGTCGCCCTTCGATGGGCCATCGAATTCACCCTCGTCATCCTCGTGGTCGAGTCGGTCGGGGCGTACCTCTCGCACAGCCTCTCGTTGACCGTGGACGCCGTCCACAACGTCCCGGACGCCGTGGCGTTCGCGATCTCGTGGACCGCCCTCCGATCCGCCGGGCGCGGCACGTCGGAGTCGTACACGTTCGGAACGCACCGGGCCGAGGTGTTCGCCGGGCTGGCGAACGCGGCGCTCGTCGCCGGCACGGGGGCCGTGTTCGCCTACGTGGCCGTCTCCGCGTTCCTCCACGGGGGGACGTTCGATGGACCGATCGACCCGGTCTGGCTCCTTTTCGCCGCGATTCCGACGTTCGGGCTGCGGGCCGTCAACACGCGGCTCCTCGGGAAGATCCCCGGGCGGGTCCGGGACTTGAACTTTCGGAGCGTCGTCCTCCACGTGGCGGGGGACCTCGCCATCACCGCCGCCATCGTCGTCGTCGGCGTGACCGTCCTCCTCCGCCCCGGTTGGACGTGGGTCGATCCGGCGGCGGGGCTCGCCATCGCCGGCGTGCTCGTGTTCGAGGCGGCCCCCCTCTTCCGGGACTCCTGGGAGGTCCTCTCCGAACGAACCCCTCGACACCTCTCGATGGCGGCGATCGAGCGGACCGCCCTCGGGGTCGCCGGGGTGGCCGAGATCCACGACGTCCACGTCTGGGCCGTCTGCCCGACCCTCGTCTGCATGACCGCCCACGTCCGCGTGTCCGAGATGAGCGTCCGCCGGTCGATGGACGTCGTCGCGAAGCTCCGGGACGCGGTCGCCGCCCAGCACGGGATCCTGCACGCGGTCTTCGAGGTCGAGGTCGCTCCGACCCCGGCGTCTTCGGCAGAGTCGCGGACCCGTTCCCGAGTCGACCGAAACGGTATCCCTCCGTCGGGGGTCGGGGCCGACGACCCTCGATGACCGAGCCGGCCGCCCTCCACTACGAGATCCGGGCGTCGAACCCATCGGACCATCGCGCCGACGTCGTCCTGACGATCCGGGGGGCGGGGGCTTCGCCGCTCGAGCTCGTCGTGCCCTCGTGGATCCCCGGCTCGTACTGGATCCAGGACCGGGTCCGCAACCTTTCCGGGGTTCGGGCAAATCCCTCGGGTGGGGCCGACCCCCTTCCCGTTCGCCGGCTCGCGAAGGACCGGTGGCGGGTCGAGCCGGGGGGGCACGACTCGATCGAGGTCCACTACTCGGTGTACGGGAACGAGCTGCGGACCGCGCTCCTCGACGTGACCCCCGAGCACCTGTTCGTCGCCGCCGGGTTCCTGTTCCCGTACGTCGAGGGACGCCGGGACGAGCCGCACGACGTCGCGGTCGTCGTACCCGCGGAGTGGAGCGTCCGCGCCGAGCTCCCGGAGGTCGGCCGGCATCCGCCGACGTTCCGGGCGGCCGACTACGACGAGCTCGTCGACTCCCCGATTGACGCCGGGCGGCCGGACGCCTACACGATCCATCCTGCCGGGATCCCCCACCACATCGTCTTCTGCGGGGCGGGGGGGAACTACGAGCCGCACCGGGTCCAGGACGACGTCGGCAAGATCGTGGAGGCGACGATTCGAATGTTCGGCGAGTCGCCCGTTCCGAGCTTCACGATGTTCTACCATCTGACCGACCGACCGAGCAACGGGCTCGAGCACGCCCGGTCGTTCGCCTGCGCCCTCCCCCCGACCAGTTTCCGACCGGAGAGCCGGTACCGGGATTTTCTGCACCTGACGAGCCACGAGTACCTGCATCTGTACAACGTCAAGCGGATCCGCCCGAAGGCGTTCGACCGGTTCGACTACACCCGGGAGACGTACACCCGCCTCCTCTGGGCGATGGAGGGGACGACCGACTACCTGTCGTACTTGATCCTGCTCCGCGCGGGTCGGATCGGGGTCCCCCGGTACCTGACCCACGTCGCGGAGAAGATCCACCTCTACCGGTCCGGCGCGGGCCGGCTCCACCAGAGCCTCGAGCAGGCGAGCCTCGTCGCCTGGGTCGACTTCTACCGACGGTTCGAGGAGTCCCCCAACCGGTCGATCTCCTACTACCTGAAGGGCGACCTCGTCTCGCTCTGTCTCGACCTCGAGCTGCGATCGGCGACCGCCGGCGAGCACTCGGTCGAGACGGCGTGGCGCGAGATCTGGCGCTCCCACGGCCGCAGCCGGATCGGGCTCGAGGAAGACGAGCTCCCCACGCTCCTGACGCGCGCGACCGGGGTCGACGTCGGGCCGTTCTTCGACGCGTACATCCGGGGGACCACGGAGGTCGACTTCGAGCGGTACCTCGGCCTCGCCGGGCTCGAGCTGACGTCGAAGTCGATGCCGCGGAAACCCGACGACGATGCCGAGCCCGGCTACCTGGGGGTCGAGACGGAGACCGCGGGCGGCCTCGCCCGGCTGACCGTGGTCCGGGACGGCGGTCCCGGGCGTCGGGCCGGCCTCTCGCCGGGGGACGAGGTCGTTGCGATCGATGGCGGCAAGGTGACGTACGACCAATTCCCGAAGGCGCTCGAGCGGTCCCCGCCCGGGACCCGGGTCGAGATCGCCGTCTTCCGGCGGGGTCGCTTGACGACCGTGCCCGTGGTCCTCGGCGTGGCGCCCCCGAAGGAACTCTTGATCGGCCCGGTGCGGGAGACGAACGCCAACGCCCGCAAGGTCCACGAATCGTGGCTGGGGATCCCCTGGGCGCCGTCCAAGGCGCCGAGCGACTCTTCTGCCTAGCCCGAGGAGTTCGGGCCCGAGATCGCCTTCCGCCCGTACCGCCATTCCCCTTCCATCGGGTAGAGGCGGCGCAGGACGGGGACCACCGAGGCGCCGAGCGCCACCGTCCCGGATGGACCGGCGACCTGGAACGTGGCGCGGGGACCCTCCGGGGACCGGGCGACGACCACGGAGTACGCCCCCGCGAGACCGACCGTCCGGTCGAACTCGGTCGGTTGCGCCCCGGGTCGGACCGTCGTCACCGCTTCGACAATCCAGCCAACGCGCGAGAGCGGTTCCGGGGCGACCTCGGCGGAGCCACAGGCCTGGCACGAGCCTCGCGACGGGAACGTCCGATGGCCACACGCCCCGCAATGGTCGGCGAGGAGCCGCCAGCGGCTCGGAAGATTCTCGACGTACCGCGGGCGCGGAACGTACGCCCCCTCGGCCCGGAGGTCGAGGTCGGCGGGGGTGTCGCGCACGGGCGGCGCCGCGAGGGCCACCGTCGCACTCGAGAGCGCTTCCGACCAAGCCACCCTCCCCGTGGACCTCCCGTACGCGTAGACGTCGCGGTCGGCTCCGAGGGCCGCGAGGACGAACTCGATGGGACCGCCCTCGCCGGGCGGGGCCGCCCGGAGGGCGACCGCGGTGGGCGTCGACGGGGCGGGACCGGTGCCGGGGGGAGCGTGAGGCACGATGCCGGGGGCATAGCCGAGACCACCGGCGTCCCGGGCCGCGGACGCCACGCGCGCTTCCGAGCCCAGGAGCAGCAAAGGGGTCGGCTCCGCGCCGTGGGCGGCGGGAAGCCGAAGTCGGGCCGAGGGCGTCGCCGGCGAGGTGGCGTGCGAGGCGATCGACGAGAACGAGAGCCCGGGTCCGTCACCGAGCCGGAACGCGACGGCGAGGGCGCCGTGCTCGAGGCGGTTTCCCGGTCCGAGGGCCGAGACGTCCCCCGCGAGTACGAGTCGGACGCCGGCGGCCGGGGTGTCGGGGTGCGAGCGGAGGGTCTCGAGGAGGTGGGCCGCGCCGGGGGGTGATCGGTGGACCGACGCCTCCGGGGTCCCGAGCGCCTCGAGGATCTCCCACTCCGACTCGGGCGGGAACTCCCCGACCAGGTCGACCCGGGTGACGGGTCGGGACTCCGGCGGGAGCGCCTCCGCGGCGGCGACCGCGAGGGTGAAGACGTCCTCGTCCGGGGCTTCCACGGCCAACGGGCCGAGGCGCCCGGAGGGGCGGGCGACCGACGCGTGGAGGACGGCGACCGGCATCGAGGGTTCACATCCTCTCAAAGAGCGTGACGGTCGCGCTCGCGCCGGAGCCGCCTACGTTGTGCGTGAGGGCCCGCTCTGCGCCGACGACCTGACGGGCGCCGGCGGCGCCCCGAAGCTGGACGAACGCCTCGTACGCCTGGCTCGCGCCCGACGCGCCGATCGGGTGCCCCTTCGCCTTCAGTCCGCCGTCCGGATTGACGGGGAGGCGTCCGCCCAAGGCGGTCGCCCCTTCGAGCGTCATCGCGGCGGCCCCCCCGGGGTCGGCGAAGCCGAGGTCCTCGAGCGCGAGGAGCTCGGCGATCGTGAAACAGTCGTGGACCTCCAGGAATTGGACGCCCGTCCGGTCGAACGGCGCGTGCCGGAACGCCTCGGCCGCGGCGACCCGGGTCGCGGCGAGCTGGGTGAGCGAGTCGCGCTCCTGCAGCGCAAGGGCGTCGGCGCCGGCGCCCGCGCCGACCACGGCGACCGGGGTGTCGGTGAGCGTCCGGGCCATGTCGTCGCCCGCGAGGATCAGCGCGACGGCGCCGTCGCTGACCGGGCAGCAGTCGAGGAGACCGAGCGGGTCGGCGACCCGGGGGGCGGCGAGCACCTGCTCCCGGGTGATGACCTTCTGGAACTGGGCGTTCGGGTTCTTCGTTCCGTTCGCGTGGTTCTTCACGGCGACCGCTGCCAGCGCCTCGGGGGGGGTCCCGTGGGCGGCCATATGGGCCGACGCCATCAGGGCGTAGACGCCCGCGAACGTGAGCCCCGCGAGCCGTTCCCACTCGGTGTCGCCGGAGACGCCGAGCCAGTAGCGACGGTGGGCCGACGGGGAGTCGGTCATCTTTTCGAGACCGACGACGAGGACGACGTCCCGGGCCCCGCTCTCGATCGCGCGGACCCCCGAGCGGAGCGCGAACCCCGCCGAGGCGCACGCGTTCTCGACCCGCGTCACCGGGGCGTGGCCGATCCGGGCCTCCTCGGCGAGGGCCGCCGAGGCGTTGCCGAGCTGCCAGCCCGAAAACCCGAGCGTCCCGAGGAACGCCTCCTCGACCCGGCTCCGGTCCACTCCCCGGTCGACCGAGCGGAACGCGGCGTCGACCGCCTGGCGCATCAGCGCCCGTGGGCCATCTGGAAGGACGCCGAACCGGGTGTGTCCGGCGCCGACGACCGTCGCCCGCCGTCGCGCCACCCCGCTTTCCCCCGAACCGTCATATCGAACGAGTCCTTCGAGGGTATAAGCCCGGCCGGAGGGCGGACACTGACGGAGGATCGAGCGGTCGTCATCGGGGTGAGCGGGGCGAGCGGAGCGCCCATCGCCGTTCGCGTCGTGGAGGCTCTCGGGGCGGCCGGGGTCCCCGTCGCCCTCGTGGTCTCCGAGGGGGCGAGGGCGGTCCTTCGGGAGGAATCCGGCATCGATGAGGCGGCGTTGGCGGCGAAGGCAACGCGCGCGTACGAGGACCGGGACCTCGCGGCTCCGATCGCGAGCGGGTCGGTGCCCACCCGCGGGATGGCGGTCGTGCCCGCTTCGATGAACACGGTCGCGAAGATCGCCCTCGGGATCAGCGACTCCCTGCTGCTGCGGGCGGCCCAGGTTCACCTGAAGGAGCGACGTCCGCTGGTCGTCGTTCCCCGCGAGACCCCGATCTCGGCGATCCACCTCCGCCACCTGGCCACGCTGGCGGAGCTCGGCGCCGTCGTCCTCCCCGCGTCGCCGCCCTACTACACCCACCCGAAGTCGGTCGAAGACCAGACCGACTACCTGGCCGGGAAGGTCCTCGACCAGTTCGGGGTCCCCCACACACTCTACCGACGCTGGAACGCCGGAGTCCTGTGAGCGACCGGTCCGAGACGCTCCGCCGCTGGTTTCCGACGCCGTTCGTCGCGATCGTCGTTCTCCTCGTGGTCCTCATCGTCCTCACCCCGAACCTCCTCTCGAGCGCGAGCCCGTCGGCCGGGAGCCTCCCGACCGAGGCGGAGCTCATCGTGGACCATGCCTCGGGCGACACCGTTACCCACCTCTACGTGCGCGGCATCGGACTCGTCCGGTACACGTCGATCGCGGTCGTGGTCGTCGGCAACTTCAGCTGGACGTCGCCCCCCTCGTCGTCGAACCTTTCGTTCGGGAAGCCGACGAAGTGGACCGACGTCCTCGCGGCGAGCACGGCCACCGCCTCGAATCCGTTCGCGGTGAACGTCACCGCCGTGTACGTGGACGCGAGCGGCACGACGGTCGACTTCGTGGGGACGTTCGCGTTCGACCTCGCGGGCGGGGTCCTCTCGGAGATCGTCTACGTCCCGTCGACCGGCGGGGTCACGACGACCCCCGAGAACCAATTGCCGCTCGCGATCGTCCTCGAGACCGTCGCCCCGGGAGGGTCGTCGTGAGAGCGTCGCGCGCGATCGCCTTCTGGGTGGGGATCATCGCCGTCCTCCTGTTCGTCGAGGTCGCGGAACTCACCCACCTGTTCACCCTCCCGATCCAGTCGGCGGCCGGGAACCTGCTCGCGTTCGTCTTCGCGCTCGTCTTCACGACGATCCTCGCGCTCGTCGGCGCGCTGTTCGTCGGGATCTACATCTCCCAGCGGCTCCAGACCCCCGGGGGATTCACCCGGTTCGAGGAGGAGATGCTGCGAATGCGGTCCGACGTCCAGAAGATCGCCGAGGACATGGCCGAACTGAAGCAGCGCGCCCCGTCCCCGGACGCGGCTCCGCGGGAGGACCCGAAGTGAGGATCGCGGTCGTCGACAACGGCGGGCAGTGGACCCACCGGGAGTACCGGATGCTCCGCGACCTCGACGTCGCCGCCGAGATCGTCCCGAACACCCGCCCGTGGTCGGAGATCCAGGCCGATGGGATCGTCCTGAGCGGCGGGGCGCTCTCGCTCGAGGGCACCGACACCCGCCTCGGCGCCGTCGCCGACTGGATCGACTCGGTCCCGGTCCCCGTCCTCGGCATCTGCGTCGGCCACCAGTTCCTGGGCCGGCATTTCGGGGGTACCGTCGGGAAGGCCGAGCACCCGGAGTTCGGTCGCGTGACGATCGAGGTCGAGGGACGGGGGGACCGGTTGTTCGAGGGTCTCCCGGCGACGTTCACGGCGTGGGAGAACCACAACGACCACGTCGTGGTCGCCCCGCCCGGGTGGCGGGCGTTCGCCCGGTCGGAGACGTGCCCGGTGCAGGCGATGGCCCACCCGACCCGGCCGGTCTGGGGCGTCCAATTCCACCCCGAGGTCGAGCACACCGAGGGCGGCGCGCGGATCTTCGAGAACTTCGTGAAGCTCTGCCGGCGGTAGGCCCGTAAGAACCTAAGTACCGCCCTCGGCTCGTCGGCCCCCATGCGGGCCCGTCGCGCGAGCGGAGGACGTGAGACCGACCTTGTCCGCCGGGCTGCCAAGCTCCGGGACTCGGTCGCGACCCTCGTTCCCGAACGGATCGGGGACGGCCCATGGGCGAAGTTCGACCGCCGACGGGAGGAGCTCGAGGCGGTCCGCGCCGTGAAGGACGACGAGGACGCCCTCGAGCGGCTGGCGAAACGGGGCGACCCGATGGCCCGGGCGCTCGCCGGACTGCTGCGGTTCTACCACGACCCGGATGTGCCGGCGATGCTCGTCGCCCGCTACCCGTCCGGCGAGATCCCCTACGCCCCCTTCGGCCGGACGACCCGGGAGGCGAACGTGGCCGTCCAGAACGCCGACGACCCCGCGCGGCTGATGATCGGCTACCTCGACTACGCCCGGAAGGGGTTCTACTTCTTCGCGACCGACCGGATCCTCTACTGCACCGGACGGTCCCCCCAGCCGCCCGCGTCGTTCCTCGCCTCCCAGACCGAGGCGCAGCCGTACCGCCTCGCCCCCGCGGGGAACGGGGACCGGTTCGACTGCCCCCACCTGGCCCGGGGCGAGCATCGCCCCTACCTCGCCGTCGAGTGGCCGGCGGCCCGCCGGGCCTGGCGGGTGTGCCTAGGTTGCGCGAAGCACGAGCGCCAACTGCTCGCGGCGCTGACGTCCCGCCTCACCGTGCCGAAACCGCTCAAAGAGTTCACGGTCGCCGCGAGCTTGAACGTCGATTGCCACGGGGGCGCGAACTGCGTCCACGCCGCCCTCCCCGACCTCCCGCGGGGGATCCGCAAACGGTACCTCTTCGGCCGGTCGAGCGACCGGGAGCTCCTCGACGCGTACATCGCGTTCCTGACCCCCCGTCTCGACCGAACTCGGGGACCGGTGTTCGTGGCGGCCGGGGTGTGCTACGGCTCGGACCAGGCGAAGTTCGTCGACGCGCTCTCGCCGACCGCGGAGGAGCGGGTCGCGCTCGAACGGACGCTCCCCTCGGTCGACGGCCGGTTCGAGGTCGACGAGCCTCGGGCGAGCCGGGTCCTCGAGAAGCTGTGGCCCCAGCACGCCGAGGAGATCGTCGGCGCGATCGTCACCGACCCGCGCGAGGCCGAGCGGCTCGTCCGCGAGGCCCGCTCCGCCCCGGGCCGGGTCAGCGAGCTCCTGGCCCGCGCCGCCAAGCGGGGCGCCGAGGAGGCCCGTCGCAAGGAGCTCCCCGCATTCCGGGGGCTGTCTCCCGAAGCGGCGTACGTCGACGCCGTCGCCCGGGCGTACCGCTCGCGGGGCGCCGCCGCCGCCGAGAAGACGCTCCTCGACCGGCTCCCCCGCGAGGGGAAGGAGCGGGGACTCGCCGTCGGGCTCCTGTCGGCGCTCGGTCGGCTCG
Source organism: Candidatus Lutacidiplasma silvani (assembly GCA_022750295.1). GTDB lineage: Archaea > Thermoplasmatota > Thermoplasmata > Lutacidiplasmatales > UBA184 > Lutacidiplasma > Lutacidiplasma silvani. Next base: position 24,484 of record JAKIVZ010000012.1, read on the forward strand.
GCCCGCACGATTGGCAGTTCACCGACACCGAGCGGAAGTTCGGCACCGCCCTCGCCGGCGAGGCGAAGCCGGTCCTGACCGGACCCGCCGGCACCTATCACGCCGCGCTCGACCGATTGCTCGGAGTCGCCGGAGTCGTCGAATGGGGCGAACTGGACTCCGGCGAAACGTCGGCGGGAACGTAATCTTATAGGGAAGCGGCGCCCCAGTACACCGGCCGGGTCGGGTCCCGGCAGGCGATGACCCCACCGACTCCCAGCGAAGCGACCGCTCTTGTCGTGGCGGGGGACGAGGAGACCCGAGTGCTCCTCCGGGGCCTGCTGAGGCTCCACCACTACCGGGTCGTCGGGGAAGCCGAAGGGGCCCACCAGGCGATCGACCTCCTCCGGCAGACCGCGCCCGGCGTCGTCGTGTCGGACGTGAACCTGGTCGATGGAACGTTCACCGACGTCCTCGACGCGGCGAAGGTCGTCGATCCCACTCCGCGCGTGATCCTGGTCGTCCCCAGCACCCGTTCCCACGCCGGCTGGGACGCGCCGACCCGGCCCGATGCGGTCCTCCAGCGACCGTTCCGGATCCGGCAGTTCGCCGAGGCGCTCGGAGGGACCGTCGCGACGACCCCGACCGCCTAGGTCGAGCGCGCCGGCCCCCCCGGTCTCCACCGCCGGACCGCGTCGGTCTCGGCGAAATGGAGCTCGGGTGCCGGAACCACGACCGTGTGGAGCGGGGCTCCGAACTCGACTCCGGTCAATTCCGCGCGCGTTCCCCACCAGGCCTGGGCGTCCGGGCGCCCGACCCGGGCCACGACCCCGAACTCGGTCGACGCATCGACCCCCGCCGCCCGGGCCGCCGGCCCCTCGAACCGGCCGAGCGCGTCCCCGGCCGTCAGGAACCGGCCCTCGAGGGGACGGAGGTCCAGCAGGACGAGCGTGTGCGAGGCGGACAAGCGGTTCCGCCCGATCGCCTCGAACGGGGAGACCGGGTCGAACCCGGGGTCCGGGAACGGGAGCGAGACGACGCGGCCGAATCGGTAATGCATCAGACCGAGGAGCGACGTCGCCGCGGTGAGCACGGAGGCGCCCGGAAGGTACTCCCACTGGTGCCCCGCCGCCTCCGCGGCGAGGCGGAGATGAACGTGGGTCGTCGCGACGAACGGGTCCCCGGCGACCAGCAGGGCCACGCTCCCTCCCTTCGCCAGAGCTTCCAGAATCTCTCGCTCGTCCTCGAGCTCGGCCCGGTTCAGGCGCTCGATCGGCCGCCCGAGCTCGGCTTCCAGCCGTTCGAGCGCGCCGGAGGCGAGGTGGCTCGTGTACTCCTCCGCGAAGATCCGGTCCGACGACCGAAGTCGATCGAGGGCCCTCCGGGACAGGTCGCGCTCGTCGCCGAGCCCGGCCCCCACGAACCTGAGTTCGGCCATGGGGAAGGTCGCCTAGCCGCGGACCGCGAGGACCGGGCACGGGGCGGCCCGGAACAGCTCTTCGAGGAACCGTCGCGTCAGGAGGGGCCCCTCCGACGGGGTCGCCTCCTCGCCGACGAGCAGGAGTCCGTACCGTTCCCGGGCGGCCTCTTGGAGGACGAGCTCGGGTAGCCGGCGTCGTCCGAGGAGCGTTTCGGAGAAGAACGCATGGCGGCGGCGGAGCGGGACCCCTCGCGGCGAGCGGGACACGGTCTCCTCGGCCGACGAGCCGCCGCCCCGGGCCGCGATTGACAGAGTGATGATCGGGATCCCCTTGTTCCGGAGGGCGATCTCCTCGGCGATCTGGAGCGCCTTCGGCGGGGGGCTTCCCGTGAACGTCGGGATGAGGATCCGGGGGACCTTCTCCTCGATCAGGCCCAGTCGGTTCACGACGATCACGTCGCACCCCGCATGATGCAGGAGGGCGCTCGCCGTGTGGCCGATGAACGGGTTCCGGCCCCGTCGGTCGCCCCGGAGGGTCAGCACGATCGCGCCGACGCCGTGGGTCTCCGCGCTCTCCAGGATCTCCCCCGAGACGTCGCGGCTCGCCCGGACCTCGGGGTCGACCCGGATATCGAGGGCGGCCCCGGTCTCATGGGCCGGGACGACGAGGTTCACCGACGCCCGCCACTGGCGGGTCACCTCGGGGAGTGTCGTCGTGGGGATGACGTGCAGGAGCCGGATCTCCCCGTCGGTGTCGAGAAGCTGCGCCGCGAAGCGGATCATCGGCTCCACCTCCGACGGTTCGTTGATCGGGATGAGAATCCGCCGGTACATCGGTCCTCGTCAGGCGACGGGGGGCGCGACGACCCGGCCCCTCAAGAACGTTGACCCGGAGCGGTCCCGCGGGTTCCAGCGTCGTTCGGGGGGCACGCGTCCGACCCCGGAACTAGAACTTCTCGGGGTGGGCCATCGAGTAGGCGAGGTAGACCATCAGGGCGATGGCGAGCGCCGTGAAGACGACGAGGCCGAAGTCCTGCGTCAGGACGGACTGGACCGACGCGAGCGACATGGACGGAGGGGGACGAGTCGGCCCGGCCTATTTATCGCGCGCGCCCGACGGGTCGGACGGGGGCCGTCGTCGTCGAGGGCTCGGGGGAAGCGGATCGGCCGCCCCGGCCGGCCCGTCGCCCGTCGCCGCTTCCTCGGCCCGGGCCCGTCGCCCGTCGCGGCTGAGCCGACGGACGATCCGAACCATCGCCTCCTCGCGGCGCTGCTCGGCCTTCTGGTATCCGACGTCCCGAGTGTCCCGAGTGAGCAAGAGCACGACCCGGCCGAGGGAGCTCCGGCCGGTCCGGCCGCGGCGCTGGATGGCCCGGATCTCGCTCGGTACCGACTCGAAGAACACGACCAGGTCGACGTCGGGGACGTCGAGCCCCTCCTCGGCGACGCTGCTCGCGACCAGGAGGGGGAACTTCCCGACCCGGAACTCCTGGAGAACGCTCGTCTGGTCGGCCTGGGTCATCCCGGGGTCGTCGGCGTCCCGCGTCGACTGTCCGACGAACCGCCCGGCGGCCCACCCGTTCGCATCCAGGGCGGCCCGAATCCCCTGGATCGTATCCCGGAACTGCGCGAACACGAGGATGCGGGGCGGGCGGTCCCGCGGCCGGGCGAACTCCTCGTGGACCAGGTCGAGGAGGGCGTCGATCTTCGGGTGGGAGGTCGAGTGGGCGGTCGCCAAGATCGCTTTCGCCTCCGCCAGCGCCTGGACCAACGCCGGCGCGGCGAGGAACGCCTTGTCGCCCCGCCCGAGCTTCTCCTTCGCCGCGACCCGGTCGACGTACTGGACGAACGGCTCGACCCCCTGCGTCTCGAGTCGTTCGAGCGCGTGGTGAAGGTGGAGCAGCACCAGCTGGTGGAACAACGGGCCGAACTTGCGGGTCATCGGCCCGGGTCGGGCGAAGATCTCGAGCCGGAGTGCGATGAGGTCCTTCACGGAGAGCGAAGCGAGCGGCTTCTTCCGCAGGTACCCCATCTTCTGGAGCGCCCGCCCCTCGGCGAGGTTCGCCGTCCGGAGCCCCTCCTGGATCGACCGGATCTCCGGCGGAAGGTCGACCCAGCGGTACTCGACGTCGACCGCCTGGACGTACTCGCGGACCCCGGGTTCGTCCCGGTGCCGCGCCTCGACCCGCCGGACGCCGAGGACCCCGACGACCTCGTCGATCCGGGCCTGTTCCCCTCCGGGCGAGGCTGTGAGGCCCAGGAGCCGGGCGCCGGGGCGCCGCTCGGCCCGGAATCGGGCCGCCACCGGAACGTAGGCGTAGTTTCCGACCGTGTGGTGGGCCTCGTCGAAGACGATCAGGCCGACATCGGACAACGAGTACCGGCCGGCCTTCGTATCGTGGTCGACGAGCTCGGGGGTCGAAAAGACCACCTCCGCCGAATCCCACGCGCCTTCGCGGACCGGCTTTCGGACCGTGCCCGTGAATCGGGCGGTCCGAAGGGCGAGGAACCACGCGCGGAACGCGTCCGCGTGCTGCACGACGAGGGGGCGGGTCGGAGCGAGGACGAGGACCTTGCCCGAGTCCCGACGGACGACCTCGGCCGCCGCGAGGGCGGCGATTACCGTCTTGCCGAGCCCGGTCGGAAGGACCACCAGGAGGTCGTCGGCGATCGCGATCCGCGCGAGGTCCAGCTGGAACGGCATCGCTCGAATCGTCTCCGGCCGGAGGAGAGGGTGACGCACCCAGCCGCCTTCGACCTGCCAAATTCCGGGGAGGGCGGCGGGCTTCGCGGCCGGGGGTTCGGGAGCGACCGGCGCGCCGGTATCGAACTCCTCGAGTCGGGGGGCCTTCGTCACGTCCGGCAGCCGTCCCGCCGAGGGGTCGCGGCGCATAGCCACTTCGACTCTCGACCCGAGGGGCCTTATAGTCCGGCTCCGAACTCGGGTTCGGGCCGAGGGACCGTGACGGCGCTCACCACGATTCGGACCCGCCCCGACGACCTGAAACGGGCGATCGTCGTCCGGAACAAGCCGTACCCCGACGTCGACGAGATCGTCCGCCTCGACACCGAATGCCGGACCCTCGCCGCCGAGGTCAACGGGCTGCGCGCCCAACGGAACGAGCGCGGGCAGGCCGTGGCCGAGGCGAAGAAGGCCGGAGGGGGCGCTCACGACGCGGCCGTGGGACGGGCGCTCGCCGAGCTGCGGACCGCGATCGCCACCAAGGAGGCGGCCCTTCAAGCGCTCGAGGCGCGGCGGGACGCAACGCTGCGGTTGTTCCCCCAGATCCCTCACACGACGGTCCCGCTGGGGAAGGACGGCACGGAGAACGTGGTGGTCCGTGAGACGCCGTCGACCGTCGCGACCGTGGAGCACCCGAAGCCCCACTTCGAGATCGGGCCGGAACTCAACCTCATCGACACGGAGCGCGGAGCGAAGGTCTCCGGGGAGGGGTTCTACTTCCTCCTCGGCGACGGCGCCCGGCTCGAGATGGCGCTGATCAACTTCATGCGGGAGACCCACCGGCAGCGGGGCTACACCGAGGTCACCGCCCCGATCTTGATCTCCGCCACGTCGATGGAGGGGACGGGACAGCTCCCCAAGTTTGCCGAGGACTCGTACCAGACCACCCTCGACGGACTCTGGCTCTGCCCGACGGCGGAAGTGCCGGTGACGAACCTCTACCGCGACGAGGTCCTGCTCGGGACCGACCTCCCCCTCAAGCTGATGGCGTTCACCCCGTGCTTCCGGCGGGAAGCCGGCGGACACGGGGTCGAGACCCGGGGGATCGCCCGGGTCCACCAGTTCAACAAGGTCGAGCTCGTCAACCTCGTCCACCCCGACCGGTCGTACGAGCAGCTCGAGATCTTGCTTTCGGAGGCCGAGGCGATCGTTCGGTCGCTCGGGCTCCGCTACCGGATCGTCAACCTGTGCACCGGCGACCTCCCGGACAAGGCGGCGAAGTGCTACGACATCGAGCTGTGGGCGCCGGGCGCCGAGCGGTGGCTCGAGGTCAGCTCGGTGTCGAACTTCGAGGACTTCCAGTCGTCGCGCGCCGGGATCCGCTTCCGGGCCCAACAGGCGGCCAAGCCGGAGTACGTCCACACGCTGAACGGCTCGGGGACCGCCCTCCCGCGCTTGATGATCGCGCTCCTCGAGACCTGGCAGACCTCGGAAGGAGCCATCGAGGTCCCGCCGGTGCTGCGGCCGTACTTCGGCGGCCAGGATCATCTGGAGCCGACGCGACTCGTGGGCGAGCGGGAGCTCGGCCGGGGCCGCCGCGGCTGGGCGAATTCGTAGCCCCTCTGTCGACCGCGGCACCCTTTTGAAGGGCACCGACGTCGCCGCCGCCGAGGAGCGAACTTCGATGCCGGACACGGTCGAGCACGGGCTGTTCATCGACGGACGGTGGGAGAGTCCCCCGGGGGCCGCCCGATTCACCACCCGCAACCCGGCGACCGGCGAGCTGCTGGGCTCGTTCGTCTCCGGCCGCGCCGAAGACGCGGAACGCGCGGTCACGGCGGCCGCCCGCGCCTTCCCGGCGTGGCGCGACACCCCGGCCCCGAAACGGGGCGAACTCCTCCTCCGCGTCGCCGAGAACCTGAAGCGCCGGAAGGAGGCGATCGGCCGGGTCGTCACGAAGGAGATGGGGAAGGTCATCGCCGAGGGACGGGGGGACGTCCAGGAGGCGATCGACTTCGTGGAGTACATGGCCGGCGAGGGCCGGCGGCTCGCGGGGGAGACCGTCCCATCCGAATTGTTCCGCAAAATGTGCCTCACGGTCCGCCAGCCGAAGGGGGTCGTCGTGTGCATCACCCCGTGGAACTTCCCGACCGCCATTCCGAACTGGAAGATCGCCGCCGCGCTCGTGTGCGGCAACGCCGTCGTGTTCAAGCCGGCGTCGAACACCGCGCTGTGTGCGGTGGAGGTCGTCAAGGCGTACGAGGAGGCGGGAGTTCCGGCCGGCGTTCTCAACCTCGTCACGGGCGCGGGCGGCGTCGTCGGGAACGCTCTCGTGGACGATCCCCGCGTTCGCACGATCTCGTTCACCGGCGGCGTGGAGACGGGCCGCGAGGTCTACGTCCGAGGCGCGAAGTCCCTCAAGATGGTCCACCTCGAACTCGGCGGGAAGAATCCCCAGATCGTGATGGACGACGCCGACCTCGAGCTCGCGCTCGAGGGGGTCCTTTTCGGCGCGTTCGGCACTTCCGGCCAACGGTGCACCGCCACGAGCCGGTTGATCGTCCACGAGAAGGTCTACGACCAATTCCTCGCCTCCCTCCTCGAACGGCTGGCGACGTTCCGCGTCGGCGACCCGCTCGACGAGAAGACCGACATGGGCCCGGTCGCCTCGGCGGACCAGGAGAAGAAGGTCCTCGAGTACATCGCCGTCGCCCGGTCCGAGGGGGGGAAGCTCCGCTTCGGCGGGGAGAAGCTGCGGGGCGGGGTCTTCGACGCCGGCCACTTCATCGCGCCGACCGTGTTCGAGACCCGCCACGGCTCGCGGATCAGCAAGGAGGAGATCTTCGGCCCCGTCCTCTCGGTCCTGAAAGTCCGCGACTTCGAGGAGGCGGTCCACGTCGCGAACGACATCGAGTACGGCCTCTCCTCGTCGATCTACACCCGCGACGTCAACCGGGCGTTCCGGGCCGTCCAGGAGCTCGAGGCCGGGATCACCTACGTGAACGCCCCGACGATCGGGGCCGAGGTCCAGTTGCCGTTCGGCGGCGTCAAGAACACCGGCAACGGGGGCCGCGAGGCCGGCTCGGTCGCGATCGACGAGTTCACGGAGCTGAAGACCGTCTTCCTCGATTTCTCCAGCCATCTGCAGAAAGCCCAAATCGACCCGCGGTAGGTCTGACGATGGCGCCGTTCCGGGGCTCCGACGAGGCCGTGGAACGGGAGATCGCCACGCTCGAGCAAATGGCCCGCCTTCGGCTACGACGGTACGCCGCCGAGATGCGGGAGCTCGACCGGGACCTTTCGGAGCTGCGACGCGAGAAGGCCCGTCGGAGGGTCGAAGCGAGCGTCCCGGAAACGACGGCCGCCGCGACGGCCTCGGCCTGAACGGCGGTTACGGGCCGGTCCGGCCCGGGTTGTCGAAGTTCGTGAGGATCGTCTGGTTGAGGCTCCGCGGCCGCGCGAGCGCGGCGAGGAGCGGGTCGTCGAGCAGCGCGGGGAACGTCTCGGAGACCGGGACGTCGACGACGATCTCGCGGGTCCGTCCCCCGCGGCCGCGTGAGACGATCGTGGCCCGGATGAGCCCGAGGTTTTCGAGCTCGCTGAGGTAGTTGGAGATCGACCGGGCGTGGAGCGGCTGGAGCCCAAGGCGCTGGGCGAGCCGGGTGTACCCGTCGTAGACGTCCCCCGTCTGGACCCCCTCTCGGCGTCGCTCGAACGCCTGGAGGATGGCGTACATGAGCACCTTGCAGTGCGGCGGCAGGGTCCGGCAGCACTCGACGATGATGTCCTGCTCGAGCCGGCTCTTCGCCTTCACGACGTGGTCGGAGGTGATCCGCTTCGAGCGGTCCCGCTCGGCCATCTCGGCCGCGAGTCGAAGGAGCGCGAGGGCCCGGCGCGCGTCCCCGTTCTCGAGGGCAGCGTACGCCGCGCATCGTTCGATGACCCCGGCGTCGACGACGCCGTCCCGGAACACGTCGGACGCCCGGTCCCGCAGGATATCCTGCAGCTGCGTCGCGTCGTACGGCGGGAAGAGGATCTTCTCCTCGTTGAGCCGGCTGCGGACCCGCGCATCGAGGTTGTTGGTGAACTTGAGGTCGTTCGAGATGCCGATGATCACGAGACGAGCCTTGTCGAGTTCGGTGTTGACCTGGCAGAGGGTGTAGAGGACCCCGTCGCCGCTTCGGGCCACGAGGCGGTCGATCTCGTCGAGGATGAGGAGCACGATCCCGCCCTTGACGTCCATCAGGTCGCGCATCGCGGCCTGGACCCGGTCGAGCGACCACCCCGTCGGGATCCGGTCGGCTTCTTTGGTCGCGAACGTGTTGCCGATCGTCTGCATCAGGCTGTACGGCGTCTCGACGTTGCCGCAGTTCACGGCGATGAACGTGAGCTTGCGCGCGAGATCGCCCCGCCGCTGGACGTCGGCGCGGACCTGGGCGACGACGGCGGTCTTCCCCGTGCCGATCTTCCCGTAGATCAGCAGGTTCGACGGGACGTTCCCTTTCAGCGCGGGTGCGAGGATCTCCGCGACCTGCCGGATCTGGTGCTCCCGGTGCGGAAGCCGGCTCGGGATGTACGTCTCGCGGAGGATCTCCCGGTCGCCCTTGAAGAGCTCCGGTCCGTCGCGGAGGACCGAGTCGAACACCTCGCTCGCCGAGTTGCGGGGCAGTCCGGACCCGCCGCTCGTCCCGACGGAGGGAACCGTCGTGGGGGCTCCGACCCGACCCGTCGCGACTACGTCGTTCGCCGCCGCGAGCGGTTCGGAACCCATCGTGTGCTCTCCGCGGTACCCGATCCGGGGGCGCCTTCACGCCCCCGGATGGCCTCGGGCGGAGTCGCCGAGGAGCGTGGCGCATATCTATCTTTTGTCGAAAAATGTCGCACCGGCCGCCGCTCGCGGTCCCCCGGCGCTTTCCGGCGCCGCGCCCCCGAGCCCCCCCCGTTATCTCGCCGGACGGCTCGTCGGGTACGGTTCACGGGAATGCGCCTCCGCCTCGCCCTCGTCACACTCGCGGCTCTGGTCGTACTCGTCACGGCGTTCGGGCCGCCCCCGGCGACCGCCTCGCTCCCCTACCCGGCTGTCGGGACCGGCGTGCCCTCCTCGGGGGGAAACGGGACCCTCGCGCTCGCGGTGACTCCGGCGACCGCCGAGGTGATGGTGAACGGCTCGGCCATCCATCTGAGCGGGACCGGGGCCGCCTCCCTCAACCTGTCGGCCGGCAGCTACCCGGTCGCCGTGACGGCCCAAGGGTACAAGGAATTCGAGGGGAACGTCACGGTCCTCGGGGGCCAGGTCGCCTACCTGACCATCCAGCTCGTTCCGAACCCGCCTCCCCCCGCGGGTTCGTCGCTCTCCTTGGGTTCGTTCCCCGTCGCGGTCACCGCCACCGTAGTCGGAATCCTCGCGATCGTGGTCCTCGGTGTCCTGCTCTGGCGGGTGCCCCGGCTTCGGGGTCCCGCCCCGTCGGCTCCCGTGGCCCCGGCGGAGCCGTCCCGCGAGGAAGGACCCGAATAACGGATCCCGACGGGTCGTTCACTCGTATTCGTCTTCGCCGAGCGGGGGGCGCTCGTCCGGGTCCCGCTCGGGGCCGCGTCGCAGCCGGATCAGGGCGATGATCGCGACGCCCCAGCCGGCAAGGGCCGTGACGAGGATTCCGGCGGCGAGCGGGGTGAACTCGCCGAGCGTCGAGCCGGTCGACGACGTCGCACCCAGCGTTCCGACGTAGACCGTGACGTTCGCGTAGGCGGTCCGTAACGACGCATCGGTGGCCGTCACGTTCACCACGAAGGTCCCGTCCGAATGGTAGTCGTGGGTGACGTTCTCCCCTTGGCCGACGGCCCCGTCGCCGAACGCCCAGAGGAACGAACCGGTCCCGGATCCCCCGATCAGCCGCGCGTGGAACGCGTAGCTCCCGGTGCCGTCCGGCCCGGCGTCCGTCGTGATCGCGACCGATGGCAGGGCGTAGACGACCTCGGCGACGTCGGCGGTCGCCGACCCTCCGGTGCCGTTGTCGACCACGGTCACGCTCGCCGTGAACGTACCGGCCCGGGAGAACGCGTGGTCGACCGTCGCGCCGGACCCGTTCGTCCCATCCCCGAACGCCCAGGTATAGACGAACGGCCCGGTCCCGGTCGCGCTCGCCGTGAAGTTGACGGCGACGCCCACGTACGCGGGGGAGGGGTTCGTCTGCGCCGTCACCTGGGGCGGCGCCCCGTCGGTCACGAGGACATCGGTCGTGGCGATCGCCGTCCCGCCGAACGTATCGCTGACGTGGAGGAGCACTTCGGCGAGGCCAAGGGTCGTGATCCGCACTGTGGCGTTGACGTAGACCTGCGTCGGACTGGTCCGGGTGAGGTTCGCCGGCGTGAACGCGAAGCCCGGGTACGAGTAGATCGCCTCGTCGATCGTGTCGTTCGTCCCGGTGGAAAGGACGGTGGAGAGGGTCGTGGAGTACGGGGCCGGACCGCCCGGCCCGCCTTGGATGGGTCCGGGGGACAGCGGCGCGGGCGTCGCCTCCACCGGGGACGCCGTGGCGAATCCGAACCCGAGGGAGTCGAACGGAACGACGGTCGCATACGCGGTCGAATTGTCCGCCCAGGGGAGGGAGGCGGTATCGTTCGTCGTGTTCCAGACTAGCACGCCGCCGTCGGAGACGTTCGACGACGTGTTGGCCGGACCCATTCGGAACGGAGCGGATGAAAGCGAGACGTTGGAGGTCAAGTAGACGGTGTAGCCGGTCACCGGGGCGGTCGGGGACGCCGACACGGACCAGTTGACCGCTAGGGAGCTGCCTCCGGCCGAGGCGTTCGCCACCGGCGCGAGGGGGCCGCCCCAGACATCTCGGAGAAGCGGCGGGGCGACGGCCGTGACTCCGTTCGCGTCGTCGACGGTTACCGAGACCGAAACCAGCCCCAGACCGTCGGCGAGCGCGACCGCGACGTTCGTCGAGTTCGTCGGCGAACTGACCTCCGTCACAGACCCATTCCCGAGGGTGACTCGGACCCCGAACGGACTGGCCCCGCCGACGATCGTCACGTTCACGGGGGCGCTCGACGAGCCGTGCCAGTAGGGGCCGGCAGCGAGGCTGGCCACCACCGCGAAGGAAGCGAGCGGGTCGCTCGTCGGGGTGACCGTCGTTCCCGCGCTCGTGTTGGCGAACGTCAGGGCCGTCACCGCGACGAGGTACGTTCCCGGGGTCGGAAGTCCGGTCACGGTCGTGGCCGTGACGTTCCCGACGAACGACGACTCCTCGAAGCTCGAGCTCGTCGAATTGACCGCCACCTCGAATCCGCGGATGTCGGGGCTGGGTTCGGACCAATTCAGCCGGTATCCGCCGGCGACGGGGGTGACGTTGCTCGCCCCGAGCGCCGGGGCCGAGGGGGCGGGGAGCGTGCAGGACCCCGATCCGTGGGTCATCGACAGGGAGTGGGCCACGGGAACGCCCCAGACCGAGCCATCGGACCGTTCGGCGACCCAGTACGTCAGGGTCCCGTTGTCGGGGGCCAAGGTGAGAGTGGTCGAGACATTCACGAGCGTGCCCGAGGCCGGCGTCACGACGTCCGTCAGAGTCGGCCCACTCGGCGAGCACCACAACGCCTCGAACTCGAGGGAACTGGCCCCCCGGGGGTCGGCGACCGTGAGGTTGATCGTCGCGTTCCCGGCGATTCCGACGGCCGAATCGACGGTCGTCGCCGCCGGGGACTGCCACGTGGCACTCCCGTTCGAGAGGAATCCGGCGGACGGCCCGGAACCGTAGGTCAAGAGGGCCCCGCTCGGCGAACCCAACCGCCAGGCGGCGCCCGAGGGGCCGTTGGGGACGATGGCGAGGTTCGGATAGGAGCCGGACCCCCCGAACGATCGGGCGTCCGGGCACGGGGCGAGTCCTACGGCGCCCGAGCACGCGCCGCTCGAGGAAGCGGTGGCGATCCAGGGGAACGATTCGACGGTGCCCGTCGAGGCGTTCCAGTACGTGGCGAAAGTCACGAGCGGTACGCCCGCCGCCTCGAGAGAGCGCGAATCGTACGTGTTGCAGGCGGTGGGCCCCGCGGACGACGGGCAATCGGTCCAGCCGAACGCGGCGTCAAACGGGGTGGACCACCCCGGGTCGCTGGCGTTCGAGGATCCGTACCGGGGCGCCACCGGGTCTCCGGTGACCGTGGCGGAGCCGTAGTACCGCCATTCCGACGATTCGGCCGGGTCGGTCGTGTCGTTGACCCAGACCCCGAGAGGTCCAGTCGAGTTGGCGGTCCCCCAAGCCGTGATGGTGAGTTGGTCCCCGGGGGCGAACCGACCGACGCTCGACGACCTGGCCCAGCCGCCCCCGACGATGAGGTTGTCCGCGCACACCGGAACGCCCCCGACCTCTCCCGAGGCGCTCGCGTTCTGGCAAAGCGGGTCGCAGGAGCCTGCGGGGGCAAGGTCGAGGACCGGCACCTGCGCGACCCAGTCCGGAGAGACCGGGACCACCGCCGGGCTGTAAGGCGGATAGAGGTTGACCGTCAGATACGAGGCCCCGTCAATCGAGCACGGCGCCCCGGTGACCCAAAGGCCCACCCAGAACGCACCGAGGACCGATTCCGGGTCGGACCCATTGCCCGGGAGCGAGACTCCGAGGGAGAACCGGGCTCCGGAGTCCGAGGAATTCGAGACGAGATCGACGACGGCTTGGTCCGGTCCCGGCAGGCAGGGGACGGCGCGGGGGACCCCGAGGCAGGCCAACGAGGATCCTCCGGACGGGACGGGGGCACTCCCCGGCGCGCGTTCTTCGCTCTGGGGGATGGGCGACCCGGTCCGGTCCGTTCCAGGTGAACCCGAGGAGGCCAGCGGAACCAGACCCACCAGCAGGAGCAGGGCCGCCGTCGCGATCGGGAGGAGGTCGCGGCGAGGGGGACGTCGCATCGGGAGGGGACTCCGTCGGGTGGATTTAAGGTGCGGAACGGGCGGGTCGAGACCCCGTAGCACCAGCGCGGAGGAAGGGGTTGTCCCGGGGCCGCAGAGTGGCCGTTAGCCGCCGGGGGGCGCACCGCCGTATGTGTCCGAGCTCGCCTCGGTGCCGTCGGTTCCGCCCATCGAGCCTTCGGGGGGCGTTGTGTCGCCACCCCCGCCCGGCCGCCGGCGCATCAGGACGACCGCCGCGATAACCGCGACGAGGACCACGACGACGAGGATCCCGCCCACTAGGAGCGGCGAAATTCCGGCGTTGTTGTTCGTCGTGGGCGGGCACAGCGACTCGTTGTTCGTACAGTTCTGATGGGGCTGCACCACCGGGGACAACGCAAGCACGAACGTGACCGGCTTGGTGTCCTGCCCTGGGCGGACGAAGACGACCTGCGTCGCCGTCACGTATCCGGTCGCCGAGACCGTCAGCGTCCAGTTGACCTCGCCGGTCGCGTTCACCGCGAAGTTCCCGGTGATCGCATTGATCGGCCTGTTGCCGCCGGTCGACTGCGTCACGTTGTTCACGATCAACTTGGCGCCATTCGCGAGGGCCCCCGCCGGGCCGATGTTCCCCACGATCATTCCGATGTTCGTCAGGGAGATCGCAAAGTTCGTCGTACGCCCCGGCGTCACGGTCCAGTTCTGCCACGAGGTATTGTACCCCGGGGCGGTCGCCTCGACCGTGTGGCGTCCGCCCAGGAACGATTCGTTGAACGTCGCTCCGACGAGGCCGGTCACGGGCAATCCGTCGACGTTGATCGTCAGGCCGGGGTAGGTCGACGCCACGGTTCCCTTGAGCCATCCGCCGATCAAGTTGAACGGCGTGTTGGTGGCCTGTCCCGGATTCACGGTGACGAGCTTGCTCGCATTCGTGACGCCGTACCCGGTCGCGTTCAGCCAGTAGGTGCCCCACTGCACCGTTACGTTGTAGATCCCGTCGCTCGCGTTGATGGTGACCGGGCGGCCGTTGAGGAGGAGGGTCGCGTTCACCGGACTGACCCGACCCGTGAGCCAACCAACCGTCTTTCCAAGACTGATGTTCACCACGGTCGTCCTTCCGGACTGAACCGAGATCATGTCGTTCGTGACCGACGCGTAGAGGTTCGAGGCCGAGGCATTCAGGTAGTACGACCGGCCGCTCGCGACGGAGTAGTTGAACAGCTCCGTCGTCGCATTCCACGGGTGCAGGGTGACGATCGTATTGTCGATGGTCAATCGGGACTGCGTGATGTTCGGGGAAAACGTACCCCCGATGTACGCGGCGGGCACGTACACGTACGTGACGAGCAGCGTCGAGCCCCCGGTATAGTCGAACGTAGTTGAGAACGCGGTCGAGTTGACAATCCCCGAGTAGTTGACGAACGACGCGACCGTTCCGTTGCTCGACTCGCCGAACCATCCCTGGGCCGAGAGGGAGTGGGTGGTTCCAGTGGCCCACGGTTGCGCGCCCGGCAGGGTCATCGGCGCCGAGACCCCGTTCGTCGTCACCGTGAGGTTGACCCCCGGTGCGGTTGTGTCGAACGCGATCGGCTCGATCTGGGCGACCATCGCCGACGTGTTGTAGGCCGTCGTGCAGCTCGACGACCGGCAGTCCATCCAGGTCGCGAACGCTCCGGCCGACGTGGCGGCGAGGCCGTTGTACTGGCCGATGCTGAGGAGTCCGACCGCGAGAACGCTCGTCGCCGACGTGATCGTGCCGATGCTCGACCAGTTCGAGCCGCCGTTCGTAGAGTACACCGCATAGAGGTTGAGGTCGCCACTGGACTTGCTCATCCCGTAGAACGTCACCCAGACCGTGCCGTCGGGCGCGACCGACACGGACGGCTCAAAGTAGGCCGTCGTCTTGGTCGTTGGCGTCAGATAGCTGATCCCCGACCAACTGAGCGATCCCGACGCCTTCTCTTGGAGGGCAATCGACGGGTCGCCCTGATAGGTGCTCCCGGCGGTCCGATTGTCGCTCCAGACGAAGTAGGCGTTCCCAGCGTACGCCGAGGTCCCGCTGTCAATCGCGAAGCTCGCGGGAGTGGGAGCGAGCTCGCTGAACGGGTTGTACGTCACCATCCAAGAGTCCGGGGACGAGGACCCGCGCCACAGGAGGTTGTTGTTGGGAGTAGAGGAGGTATCGGCAACCTTCGACCAGCTTGTCCCGTTGTTCGTCGATGTCGTCGTCTCCCAGCTGACCGCGAACGCCTGGGTAGTCGAGTCCTGGGTCGCGTTCTGCCAATCCTGCGAGAGGATCGTGATCGGATAGGTCGGAGCGGGTCCGAACGCCACTCGCGGTTGGTACGACGCGTTGCTCGATACGTTCACCGGAGCGGACCACGACACCCCGCCGTTCGACGACACGGAGGCCTGAACCGTGCCGGAGAGGAACGTCTCGCAGACCCCCTCGTCCAGATTCAGGTGCATGAGGTCCCAGACCGCGACGGCCACGCCGTTCGACGGGTTGATCCCGACCCACGGGTCCATCGGGATGTCGGTGAAGTAGTAGCCCACCGTGTAGCCGGCCGACTGGCAAGTCGACGTCGGTGTGATGTACTTCAGGAACGGCTGCTGCGCGATCACGGTCGTGTTCGCCCAGCTCGCGCCGCCGTCGGTGGACCGGGCCACGGCAATTCCCGCGGGGGCCTGCAGTCCGGGGGCCGAGGTGCAGTTGCCACCGAGCGCGATGCACTCCGGGATGAATTGGGTGCCAAGAAGAACGGTCCCGTCATTCGCCGCGGCAACAGAGACCGAAGCGAAGGGGGGGCCCCCGTTCGTGATCGGGTAATAGAACCCGAGGAGGGAGCCGTTGGTCGAACTCGATTTGTTCGTCCAGCTCGCGTTCGGAGGGACGAAGCTCGGTGTCCACGTGGCTCCACTGTCGTTCGACCGCTCCGTCTCCACGAATCCGTGGGTCAGGAGAGATGAAGAGAGCGAGCCGCTCGAACAAAACGTGTCCCCCGACCCGTTGTAGATCAGGTAGTTCGAGCTCAGGGCCGTCAAGAGGGTCGAGTTGGTGCCGTTGATCGCGGTGAGGGCGGTTGCGTACGAGCACGGGGCATTGAGGTAGATGTTGCCGCTGAGCGACTGGGGCACGGGGGCCGCGCCGGAGGCTCCGATCGAACCGACCCCGGAGGCAGAGTTCGCCGCGATTCGCGCCGCGTGAGACTCATCCAACACGGCCGAGGACGCTTCGGGGTGGGCCGCCAGCATCATTGCGAGATTCTGGACCGACCCGGAAGCCGAGGCAGCGGCCGGGGCCACCATCGCAGGCGCCTGGCCGACTGGGAGCGCAGCCGGAGCGGCCGGAGACGGCGCGCCGGCAAGCGCCGGAAGGGGAAGCGCCATCAGCAGCGCAATCCCCACCGCCGCCAATGCGGCTAGCCGGAGGGTCCGGAGCGGTCGGGAGGTCGTTCGAATCGAGCGGGTCGAGCTCTCGGTCATGGGGGTTGCGTTCATCGTTGATTCTCCATATTTGAGCGTTGTCATGCTTGGTCGTTCGAGGGAGGCGGCGGCATCGTGTATTCGTCGTCCTCAGCCTCGAGGGTCGGCTCGGCGGTCGACGCGGACTCTTCCGACGTCGCCGGCGGGGCGGGTCGGCGGGTCCAGAGGGCGAGAACGGCGATCGCCACAACCGCGAGGCCGGCGAGGCCGAGGACGATCAGCGTCGACGTCGGGATCGCGGACGTACTCGAACCCGAGGAGCTGACGACCACGATCGTTTGGTTCGCCTCGGCGGTCCGGTTGTACGGGTCGTGGACGGTCACGGAGACGACATAGCTCCCCGGTGCCGCGTAGGTGTGCTGGGTGAAGTTCGCGGGCGTGGTCACGGTCCCGCCGTCCCCAAACGTCCACGTGTAGTTGTAGGTGTAGGGGGGGACCGGGACGCCGACGGCCGCCGCGAGCACCACGCTCTGGCCCGCGAGCGACCCGCTCGGAACTTGGAGCGTCACAATCGGGAAGATCGGCGCGTAGATCGCCGTCAGGGTCCCGTTCCCGCCGACAGTGACGTTGCCGCCGGCGACGGTGACGCCGCCGGTGGAGTTGAGCGTGACGAGCACGTTGCCCAGGCACGGGGCCGCGTGGGTGGGATAGACGCCGTACGTGAGGTTGAGCGAGGTCCCGTTGGTGTCCGACTCCCCGTTCACGTAGAGCGAGCCGCAGCCGGCCGGGTTGATCAGGACCGTCACGTTGTACGCGCTCGGCGTGAACGTCGCGGTGACGATCGCCTGACCCGAGAGGTAGATGTCGCCACCCGTGATGATCGCCCCGACCGTGTTCGCCCACGACTGGAACTGGAAGTGGGCGCACGGGACGGCCACGATGGGATACGGCACGTCCTCCGTTAGCGTCGCCGAGTCGTTCGTCGCATAGTCCGACCCGGCGAGCATCACGGAGCCGCAGCCGGTTGGCTCCGTCTGGACGTTGACGATCGCGATCGGTCGGAAGACGGCTTCGAGCGAACCGCTCGAGTTCACGTACGCGATCCCGTCGTGGACGACGACCCCGCCGGTCGTCTGCCAACGTACGAATCCGTACGCGGAACATGGAGTCGCCGTGAGCGCGGCCGACGTGTTCGGAGCGACCTCGGTGTAGTTGGTGTCGAAGTACCGAACCGCGCCGAACAGGATCGACCCGCACGTTCCGGGGTCGGTCTGGAATTCCAGGAACGACGAGGGCGAGCCGGTGAGCCAGTTGGCGTAGACGGTCCCGGACCCGTTCACCGTGAGTTCGCTCCCGAAGAAGCTCATTCCGGTCGCGGAGGCGGTCAGGCTGAACGGATAATGGCCCGTGCACGGGTTCTGGGTCACGATGTGGGTCGAATTGTTCTGCACGACCAGGACGGTCCCGTTCTTCTCGGTGACCCCGTCGAACTGGACGGTGCAATAGTACGGCGTCGTTAGGATCAGCACCTCCGTCAGAATGTAGTTCTTCTCCGAGATCGAGCCCGACGAAGTGACCGTGAGGTTGCCGCTTACGAGCGATGCCCCGCCCGTGGTGACGAACTGGGTGAAGCCGAAGTGCGAGCATGGGTCGGGGGCGACGGGGTACGGCGTGGAGTTGACGTAGAGGCTCTCCCGGTTGGTGTACCCGACGCCGCGGTAGAGGACTCCGCCGCACCCCGGCGGTGTCGTGCCGAAGGTGAGGGCGGACGCCGACGAAGTTGTCACGAAATTGGCGGTCAGCGAGCCGTTCCCGCCCGCGGTGAAGTTGTACCCCTCGAGGGTGAGGTTCCCCGTCAGATTCCAGCCGGCGAAGCTGAGACCCCCGCAGGAGCCGAGGTTGGTGACGTTGCCGAGGTCCCCGAACCGGAGGCTGACGTTCTCGCCGGGGGAGTACGTCACCCCGTCGAAATCGGCGGTTGCCGTGCACGTCGCGGGGTTCGTCAGGTACTGGACCACGATCAGCGGGCGCACGTACCGCCAGACCGCCGTCAAGTTGCCGGACGTGCTGACGGAGACGTTTCCGAACGGGCCGCTCGTGTCGTTCGAGACGGTGACGTGGATCCCGGGCGTGGCCTGCCAGTCGTTGAACTGGAACGGGTAGCACGACGAGCTGGTGACGGGGTAGCTTCCCGGGTTGACGTGGACGACCGACCCGTTCGCGTAGACCGTGCCGTTGAGGGTCAGGTTCGTACAAAAGGGTGGGAACGTGCCGAGCGTCACGGCGAACACCGGCAGCGGGCCCCGGAAGACGACGTACGTCTTGCTGGAGATGTTCTGGCCGGCATGATTGTACGCGGTGATCGTGTAGTTGATCCAGCCGTTGGCGCCGGATGGGATCGTCCCGTTGTAGACTCCCCGCTGCGCCGTGCCCGACAGCCGGGTCATGACGAGCGAGGTCGGGGCTCCCGAGTTGACTGTGTAGACCAGCGTCGCGTTCTTGATCGTTCCAAGGTCGGATACCTCCGCCGAGACGTTCAGGGCCAGCGAGGGTCGGATGTACCCGGAGCGGCTATCGTTGGTGACGTAGTTCAGGAACATGGGGACGTAGTCCTTGGCGAACGGACCGCTCTGGATGTATTCCTGGGACTCTCCCCCGAAGTCGTCCAGAGTGTACGGCTGATCGTCTCCGAAATTCAGAGCGGTCCCATTCCAGGAGAAGAACGGGTACCATCCGGAGCCACCCATCCCGGAGTAGTTGGGACAGTTCGCGATTGGAACCACAGCGGAGGAACTACACTCCGCGCTCGCCGACATCGGGGCGAAGAGCGCGTAATCGCCGGCGTATCCGAGCGTGGAATTCACGTAGAATTCGGGAATCCCGAACTCCGCCGACGGAGCCCCGTCCCAGTTCGTCTGGTTGTACGAATCGCACGACGCGAACGGTTCCGAGGCGATTGGGCAGAGGTCCCAGCCGATTCCGAGGCCGAAGGGGTACGACCAGTTGAGGAAGCAAGCGTCGGGGCACGAGGAGTTGAACTTCGGCTCGAACACGTGCGTGCCGGTGTTCGTCAGGTTCAGCTGGAAGCTTACATTGTTGGCCGCGGACCGGTTCGTGGAGTCGTTGGCCCAGATCCAGAGTCCTGAGCTGTTCCCCTTCACTCCGTCAAAGGTGACGTTGTACCAGGTGGCGCCCGCGATCCCGGTCGGTCCGGTGAAGCCGCCCCCATCTCCGACCTCGTCGGTCTCGCACCACTGGCTGTTGTTCCACGCTACGGCCATGCTTTGACCGAGGCAGTTGGCCCCCGCCGTGCTGTTGAGAAGGGACCAAACCGACACTTGCAGCGTCCAGCCGACGGTGGTGTTCGCGACCGGGTCGATCGGGGTGAAGCTCAGCTGCGCGTACGATTGCCCGAAGGCCGAGCCGGGGTCGCCGCCCACGACCATCCCGAGGAGAAAGTCGTTGTACGCGAAGTCCTGACCGGGAGAGCCGTTCGTCGGGAGGTAGACCCGTTCGGTGAACCGCTCGCCCGAGCCGGGCGCGTTCGAGGAGAACGTCCCGTGGACCATGTCCTGGGCGAGCGGCCCGGGGCAGTACTGGTACGTGAGCGACGGGGATGGTGGGAAGAACGCACCGGGGCCTCCGAGCGCTCCATAGGCAAACGGGGGTCGCGGGCACATGAAGACGGCGGGATGGGAAGCTGCCCGGGAGGCGGCGGAAGTGACCGCGGAAGGGCTCACAGGGAGGCCCGCCGAGGCCGCGCTCGCTCCGAGGATCCCGCTCGGAGCGCTCAGCACCACGACCACGACGACGATGCCGAGGATCGGACCCCAGCGGCGGAGCGCTCGCAGGCTCATCGGGCTTCTCCGAAAACCCCGTGGTGGTTGGGTCGGCAGATGATCGGTTCAGCGGGAACCGGAGTCCGGCTCGGGCGCATCCGACGGTCGGTAGATCTCGAAGCTCGGGGCGGAGTCCACCGGGCCGCTCCCGACCGGCGGCTCGCTGGGCCGCTTCGGGGTTCGGTTCCCTTCCCGTAGGTCGTAGGCGAACCCGAGCCCGAGCGCGGTGAAGATCCCGCCCACGATGGCGACCACGATCGGAAGCCAGGTGTGGTCCGGGAGCGATTTGCCGCCGGGGAGGTACGGAAGGCCGACGCCGACGAAGAACACGAGGAGCCCCAACAGGCCGACCCCGGCCCACGTCGAGGCATCCAGGCGCTCGCGAATCCCGTCGACGTCGACCACGGGGCGCTCGCGCTACCGCGGAGGGCGGCGGGCGGCGATGGCTCGGTCCGTCCGGCGAGGTCCATCGTCCGTCCCGCTCCCCCCTTCGTTCCCTACCCTCGGGTGCCGTACGACCGGATGAAGTCCTGGGCCCACGCGAGGGTTTCGGGCGTGATCGACGAGTGGGTCTTCTCGACGGCTTCCAGAAGGTTCTCCATCCGGACCCCGACGACCTTGCTGACCGGCTCGAGCTTCGCGCCCGGCGTTCCCGCGGCGACCCCGGCGTGGCCGGTCGTCGTCCCGGTCTGGAAGAGGCCGAAGCCCCCACCCCGGTCGGTCGCGTCCTTCGTCTCGCTGACGAGCTGCTCGCGGAGCGCAATCAGCTTCGCCTCGTCGACGACGCTCGCGATGTCGGCGCCGGAGAATCCGTCCGAGAGCTTGGCGAGCTGGCCGAAGTCGACGTTCCCGTCGCTCGGGACCCCTTTGAGGTGAATCCGGAAGATGTCCTGCCGGGCCGCCACGTCGGGAGGCGGCACGTAGAAGATCTTGTCGAATCGCCCCGGGCGGAGTAGCGCCGGGTCGAGGGTCTGCGGCCGGTTCGTCGTGGCGATGATGATGACCTTGTCCTTCGGACGCAGGCCGTCCATCTCCGTCAGGAACTGGCTGACCGCCCGCGAGACCTCGGGCGTCTTCATCGAGTCCTTGCTCGCGAGCGCGTCGATCTCGTCGAAGAAGACGATCGAGGGCGCGTTCTCCCGAGCCCGGTAGAGGACGTCCCGGACCGCGGCTTCCGACTGGCCCGCCAAGGCGCTGACGAGCTCGGGCCCGTTGACGATCTGCATCGGGACGTTGAGTTCGTTCGCCGCCGCCCGCATGATGTGGGTCTTGCCGCAGCCGGGCGGACCGAACAGGAGGATCCCCCGTCCGGTCTTGATCTTGTAGCTCTCCATCAGCTCGGGCCGCGTGAGCGGGAGCTCGACGTACTCGCGGATCGCCTGCTTGATGTCGACCAGTCCGCCGACGTCGTCCCACCGGACGACGATCTTCCGCTCCATCCGCTGGACCTGGTGCATCTTCCGCTCGTAGTCCATCTTCATGACCTCGTAGTCGGAGATCATGCGTAGGCTGATCGAGGGCTTGATCCGGGGCAGCACCTGGCGGAAGTCGTCCATCGCGATCGGGCTTCGGACACCGGTCATCATCTCGCGGCGGACCGCGATCGTCGCGGCTTCCCGCACGAGGTTCGCGAGGTCGGCGCCCGAGTACCGCTCGGTCTTCTTCGCGATCTCCGAGAGGTCGATGTCTTGCGCGACCGGCCGGCCGACGAGGTGCACGTGGACGATCTCCATCCGCTCGTTGAAGTCGGGGGGCGGGACGTAGATGATCTTGTCGAGCCGGCCCGGGCGCATGAGCGCCTGGTCGATCAGGTCCGGCTTGTTCGTCGACCCGACGACGATGACACCGGCCGACTTGTCGATGCCGTCCATTTCCGAGAGGAGGATCGAGAGGAGCCGGGGGGTGACGTCGTCCGCCGTGTACATGTCGCGGCGCTTCGCCACCGAGTCGATCTCGTCCATGAAGAGGATGCACGGCGCCCGCTCCCGGGCCGTCCGGAGGAGCTCGGCGACGCGGCCCTCCGATTCGCCGTACCACTTGCTCATCAGGTCCGAGCACTTGATCGAGATCATCTCGACGCCGAGCTCGCTCGCGAGCGCCTTCATGAGCATCGTCTTGCCGCAGCCGGGCGGGCCGAACAGGAGGATCCCCTTGGGCGGTTCGAGCTTGAACCGGGTCGTGACGTCCTTCCGCATCAGCGGGATGATCATCGATTCCTTGATGTCGGCCTTCACGTCGTGAAGACCGCCCACCATCTCGAACGTCGTCTTCTGGAGTCCCTTCATCTCGGCGACCCGCGTTCCGACGTTGGTCCCGCCGAGACGGCTCGTGAAGTACGACTCGAACGCGTCGCGGATGACGAGGGATCCGGCGGTCGCCGTGATCATCGCAGGAACGAAGAGGAGCACGACCAGGTCGTACGCCCCGACGTAGTTGAACGCCCAGAACGCCCCGAACGTCACCCCGGCGAGGACCCCGCCGCTCACGATCGAGTACTGGAACAACCGCTCGGGGGTCTGGTGCTCTCGCTCGCGGAGCGCCCAGGTGACGAGCCACGCCGCGAAGCACCACGCCCCGATCTCGACAATCGGGATCGCGATGAGCCCGAGACCGCTCCCGCCGAGGGAGAGGACCTGCGGGTTCGGGTTGAGCATGTTGCCGTACGCGGAGCCGATCGCGTTCAGGGTGAAGTACGGGAACGGTAACGTCGGTTGCAACGCGGCCGCATGGCCCGCGATCAGACTGGGTGTGCCGTTCGCCCCCGGACCGGCGAGGTAGCCGAGGATCGGCAGGTTGCCGAGCGTGACGAACAGCGCCACCAGGAGACCTCCCGCGACGGCGACCGCGAGGCCGATGTACAGCGAGAAGATCATCGCGAGGAACACCGGGACCACGAACGACAGACCGAGCGGAGCGAGGAACAGGGTGAGGAAGGTCCCGATCCCGAATCTCCAGTCGATGAGCGACGCGAACAGAACGGGAATCGCGGCGAACAGGAATATCAGCCCGAGCGTTCCGGACTGATAGCCGACTTCCGGGGCGACTAACAGGACGAGAACGAGCAACGACAGCTGGGGGAATTTCCAAGCCAGGAACCCGACCCCAGCCGCGATGAAGAGGACGATGGGCCACGGATAGAACGGTAGGAAGAACCCACCGAGGAGCGCGGTGACGCCCATGATGATGGCCGTCAGATGCTTCGGGTCCTTCGTCTGGCGGATGAACCACCGCTCGATCTTCGCGGGGAGAACGAAGGCCGCTCCGATGCAGACGATGCCGACCGCGATCAGGAACGCGAACAGGTCGTCGTAGAGGACCGCCGGGGGTCCGTACTGGATGTACTGCTGCCCGATCGCAACCGCCTGGGCGCCGCCGAGGCCGTGCTGGAT
The DNA here is from genome assembly GCA_022750295.1 of Candidatus Lutacidiplasma silvani. Taxonomy (GTDB): domain Archaea; phylum Thermoplasmatota; class Thermoplasmata; order Lutacidiplasmatales; family UBA184; genus Lutacidiplasma; species Lutacidiplasma silvani. The sequence goes on from JAKIVZ010000012.1 coordinate 48,098, forward strand.
CGCGCCGGTCGTGGCGTCCGCCGCGGCGTCGAGCGTCAGGTAGCCGTTCGTCCCGAACGGTCCGCCGGGAAGCTGCTCCCGAACAATCGTGAAGGTGAGGACGACGGGGGTTCCGGAGCTGACCCAGTTCATCTTGCCGGAGAACGTCGCGAACAAGTTGTCCGCGAGGGTCGTTTCCGATGCCCGCTGGCCACTCGGGAGGTTGGCGATCGACGCGAATGCAAGGGTCGTCGTCCCGCTGGTCGAGTTGTACGAACTCGAGCGGACCGTGTCCTTGATGACGATGGTCTGCCCGGCCGCGAGGCTGCTCTCGGTCAGCTCCACGTAGTTGACCGCCTTGTTCGACGACTGGACCGCGTGGTCGTTCTGGAGGAACTGGCTCGCCGTTTCCGCGTGGACGACGTCCGGGTAGAACGAAACCAGGAGAGCCGCACCGGTCGCGAACAGGATGACGCCGACCAGAAGAAGGACCCAGAACGTCCGACGTCCCGTCTTTCGTGGCGGGCCACGGGGCGGAGCCTTCGCGGGCGCCTTCGGGGGGCTTCGCACCGCTGGGGCGCCGGGCTTCGTGGCCGGGCGAATCGCGGTCTGGCTCGGAAGCGGAGCTGCTTTGGGGATCGCCGCACCCGTCGCCGGCCGGGCGGCCGTCTTCGTCGTGCTCGGAGCACCCGGGGTGGCCGGAGCGGCGGGAGCCGCCGGGACGGGAGCGGGGGCCGGGGCGGGAGCGGGTGCCATGGGCGAGGTCGGCGGAGTGGCGGCCTTGGTGCTGGGTGTTCCCATCTGTTTCTCCGTATCGGTTGGTTACAGCGTGATGCGTCTCTGCTCTTGCTCGGCCTTCTTTCGGCGCTCGCGGAACCAGGCGCTCACCGGGACGAACGCCAGAGCGGCGGCGCCCAGGCCGAGGATCGCGGGGATCGTGAACGTCGTCTGCTGGACCCAGCTCGTCTGTGCCACGGCGCCCGACGCGACGTAGAAGATCAGCTCGAACGGCGTCGACGAGCTGACGCTGACCGTCGCGGCCTGCGTCTGGTTGAACGCATGGATCGTGACGATGTAGGTCCCGAACGTCACGGGGAGGTACCCGGTCCCGGCGAGGGGGGTCGGCGCAGCAAATCCGAGCGCCGTTCCCTGCCGGCTCTCCGACCACGTGGCGTTCGCGAGCGTGTAGTTGAGGAACGAGACGAGGTGGCCCGTGGAGAGGTCCACCGCCTCGAAGAAGAACATCCCGTACCCGGCCGCGAGGACGAGGCCGCCCGGACCGGCGGCCGGGGCGCCGGTCTCCGTGTACGTCCAGTTCCCCGAGGCGAGCGGGGTCCCGAAGATGTCCTTGACGATCAGGTAGAACGCGACCGTGCCCCCCGAGGGGAGTCCCGGAATCAAGGCGAACGAGGTGTTCGCCCCGATCCGCGTCATGGGAAGAACCGCCGAGGCTACCCCGGCCGCGTCGGAGTACGTGACGCGAACCTGGGCTTGCCCGAACGTCACGTTCTGGATCGGCTCATGGATCGTCACGTTCACCTGGGTGCCGGTCGCCAACGTGGTCTTCGTCCCGGTGGCCGCCAGCACATTGGGGGTCGTCGTGATGTTCAGGTTGCGAACCAGTCCCAACGAGGGGTACCACCATCCGCCGTGGCTCGACCACGCGAACGTGTACGTGGGGCTGACGATTCGGTCGATTGAGCCCCCCTTCCAGACCAGGTAGGCGGTGATGTTGAACGAAGCCTTCGTGGACTCCGGATTCGGCGGGATCGTCAGATTCGTGTACGTCGCGTTCAGCGGGGAGAACGCCTCGCCGTACGCCGTCGTGATGCCGTCGACCGTTTCGCTGAGATTGAGGGTCGCCTTCGGGATCGCCTGCAAGGACCCATTGATGTACGAGATCGACGTCAGTGAGATTCCGAGCGATTGGTTCCGGTTCGGGTCGTACGCCGGCTGCGAGAGCACGTTGGGCGTCGTGCTAACCCGGATATCGCTGAGGAAGCTCGTGGACGCCCACGGGCTGTCGACGGAGAATCCCCACGTCCAGTTGTCGATCAGACCCGAGTCGTTGTATTTCGCGTAGTTGCCGCCGCTCGTCGAGTAGATCGTGCTCGGCGTCGCCGATGCGGACTGGACGGTCAGGTTGAAGTACACCTGCGAACCGGGCAGGAAGTACCGGTAGAGGTCGAAGTAGAACGACGCCGTCGTCCCCGGACCGTTCGGGTTGATGTACCCGGTCAGCTGGGCCGGCTCGAGCGGGTCGAATCCCTTGATGATCGGCGGGACGCCCGAACCGATCGACCACGATGTGCCCCAGATGGTCACGACGGCGTTGACCATCTTGACGTTCGTGGTGATGTTCATGTAGAACCCGTTCAGGTTCATCGGGAGGTTGTTTCCGCACGGCTCCATGTTGAACCCGCCGTGGTCGAGACCCGGGGACCCGGGCACGTAGAAGCTGACCTCGACGTCGTTGAAGAACAGCAAGCTGTTCCAGTGGCCGGGGTTCTGCGGGGTCGGACACGAGGGCGCCCCGGAGGCGGGGGTCGTCGCCGGAACGGCGGCCGCGGCTGCGACGCCGAGCGCCGCGAGCGGAACCGCGGGCGCGGTCGGAACGCTGGCGGCGCGAACCGTGGGGGAGAGGACGGCGGACTGGGCGAGCCCGGGCGACACCGAGAGAAGGACGACGGCGACGACCGCGAAGAGAAGCCCGGTGGCCAGGGGTCGGCTCATAGCGTCACCCGCTTCTCCTCTTCCTTGCGCCGCTGACGGATCTGGCGCCACCAGAAGAACAGCGGGACCGCCGTGCCGATCATCGCGAGCGAGGCGATGAGTTCGGCCAGGGGCACTTCATTGCCGGACGGGGCCACGGAGGGGGAGAGGGTGGGGGCCGGTGGGGTGACGTTGAGGTAGAAGAGGATCGCGCTCCCTTCCTGGACCACGTAGTAGTTCGAGCCCGCGACGAGGGTCTGGCGGGCGGAGAGCACGTGCGTCGCGTAGACCGAGGCGTTCAGCACGTTCGAGCTGAACCCGGGGTCCGAGACCGAGATCCGGTAAGTTTCGTTCGCCGCGAGGAGCAGCGGGGCATCGGCCGACTGGGAGGCGTTCGGGTAGGCGACGCCGAACTGGGTCCGACCGACCGAGTTGAAGAACCCCTGGGGGCCGGTGACCTGGACCGTCGCGTTCGACACCCAGAGGTGGCTTCCGTTGTCGTACACGTAGACGTAGAAGAACGACGCGTTCCCGGGGACGAACGGCACGGCCGTGAGGAACGTTGGCGTGAGGTAGGAGAAGTCCGGAGAAACGAGCTGATGCTGGTCGAAGTCCCACGCATCGATCGTGAAGTTGACGTACGACCCCACCGGGAGCCCCGGCAGGCCGCCCGTGAAGACGGTCGAGCTCAGGCGGGTCATCGGGAACATCGCGACCGACCGCTCGCCGATCGCGGGGTAGCTGAAGTATTCCACGAGCTCGGCGGCATCGATCGCCGTCCCGGGGTTCAGGCTCTGGATCGTCACGTTGACCGCCTGCCCGGCCCCGATGGTGACGGCGACCCCGGCGGCGTCCGCGACGGCGGCCGGCGTCGAGTTCACGCCGATGTCATCGGTGAACGTGCCGGAGAGGAACGACCCGTTCCCGCTCACGTTGTACTCGTAGAACGGGGTGGTGAGTTGGTCGCCCGGGACATCCGTGACCACGACTTGGTACTGGACCTTCGCCCCGGCGACTTGGGCGTACGACGGCCCGATCACCAGAGAAGCGTTCACGGCGCCCGCCGTCGCGTTCGAGTTGAGCGAGAACGCAAACGACGTGTCAAAGAGCGTGACCGAGTTGCTCGTCTCGATGAACCGGACCTCCGCGGTGCCGATGGTCGCGTTGGTCGGCGTGCCGTCGGCGGGGGTCGTGTTCAGCTGGATCGTCACCGAGTCGTTCCAGTTGGGGGCGAGCGGGTGCGCGGAGACCTGGATATCTGAGAACGTCGCGTTCGAGCCGTCGGACTGCGGGATCCCGGGGTACGGGGAGAACGGCCAAGCCCCGCCGTAGGTGAAGTGGTACGTCGCGCTGTAGTTGTGGTAGAAGACGTTCCCGGTTCCGCTGGTGAGCTCGATGAACCAGCTCATCGACTCGCCGGCGAAGACGTTGGGGGCCGACGAACCGGACGAGCCGTTCGCGGCGATGTCGACGGTGTACCAGTACGGATACGATGGGTCCTGGGGGTAGAGGACCGGCCCGGACCACCACGTGTTGTTGTCGGAGTGCCAGACCGTACCGTCGTCGGGGCCCGAATAGGGGTCGCCGTTCCAGAGCATCCCCGTCACGTTCAGCGAGATCGGGCTCTCGGGCCCGTTCTTCGGGGAGGTCGTGGGCGTGATGTCGTACCGGGACTTGATGAACAGCGGAAGGTCGGTCTTCGCGCCCGGTTCGACCGACGCGTAGTACCCGCTCGACGGGATGATGTTCGGTTCGTAATAGTTCTGGATCGAGACGCAAACGGTCGTGTTGATCTTGGCGCAGAACGGATTGAACGACGTCGAATTGTTCCCCGTCCCGTTCGCCGACTGGGTCGCGCCGTTGGCCACCGCGTCCGGACTGGCCGGGCGCACGGCGGGAGGGGTGACGGAGGGGTGCCCCGCCGACACGGCTGGGATCGCCGACGACGAAGTTGCGGTTCCGACGACCCCGCTCTCGAGCCCGTAGGCCACGAGGACGACGAGAAGCGCCACCCCCCCGGCAAGTACCGCCGCGGAGACGACCGATCGGCGCTGCGACGTCAGACGGAATCCGGACGGACGGACCACGGGTGTTCCACTCCTAACTGACTTGTTGGTGCGGGGGCCACGGGGCGGTCCCGCAATGCAAAGACCAGTCGACACTCGAGGGGGTGGTCCCATGCATGGCTAAAAACCTCTAGCCCTCCCGACGGTGCCGAACGCGCGCGCGTAGAGGAATGCGTCGCGACGAAAATCGTACCGGAGGAGCAGGGGCGCCGGATGTCCCCAGCGAGCGGGGACCCCGGCGCGGGAGGGGGGGCCGGGCGAGAGGTCTACTCGAAATGCCCGATCCCACCGCTCTTCTTGGCCGAGGCTCCATCGAACTTCGACCCCATCGGGCCGGACTTGGCGGCGACCCGCATGGCGACCGGCTTGTTCTTCATCTGGACGCGCACGAATCCCGCCCCGAGGAACCCCGCGGCGGCCGCCTGCAACGAGATGTTGGCGACCCCGACATTGTTCCCGATCCCGATCTGCTGGACCACCGGGAGCGGCGCGGGGGCGGCAATGGCGAACGGGGGCGGGATCGGGGCGGGGGGCGGCGGGGTGACCCCCGCCGGGCCGAGACCCGGGGTCAGCTCCACGTTCAGGAGCGCGAGCGGGAACGATTCGGTGACGATCGAATTGTTCGTGTACGGAACGAACGTCGCCGACGAGTAAAGCCCATCGACCGCGGTGCTGCCTCCCGCGTGACAGCCGGCCGTCGTGCAGGCGTCGACCGGCACGGCCCGGTAGGGGCCCCCCACGGCGATCACGTTGAACGAGGCGGTCCAGGTGTCTCCGACGAACATCTGGTTCGTCGAGGCGTTCGTGCTCCAGTTCCAGCCGAGGAAGCGAATCCCCGCGAGGTCGAGCGGCTGCGCCGCGCCGCACCCGCGCAGGTTGATCCCGTTGTGCTGGCATTGCTCGGTCGCATCGAGGTTCGACGCGTTCGCGAGGACGATGTTCCCGAACGGGACGAAGCTGAAGATCGGCCGGTTCGAGCCCGCGGCGACCTGGGTTTCGAGGACCGGACCGAAGCCAATTTCCCGGAACGCCTCGAGGAGGGTCGGATTCGCGAGGTTCGGTTTCGTCGGCGGACCGTGCGGGACGTACTGGAGTGTCCCGGTCTGGCCGTCGGGGCACGTGAAGAACGACGGGCCGTCCCACGTTCCGCCCGTCGCGGCCGCCATGTCGCAGCCGGCGAGGAGGACGTGCTGGACGTCGGTGACGACGGCCGACCCACCCGGACCCCCGTTGGTCCGGCCCGTCGGCCAGCCCTTCGAGAGGGGGTCGGTCGAGGTCGTCCACAGATCGATCATGTCCACGGTGCAGACGCCGCCGATCGAATCGGTGCACGTCGGCGAGGTCTTCGTGAGACGGGCGATCGAGTCGTTCGCGTTGCCGTCCTGCGTGCGGATCCATCCCTCGCAGTTGGGGCTCGAGCCATCGAGGAAGGTGTACGACGGCTCGCACGACGTGGAGGTCTGGCAGCCGCTGTCGAGCGCATAGTCGGAGGCGCTCACGCAGTAGTCCTCGTTGTAGTTCGGGTCCTCGGGGGCGGTCGACCCCATCCAGACGATCACGTGGTGGGTCGCCTCCGACCACGTGAGGCCGCTCCCGATGATCGTCCCGTACATCGCGGTGATCACCGAGGAGTGAAGGATGTTGTCCGACATGTCCGAGTCGCCGTAGATGTAGCCGCCGCCCAGGACCTGCGCCTGGAACGTCGACGTCACGGCGGTCCCGAACTGCTGGGACGGGACGAACTGTTGGATATCGACGTGGTACTTCGAGCCGTCTCCGTCGTCGGCCTTGTCCTTCGTCGCGAAGTAGTCGACCAGGGCGAACGACACGTGGGAGTGGGGGTTCGCTTCGGCGATGGCGTTCGCGATGTCCTGGGAGTGGGCCACGAAGAACGGCACTCCGTTCGACTCCTCGCAGGGACCGCTCGACGCCGAGGCGCACGGATCGGTGCCCGGGTCTTCGGCGGTGGGGTCATAGACCCCGTCGTAGGCGGTGGTTTCGATCACGAATGCGACCTGGACGTCCGGCCAACTGAGGTAGCCGGCACCCCCCGCGTTCGCCGAGACCGTGACGCGGGACATGCCGACGCCGGCCGCGCAGCTCGACTCCTGGTCCACACAGATCGAGCCGGGCGAGTCGGAGATCCCGAGCTGCAGCGCCCCGAACCCCGGGGCGGTCGCGGCCGAAACGGTCGAGCCGTCGGACGAGGCCGGAGCGGCGGCGGGGGCGGACAGTACGTGGACCAAGGACCCCGAATTCGACGACACCCCCGACGCCACCGCGGTGTCCTGCATCCCGGGGATGCCGGAGAGGGCCATGATTCCGAAGAGCGCAACGACGCCGGTCAGGACGAGGGCCCGGGTCCAGCGCCCTCCGTGGGTCGTGGGTTGCTCGGCTTTCGACGCGCTCATTCGGCGACCGTGTTCGCTCATTCCTTCCCTCGGGCGGTGGGCGGGCGGGGCGCTCCCAGGCGGCCGGAGCGCCGGAGGACGACGACCATTCCGATGACCCCGACCGCGGCGACGACCCCGAGCACGACCGCGATCGCGACCCATTCGGTCGAGGGCGACGGCGCGGGATTCGAGTTGCTCGAGGCGAGGCTCTGCATCTGGACCGTGACCGGGGCCGCCGAGGCGCCTTTCAGGGCGACCGTCAGGGTGCCGTTCGAGTATCCGCCGTACACGCCCGTCACGGTGTACGTACCCTCGGGCAACGCGATCTGGAAGTTCCCGGCCTGCGTCGCGTCGATGACCTGCGAGATCTTGTCCCCGTCCGTCGCGGTCCCGGCGACCGTCACGGCGGCGCCCGGGAGCGGGGCCCCCGAGACCGAGTCGACGACGAGGCCGAAGAGGCTCGTCATCGGCGGGTACATCGTCACGTTCCGGGTCAGTCCCGCGCCGTCCAAGGAGACGGCGACGCTGACCTGCCCGTAGGTGACCGGCAGTGGGCCCTCGTAGAGCGCGGTGAGCTGGGCGGTCCCGTTCGGCAACTGGACGACGAACTCTCCGTTGGCGCCGGTGGTCGCGAGGATCGAGCTTCCGTCGAGGATCTCGACGCCGCTCAGCGCCGTGCCGGTCAGACCATCGGTGACCTTCCCCGCGACGGCGTACGTCTGGACGGAGAGGGTCAGCTCGAGTCCCGATACGGCCCCATGGACAACCACGGGCTGGCTCAGCGTCGCTTCGCCCGGCGACGTGACGATCAGGTCGTACGTCCCGTACACGACGGAGAAGCTGAACGCTCCCGAGCTACCCGTCGTGGTCGACGCCGCGACCACGCCGCCCACTTCGGCCGCGACGAGCGCACCCGCCAAGCCGGCGCCGCCCGCGAGGACGGTCCCGCTCACCGGGAAGTCGGTGTCGACGCCGAGGCGGACCAGGAACGCGGTGGGCGCGAGGGTCGTCTTGCCGCCGACGATCGTGAGGTCGACCAGAGAGTCCTCGTAGCCCGGGGCCGAGATCGTCACGACGTACGCCCCGGGCGCTCCCTCGATGAGATAGTGTCCACTCGCATCGGTCCGGGTCGGAACGCAGGTTCCGCCGGACCAGACCGGGCAGGCGTACACCTGGGCGTTCGAGATCGGGGCGGTCGTCGCATTGTCGTACACTGCACCGGCCGCCGACCCGTACGACTCGAGGAAGACGGTTCCAACCGAAATGTGCTCGCCCGCCACCACGTGGAGGTTGAGGTACGAGGCGTTGTAGTAGGGGTCGGTGAAGTTCAGGATGTACGACCCGGCCGGCACGTCGATCAGGAAGCTTCCCGAGACTTCGGTCTGGACGGTGTAAAGACACGGCCCGGTCGGACTGCCGCCGACGGGCGAGCAAGCGCTGACATTCGCGTCGTGGAGGGGGAACCCGGCCGGGAGGCCGAGGACGACCCCGGAGATGTACGCGGGTTGATACACCTTGATCGGGGTCAGGGGGACGAAGCAGTCCGAACAGACGTCCGCGAGGGTCGGTCCCGTCGAGATGAACCCGGGCGCGGAGACGTTGATGAAGTTCGGTTGGGATCCGGGCGTCGCGTTGACCCAGAACACCCCGGTCCCGTTCGTCTGCGACATGCCGCAGAGCCGCTGCCCACCGAGGCAGTCGGTAATGTTCGCCCCGGCGACCGGCACGTTCCCGGGTTCCGAGAGCACGACCGCCGAGACGACGCCGTCGCCGGTCAGGTTGACCGTCGGTTGCGTGGTGACCTCGCCGGCCGCGACGAGCACCCGCGTGGAGTTCGGCTCGTACACGGGCCGGGAGTAGTTCGCCCAGTCGAGGCCGGGCGGGCCATCGACGAGGAACTCGCCCCCGACGTTGCTGGTCGCGAGAGGGGTCGTCGAGGACTCGGTGTTGCCGTTCGAGCTGACGGTGAGCGTCACGCCGGGGATCGGGAGGTCCTTCACGGGGTCGATGAGCGTCGCGATGGGCGGGAACGCGCTGTAGTTCACCTGAGTCGAGGCGACGTACCCCCAGTGGTCGACCGTCAGATTGTTCGGAATCTGGGTGAGGGAGTGGTACGCCCCCGTGCTGCTGAAGTTCACGGGCGCGTAGAACACCGTCTGATTGAAGTCGTTCCCTGGGCCGATCTGGAACTGGACCGACCGAGATTGCGCGGCGGAGACGTTGAAGAAGCCGCCGCCGTTCGTCTGAGAGGTCGACGTGTACTGCAGGATCGACCCCGACGGGGTCGAGATCGCCGAGACCCCGAGGTACGATGCCGGCTGGTAGGTGTTCGTCGTGACCGCCAAGCCGGTCTCCCAGCCGAAGTGGAGGAGGGAGAGGTTCTGGACGGCCTGGTAACCCTCGCCGGGTTGCAGGACGATCGCGATGGGCGCTGTGCCGTACTCCCACGCGTCGGGAACCTGGGAGGCGTAGGTGACCTTGTTGGCGGCGTTCCCGGGCGGGATGAAGAACGTGATGCCCCCGCTCCCGTTGGCGCTCCAGCTGACCGAGGTCGAGAAGTTCCCGGTCGCACTGATGCTGACGTCGGCGAACCGGATCGGCGTCGGGGTCAGTGCGGAGTTGTTCTCCCAGCTGATATTGTTCCAGACGGAGAAGCTCACCGCCGCGAAGGCGTTCAATCCGATCTGTCCGGGGATCGAGACGTACGGCACCCCGGAGGGGATCGAGACGCTCGTGGAGTTCGCCGTGAACCCTCCGGCCGCGCTCGACCCGAACGCCGGCGCCGATGGGGTGACCTGGACCGAATCGGCGACTCCGACCTCGCCCCAGACCTGGAACTCCCCGCTTGGCTGGACCGCGCTCAGCGTCCCAGTCGCGGGGGCGCAGAGCATGTTGACGGTGCACACCTGGACGTTCACATCGGGCCCCATCGTCATCGAGTAGGTGTTGTTCTCATGCGTGTGCGAGTCCCAGATGTTGACCCAAATCCGCTGCCATGGGTTGATCGTGACGTTCCCGAAGACCCACGGGAGCGGGTCGAGGTAGATGGTCCCAAGGTTCAGGTAACCCGCCCCGCTCGAGTTGAAGTAGACGGAGCTGACCTGATACCCGGTCGCCGTCGTGTTCAGGAAGTAGAGGCCCGCGGGAATCGTGAGGTTCAGGTAGCCACCCGAATTGCTCCCCTGGATCGAGCCGACGCACGGACCGCCGGACGCCGGGCACGCCTCGTAGTTTCCGGTCTGGACGCCGATCCCGCTCGAGTTGTCGACCAATCGCGCGGTCAGCCACGTCGCGACGTTCGAGACGTTCGACCCGGACCCCGCGGCCAGGTGATCGCCCACCGGGGCCGTACTCGACCCGTTGGAGCCCGACGGGTAGAGGACGAGGGTCGAGACGTTGGTCTGCTGCCCGGCGGTGGCATTGGCCCACGCCCAGTTCGTCGAATACCCGGCCGCGGAGACGACGACCCGGTAGGTCGTGAGCGGTAGCCATCCGCCGATCACCGAGCCGAGGTACTCGCCGCTGCTGGAGACCCGACCGGCCCCGAGGTTGGGACATGCGTCCGAGAGGCTGGTGAGCGCGCACACGACGGCCGTCGCGCCCAGAACGGGGCTCCCTTCCGGGTCGATGACCCGACCGGACAAGGTCGCGAGAGGAAGCAGGGGTACGTTTCCGATCGAAACGACGTCCCCCGAGCCGTTGACGTACGCCCAGACGAAGTCCGCCTGGTAGCCGGACGCGGAGACCTTGATGTAATCCCACCCGAGCGGCGCCGGGAATTGGAACTTGCCGAGGAGGCTGGCGGCGCCGTCGGCGCATCCAACGGGATAGCCCGGAGAGACCGAGCAGACCTCGACGGCCGCCAGCGGAAGTCCGAACGTCGTGCCATTCGAGGTGACGTTCCCCGTGACGAATCCGCCCGCAGTGAGGTTGACCCCACTCAGCATTTCGTTCTCGGGACCCGCGAGCGGAACCCCGGCGGGGCTCCCGATGTACGCCTCAGGGGTGGCGACCCATGTGAAGTTGTTCGGGTAGCCAAACGAGGAGATGGTCACGAGGTCGGGGCCGGGAGGGGCGGCGGCGCAGAACTCGTTGGGCGCATGGGTTCCACAGGCCCACGTGGCCCACGGCGACATGACCGCATCCCACGGGTAGGTGGCGAGGTTCGGATAGTTAATCGAAGAGATGCTGACCGCGAAGTCCTTGGGAGCCGAACTCGTGCCCTGGACCGTGACGTTGCCGTAGACGTACGTCCCGGCGGTGAAGTTCAGCCACCCGGCGTTCGTGATCAGATCGGGTGTGACGTTGACCCAAGTTTGATTGACCCAGACTGGTACGTCCGGATTCTGGTTTCCGGGGTTTCCGGGAATGACCCAGTCCGGAACCCCGTTGTTGCAGAGTCCGGTCGTATCCGGGTCGATCGTGACCTCGTCCCGCAATGGCACGGCCGCGATCGTGGCGGTCTGCCCGATGCTCAGGCAGCCGGCCGTCCCGCACGTGCTCGCCGTGGTGTTGGAACCGAACCCGTTGGCGCTCGGGATCGTGCTGACGATGCTGTACCCGTCCATCGTGCAGGAGGTGACGGTCCAGATTCCCGTGTGGGCGGGGACCCCGAGCGGGTCCAAGTCGTTTCCGGACATCCCGACGGTGACGTTGATTGCCCCGATGGGGGTGAGGTTGACCGGGCTCAGCCAGTCGATGTGACCGGCCCAAGGCAGGATCGAACCCAAGATGGGAGTGGATTCGACGTACCCCGTCACTTGAATGACCGCATACGAGGGGCCTGGTGCCGCAAAGGCCGCGAGTGTGGTGATCTGTGCCGGGCCATTGTCGTCGCCCGTCAAGACTCCTTGCTGGGTTTCCCCACAGCCGTTGCCCATCGAGCAGATCTGGAGGGAACCCGAGTTCCCCCCATTGAGGGGACCGCCCGTCAGAGCGTCGCTCAGGTTGATCTTGACCTCGACCTGCCGCTCCAAGAAGAACGTGCCCAGGTTGACGTACTCTCCCGGGGTCGCGTTCGCCCAGGTCCAGTTCGCGATGAAGAGTCCCGGGGGAGGGGTGAACGTGACGATCGACGGAGCGGGGGCGAGCGCGATCTTGAACGAACCGTTCGAGAGGGTCGAGCCCCCCGGGTTGACCAGGTAGGCGGAGTCGGTCGGGGCATCGGTGACCAAGACGCCCGAAAGCGGGGTAAAGCTCGGGGGGTTCTTCGCCTTCACGACCCCGACGCCGATCGCGGTCTCGACGAGATACATCGTCCCTAGGGCGGTCTTCGAGCCGTTTCCGGTCGTCGAGTAGGTGAGGTTGTCGAGGTAGTAGCTCGCCGACGCCCGGACGTAGTCAAAGCCGGCGGGCCCGTACACCGAATACGATCCGTTGGTCGTAGAGGAGACGGGTAGGCACGTGGTGGCCGGGCAGTCCTGCCCGTTCGCGCCGAACGCCTCGACCGTGGCGCCCACGACCGGTTTGTTCGTTTCCGCATCGTAGATGTACCCGGTGAATTCGCCCGTCGCGATGTAATAGGAGGGGTGGGGCGCCGCGGGGGCGGTGGTGGCGGGCGCCGCGGGGGAGAGAGGCAGGGAGGTCGACCCGTTGGCCAACGCCGAGTTCAGGGTGGCAAACTTGAACTGCTCGGCGGCCGACTGAGCCGCGAGCCCAGGGGTTACCGCCTTCTCGCCGGCGGGGTGGGCGCCGGCAAGTCCGCTCGACGCCGATCCCGTCGACTTCGGCGACGCGGCGTGCGCGGCCAGGGCGGTAAGGGACGTCGCGTGGGTCGCCGAAGCCGCGGGGTTGGTCATCGGGTTCGATACCCCGAGGGCCGACGCGGCCGGAACCGCCATCACCGCGATCGCGACCCAGAACGCGATCCCGAAAGCCAGGCGGCGCGCCCAGCGCGGGAGCGAGCGCGGGGCTTGTGAAACTCCGCCCGATGCAGCTGCGGGGGTTGTCAACTTTCTCTCGGCGGAAGGCGTCCGCGGGGTGGTCCGCGAAGACGGCATTAGGTTTTCTTCGAATGGCCGGGAGAAGATAAACCTTTGTATGGAGGGAAACGTCCCGCGATTCCAATCGCGGGGCACCGAAACCCGCCGGCTGGGAGGGAGAGGCCACTCCTCCCCGTTCCGGATCGCCCGATTCTGAGGCGGACCATGCGCTGTCCCCTCTTGAACCTCTCGGCAGGGGGATCGCGGCGGGCCGGGGCGGGGCCCGTCCGCGAATTCGGGGGGGGACCAACTCGCTCGTCATGGTCGTCCCCGACGGTCCGGGAGCCGCTTCGCCGTCGTCCCGCCCCATCGGTTTGACGACGAGGATCGCGCCCCCTGAGCAACGACGTATGACTCTCGCCCACGAGAGCGGGTTCCATGGCCTGCACGGAGCCACGCCGCCAGCCGCGGCGACCGGCGGGGTAGTTCGCATCGAGCTCCGCAGCTGTTCGAGGGGCCGACGCCGGAAAAGCTCAGCGATGGAGAGCGGCCGGTCCCGTGGCGACTCTCGCTTGCGTGTCAGCCCGAGCGGAGTCTCCGTCGAGAGAGGTTTAAGAACCGGGGCCGTGTCCGCGGCTTCGGGTTCGCTCAAGCATGGACGTACCACTCTACGCCATTGCCCTGATCATGTTCGCCATGCTGTACCTCGCCATCGGCGTCGTGCTCTCGGTCACGCTCATCGTGACGTTCGTTGTCCTGTTCCTCTATCTCACGCTCCGCCACGGAAAGATGCCCGACAACTACCCCCACGGATTCGGCGACGCCCTCATCACGGCCGTCTTCGTCGGCGTGACATGGGGGATTTTCGTCCTCCTCGGCCCGAAGACCCCGGTTCCGTTCCTTCCGCAGAACGGCTCCGCCACCTACTCGGCGTCCGCGCTCATCTCCATCAACGCGATCCTCGGAATCGCCGTCATCCTCGCGATCGTCTTCCTGTTCATCGGGGCGTTCCTCGCCCACCAATTGAAGGACGGGAGCCAGGGCGGTGGGGGCGGTTCGACGACCACCGCGCAGAGCGACTCGAAGCCGAAACAGGGCGTGGGCGCGTAACCCGTCGACGTTCCCTCCGAGAGAGATTCTAAGTAACCCGCCAACGTTCGGAGCCGGCGTGCCGAACTTGACCTGCGGGGAGGTCCGGACGTACCTCGCTTCGATCGCGTCGAAGTCGCCTTCCCACGATCCGTCCGCCGAACTTTGGACGAGTCTCCTTGGCCACGGCGCGGTCGAAGGAAGCTCGGCATCACCGGTGATCACCGACGTCGGGCGCCACGTGCTTCGCGAGCTCCAAGTCCGCGCGAGCCGTACCGACCCGTTGCCGCTCGATGTCGTGTCCGAGCAACTCAGCCGCATTGGCGCCGACCTCGAGAACGTGGCGAAGTCGGCGTCCTACTTCCTCTCCGACCTCGGGCCCGTCGTCCCGGCGGAGGCGGTCCCCCTCCTTCGCGTCGTCGCGGTCGGACTCGCCAACCGCCGCGAAACGGTCGAGGAGATCGCCGAGGAGTTCCGCAACGCCTGGGGCAGCGTCGAGGTGATGGGGGGCGACCCCCGGGATCGGCTCCTCGCGGCCGAGCTGCTCAACGCCGAGTCGGCGCCGATCACCGAGCTCTACGCGTCGATGATGAAAACGATGGAACGGGTCCGCGCCCAGGGCGGTGACCACGCGTCGGCGGTCACAGTCTCGACCGTCCTCCACCTCGCCGCCGGCCCCGATCAACCCCCGGCCCTGGAGGCGTTCTTCCAGCTCCGGGCGAATTCGATGGGCGACGAGGCCGCCGCGCTGTTGGCCGCGACCGGTCGCCCCGCGGCCGAATCGATCGCGCTCCGGGACCAGTGGATCGCGAAACTCCCCGGTCTCGACCCCGGCGACGCGAAGCTTGCCGCCACCTACCTCGCCTGCGAGCCGACGCCCCGCGCCGACGTGGCGAACCGGATCCTCACGCTCCACCCCCTGCTCGCGCCCCTCTTCGCCCGGCCGGGCCTCGCCTCGGCGTTGCTCGCGATGAGCGCGCCCGTCGATGCCGCTGAGCTCGCCGACTGGCTCGCCAAGGCCGGCGCCCTCGCCGGGGCACGGAAGCTCGCCCCGACGCCGGGCGAGATCAGCGCGCTCGCACTCGCCCTCGTCCACGGCCTCCCGGCCCGGGAGTTTGTCGCGACGGCGGTCGACGCCACGCCGTACGAGCCGTCGACCGCCTCCTTGGTGGCGCTCCACGCGTGGCTGTATCGGCCCGTGATCGGACCGTCCGCCGTCCCGCCGGTCCGATAGTACTGCGGCTACAAACGCTACTATCGGACTCGACTCCCGCTGAGTGCCCGGCAGCTCGCCCTGCGCTGGCAACTGAAGCGCGCTACTTTGCCGCCTTCTCCTGCGGCTCTCCGACTTGGACAGTGCACTCTGGCGCATAGACGGTCGATGATCGTCGATGCGAGAGTACGCTGCGAGGAGTCCGTGGAGATCTGGTCGAGGAGATCTTCTGCGGCCAACCCGAGCGCTGCCAGTGTCAGACCCGCGGAAATGTTCCCCTGAGGGTTTCGCCGTTCGACAGCTACCCCGGCCGAACGTAGCCGGCATCCGGACTCGGCTCGACCCACTCTGGCTCGGCGAGTGATTCCCCGTACTGCTCGGTGGGAGAGTTGCCCCTCCCCCCAAGTCGGCGGGCTCGCGTCGTCCACTCGGATGACGCGCCGACCCGTCGTCTGCCCCGAGCGCGATCCGTCCTGCTCCCGAACGGCTTCGGAGCACCCGTTCCGCTCGAGGCGACAACCCCCAAGATCGATGAGTCGTGCTCGCGGTTCATAAATCCCCACCCCCGGCTCGCTCCGTCTCTCAGGTTCCGAGCCTCGCGATATTACTTGGTCGATGCGGACAGGAATGGCACCTCTCCCTCCTTAGGGGCCCCTCGAAGCCGCTACATGGCAATCGATCGGACGATTCCAACCTTGCGGCGCCTCGCATGGACCCCCCGGGCAGCGAGGCCCGGACGGAGCCCGCGTGCTGAAACTACGACTGGGCCGGGTCGCCAACGCCGTCGATTCCGAGGCGTCGGCGCGGGGCTTGCGGTTGCTCGCCGGATCAGGGCAAATGAGTCCTGTCTCGTTCGGTCGCAGTCTTCCTTTACTTCCCCGATTCACCTCTCAGTCTCGGAAACGGACTGGGGGGCATACCCGCAGCGACGTCTGGTTGGAGCGGAGCAAGTCTTGTGCTCGGCGTCTCACGGTCGGATCGCGGGTTCTCTCCAATAGAGAACTCATTACTCCCCATCCATCGCCTTGTCGGCGCGGACGCGGAGCGTGCCGGGCGGGTGGAACCGCTCCGTTGGCGGGGTGGATGCGCACCACCCCTGGAAACCCTACGCGAATCTGGTTCCAGTTCCGGCGCCAGAGCTCAACAGAGTTCGCCCGCCGTTACGAGAGCTGCACGAAGTTGAGCGTGGAAGGAGAGCCAAGGGTGGCTTCAGCCTGGAGGGTCGGGGAAGTCGTTGTGGTCCAAGACCCCGAGGCGATGGTCTCCAGGATGACGTTGGCCTGCACCGTCCAAGTCTGTACGACGTTGAATGGACCCAACGGTGTTACCGAGATGATCATTTGGGCGTCCCCGGCGAACCCCACGCTACTCGTTGAGTTGCACGTAGAAATTGGTGCGTAGGCGAGAGCAGTTGAGGCGGCGCCAATCGTCCCCCCCTGGGTCGAAATAACGGCGGCCCGGATCTCCGCAGAGGCTCCGGCGAAAACGAATGAGCCAGCTCCGTGCAGAAGCGTAGGACATGTGATGGACTCCGGAAGAACGACATGGATTGTCCAGTTCACAGTCAGGTGGGATGGGCCGCTACATTGCGTGTTGACGCAGGTCCAAGTGAGACTCCCGACCCCCGTTTGACCTATTTCATCGAAATCGTCCGAAACCGTTCCGGCGCCGGTTGCCTGGGACTCAATCGCCCCCGTCATCGATCCGGTGGAGACCGCGAACGTAGGGGCGGTGACGACCTTGGCAAACCCCGTGCCGGTACTTGAGGCGGTTGTGGTCCCGGGGTCGCCGCTCCCTGCCGGGAACGGGTGGCTCCAATTTGCGAAACTTGCGCTCGTGAACGGGGCGAGAAGCATGAGGGTTAGCACCCCACTAACTACACCAAGTAACGTTATCCGTCGAAGGCTGCGCAACATCGTCATGGGATTTGGAATGGCGTCCTGATATTTCTACTAGCACACCCGTGCGGCTGCGTCCCTTAATCATCGAACCGTTCCGCGGGCCTCGAAGCGGCCCAGGAGGTCGAGGTTCTT
>JAKIVZ010000025.1 GCA_022750295.1 Candidatus Lutacidiplasma silvani
ACGCGATGGTCAACTGGGTCCAGTCCCAGGTCGCGCCGGGCGCGCTCGACGAGACGACCGAGCAGGCGATCCGCGACGCCACGATGATCTGGCTCACTGAGGAGCACCTCACGATGCCGGCGTTCTCGGGCTCGGCCGAGGCGAAGCACTCCCACGAGCTCCACCCGACGAACGCGCGGGACTGGGAGGCGTTCCCGAAGGGCCCGGTCGGGACGTTCCAGTACAAGTATGACGCGACGAAGACGCTCGACCTCCGCCAGACTCCGAAGGAGGTCAAGGCGGCGCTCCGCGTCCAGGGGCTCCGGACCCCGACGGCGACGTCGTTCGGCGGATTCTACTACGCGCTCCGCCAGCGGGCGGGGCTGCCGACCAGCTCGAACGCCGCCGCGTAGAGTCGGTCCCCGACGGAACCCGGCGTTCGCCCCCTCCGCCCCGACCCGGTCCCGCGGGCCGGCCCCCGTCGAGGCGGAGGGAGCTACCGGGCCGAGGGGGTTCGGTCCCGGAACATCAGGTGGGCATCGCCAAACTCGTGCCAGAGGAGCCCCTGGTCCACGGCCGTGGCGTAGTCGAGCCGCAGCCGCTCGATCCCCTCGAAGGCGGCGAGCATTGCGAGGTGGCTGGTCCGCGGATCGTGGAATCCGGTCAGGAGCGCGTCCGCGATGCGCGGCGGACGATCGGGACTGACGAACGCCCGCGTGAACCCCCGCGACGGAACGAGGGGTCCGCCTGTCCCCGCCGTCTCGAGCGCCCGGACGACCGTTGTCCCGACGGCCACCACCCGGCCCCCCCGGGCCCGCGTCCGACGGATCGCCGCAACCGTTTCGGCGGGGACCTCGAACGGTTCCGGGTACACCGGAACCCCCGAGACCGATTCGGTCTCGATCTCCAGGCTCGACACCCCGGTGTGGAGCGTGATCCGGGCGATTGAGATCCCGCGAGCGGCCAATGCGTCGAGGGTGGCCCGCGTGAACGGTCGGCCGGCCGACGGCATCTCCGCGCTTCCCGGAACGTCGGAGAAGACCGAGTGGTACGTCTCGATCGGGTACGCCGCGGAAACGTAGCCGTACCGGATCGGTTCGCCGAACCGTTCCATCGCCGACGGGACGTTCCCCTCGAGACGGACGAACGCAAGCCGAGGGGCTCCCGGATAGAACGCCACGACCGAGCCGGGGAGCCCGCCCGCGACGAACGGATCTCCGACTTCCAGCGGGACGGGGCCCGGGTCACCCGGGCCGTAGCGGGGCTCGGCCAGCCAGACCCCCCGCCCGTAGTCGGTCGAGAGGTTGAGCCGGAACGGACCGAACCCCGCTGAGGCGGGGAGGCTCGCCCGGACCGCGGCGCTCCGGTTGACGACGACGAGGTCGCCGGGCCGGAGGATCTCCGGGAGCTCGGAGAACCGCCGGACCTCGCGGCCCTCCGACCCGCTCAGGAGGAGCCGCACCGCGTCCCGCGAACCGCGCGTGAGCTCGACCGGCGCGTGCGCCTGGAGGGACGCGGGGCGGTCGAATTCGAGGGCGGAGGTCTTCATGCCGGCTCTCCCCAGCGCTCCGCTTGCGCCTGGAACCGCCGACCGGACACCGAGGTCGGCTCCTGTCCGAAGAGCCACGCCCAGAACGGCACGGTGGCCTCGGGGAGCGGACGGTCGGAGATTTCGGTCCCCTCGAACGCGGCCTGGTGCATCGCTGTGCGGAGGTCGCCCGGGTCGACGGCCACCACGCTGAGGTGGTTCTCGGCGAGCTCGGCCGCGAGCGTTCGGCTGACGAGGTCGAGGGCGGACTTGCTCGACCCGTAAGCGCCCCAGCCTGGGTAGGCGCCGGCGGCTGCATCGGACGTGATGTTGACGACAAGACCCGACCCCGAACGGGACAGGAACGGCAGGAGGGTCTGGACGAGCGCGAGCGGCGCGACGACGTTGACGCGCAGCACGTTCTCGAAGACCTCGGGAGGAACCACGACGAGCGGGGGCCGTCCGGGCGGTCCGAGCTCGGAGGCGTTGTTCACCAGGAGGTCGAGCGACTCCTGAGGTTCGACCACGGCCCGGATCTCCGCCCGGGTCGACGGATCGGCCACCGAACCCACGACGGTCGAGACGTGGGCGCCGCGCGCACGGAGGCGATCCGCGACCGCCACGAGGTCGGGCGCCGTGCGCGCGACGAGGATAAGGTCGTACCCGCTCCCGGCGAGGAAGCCGGCGAGGACCTCGCCCAACCCCCGGCTCGCGCCGGTGACCACCGCCCGGCGGCGGGAGACGGGGGTCGTCATACGGCCTCCCGCTTCGGGCGGGCGACGAACCGACACACGGGGTCTCCCCCAACGACCCGGTGGGTCGTCTCCACCCGGGCGTCGAGGAGCCGCTCGAACATCCGGCGCTCGATGTCGCACGCCTCGGGGAACTGTTCGGCGATCGCGAGGATTGGACAATTGTGTTCGAGGAGCTCGGTGGAGACCGCCCGGCGGGACCCGACCTCGGCCATGTAGCCACCCTCCGACCGAAGTTGGGCGAGCTCTCCGACCCGGGCGGGGAGGCTCGCGCCGCGGAGCTTCGGTCGACTCTCGGCCGCCACTTCGTGCGAGCGCTCCTGGAGCATCCGGACGACCGCCTCCCGTCCCATCGACCGTTCGATGAATTGCAGGGCGCAGACGGACATCTTCGAGTACGCTTCCGGGAAGAGGCGGGCCGACGACCGGCTGAGCCGGAACCGAACCCGGGGTCGACCGACGCCGACCGACCGGTACGACCGCTCGACCAGCCCCTGGGATTCGAGCTGGACCAGATGGCGGAGCGCCGCCACCTTCGAGATGTTCAGGGACCCGGCGGCCGACTCGAGGTCGGTTTCGCCCCGGTTCTTCAGTTCGAGAAGGAGCGCCCGCTTGGGGCTCGAGTGGCCGCTCCCAAGGTCATCGGGGATTTCGGACATGAAGTCCCGGGAGCGGCCCGGGATTTATACACCTGACCGTTCACAAAGTCAACGAACTCCGAATGCGGCGAGGGCGGCGGGGGGGAGGGCGCCCCCCGCCGTGTCGGTCCCGACTTACGTCGACGCCTTCCAGGTGACCTTGAAGCTGGACCCGCTTCCCGAAAGGGCCGTGGGTACCGCGAGCTTGTGGTTCTTCGAGTCGACGAGCGTCAGCTCCGCCACCCGAAGGAACGAGCCGAGCGCTTTGTTCACGCCGCCGACCTTCACGTCGTTCGTGCCGGTGATCTTGGTGAACGAGGCTCCGAACGCCACGGTCCCGAAGTTCGCGAGCGGCAGGATGCCGGTCGACACCGGGTAGCCGGTCACGCCCACCGCGGCGACGAAGTCCCGCCCCGAGGAGGGGAGCACCTTGCCGAACTTGTGCGTCCCGATGGTGAACAGGAACGTCACGGTCGTCTTCGAGTGGATGATCGAGATCCGGACCGCGTTCCCGCTCGAGAGGGGGAGCGTGGCCTGGGAGATCCGGGTGATGTTGGTCACGTTCACCGTCGACGACGCGTAGAACGCCCACTGAGTGGCGACGCCGGCCCGGCAGGCCAGTTCGGTCCCGGCGACCTGGGCCGAGAGGTTGGTGAGCATGATCCCGTCGAACAAGACGGTCGTGTTCTTCGACGTGCAGTTCACGCTCGGCTCGAGCCAGGACGCGTTGAGGATCGTCATCGTGCTGTTGATCGACTGGCCGACCTCGTAGCCGGCGGACCCCGTCGAGTTGTAGTGCAGCAGGACCGAAGGCGTCCCGACCGTCGGCAGACCCCCGAACGAGGCGGTCGTCGCGCCGAACGGGGCGACGGCGCGGGCTCCGACGGAGCCCGGAACGGCGAGGAGCAGTACGGCGACGGCAGCGGCGACGGCCAGGAACCCGAGTTTGGCGCGCATTGGGCGCGGGGACCGAGGGCCCCCCTTTGAAGGTATGGGGCGCGTCCGCATCTTCGAGAGAATCCGAAACTTCCCGAACGGCATCGGGCCGAGGTTACGCCGCCGTACGGACCGGCCACGTCCGGACGCCGACGGGCTCGAGCGAGAAGTCGACGACCCGGCCCCCCGCGGCGTTGACCGCCTTCGCGACGTTCGCCCGGCGCTGGAAGTCGCAGAAGAGGAGGATGTACCCCCCGCCGCCCGACCCGACCAGTTTCCCGCCGAGGGCGCCGGCCTCCCGGGCGTGCTGGTAGAACGAATCGATCCGGTCGTTGGAGATCCCGTCGGTGAACTGCTTCTTCAGCTGCCAGCCTTCGTCGAGCAGCTTCCCCATCTCGTCGATGTTCCCGCGGAGGAGCTCGTTCTTCATGTCGACGGCCAGCCGTTTCGTCGCGTCGAGCGCGTCGACGGTCGACCGACGCTTCTCGGCGTAGCTCGCCTGCTGGCGGGCGATGATGTCGTTCGAGTAGTGGCTCGTCCCCGTGTAGCAGAGGAGCAACCGGTAGGCGAGCTCGTTCGTCACCTCCGGACCGATCCGCAGCGGGTTGACGATCGTGTGCTTGCCGTTGAACTCCATGAAGTTGAACCCCCCGAACGCGGCCGCGTACTGGTCCTGGCGACCGCCCTTCATTCCGAGCTCCTCGCGCTCGATCCGGTAGGCGAGCTCGGCGACCTCGTACGGCGTCCACGGTTCGCGGAGGAACTGCTGGAAGAGGCCGACGATCGCGACGCACATCGTCGAAGAGCTTCCGAGTCCGGTCCCGGGGGGCGCGTCGGAGTGCAGGAACATCTCGAGGGCCCGTTGCCCGTTCCCCCGCTCCGTCGGGCGGATCAATCGGAGCGCGGCCTTGACGAGGTCGAGTTCGCCGTTGTAAACGAGGTCCTCCTCCTTCTCGTAGTCGTGACGGACGTTGTAGTCGAGCGAATGGACCGTCGTGGTGGCCTCGGGGGCCTCCCGGGCCTCGAGCGTGGCGTAGGCGAACTTGTCGATCGTGCAGTTCAGGACCGCGCCCCCCTTCTCTTCCGGATACGGGGAGACGTCGGTCCCTCCCCCCGCGAAGCTGATCCGGAGCGGCGCCTTCGAGCGGAGGATCAGCATCGTCGACCGGGACCCCGGCCCTCACCTTAACGGTGCCGCGAGGGGGGAAGCGCCGGAGCGGCGTCCGGCCGGTGGCCCGCCGATCGATCGGGTCCCGGGAACGACGAAGGCGGCCCCTGCGAGCGCCCACCGGGTTATCGGTTCCGGCGCATCGCCGACGCCGAATGCCCGACTACCCTCCGGGTCCGAAGCTGACGGTCGACGCGCTCTTCGTCGCCCGAGGGGCGGTCCTTCTCGTGCTCCGAGGACGCGAGCCGTTTCGGGGTCACTGGGCTCTCCCGGGGGGATTCGTCGAAGCGAGCGAATCGGCGGAGGAAGCCGTCGTCCGCGAACTCCGGGAGGAAACGGGCCTCCGGGGCCGGGTGGTGGGCCTCGTTGGCGTCTACTCGAATCCCGGACGCGACCCTCGCGGGCCGACCGCCAGCATCGTTTACCGGGTCGACGGGGCCCGCTCGACCCCGGTGGGCGGCGACGACGCGGCCGAAGCGAGGTGGTGGCCGCTCGAGGAACTCCCGAAGCTGGCGTTCGACCACGACGAGATCGTGCGCGACGCGGTGGCGCAACTCACGCGGGAGCGGTCGTTGCCGACGCGGGGTCGTACACGGGGAGCCGGGCGAGGTGGACCCCCACGACGACCGCCCAGAGGAGGATCGGGGCCACGACGACCCGCTCCATCCCACCGGGTCCGATCCCGAGGTAACGGCCGGACACGAACAACGGGATCGCGACGAGCGTGATCACGCCCGACAGGAACGAGTAGAACCGGAGGCCGGCCCAGCGCGTGTCGCGCGACATCGCAAGCGCGAGGAACACCAGGGCGAGGCCGGCGCCCAGGAACGTGACCAGCGAGACGACGCTGTGGATTCCGGAGAACGGCCAGGTCGAGTTCTCCGGGAACGTCCCGACCCCGATCGCGCCGAGTTCGGCGACGAGGAGCGCGGCGAGGCCGATGTGGGTCGTGGTCTTCCTCGCGAAGGCGGTCCGGATCAGGATCGTCCCGACGATCCCCAGGAGGCCGAGGAGCCGGATCGAATCGTTGAAGAGCCATGCCGAGGGCGACATCGAGCTGCCGAGGTCGCTGATGTAGTTCCCGGTGTCGCTGTACCCCGGATACTTCAGCTGGACGACGACCATCGCGAGGACGAACTGGACCGACCCTGCGGCGAGCAGGATCCCGCCGAGGCGGGCGGACCGTCGGACGAGCGGTCCGAATGTGGTCACAGGCGCGACCGTCCCCGGGTGCGGGCGCTAGTCCCGGCGGGCGTTCTTCTCGTACGACGCGTCGCTCGTCCGCTTCAGGCGGGCGCCATCGCGGTCGCAGATGGGCTTGTTCGTCGGGGAGACGTCCATGACGTACCCGCCGCCGCACTTCGGACACTCGTAATAGGCCACGATTTTCCTCGACACGGGCTAGGACGGCGCTATATAAAGCCCCTACCTCCGATTGTCGTGCCCCCGAGGTCGGAGCCGCGAGGCGGTCTCGCGGTCCGTCGCTCGTCCGCCGGAACCCGGACCGTCGGGGCCCCGCGGCCCACGGACCGGTTCCGAAACTTGGACCGGTACCGGGTCGACCGGGAGTGGGCCCGCTACGAGGGGACCGCACAACGGGAGCTGTTCCGAACGCTTCGCGAGCGGTTCCTCGCCCGTCACGTCGGAGCCCCTGGCTGGGCCGTGGATATCGGGTCGGGGTCCGGACGGTTCACCGCTCGGTTGGGGGGACCGGAAAGCCGTCGCGTCGCCGTCGACCTCTCCGAGGAGATGCTCTTGGCCGTACCGGAGCACTGGCCCGAAGGGGTCGACGTGCCGCATCGGGTGCGCGCGGACGGTCGTTCGCCTCCCCTTCGACCGGGTTGCGCGGTCGCGGTCGGCCTTCTCGGGAATGCGGTCGGGTTTGCCGGCGGCGACGCTCTCGACCTCCTCGACCGGTGCGCCGAGCTGGTCGCGCCGGGGGGTCAGGTCCTGGTCGAGGCCGCGCCCGGAGCCGGGACGTCGGCGCGGTACCTGCACCGACTCCCCTCCGGCGCCGTTCGCCGGCTCCTCCACGCCCCGGTCCGCGCGATCCAGGGTCGGGTTCTTCGGGAGGGGTTCGTCCGGCTGGAGTCGCCCGACCGGACCCGGCACGGGTTCCGGCCCGTCTCGGCGGGCGTCCTCTCCGAGCGTCTCGCCGCGAACGGGTTCGAGATCACGGAATCGGGCGCCGTCGCTCCGGGGCTCGGGTCCGACCCGGCCCGGCTCGAGGCGGTCCGGGCGGACCCGGTCGCCTGGCAGCGGCTGCTCGAACTCGAGGAGCGGCTGGGCACGACGCCGGTCGCTCGGGACTCGGCGGCCGCCCTGCTGGTCGCCGCCGTCCGCCGGGACGATGCGTCCAAAATCCAATCCGTTAAGTAACGGACCGAACCCTGTTTCCCTAGCAAGGGACGTCGCGTGGCGGACACCGTGAATTCTACCCGCCGGGTCGGGGCGAGCTCCACCGGAGCCATGAAGGCAAGCCCTGCCGCTCGGCCCGCTCGGTCGACCACCGTTCCGAGTTCGGAAGACCTCGACCTCGTCAAGGACGACGCCCTCCTCCAGCTTCGGATCGGACGGTCCGCCCACTACTACGCGGTCATCGTCGCGATCGCCCTCCTCCTCGACGCGTTCGTCGTCCTCTTCGTCCAGCCGAACCTCGCCGGCAACGTCCCCTCGCGTCTCCGCAATCTTTCGTTCCTGGTCTTCCCCCTCTTCGCCGGCCTCTTCCTCGCGGTGTTCGGGCTCCGGGTGAAGTGGGAGGTGTACCAGCTTTGGCCGTGGGAGCCCCACTTCTCGGTCACCGTGGCGGCCGTGGCGCTCGACGCCGCGCTGGTCGCCGTGTTCGTGACCGCCCTCGCCCAGGTCGGGCCCGCGGCGAACTGGAACCTTCTCCCGTGGTACTTCCCTCTCGCGCTTCTCGGCGTCGCGGCCCCTCTCTTCGGCCTGATCTTCACCTGGCCGTCCTGGTCGACGTGGAAGGTGATCTCGATCGGTTCGGCGGCGCTGCCGGTCGGGCTCGCGTTCGTCGCGTTCCTCCCCAGCGCCGACACCGCGAGCGGCCTCGCCCTCACCCTTTCCTCGAGCGCGGTCCTCTTCCTGGTCTCGGGTTCGTTCGTGCACATCGTCTCGTCGGGGACCCGGACCCACGAGCGCGAGATCATCACCTCCGGCCAGAGCCGGCTCTTCCAGATCGCCGACGAACTCCGCGAGCGCGAGGAGGCCCACCACTTCCGGGAGAGCACCCTCCTCGAGCGCGAGGCGAACGTCGAGAACGCCGAGATCGGCCTCCAACGGAAGCTCGACTCCCAGGAGGAGGCCCGGCGCCACATCTCGGCGCTCGAGGCCGACGTCCAGGCGCGCAGCCAGTCGGTCGTCCAGCAGCAGCGGGACCTCGCGATGAAGGCGGCCGAGACGAACGCGCTCGGGAAGACGTTGGAAGACCGGGCCACCAGTCTCTCGCTCCGGGAGGCCGACCTCGCAGCCCGATTGCCGAAGCTCGCCGACCGCGAGCAGCAGGTCTCGACTCGCGAGGGGGACGTCGCCCGGCACGATGCCGAGCTCGTCCAGCGGGAAGCCGACGTCAAGCGCCGGACGGAAACGCTACCCGACCTCGAGTTGCAGCTCGACACTCGCAAGCTCGACCTGGACCAGCGGACGAGCGAGATCCTCCGGCAGGAGGCCGAACTGCGAGGACGCAGCGCGGGTTTCGCGACCGACGACTCGAAGGCCTCCGACCTCGCCAGCCGGGAGACCAAGCTCGCCCAGCTGAAGCTCGTCCTCGACGAGCAGAACGTCTCGCTCGGCCGCAAAGCGAAGGACGCCCGGGCATCGCTGGCCCAATCCCAGGCCCTCGCCCAGGAGAACGCCCGCAAGGTCGACGAGCTCGCGGCGCGGGAACGGTCGCTTCCCGAGAAGGAGCGCGAGGCGGCCGAGAAGGCGGAGCTCGCGACCCAACGGGCCGCCCAATACGAAGAAGCGCTCCACACCTACGAGGAACGGATCCGGGCCCTCGAGACCCGGGAGGCCGAGCTGAAGAACCGCGGCGCCGACCTGAACCGGGTCGGCCAGACCCTGACGGAGCGGGACCGGGCGGCGCGGGCCGAGACCGAGCGCCTACAAGCGCTCCGGGTCGAGCTCGACCAGCGGGAGAAGGCGGTTCTCGTGCGGTCGAAGACGCTCGACGCGCGGGAATCCGAGGTCAGTCTGAAGGGCCAGGCGATCGACCGCCGCACGCTGCCGAGCGCCACCGCCAAAGCGACTTCCGCGACCGCGCCGCTCCCGGTCGATGGGAACCTCCTCCTCCCCGCGAGCCGGGCGAAGTTCCCGGACCGGCTCCCGACCGGAACCCCCCGGCTCGATGACCTGCTCCTCGGCGGTCTCCCCCCGAAAGCCCACGTCGCCCTGATCGGGGACGCGTTCGTCGGCAAGGAGGTCGCGATCTATTCGTTCGTGGCCGAAGGGCTCCGGCGGGGCGAGCCGGTGATCATCGTGACGGCCTCCCGTTCCCCCGAGGAGCTCGGGCAGAAGATCGGCCTCGTCCTCCCCCAGCTCCACGAGTACGAGCAGCTCGGAAAGATCCATTGGATCGACGCGTCGACGCCCACCGACGCCCCCACCGCCCAGCCGTCGACCGGGGCGCGGACCGTCACCCGGGGTCCGACCGACCACGCGGCGATCCTCAGCGCCTTGGTCCAACGGGCGAACGCCATTGGCACGAGCGGGGCGAAGTCGTTCCGGGTCGCCTACCTGGGCCTCTCGGCGTCGCTCTCGGCGACCGACGAACGGGTCCGGCTGAACTACCTGCAGAACCTCGTCGGCGTCCTGAAGCCCCGGAACGCGGTCGCCCTCTATTCCCTCGAATCCGGCTCGTTGCCGGAGAGCCAGGTTGAGACGATCCTCAGCCGGATGGACGGGGCGATCCGGTTCAAGCAGGAACGCGACAAGACGTTCCTCTCGGTCCTCGGGCTCGGCGAGGTCGAGACCCACGACTGGGTGGAATACCGCGCGACCCCCCGGGGGCTCGTGGTCGGGTCGTTCACGCTCGAACGGATCCGGTAGCCCGTTCGGTCCGCCCCGGCCGGGGCCGGATTCGCTCGGAAATATTCCGCCAATCGATATCGGAGGGCTTTCTGCGGTCGGGGTTTAAGGCCTCACCCGTCGGAAGGGACCCCCGATGAGCCTCCCTCGTCCGGATCCCCCGGTCGAACTTGCCCGCCGGGAGCGGCCGAGCGGGCGTACCCCATCCCCGCCGCTCGTGGCCGTCCTCGCTATCGCGGGGGCACTCCTCCTTTCCGCCCTTGCTGTGGGGAGCCTCGTCGCGGGCGGCGGGGCGACCGGCAGATCGGCGCCGCAGAGCTCGGCCACCCCCGCCCCCCTCGGGGTCGCTGTTCGGCCGTCCGCGGAGTCCGAGCCGATGCTGCGACCGGTCTCGGCCGACCACCCACTTTCGTGGTAGACGCCGGCGGGGATCCGGTTCGCTCCGACTCCTCGGGCGGCGTGGCTGAACTCGTCCGAATGCAACCCGTACTGGCCCACCTCGATGCCCATCGGCCCCGCGCCGATTGACGCCTCGGTGGTCTGGAGCGGCAACACGACGGGTCCGGCCCCCTGGAACGTCTCCTGGGCGGTCACGATCGGCGGAGGCGGGATTCCCCTCTACCAGGTCGTCGTCGAATTCGAGAACTGGGGCGGAGGCGCGTTCCAGGCGAACTCGGCCGCGCCGAACGGTTCGATCTCCCTCACGACGCCCGGGATGTACATCGGGGTCGCCGAAGTCGTCGACTCGACCTGCGACGCCGTC
The DNA here is from genome assembly GCA_022750295.1 of Candidatus Lutacidiplasma silvani. Lineage (GTDB taxonomy): Archaea > Thermoplasmatota > Thermoplasmata > Lutacidiplasmatales > UBA184 > Lutacidiplasma > Lutacidiplasma silvani. The sequence continues at coordinate 10,802 of JAKIVZ010000025.1, forward strand.
TCGGCGTCGTACCTCGGCCCGGTCACGGTGTATCCCTCCTCGGGCGTCGACCCCGTCCAGATCTCGGCCTCGGTCTCGGGCGGTCCGGTGCCGCTGGCCGTCCAATCCACCGAGAATGCGTCGCTCGCGGGCCCGAACGAGTCGATGGTCTGGACGACCCCGGTCTCGTGGGAGAGCTCGGGCTGGTCGGCGAACGCAACGGACTACCGGGCGGGGAACTTCACGGCCGTCGGTTGTCTCGTCAACGCCAGCACCGCCGTCTACTTCGCGTGCGGCACGTCCGGCCCGGTGGCGGTCACCGGGACCCTGATCCAGACCTCCGTCGCCATTGGGTACGGGTCGCTCCCCGTCCCCATCGCCTTCTTCGTGAACCTCACCAACGGCTCGGCGTTTCCCTCGAACTGGAGCGTCGACCTCTGGACCGACAACGGCACGCTCTAGGGGACGACGACGCAGAACGCGTCGACCTCGGTGACCGCGCTCTTCGGCTGCGGCCCCACCTACGTCACGGACCCCCCCAACGCCGCGGGGGTCTGCACCTGGACGGCGAGCTACCTGATCACGGCGACGCCGGGCGGGAGCGCCGAGTTCGTCACGGAGGGCACGCGGTGGGCCAACCTCACGGAGAACGGGTCCCCGGTCGAGTGGTACCCAAGCGTCTCGTACACCAAATCGCCGACGAACGGGACCGCTCCGTTGAACGTCACGGTCAACCTGACCGCCTCGAACGGCCTCGCGCCCTACGAGTACTGGTGGGCGATCTTCGGAACGTCGTCGGCGGCCGCGAACCGGACGTTCTACCCGACCGTCAGCGGGAACGCCTCGGGTTGGAACGGGACGAACCTCTCGCTCGCGTTCCCGCTGACGCGCGACGGGATCTACTTCGTCGCCCTCACCGTGGTCGACTCGGAGCTGAACCCCGTGTTCCTGTACCCGGCGGTCGTCACGGTCGGCGTCGCCCTCGCCCCCGTCCCGCTCGGAGTCGTGGCCTCCGAGAACGGGGTCTCCACCGCCGGCCCCAACAGCTCGGTCGTCCAGATCGTCGCGAACGTCTCCGGGGGAGCGGGACCGTACACGCTCCAGTGGGCGTTCGGCGACGGCACGTATGGCTCGTCGACCCCGGGGGTCGCGGTCGACCACTCCTATCGGGGCGCCGGCACCTCCTCCCCCATCGTCACGGTCACCGACCGGCTCGGCGCCACGGATACGACCGCCCTTCCGGCGGTGACCGTGCGCGCCACGGGCGACGGTGAAGGTGGGAACCACTCCGCTCGCGGCGCTACGAACCCCCCCGCGGGTGGGGGCTCGGGGGCTCCGGGACTTTCGCTGAGCAGGGCCGGGAGCGCCGGAGTCGATGTCGTCGCCCACGCCATCGCCGTGGCCGCGCTCGTCCTGGTTGGGCTCGCCGTGTACCGAACCGAACAGCTTCGCGCCGCCGAGCGGTTCGTTCGGACCCTCGATGCCGATTCGGACGGGTTCCGCCGAGGACCTCCGCCGGGTGCGTGACGCGCCGGTGCGGCGCCGTCCCGCACCGAGATATCACTCCGCGCGGTCCGTCGGAGGGAGGGGTTCGATGGGCTCGGTGCGCCGGGTCGCCCTTGCCCTCCTGGCGGTGGCGCTCGTCGTCGGCGGTGCGACGATTTCCGCGAGCGCCCGGGCCGCCGGAACGACCGACGCGCCGCACGGCGTGACCCTCTCCGCGAATCCTCCGTCCGGGGTCGCTCCGCTTCCCGTCGACTTGATCCTCACGATCCCGCCCAATACGACCGTGCCCGCGGTCGTCTGGTCGTTCGGGGACGGCGACGTCGGATCCGGGACTGCGATCGGGTCCACGTTCCTCGCGGCAGGGGACGACTCGGTCGCCCTGGTGGTGACCGATAGCCGTGGAGAGGCGGGCCGGTCCTCCCTGTGGGTCAACGTCTCCGCCCCGGCGACCACAAACCGGTCGAACTCCACGGACCCGAGGGGCCCGAACGCGGGGGCGGGGACCGGGGCCGACGGCGGGAGCCGCGTTCTCCCCGGCGGCTTCCTCTTTCCCTGGGTCCTGGGGGCGGTCGTAGCGGGCGGAGTCCTGGCGGTTCTCGGCCTCCGATGGAAGCTCCGGCGGAGATCCCCCGAACCCCCTGCGCCGGCCAGCCCGCCGTCGGTCGCTGCCCCCCCGGTGGGCCCCTCGCGCGCCGTGCCGGTCTCCGCGGCGGGGCCGGACCTGCCCACCGCCGCGGCGGCGTCTCCCTCGAACCGTCTGGCTCCTCGATCCGCCGGGCCGTTGGCACCGCCAGCGCAGGAGCGCCAGATCGCCAACCGGACGATCCGGCACTTGGCCGACCTTCCCCGTCTCGCCCCGGGCGACATCGCCGGCCCGGGGCGGACCCAGGCCGGGATCGTCGCCGCGCTCGGGGCCGGGCAAAGCGCGGTCAGCCGGGTCCTCGCCCGGCTCGAGCGGGCGGGCGTCGTGACGGCCACGACCGCCCACGTCTCCGGCTCCCCGCGCCGGGTTAAGGTCTACGAACTCACGCCCCGGGGCGAACGGCTCGGGCTGGCGCTGCGAGAAACGGCGACACCCGGCGCCTGGGTGGCGCCCGGAACCGGGACCCCCCCTCGGCGGTCTACTCGTCGACGACCGGATTCCGGTCCTTGATGAAATCGCCTCGACGGAGTTCCACCATCGCTTCCTGGAGCTCCTCTTGGCGGTTCATGACGATCGGACCGTACCACGCGACCGGCTCACGGAGCGGGCGGCCGGACACGAGCAGGAAGCGAACTCCCGCGTTCCCGGCTTGGACCTCGACCGACTCGCCGTCCCCGTAGACCGCCACCCGTCGGGCCAGAATGGCCGTCGGGCTCACCGGGTCGAACTTCGCGCTCCCCTCGACCGGGTAGGCGAAGGTGGTGTGACCCGGGACGGTCGGCGCTCGGAACGTCTCGCCCGGGTGCACGGTGACGTCCAGGTACGTCGGGTCGACGGGAAGCTGGTCGACGGGTCCGACGGCGCCCTGGAACGTACCGGCGACGACCTTCACCGTCGAGCCGGCGTCGTCCCGAACGATCGGGAACGCCGAGCCCCGGACCCCCCGGTATTCCGGGGTCGACATCTTCGACCGGGCCGGCATGTTGACCCAGAGCTGGAAGCCGTCCAACGTTCCGTCCATCCGGCGGGGCATCTCTTGGTGCAGGATCCCGCTCCCCGAGCTCATCCATTGGACGTCCCCGGAGTCGATCGTCCCTTGGTTCCCGAGGGTGTCGCCGTGGTCGACCTGGCCGTTCAGCATGTACGTCACGGTCTCGATGCCCCGGTGCGGGTGCCAGGGGAATCCGGCGACGTAGTCGTTCGGGTCGGACGAGCGGAAGTGGTCGAGGAGCAGGAACGGGTCGAGCCGCGGGACCTCGGCGTGGCCGAACAGACGGTGGAGGCGCACGCCGGCGCCTTCCAGGGCTTCGAGTCCGGCGAACTCCTGCTCCACGGTGCGGATCTTGGGGGACATGGGAACCTCGAGTGGACAATCGCGTGTCGGCAGATAAACGCCCGATAGGGCGAGCGTAACCTAGGCGCGCTGGGGCAGGCGAGGGGGCGGGCGGCTCCTCCGGCTCGCGATGTCGGAGTCGGTAGGTGCCGGGGGGACCACGTCGGTCGGAACCCCGGCGCAGAGACGGGGGGGAACGCCCCAGGGACGGTGGACCCACCACCCGGGTCGGAACGCTACGCGTCGTCGGTGATGGCCCGCGGGCGCGGGATCACCTTCGGCTGGTCGGCGTCGGTCGGCATCCCGAACTTCCCTTCGACGATGTCGCAGTCCTGCCAGTTGACCCCGACCGTGACCTTCGGGAAGGCGACCTTCAGCGTGTACGTGGCGAGCTTCCCCACGGCGAGCCCGTTCGCCCCCTCGACCAGGTTCGGGTTCATGATCGACAGGTCGCGGGTCAGGACGACGCGGGTCTTGCCGAAGACGATCCGCTGCAGCTCCTCCCGGTTCTTCATTCGGGGCCGTCCGCGCGCGCGAAGTGGCCCCCCATTCTTAAACTCGCGCCGTCGAGATCGGTCAAGAAGGCTATTTAGAAGGGACCGCGGTGCCTCGGGTGCGCCGGGGCCGAATGGTGGAGCGGGGGCGACCCATCGAACGGTTGGAGAAGACCGTTCATCTCAAAATTGATCCCAATGACGAGAACACCACGGTCGAGGACGTCCTCGCCAAGATCACCGAGCTCCGCCGGAAGCACCCGGACCGCGAGGTCTTCTTCGACGGAGACGAGTACGCCATCTGCTCCCGTCCGAAACGGCCCCGGGTCACGATCGCCCACTGAGGCCGCCCCTCTCGGCGCCCCGCTGTTCGTCCTCAATCTCAAGGCGTACCCGAACTGCCTCGGCGCCGGCGCGGCCGCGATCGGGGGCTCGCTGGCCAAGCAGGCCCGCCATCTTGGGATCTCGGCGGTCCTCTGCCCGTCGGCGCCCGACCTCGGCACCTTGGCGGCGGCGCTTCCGATCCCGGTCCTCGCGCAACATACCGACCCGGACGAGCCCGGGGCCCGGACCGGGACGATCGTGGCGGAGGCCGTGGCGGCCGCCGGAGCCGCCGGAAGCCTCCTCAACCACTCCGAGCGTCCGCTCAGCGAGGAGGAGGTCGGTCGGGCGGTCGCGCGACTCGAGTCGGTCCGACTCGTCCCCGTGGTGTGCGCTCGGGACGTCGACAACTCCCGGCTCTTGGCGCGGTTCCATCCCGCCTACCTCGCCGTCGAGCCTCCCGAACTGATCGGGGGCGATCGTTCGGTGGCGACCGCCCAGCCCGAGATCGTCCGGGACGCGGTCGCGGCCGTGCGGGAGGTCTCCCCGACCACGCAGGTCCTGTGCGGGGCGGGCGTCCGCGACCGGAACGACGTTCGGATCGCGCTCGAACTCGGGGCGGTCGGCGTCCTCGTCGCGAGCGCGGTGACCCGCGTCGCCGACTTCGACGAGGCGATCGGCGAGCTCCTCGCCGGATACCCGACCCGCCGGGCCGCTCCGCGCGGCTGAGCCGACCACCATCGGGGTCCGGCGTGGCCGACGACGGGGTGGTCGGGGTCGACCTGGGGGGAACGAAGATCGCGGCCGCGTTCGTGGCGGCCGACGGGCAGCGGCTCCGCGCCTCGGTCCGGCATCCGCATGGCAACGGAGGTCCGGAGGCGGTCGTCGCCGAGATGGTCGAGATCCTCCGGCAGGTGTCCCGGGAGTCGGGGCAGGCGATCCGACGTGTCGGCCTCGGCGTGGCGGCCCAGGTCGACGTGCGAACCGGGATGGTCCATCATGCCCCCAACCTCCGGTGGCGCGACGTCCCGTTGGGGGCGATGCTCTCCCGGTCGATGGACGTACCCGTCTCGGTCGTCAACGACGCTCGCGCCGCGACGATCGCAGAGTGGCAGTTCGGAGCGGGTCGGGGGGTCGACGACCTTCTCGTCGTCTCGCTGGGGACCGGAGTCGGGGGGAGCGTCGTGCTCGGCGGCTCCCTTCCGGAGGGAGCCGACGGGGCGATCGGCGAGATCGGCCACACGATCCTGGTCGCGGGGGGCCGCAAGTGCACCTGCCCAGGGCGCGGGTGCCTGGAGGCGTACGCGTCGGGCTGGGCGATCGCCGAACGGGCCCGCGAAGCGGTCGCCTCCGACCCGGCCGGGGGGCGGAGGCTGGTCGAGCTCTCCGGAGGCCCCGACAAGGTATCGGCCGGGCCGGTCGGGGTTTTGGCTCGGCTGGGCGACCCGCTTTCTTCGGAGCTCTTCAGACAAACCCTCTCGTACCTCGGCACGGGGCTCGCCGGGGTCGTGAATGGGTTCAATCCTCGACGCGTGATCGTCGTAGGGGGTCTTGCCACCGGTTGGCCGGAAGTGGTGGGAGCCATCCAGGAGACGATTCGCTCGCATTGCCAGACCCCCGCCTCCGGAGCCACGGTCCACGCGGGCCGATTGGGGGAGGACGCGGTCCTCGTCGGCGCCGCGAACTGGGCTCGGGACCGGGCGGCCGATCGGGCGGGCGCGCGGTACTAGACCTCCGGATCCGATCGCCGTTTTCCCCGGGGCCCGACGTCGAGCCAGAGGGCTATTTGCCCGAGAAGCTGTCCACCCCCGCGTTCGATGGAGTGGGGTAGGGCGGTCTTGCCTCTTGCGATCGCGTTGGTCGCCCTCGGATTCGCACTCACTAACATCGGGGTGGTCTCTTCGCAATCCCCCTACCTCGCCACCAGCCCGTTCTGGGAGGCCGCGGAGATCAATGTTGGACTCGTGGTCGACGTCGTCGGACTCATGACGATCCGGTGGGTCCGGGACCATCCGTATTCCCTCCGGCCCCTCCCGAGCCAATTCTGATGGAGCGACCGAATGTCGGAGGGGTCGCGCGCTCGAGGATCGACGAGGGCGCCTGGTGGTCCGAGGGGACCCTGGCAGGGTCCCGCGTCGACTCGAGGGCGACACCGCGGACACGGGCCCTCGGCGCGAACGCCGCGAGCGGCCGCTTCGGGGCGGCTCGGAGCGCCCGAGGCCCGGCCTAG
>JAKIVZ010000003.1 GCA_022750295.1 Candidatus Lutacidiplasma silvani
GCATCCGCTTCTTGCCGTACAGGTCGCCGAGCTTGCCGAAGATCGGCGTGACGACCACACCGACCAGGAGGTACGCCGAAAGGATCCAGGCGATCGTGGAGAAGTTGCCGTTCGTCTGGTCGAAGAAGATGTAGAACTGCTTGAACGCCGGAAGGACCATCGTCTCGACGTACGTGACCATGAGCGCCATCACGGCGAGGATGATCAGGAGCGTCCGGCCGTAGGCCGGGTCGTACGGGCGGCCGTCGAGCAGCTTCTCGGGCGGGGCGCTCATGCGGAACCTCCGGCGGCGACGACCGCTTCGGGGAGGCCGCCGAACGAGGAGAGGACGCGCGCCGTGGTCTCGATCTCCTTCCGCGGGATGTCCCGGGTTGCTTCCGTCGTCCGCTGGCCAACCTGCTCCCACAGCTCGGCGATCAGCGAGCGTCCGGCGGGGGTCACCGAGAGGACCACGACGCGGCGGTCCGACTCCGACCGGTGGCGCTCGACCCACCCGGCCCGGACGAGTTCATCGACGATCACGCTCACCGTCGGCGGGGTGACGCACCGGAAGCTCGCGAGGTGGGCGGCGTTGATCGGCCCGTGCTCGGCGAGGTCGGTGAGCGTCCAGAACTGCGCCATGCCGAGCCCGTGGCGCGGGAGGATCTCCGAGAGCCATCCTTTGAAGGCGAACGTCGCCGACCGCATCGCATCCATCAGGACGTGTTCGGGGGCGACCAGCGTGGCGGGGGGTCGAGCAGCGGGCATGTTCGTTCGATGGTCAAATCATCAGGGACATAAATAGTTAGCTTTCCTAATCAACTGAAACCCTCCCCCTCTGCCGTCATCTAGTTCCCGGTGCCTGCCGAGCGAAATGCCAGCCGACGGCCAACCTCCAACTCCCCCGCCGGCCGAACTCTCGGTGAGCCGCGCGAATTCGTTGCGGAGCGTGGCGAGGATCCGACGGCTGTTTCGGGAGTACGAACGATCGATCGGCATCGACCTCGACTACCAAGGGTTCGAGGACGAGCTTCGGACGCTGCCCGGGAAGTACGCCGCCCCCGGCGGCGTCCTCCTCCTCGGGAGGGTCCGCGGGGTCGTCGCCGGATGCGCCGCCGTCCGCCCGGGTCCGGATCGGTCGGCCGAACTGAAACGGGTGTTCGTTCGACCCCGATTCCGACACGGCGGGGTGGGCCGTATCCCCGTCGACCGCGCGATCGCGTTCGCCACGGAGGCGAGGTACCGGGCGATGGTGCTCGACACGCTCCCCGAGATGGAGGCCGCCTACCGGCTCTACGTACGGATCGGCTTCCGGGAGGTGGACCCCTACGGGCCCGTCTCTCGACCGGGGACCCGGTACCTTCGCCTCGATCTCGCATCGACCGGGTAACCAGGTTCGTCCACGGTCCAAACGAGCCGTTATGCAACCCCCAAGGTCATCGACGGCCCTCCTCAATGCCGCGAAAGACCCCGAACTCCCGCGATTCCCATGTCCGAACGAACCGGCGGTTCTGGGAGGCGGGGAGTGACGAGTACGACCGACGGCACACGTTGGCCATCGGGGGCGATCGCGCCGCGGCCTGGGGCCTTTGGCGGGTCCCGGAGTCGTCGCTCCGACTCTTGGGACCGGTCCGGGGCGCGCGGATCCTGGAACTGGGGTGCGGAGCGGCTCGGTGGTCGATTGCGCTCGCCCAGAAGGGCGCGCGACCCATCGGGCTGGACGCGACCCGTTCGCAACTCGAGAAGGCCCGTCGGCTGGTCCGGGAGTCGAGGGTTCGGGTTCCCCTCGTTCAAGGGAATGCCGAGCGGATCCCGTTCGACGATTCGACGTTCGATACCGTGTTCTGCGACTGGGGGGCGATGACGTTCTGCGACCCGACCCGGACCGTCCCCGAGTGCGCGCGGGTGCTCCGACGCGGCGGCAGACTCGTGTTCTCGACCGCGAGCCCGATCCGGTACATCACGTTCGACGCGAAGCGGGACCGGCAATCGCGCCGGCTGGAGCGCTCGTACTTCGACCTTCGCCGGATCGTCCTCGGGGACACCGTCGAGTTCCAGCTGCCGTACGGCGAATGGATCGAACTCTTCGCGCGGTCGGGCCTCACAGTCGAGCGGTTGCTCGAGACCCGACCCGAGTCGGCGGACCGGAGTTCCTACGTCGGGGGGGGCGACGCGACGTGGGCCCGGGACTGGCCGATGGAAGCGATCTGGTCGGTGCGGAAATCGGCGTCCGGGCGGTCGCGGCGCTAAAGATCTCTCCCCAGCGAACCGCCCGAGCGGTCCGGGGCCATCCACTGGAGGAGATGGACGTCCAGGCGCCGGCCGAACTTCGTTCCGACCTCCCGCATCACCCCGACCGAGGCGAAGCCGGCGTGCTCGTGCATCCGGAGACTCGCGGCGTTCCCCTCGGCGATTCTGGCCAGCAGGCTGTGGAATCCCAGCTCGGTCGCACGTTCGACGAGCGAGTCCAGAATCGCACGCCCGACCCCTCGCCCTCGGTTGGACTCTGCGACGTACGTCGATACCTCTCCCGTGGCGTCGTACGCCCGACGGGGAGACCACTCGCTGATCGCGCCCCAGCCGAGCACCGACCCCTCCGACTCCGCCACCAGGACCGGATGCCGGGAGTCGTGGCCCCGGAACCAATCGAGGCGTTCGCCCAATGTGCGAACCTCGGTGTCGAAGGTTCCGGTCGAGCCTGCGACCGCCGAGTTGTAGATTTCGAGGATCGCCGGGATGTCCGCCTCGGAGGCCGGCCGGATTCGGATCTTCGACTCCACGACGGCTCCGAGCTCCGGAGCCGCCGCTCGTCTAAGCTCCTTACCCGCCCGAACCGCGCCATGTGGGCGTGGCGCGTGGCGCGTGGCGCGTGGCGCGTGGCGGCCGTAGCCTGGCCGTTCGTGGAAGGAATGGGTTCCGACCGGCGTGGCTCGGGAACGTTCAACCCACCAGGTCCACGAGCCGGTCGAGCTGGCTCGACCATCCCATCTGGGCGTTCTTCGTCCACTCGGCGTTGTGCATCTTCTCGATGACGACGACGAGCCGGACCCCGCCTCCGGCGAGGGTGTGAAGCTCGACGACGGCACCGATAGGGTACGGCGGGACTCCCGGGAGGAAGTCGGCCACCTGCGTGAGCTCGAGCCGAGTCCGGGGCTCGACCAAGAGGAACGTGCCCCGCGTCGTCGTCGACGTCGGAACGCCCAGGCTCTCGAGCATCTGAATCTGCTCGGGCCCCGTCGCGGTCATCACGTATTCCAGCTCGCCTCCAGGGCGCACTTCGAGTCGCCGGAACTTGGTGGTGAACCCGTCCGGGCCCCACCAGCTCTCGAGTCCCTTCTTCGTGGTCCAGAGGTCCCACACCCGCTCCACCGAGGCGTGCAAGACGCGCTCGAGGGTGAACGTCCCTCGATTTCGACCGGTGGCCGGAGCGACTTCGGCTCCCTCCCGGGCTGCGTTCGTCGTCGGCGTGCGCTTCGTACTCCGTTCGGTCATGGTTTTTCCTCCACTGCTTCGGTCAACCGGTCGAGACGATCCTCCCAGAGGATCCGGTACCGGATCAGCCACCCGAACGCCGCGCTCATCGGAGCGGCGACGATCTGACATCGGTGGACGCGCCATTCGGGGGTGACTTTCAGGAGGCCCGCCTTCTCGAGGACCTTCAGGTGACCGGAGATCGCCGGGAGACTGACCCGGTGGGGCTTCGCGAGCTCGCTGACGGACGCGTCACCGGCGGCCAATCGTTCGAGGATCGAGCGACGGATCGGATGGGCAAGGGCGGCGAACACGACGTCGAGGTCGACCGGGAGGCGGTGTCGTTTAGCCATTCGATTAACTGATAGTCTCGCCATTATTTAAGCATTTAATTAAACGATAGAACCGGCCGTTCGGGGCGGAGGATGGGGACCGCGAGCTCACGACGGTGCGCGGGCACCCCCGGGTCGTGGTGTCGGAGCAGGAGGGACCCGATCCGCCGGGCGACCTTCGCGGCGGTCAGGACCTTGCCGTCGCGGCGGAACCTGTCCCAGCGAACGCGGACGCGAACGATGCTCCGCGAAGCGACGAAGGAACCCGACCGGAACGGCCCGCCCGCTCAGGAATCGAACTGAGCCGCCGTGGGGAAGTGGTGCGGAATCGCGAGCGTCCCGTGCCGAACCACGAATTCCCCGTACTTCCGCGAACAGGACGAACGAACCTGGTTCAGGAGCGGGCGAGCGCCATGCCGTGCCTCAAAATCGTCGTACAGGATCTGCTCCACGCCGTCGTTGTTGCCGTAGCCAACTTGGGCCCACCAGAAGCGGAGGGTCCCTTCGTCCCGGAGTTGCTCGGCTACCTGCCTCCCTTCGCCTACGTGTTGGTCGAGGTGGGTCCCGACGTCGCGGGATCGGCCGATGTAAGCGAGGGACGAGTGCCCCCGGGGGTAGCGATAGAATCCTCGTCGTGACGTGATCAAGTACACTCCGGAGTAACTCGCGATGGTTTCCGGCGAGTGGTGCTGGGAGAAGATTCGCGGTCCCTGCCAACGAAGATCGACGTAGACCTTGTCGCCCCGCTGACGGGTCGGCATCGGATCCGAAGTTCCCCTTTACCCGATACTACTCTCGCAGTTCGGAAATCCGGGGGGGAGTGAGGTGGGCGGCCACAGCGGCGCAAGACGCAATGAGTGGAATCGCGAGCAGGACGTAGATCAGCGAGCCATTGCCGGCGAGCCCGAGATAGACCCCGGCCAGGGCTCCACCGTACAAGCCGATTCCGACGCCCGCAACCATCGCGACACCCAACGCGGGGGGGAGGCGCTCAATCTCTTGCCGGACCCTGGCTCTCCAGCCGACGGGCCGATGGTCGATGCCGCCGATCAGATCGTAACGAAGGTACGTGTCCTCGCGGGGAAGATTCCGAAGCGCCATCCTACCCCTCACATCCCGTATGGATTCCCGGACCTAAGTAACCCGCGACCCTCCTCGGTCGCCGGGCGAACAGGAACTACCGCCCGATCTGGGGGCCCGCCCAGCGAAAACCGGACGATACCGCAAGTGACCATTCCGCGAATTGTATCGCCCCCGCCCCGTCGATACCCATCCCCCGAAGATGCCCAGTACCGGTCTAAGCTAATGTTTAAGTAGCGAATCCAAAAATGGACGGGGCAGAACGAGCGTATGACGCTCGTCTGACAAACACGGCAGGAGAATCGAACGATGAAGTCCATTATTCAGGAAGCCATCGCAAAGCACCAAGAGAACCAGGCGCTCGTCGGCGACACGAGCAAGCCGGCCGCCCCCGCGTACACGAGCGCGGACGATGCCGAGCTCGCGAAGTTGGCCGAGACGCTGCGCGTCAACATCCGGATCGTCGGATGTGGCGGCGGCGGATCGAACACGATCAACCGGTGCGTCGAGGAAGGGATCCAGGGCGCCGAGATGTGCGCCATCAACACCGATGCGAAGCACCTCCTCACGGTCCACTCCCCGCGCAAGATCCTCATCGGCCGCCGGGCCACGAAGGGCCTCGGCGCCGGCGCTCGCCCCGAGATCGGGGAAGAGGCGGCCCGGGAGAACGAAGAGGAACTCCGCGCGTTCCTGAACGGCGCGCACATCGTCTTCATCACGGCGGGAATGGGCGGCGGGACCGGAACCGGTTCGGCCCACCTCGTCGCCCGCCTCGCGAAGGAAGCGGGCGCCCTGACGATGGGCGTCGTCACCCTGCCGTTCTCCGGCGAGGGAGCCGCACGCATGGAGCAGGCCCGCGATGGGCTGGAGCGCCTGCGCCGCGTCTGCGACACGACGATCGTCATCCAGAACGACAAGCTCCTCGAGCTCGTCCCGCGGATGCCCCTCGACGCCGCGTTCAAGCTCGCCGACGCGGTGCTGATGACGGGGATCAAGGGGATCACGGAGATCGTGACTCGCCCGGGCCTCGTCAACCTCGACTACGCCGACATCATGACCGTCATGAAGGACGGCGGGGTCGCGCTCATCGGTCTCGGCGAGAGCGAGAGTGCCACCGACCGGGTGACCGAGGCGGTCACCGAGGCGCTCACCAGCCCGCTCCTCGGCTCCGTCGAGCTGAAGGACGCGACCGGCGCGCTGGTCCGCGTGATCGGCGGCCCGACGATGACCGTCAGCGAGGCCGAGAAGGCCGCGGCGCTCGTCGGCGGCAAGATCTCCAAGCGGGCCCGGATCATCTGGGGCTGCTCGGTCGAGAACTCTCCCGAGATGGAGAACACCATCAAGGTGCTCCTCATCATCACCGGCGTGCGGGCGACGAGCCTGCTCGGCCAGAAGGGAGGCTACGCCGCTGGTGAGTCCGCCGACGTCATCGACCTCGTCCGGTAACCACTTTCCCCGCCCCCGCTACCTCGGGATCGAGGTGGCGGGGGAACCGTCCGTCCCGTCCCCCTGGTGGGAAGGAATTCTCGTCGACCGATTGCGGCTCGTGGCCCCGAACGACGCGCCGACCCGAGTCCGGTGGATTCGCCGGGAAGGCGGGCGGGCGATCGTCGAGGTCGACCACCGGGTCGTTCCCGCCGCCCGCCAGGCGTGGAACATCGACCTCGTCGCCCCCTCGGGGCGGCCGGTCCGACTCTCGACCCGGCGCTCCTGGGGAACCCTCCGCGGTGCGAAGGCCTGGCTCCGAACCCCTCCTACGAGCGGCCGCTAAGCCTCCCGGGCGCCCCCGCGGACGCAGAGGGGCCGGTTCGTCGGTGCGCGGCCCGGCCGACCGTCACTCAGCGGGCGGGGTGGGGAGGCGCGCAACGACCCCGGCGGCCGGTTCGACGTCGCAGAACCGACGGAGGGTCTCGAGCCCCTCGGCGTGGGCCTCCGCCGTCATGGAACCGACCGCGTCCTCGACGATGAGCGGGTGGAATCCGAGGTTGACGGCGTGGCGGGCGGTGCCGAGGATCCCTCCGTCCGTGCTGACCCCGGTCATCACGAGGACGTCGATTCCTCGGTAGCGCAACATGGAGTCGAGCGGGGTGCCGACGAAAAAGCTCGGGGACGTCTTGGGAAGGACCAGTTCGTTCCGTTCGGGCGCGAGTTCGGCGAGGATTTCCCAGTCGGGCGAGCCCGGAGCGAGCCGCCCCATCCCGCCGGGGATTCCCCGGCGGGCCATCGAGCGGGCCTGGGCGGGGTTCTCCCACCCCTCCGGTGGCATCGTGTGCTGGCTGAAGACGATCGGGAGGCGGGCGCGCCGGTAGGCGACGAGGAGCTCCGCGATCCGGGGAACGATCGCCGCCCGGTTCGAGGCCCGGCCGGCGATGGCCGCTTGCATGTCCCACACGATCAGCACCGAACGACGCAGATCGAGAGGCTCCAGCGGCACAGGACCGGGGAGCGGACCTCCCTAGAAGACGTCGCCCCACTCGGCGGGTCCGAATGTGGCCAGGCTCTCCCCCGTTCCACGGCGCGGAACGACGGTGTTCCCCACCTCCCGAATTATCGATTCGGGCGGGCGGATTGAAACAAGGCCCGGCTCGGCGGGATGTATAAATACGTCACCCTGGCGTACTCGTACTCCCGACCCGGTTTTCCCCATGCGTACTTGGACGACCATCCACCAGCGTCGCTACCGGGCTCGCAAGGGCCAGGTCAGCGCGGTGGCCGTGATCCTCGGTCTCCTCCTCTTCGTGGCGTTCATCGCGAACTTCATTCTCGCCGAACTCCCGCCCCAGATGACCCAGTACGAGACCGACCACATCATCCTCGTCGAGGACCAGCTCGCCCGGCTCCAGGCGACGATCCTCGCCGAGTCGCTGAACGCGAGCGTCCACCTCGCCCTCGTCAGCCCCGTGTCGCTCGGGTCCCAGGCCGATCCTCCGTTCGGGCAAGCGGCCACCTCGTCGGTCCAGACCGAGTTCAGCTCGGTGGGGACGGTCGCGAGCTACCAGATCTCGGACCTCAACTCCCTCCCGATGACATGGGACACCGGGAGCGCCTGCCTCAACGGTGGCCACGGCACGTGCAGCACCGCCGCCGTGAAGAACTTCTACAACGAGGCGGTGAACGGCACGGCGGAGGCGATCACGGTCAGCGGGACCGGGGCGAGCCTGTTCTACAACTTGACCGGGTCGAACGACACCGTGACGATCACGTGGAGCGGCCCGAACATGAACGTCCTCAACCTCGTCGTGAATGGGAACAACGACACGGTCACGTTCAAGAAGTCCGCCGCGGACACCGGGAGTCCGCGCGGTTCCTTCGAGTTCTACGGCGCCGACGACAAGTTCATCCTCACCCCGTCGGGCTCGCATTCCGGAGCCGGCGGGACCGTCCTCACGGTCCAGTTCGTCGGGTCGGTCAATGGGATCTGCCCGTGGGGCAACCTTTCGGCGACCGACAAGCTGGGGACGTTCGGGACGGGCGGGACGCTCGTGAACGTCTCGACGACATGGTGGAACTCCGTGGGGTACGAATCGAAGGTCCACACCCACACCTACTCGAGCGGGGTCGAGACGTACCAGAATTCGACCGGGTTCCAGCAGTGCGCCTTCACGAAGTCGAACCCGACGACGTTCACCGCGCAGGAGAGTGGCGGGCTCCTCGTCAACATCTACAATCACTACATCGCCCAGGCCCTGGTCGCGTACGACCAGGGGGCCGTGGTGGCCCAGGAGGCCGGCGGCGGCTCCATCGTCATCGACCCACCGGCGATCTCGGTGACCCAGCAGACGGCGGGGTCGATCGGGGATGTCACGCTCGTCAATCTCGTCATGACCCCGTCCACGCAGGCGGGTCTCTCGACCGCCTCAGTGATGTCGAAGATCTTGACCGTGAGCCACTTTTCGGTCGACGCGAGCGCGAACCAATCGCTCAGCTCCCCGTTCACGTTCACGATCACGACCCTCTTCCCGGACGCCTGGTGGACTTTCTTCAACAACGCCCCGAGCGGGTTCCCGTCCGGTTCGACCTGCGTCACGATCCGCCCGCTGGCGGCGCCGTACACGTGCCTCTCCCCGCCGGAGGGCACGGTCGAGGAGATCGTGGCGCCGATGATCGTCCAGTCGCTCGTGGTCACGGACGTGACCGCGCAGGTGTGGATCATCTGACGTCGGCCGCCGTCCGTCGTCACGCTTATCCACCGACCCTCCACTGAGGGAAGGGTACGGGTCGTGCTGCCGGACTCCGCGGGGCGGGTCGCCCTCCGGCGCGCTCTGATCTCCGTTTCCGACCGGAGCGGACTCCCCGAACTCGCGAAAGCGCTCGACCGGCACTCGATCGAGATCGTCGCGACCTCGGGCACCCGGGCCGCGCTCGAGTCCCTCGACGTCCGGATCCGGTCGGCCGAAGAACTGACGGGGGTCGGGGCCTGGTTCGGGGGCCGGATCAAGACGCTCCACCCCGGACTCCTCGGCGGGATCCTCGCCCCGCGGACCGAAGAGGGGGCGGCCGAGCTCCAACGTCGGGGGCTGATCCCGATCGACCTCGTGGTCGTGAACTTCTACCCGTTCGAGGCGGCCGTCCGGGATCACCCGGAGCGCGACGACCGGGAGGAGCACGTCGACATCGGCGGCGTCACCCTCGCCCGGGCCGCCGCGAAGAACTACCACTGGGTCGCCGTCGCGAGCGACCCCGCCGATTATCGCGCGATCATCGAGGAGCTCGACGTCGATCACGGAGGCCTCGGGGCCGCCACGAGGGCGCGCCTCGCCCGCCTCGCGTTCGAGCGAACGAGCCGGTACGACCGGGCGATCGCGGAGCAGCTCGTTCCCGAGTCGGGGACCCCCCCGGCCGGTCCGACCGCGTTCCCGGAGGTGGCCACCTTCCACCGCGACGGGATCCCGCTCCGGTACGGCGAGAACCCCCACCAGGCGACCGCCGCGTACGGCCTCGACGCCCCGACCGGGCTCCTCTCCCCGTGGCCGATCGAGCTCCGCAAGGGGGCTCCGCTCTCGTTCACGAACCTCCTCGACCTCGACACCGCGCTCGCGACGGTGAGCGAGTTCCCGACCCCGACCGCGGCGGTCGTGAAGCACGCGAGCCCGTGCGGGGTCGCCTCGGGCGCGACCGTCCGCGAGGCGCTCGAGCGCGCCGTGGCGACCGACCCGGTCGCCCGGTACGGCTGCGTCGTGGCCGTGAACCGACCGCTCGACGCCGACGCCCCGGAGGCCCTGAAGGGAGTGTTCGTCGACGCGATCGCTGCCCCGTCGTTCGACCCGGCGGCCGAGGCGGCCCTCGGTCGCCGCCCGAAGGCGAAGGTCGTCCGGATCGACCCGCCGTCGATCGACCGGCCCCGGTGGGAGGCGCACTCCGCCCTCGGCCGGATGCTCCTCCAGGAGACCGACCGCCGGGAGCTCGCCCCGACAGAGTTCCGGCTCGTGACGACGGCGAAGGCGACCCCGCACCAGGCGTGCGCCCTCGACTTCGCCTGGCGGGTCGCCCGGCACGTCAAATCGAACGCGATCGTCCTCGCCGACGGGTCGAAGACCGTCGGGATTGGGGGCGGCCAACCGACCCGCGTGAAGGCGGTCGAGCTCGCCCTCGGCGTCGCCGGGCCCCGGGCGAAGGGGGCGGTCCTCGCCTCCGACGCGTTCTTCCCGTTCGCGGACGGGGTCGAGGTCGCGGCGCAGGCCGGCGTGACGGCGATCCTCCAGCCGGGCGGGAGCGTCCGCGACCCCGAGGTGATCGCGATGGCCGAGCGGCACGGCGTGGCGATGTACTTCACCGGTTGGCGAGCGTTCCGGCACTAGGCCGGGTCTCGCGCTCGGGCGCCGGTCAGGCGAACGTGAAGTACCGCCGCATGATCGTGCGGAACTCCGTCGGACCGACCGGGCCGACTTCGCGTCCCCGCTCGCGGCCCTGATCGAGGAAGACGTAGGTCGGGATGGAGTGGATCCCGTACGACTGGGTCACGTGGCCCGATTCGTCCACGTTGACCTTGGCGAACTTGACGCGACCGACGAGCGACTCCTGGAGCTCGCGGAGGATCGGCTCGGCGACCCGGCACGGGGCGCACCAGTCGGCGTAGAAGTCGACGACGACCGGCAGCGCCGACCGGATGACCTCGTGCTCGAACGTCTCGTCCGTGACTTCGACGAGGCCCGAATCCTCTGCCATCTGTCCGCTCCGGCGGTTCGACCCGCATGCGGGCTTTAACACTTCGTCTCGTACGGCTCCTGCGATGGCGCCGTCGGCGGCCGCTCGCATGCCGGCGGCCCCCGGACGCGCGGACCGACTCCTCGCGTGGTTCGCGACCCAGCGGCGTCCGCTGCCGTGGCGGGCGGATCCGGACCCGTACCGGATCTGGGTCGCCGAGGTCCTCCTCCAGCAGACCCGGGTCGCGGCGGTCGTGCCCCGGTTCACTTCGTTCGTCCGGCGGTTCCCGTCGGTCGGCGCCCTCGCCCGCGCGACGGAATCCGCGGTGCTGAAGGAGTGGGAGGGAGCCGGCTACTACGCCAGGGCCCGGCATCTGCACGCCGCCGCCCGCGAGATCGTGGCCCATCGCAGCGGACATCTCCCCCGGATCGCCGCCGAGCTCGCCGAGCTTCCCGGGTTCGGCCCCTACATCAGCGCGGCCGTGGCCAGCCTCGCGTTCGGCGAACCCGTCGTCGCCCTCGAGGCGAACGGGATCCGGGTGGCGAGCCGGTGGACGCTCGAGGAGGGGGACGTCCGAAGGCCGGCGGTGCGAACCCGTCTCCAGCACGCACTGGAGCTCGAACTCCCTCGGCACCGGGCCGGGGCGTTCAACGAAGCCCTCATGGAGCTCGGGGAGACGGTCTGCCTTCCGCGTCACCCCCGATGCTCCAGTTGCCCGGTCGCCGCGGACTGTCGGGCCCGCCAGGAACTTCCCGACCCGGGGAGCGTTCCCGCGCCGCGCCGGCCGCGCGCCCGGCCCCACGTCCTGGCGGCGATCGTCGCACTGGCCCGGGGGGACCGGTGGCTGGTCCGGCGGAGGCCTTCGAAGGGTCTCTTGGGGGGCCTTTGGGAGTTCCCCGGGGGTCGGGTCGAGCCCCAGGAGGCGTTCGAGGCGGCCGCCGCCCGCGAACTCCGGGAAGAGACCGGAGTCTCCGCCCGCGGACTCCGCCCCCTCGGCGTCGTGGAGCACACCTACTCGCACTTCTCCGTCACCCTCCACGTCTTCCTCGGGGAGTGGGACGGGGTCGGCCGGGCCGTGGGCGACGCGCCGCTCCGCTGGGTGACGCGAGACGAGTTCGACCGACTCGCCCGGCCCGCGGCGACGGTCCGGGCGATGGCGCTCGTCGATCGTCCTACGGGAGAAGCTTCCCGGGGTTCAGGACGCCGTCCGGGTCGCAGAGCGCCTTCCAACCGCGGAGCACGCGCACGGCCGGGTCCCCGAGCTCGGCGGGCACATACGACCGCTTCACCGACCCGACCCCGTGCTCGCCGCTGACCGTTCCGCCGAGGCGGCGCGCGAGCTCGAGGATCTCCGACCGGACCCGGGCGCCGGGGTCGCTCGCCGGGTCCACCGCGACGTTCGGGTGGAGGTTCCCCTGTCCGAGGTGGGCGTACACGTACAAGGCGGCCCCGGCCCGGACCGCGATCTCCTCCAGCTCCCGCACCGCGGCGTCCACGGCAGCGAGAGGGACGGCGATGTCCTCCCGGACCCGGGGGCCCGTCAGGCCATCGAGGACGGCACCGGCTTCCCCGCGCAGCGACCAGAGTCGGTCCGCATCGGGGACGACCGAGGGGGACTCGGAGATTCCGAGGGTTCGGAGGACCGAATCGAGCTCGGTCAGCGCTTCCCCCTCGGGCTCCACCCCCTCGCTTTCCACCTCCAGGAGCACGAGCGGTCCGTCGCCGGGGAGCCGGGCGTCCGGGCGGGCCCGCAGCGCGGCTCCAACCCGTTCGTCGACATACTCGATGGCGGACAGCCGCAGCGACGGCCGGGACGTCAAGCCGGTCGCCAAGGGTCCGAGCGGGGCCTCCCGGGGAACGGCCACCACGACGCCGCACCGTCGGGCGGGACGGACGGCGAGCCCGAGGACGACCGACGTGGCGATAGCCAGGGTCCCCTCGGATCCCACGACGAGGTCGAGGAGCTCCGGGCCGACGGCGCGCTTCGCCGTGGCGGGTCCGAGCCACGTCCGCTCGCCCGTCCCGAGGACGACCTCCGCGGCGTGGACCCACCGTCGGACCGGTCCATACCGGTACGACCGGGGCCCGGAGGCGTTCGTCGCCACGTTCCCACCGATCGTCGAGCTCCGCCACGACCCCGGGTTCGGCGGGAAGAACAGCCCGTGGGGGGCGAGCGCCCCCGTCAGCGCGTAGTTGACGACCCCGGGGCCGACCTCGACCGTTCGCCGCTCGGCGTCGACCCGGCCGATCGACGTCCAGCGGGAGAAGTCGACCACGACGCCTCCCTGGACCGGGACCGATTCGCCGTCGAGCGAGGTGCCGCCGCCCCGGGCGGTCAGGGGAACTCGATGGGCTCTCGCCCATCGGACCAGCGCGACGACGTCGTCGGCGTCCGCGGGGCGGACCACGGCGTCGGCGAGCCCGACGACCGCCGAGGCGTCCCGGCTCGACGCGCGACGGGGGTGCTCCTCGGAGGTAACCTCCCCGGACACCGAACGTCGGAGGTCGGCGAGCGCCTCTTCGTCCATGGCTCCCGGACGCCGGCCCGGCCTTACGGGTTTGGGCGGGCGCTACTTGGGAAGCTCGGACGACTTTTCGCCCGGGGCGACGGCTTCGATGAGGTCGCGGACCGCGAACGGGCGTCCGATGACCGCGTCGGCCCCGACCGCCCGCCCAGCTTCCCGCATGGGGGTCCCGCCGCCCGGGGTGAGGAGGACGAACCGGACCTTCGGGCGGGCCTTCCGGGCGACCTTGATCGCGGCGATCCGCCCGGGCTCCTCCAGGTCGAAGTCGACCACCACGACCGTCGGCTGCTGGTCGGCCGGGAGCCCCTCCAGCACGTCGAAGCTGGCCCCCTCGGCGACCACCACATGATGGTGGAGCCTCAGCAGGCCCTTGATCAGCAAACGGACTTCTCGGCTACCGCCGACGACAGCTGTGTTGGCCATGGCCCCGGCGAAACGCCAACGGACCGGCGCCGCGGCACCGCTCCCCACCCGGTGGGGATTCGCGACGGCGCGTGCCGTCCCGGCAGGTGACCGAACGAAAGTCGATCGCGTTCCTTGGCCCGACCATGCCGGGCATCCCCTCTTGAAGCCCGCCGGTCGAGTCGCACCGTCGCCGGAGACCGCGCGACGGCGAACCCGCCCGAACGGCCGTATCGTTCAGGGACCGGCCGGCCACGAAACTATATAGGCGGACGAGGACGTATGGAGGCTGGCCTCGGGCACCGACGAAGAAGGCGAGCGGCTCCGTCCAATAGGCTCGTCCGAAGCGCCGGTGCCTTCCCCCTCCTCGGTCCGTTCGCGTCGAACGATAGGATTTTTGTACCGCGCGCCGGCGCTTCCCCGATGCAGTTCCCCTTCGGTGTCCGGTCGCGCGACCTCGTGCAGCTCAAGCAAACGCTCCCCCACCTCGGCGCATCCTCGACGCTGTCGGGCCTCGCCGCCGCCCTCTCGTGGAACGAACGTCGGGTCGAACGGACCGTGCGCGAGTGGGAGCGGCTCGAGCCGATGCGGGTCGCCTACGATCCGCTCTCCCGCTCCGTCCGTCTCCTCGGGGTCCCTCCCCCGGTGATCCCGGCCGTCGCCGCCGCCGCGACCCCGGCCGCCGCCCCCGTTCCGGCCGACGTTCCAACCCCCGCGGTCGTCCTCCCGAGGTCGTGGGGGGGGAAGGTCAACTGCCGCTCGTGCGGCACGGCGATGGAACCGACCGGCACCGGGTCCGGTCTCTTCTGCCCCGGATGCGGCCGCCTCTCCTCGGGCCATCTTCCGACGGCGCCGCCGAAGCTCCCCGCTCCCCCGCCGCCTTCGGCGACCGCTTCGCCGGTGCCAATCGCCCCTCGAACCTCGTCGCCCCCCGTCTCGGCGGCGACGATCACGACGGGTACCGGCCACGCGGTCTCCGACCGGAAGGCCCAGGAGATGTTCGCGGCGTGGGCGACCGCGCAGCCGATCCCGTGCCCCCGGTGTCGGACCCCGCTCCGCCACAACGGCGTGGGTCAGTACAAGTGCTCCGGGTGCGGGGAATCGGCCCGGTTCGTCAGCGACGGCGTCGCCGCCCGCGCGCCGTCCCCGCCGCTCGCCCCGCCGGCCGCGTAGGTCAGAACGGCACCGCGGTCCGGACCTTCCGGACCAGGGAGCCGTCGGCCACGGCCTTGGCGAGCCGATCGAGGTCGGGGGCCGGCGGCCGGTCGACCCCCCACGGGGCGACGAGCTCGCGCACGGCGCGGAGCGCGGCCTCGCTTCCGGCGCCCCCCGACCGGGGGCGCCGCAACTCGAGCGCCTGCGTTCCGACGAGGAGCTCGACGGCGATGACGGTGCGGCTGTTCGCGAGGAGCCGGTGGAGCTTCGCCCCCGCCCAGGCCCCCATGCTGACGAAATCCTCCTGGTCGGCCGACGTCGACAGGCTCGCCGCGCTCGCCGGGTGGGCGTACGAGACGTTCTCGTTCACGAGGGCGGCGGCGAGGTACTGCGGGATCATGAACCCCGACGAGAGCCCCGGGGTCGGGGCGAGGAACGCGGGGAGGCCGCGATTGTGGGCCGGATGGACGAGCCGCGCGGTCCGGCGCTCGGAGAACCCGGCCACCGGGGCGAGCCCGACGGCGAGGTTGTCGAGCGCGAACGCGAGGTTCTCACCGTGGAAGTTCCCGCCGCTGACGAACTCGTCGGGCGGGAAGACGACCGGGTTGTCGCTGACCGCGTTCAACTCGGCGTCGATCACCCTGCGCGCGAGGCCGAGGGCGAGCCGGGCCGGGGCGAGGACCTGCGGGATGCAGCGGAGCGTGTAGGCGTCCTGGCCCCGGTACTCGGTCCGCGCGCCGGAGAGACCGCTTCCTCCGAGGAGCTTCCGCAGTGCGGTCGCGACGTCGCGTTGCTCCGGGAAGTTCCGCAGTTCGCCGAGTCGGTCGTCGAGCGATTCCGGATTTCCCTCGAGCGCGTCGAACGAGACCGCGGCCGCCACGGTCGCGGCGTCGAGGAGGTCGGAGGCGTCCGCGACCGCGAGCGCGAGGTACGACGCCATCAGCGACGTCCCGTTGACGAGGGCGACCCCTTCCTTCTCGGCGAGCTCGAGGGGGGCGATCCCGTGGTCGACGAGCGCCGCCGCGGCCGGGATCCGGCGGCCGTCCGGGCCGACGAACTCCCCCTCCCCGATCAGGGCGAGGGCGACGTGGGCGAGGGGCGCGAGGTCCCCCGAGGCGCCGACCGATCCCTGCGAAGGAACGTACGGGACCAGGCGTCGGTTGAGGAGCTGAAGGAGCGTTTCGACGACGACCGGGCGGACGCCGGAGTGTCCCCGCGCGAGCGAGTTCGCGCGGACCAGGAGGATCCCGCGGACGACCTCCTCCGAGAGAGGTTCCCCGGCCCCGCTCGAGTGGCTGCGGACGAGGCTCAGCTGCAGCGCCCGGGCCTGGTCGGCCGGAACGATCTTGTCGGAAAGTTGGCCGAAGCCGGTCGTCACGCCGTAGATCGCGCGACCGCGCCGGACCGCCGCCTCGACGACGGCCCGGCTCGCCGCCATCGCGGTCCGCGCGTCGCCCGACAGGGAGACCGCCGAGCGGCCCCGCACGACGGAGAGGAACTGGTCGAGGGTGAGGGAGCGGCCGTCAACGGGGAGGCTCTCGGTCACCGCGTCTCCCGAACGCGACGACCCGGTCCGACCGTCCCCGCCCTCGACGTGCTCGGGACCAGCGTTACGCCGGCGCCGGGTACACGATCTCGCCGCCGGACTTCTGCATCGACGGCTGCCGGACCGTCTTCGCGCCCTTCGACTTCCAGAAGAGCTCGGCGATCTCCTGGACCTTCTTGCTGAGCTCGAGGGCGTCGGCCGGGTTCGTCCCCTGCCGCGCCTTCGAGGCGGCCTTCATCGCGGTCCAGAACGTCTCGTGGAGCGTCGGGTACTGCTTGAGATGGTCCGGGGTGAAGTAGTCGCTCCAGAGGATCCGGAGTTCGGCCTTGACCCGCTCCGAGTGGGTCTCCTTGACGGCCACGTAGCGGGCGAGCTTCGCCTGGTGCGTCTCGACGTCCTCGGGCTTCGCGCCGGCGGCGGGCGTTCCGAGCTCGCCGATCAGCTGGGTCATCCGGACGACGGTGAGGGCCGCGATCTGGGCCTCGTGGGGGTCGTAAATCCCACAGGGGATGTCGCAGTGGGCGAAGACGACGCGGGGCGGACGGACGACGTCGACGATTTCCTGGGGAACGGATCGAGCGGCGAACATGGGCGCACGAACCCGGCGAGTCCAATAAAGATGCCGACGTCGGACCCCACCCGACCCCCGTTCCTCCGACGGTGGCGGAGCGTCCGGGTCGCCGTGGCGGACGAAAGCATGCGGCCCGCGCTGGCCCCCGGCGACCGGCTCTGGGTCGAATGGAGGCGACCCGGGACGCCGCTCCCGGAGGTCGGAGAGGTCGTCGTGGTTCCCGACCCGGAGGCGAGCGGCCGGTGGCTCGTCAAGCGGGTCGCCGCGGTCGGGCCGGCGCACGTGTACGTCGTCCGCCGCGGGGTGGTCGTCCGCCCGACGGGATCGGTCGGCGACCGCCCCGCCGACGCGATCGACGAGACGGCGGTCCCGGCCGGCTCGGTGTACGTCCTCTCGGACGGGGGGGTCGGGGGACGCGACAGCCGAAGGTTCGGACCGGTGCCGGCCGAACGGCTGGTCGGGGTCGCCTGGTGGCGGTACGCTCCGCGCGACCGGATCGGGCCCCTCCCGGGACCGCCCGAACCGTAACCGGGGGGCGACGACAACCTCTTCGCGGAAGGGGCGCTCCCGCCTCTCGGGAGGAGGCCACACCGTGACCGCGCGAGTGTTCGTCGTCACCCCGGTCGACATCGCCCTCCTGGCGGCCCTCGACCGGGACGGCTCGGTGGTCGGGGCCGCCCGCGCGGTCGGGATCTCCCGCGACCGGGCGGTGTACCGGTTGGAGCGGCTCCGGGAACGGACGGGGGCCGCGGTCGTCACGACCCGGCGCGGCGGGGCGAACGGCGGCCGGAGCGGACTCACGGCCCGGGGCCGCGCGGTCCTCGAAGGGGGCGCGGAGGCGGCCGCCTGGCCCGAGCGGGACCGTCCGCCCAAGCACCAGAGCCTCACCGGCGTCTACCGGAGCGACCCGGAGCCGCGACTGTTCGCCCCGGACGGGTTCTCCGCGGCCGTCGCGTTCGTCGCCCCCGAGGGCCAGCGGGCCACCGTCACCCTCGACCCGGAATCGATCGTCGTCGCGATCGGGTCGGTCCGCTCGAGCGCCCGGAACGCCTGGCCCGGCATCGTCGAGTCGGTGCGGACGCCGGCCGGCGAGGGGCCGTCGGGGCGCCGGGAGCTCGCCGTCCGCGTGGGCCGTCACCGGTTGACGGTCGCGGTGACCGAGCGGTCGGTCCAGGCCCTCGGCCTGCGGCCCGGCCGCCGGGTGACGCTCCTCGCGAAGGCGACGGCGCTCCGCCCGGTCGGCGCTACTCGCGGATCCCGTCCGGGGTGAGCGAGTACACCGCCTCCCCTTCGGGGAGGCTCGGCGAATCGATCAGCCGGGCGATCCGCTTGGGCGGTTTCGACTTCCGCAGGTAGAGACGGTACGTCGACGCGTGGGCGACGATGTTCCCGCCGATCGGGCGGGTCGGGTCGCCGAAGAGGACGTCCGGTCGCGACGACACCTGGTTCGTGACGATGACGGCCGCATTGTACGTGTCGCCGAACTTGAGGAGCTCGTGGAGGTGCTTGTTGAGGAGCTGCTGGCGCGGGGCGAGCTCGCCCCGGCCGGCGTACTCGGACCGGAAGTGGGCGGTCAGCGAGTCGACGACGATCAGCTTGATCGGCTTCTCGCGGGCGAGCTCCTGGGCCTTCGCGACGAGGAGCATCTGGTGGCTCGAGTTGTACGCCCGGGCGACGTGGATCCGGGTGAGCGCCTCGGTCGGGTCGAGCGAGACCGCCTTCGCCATGTCGACGATCCGCTCGGGGCGGAACGTGCTCTCGGTGTCGATGTAGACGACCTCCCCGTTGAGGCCCCCCTGGTCGACCGGCAGTTGGACGTCGACGGCCGCCTGGTGGGCGATCTGGGTCTTCCCCGTCCCGAACTCGCCCGCGAACTCCGTGATCGCCTGCGTTTCGATCCCCCCGCCGAGGAGCTCGTCGAGCGACCGGGCCATCGTCGTGATCCGGCCGAGCCGCTTGCGGCGCTCGAGGAGGACGGTCCCGACCTCGAAGCTCCCGACCTCGGCGAGCCGGCGGGCCTCGCCGATGATCTTCTGGGCGATCGCGTTGCCGATCTCGGCCGCTTCGGCGATGTCGCCGGGCGAGGCGACGGCGAGCTCCATGAGGTCGGTGTACCCGGCCTCCCGAAGCTTCTCCGCGGTCGTCGGACCGACGCCGGCGAGGTCCTCGAGCGCGACCTCCTTCTTGGCAGGTTCTTCGGAGGGCGGGGAGGGCTTGGCAGCGGGTTTCGTCGGCACGACGTCGAGAACGAGGGCGAGGGGGATAAGGCGTGCGGAGACGTCGTGAAACGGCGAACGATGCTCGCCGAGGTTCCGGCCTCTGGCGCGCGGCTCAGCTGCCCGGCGCGAACGGTTCCCCGGTGAGCCGCTGGAAGACCGTCGTGTAGAGCCGGCTCACCTCGTCGATGAGCAGCGGCGGCAGCGGGGGGATCGGCGGCTCGGGCTGGTGCTTCTCCCGCGCGGCGACGAGCTGGTCGTAGTAGCCGGTCGACCGGTAGTGCTGCCGGACGAACTCTTTCGAGAACTCGACCTGCCGGCCCCGCTCGAACGCTGCCCGGTCCCAGAACCGGTCCTCGTCGGCGGTCCCGAACGTGTCGACGACCATCAGTTTCCCGCCGTCGTCGACGCCGAACTCCTTCTTCCCGTCGACGTGGAGGAGGCCGCGCGGGGCGATCTCCTCCTCCATCGCCGCGTCGATCTTCAGGATCATCTCCTTCACCTCGGCGACCTGCTTCGCGTCGAGCTGGGCGAGCTCGCGGGCCTCGGTCGCCGTCAGGAGCCGGTCGATCGGCTCGAGCTTCGTCGTCATCTCGAAATGCGGCTCGGGGAGCTGGTCCCCCTTCGCGACGGTCTTCCCCGCGGGGAACCCGAGCTCGGCGGCGCCGACCGCGCCGGCCTTGACCCGGTCCCACAGCGAGCCCGCGACGTAGTACCGGACGATGAACTCGAGCGGGACGAGGTAGTTCTTCGGGTGGGGCCCGAGCGATTTCGGCTTCGGGACGACCTGGACCCGTTTCACCCGCATCGACGTCGGGCTCGAGCGCGCGAGGTAGTGGTGGGGGATTCCGAGCCGGCCGCACAGCTCGAACCAGTGGGTGGCGGTTCGGTTCAACGTCTCGCCCTTCTGGGGGATCTCCGACGGGATGTGCTTGTCGAACACCGAGATGTCGTCGGTGAACCGGAACTCGAGCTCCGTCGGGGAGACTTCGAAGACCTCCTTGACCTTCCCGCGGCGCAGGAACTTCGGGGCGGCCGCGGACACGGCACCGGGACGCTTGGCGGGGGTCGGCACGACGGTCCGACCGCGACCGGTTACAAAGGCTCTGCGGGGCGGCGGGTCACACCGAGCGGGCGTGGAGGGAGGTGATCGGCCGGAAGCCGCGCTTCGCATAGAACCGGACCGCGATCTCGTTCTGGGTCGGGAACTCGGCGGTGACGACCCCCGCGCCCTTCTCCTTCAACTTCGCGGTGACCTCGCGGAGGAGGAACTCCCCGACGCCCTTGCGGCGGTAGATCGGCAGGAGGTAGATGTCGAGGATGACCCCCTCGCGCTCGGGCGAGTAGAACGGCCGCTCCCGCAGGTGGGCGCGGACGACGCCGACGACCTTGTCCTTGTCCGCGCCGACCCCCTCCGCGGCGAGGACGACCGCGTTCGAGTCGGCGATGTCGCGCCGGAGGACCTCCTCGGCCCGGGCCTCGGCGTCGGACCGGACCTTGAGGAGCGGGTCGAACTCCTCGTTGAGCCGCTTCAAGCGGATCAGGAGCGGGACGAGCGCCGGGACGTCCTTCGCCGTCGCCGGCCGGAGGTGGATCGGGAGGGTCTCGGCCGGGTGCGATTTTTCCTGCGTCATGGTTTCTTCTTCGGTTCGTCCGGCATCGCCGGGATCAACCCGGCTTGGTGGAGCGCCTGCGCGAGGAGCGCCGGCCGGGCCATCCGGCTCCGGGCCCGGGCGAGGAACTCGGCGCGCGAGTACCGCCGGCGGGCGAGCCCCAAGTCGACCGCCTTGACCGCCACGGCGGCGGCGATGTGCGGGAACGCATCACGCTCCGCCATCGTTGGCAGGAGGTGGGTCGTCGTGAGGCCGACGTCGTCGGCCCGGGCGGCGAGCTCCTGGGCGGCCGCCAGGACGAGCTCGTCCGGGATCCCGCGGGCCCGGGCGTCGAGAACGCCGCGGAACACCGCCGGAAAGATCAGCGAGTTGTTCACCTGGTTCGGGAAGTCCGACCGCCCGGTGGCGACGATCGCCGCGCCGGCGTCGAGCGCCGCCGACGGGTAGATCTCCGGGACCGGGTTCGCGAGCGCGAAGACGATCGGCCCCTTCGCCATCCGCCGGATCTCCTCGGGCTCGATCGTGTGCGGGCCGGGGGTCGACGCCGCGAGGAGGACGTCGGCCCCCTCGGTCGCTTCCGCGAGCCCCCCTTTGCGGCCGCCGCCGTCGGTGGCAAGCGCGATCCGGTACTTCCACGGGTTGTGGAGCATCATCTCGTCAAGATCCTCCCGCTCCGCGTGGAGGACCCCCTTGCTGTCGACGAGGGTGAGCTCCGACGGGTCATGGCCGAGGGTGATCAGGAGCCGGGCGGTCACGAGGTTGGCCGCCCCCGCGCCGAGGAGGACGGTCCGGACGTGGCCGATCGACCGCCCGGTGAGCTTGAGCGCGTTCAGCAACCCCGCGACGGTCGAGGCGGCGGTCCCGAGCTGGTCGTCGTGCCAGACCGGGACCGGGAGGCGCTTCTGGAGCTGCTCGAGGACGAAGAAGCACTTCGGGGAGGCGATGTCCTCGAGGTTGACCCCGCCGACCGCGGGGGCGATCCGCTCGACGGTCTCGACGAGCGCCTCTTGCGAGTCGACCCGAATCGGGAGCGGGATCGCGTCGACGCCGCCGAGGTACCGGAAAAGGAGCGCCTTCCCCTCCATCACGGGAAGCGCCGCCTCCGGGCCGATGTTCCCGAGCCCGAGGACGCGGCTGCCGTCGGTCACGATCGCGATCGTGTTCCAGCGGCCGGTGAGGTCGAACGCGGAGTCCGGGTCCGCCTGGATCGCCTGGCTGACCGCCGCGATGCCGGGCGTGTACCAGAGGCCGAAGTCTTCGAGGCTCCGGACCGGGACCTTCGGGACGGTCTCGATCTTGCCTTGGTAGAACCGGGCGAGCTTCAGCGAACGGGCGCTCAGCTCGGCGGTCTGTTCCTCCTCCGCCTCGTCCGAGGCGGCCGGCGACTTGCGGCGCCCCGGCCGGTCGGTTCCCGACGGCTCCGCCTGGACCATCGACCTCCACCCGGGCTTCGGACGATTTGAACGCTTCGGTCGACGTTCGATGGGTTCGTCAATTGCCGTGCGGTGCGACGGGGGGGAGGAGCCGCCGGGCCGCTCGGACCCCCGGGTCCCGCCCCGGGCCCGCTCCGGACCTCCCCCGGATTCCCCCTCCCGCCGCGCCCGCCGGGAATCGGGAAACCGGTCCGGTCCTGCCGGCCCCGCGCGCGCACGAGCCTACATATGCGCGCGTCGGAATTCTCCTGCGGCCCATGGGGACCGCGCCGACCGACCTTCCGCATCCGTACGTCCGGCCCGAGCGGGCCGGCGCCGTCCCGCTGGTGGGACCGGTCGAGCTCAAGGCGCTCCTCGAGGGGCCGGACCCCCCGTTCCTCGTCGACGTCCGACCGCCCGCCGAACGGAGGCTCGGCCACCTGCCGAACGACCACGCGGTTCCTCTCGCCGAGCTCGCCGCCCGCGTGTCCGAGCTCCCCATCGACCGGCCGCTCGTGGCGTACTGCCAATTCGGCTCCGATAGCCGGCGGGCGGTCGACTTCCTCCGGTCCCGCGGGTACTTCCTCGCCGCCGCCCTCGAAGGCGGGGTCGACGAGTACGCCCGGCTCGCCGACCCCGAGATCCCCCGGTACGGCTCGGACGTCCGCGACGGAACCCTCTGGCTCCGTCAATTTCCCCGCCCCGAGACCGGCTGCCTCGCCTACCTCGTGGGAGACCGGGGTTCCGGAACGGCGGTCGTGATCGACCCGGGCCGCGACCCGGCGCCGTACCTGAGGGCCCTCGCCGAGGGCGACTGGAGGTTGGTGGCGATCGTCGAGACCCACACGCACGCCGACCACCTCGCCGGCCACGCGGCGCTCCACGCGAAGACCGACGCCCCGATCTTCGTCGGGCACCGGTCCCCGGCGCAGTACCCGCATCGGTCCCTCGCCGAGGGCGACTCGCTTCCGTTCGGCGCCGACGCCGTCGGCGTGATCGAGACCCCCGGGCACACCCGGGACCACCTTACGCTGAAGGTCCGCGACAAGATCTTCACCGGGGACACCCTGCTGATCGGGGCGTGCGGACGCACCGACCTCGGCGACGGGAGCCCGGAGCTCCTCTACGAGAGCTTGACGCAGAAGCTGCTCGTCCTCCCGGACACGACCGAGGTGTACCCGGCCCATTTCGGACGGCGCCATGCCCTCGTCGAGCGGTACTGTTCGACCGTCGGCTTCGAGCGCGCCACGAACGAGGCGCTCAACCAGGGGGGACGCGCCGCGTTCCTCGCGTACATGACCGAGGGATGGCCGCCGAAGCCGGCCGACTTCGACCGGATCGTCGGCGAGAACCTGCGCGACTGACCGGGCCCGGCCCGCGAATCTACATAACGCGCCGAGTGGTTCCCCATTTGCCGGACGGCTCCTTGGCGAGCGTCGGCACGAGGAACGACGATGGCTACCGGACCGCACCTAGCGACCCTGATCCCGATCCGAAAGATGTCCCGGGCGATCGAGTTCTACACGAAGAAGCTCGACGCGAAGGTCGTCGTCCGGGGCACGGGCGGCATGGAGGAGTACTGGGCGTCGATGACGCTCGCCGGCGCCGACGTCTGGTTCGTCTCCGCCGGGAAGCAGCCGGCCCGCAAGCTCGCCTACCAGACGCTCGTCGTCCCGGACATCAAGAAGTACGTCGCGACCCTCCAGAAGCGGGGCGTCAAGTTCCAGAAGGCCGATCCGCCCTCGAAGGAGTCGAAGGTCGTCGGCCCGATCGCCTTCGATACGTTCGGCGCCTCGGCGTTCTTCAAGGACACCGAGGGGAATCTGCTGATGGTCTGGCAGACGTCCCCCAGGATGTAACGGGCGGTCGGACGACCCCTCGGGGTCCCGCCCGCACGCTCCGCCGGGCCGGGCCCGTCGAGTGCCCCGGCTCGGATTTCCCGCCACGCAACGAGGTTGAGCGACCCGCCGGGAAGAACCGTTAAAGAACCGACCCGGCTCGGCGGCGCTCCGATGCAGGTCCGCACGTCGCTCACCGGCCCGTTTCCCCGCTCCGAGGCGCTCGTCGCCGCGACCCGCGACCTCGACCGGGGCCGTGCGAGCGCCGAATCGGTCGAGGGCCAGTTCGCCGAGGACGAGCGGGAGGTCGTGGCGCTCGAGGCTCGTCTGGGGTTCGACGCGTCGACCGGCGGCGCCCTCCGATGGGCCGACCTGTTCCGTCCGTTCGCGGAGGGGTGGCGCGGCTTCACCGTCGGGCCGGTGACCCGGTGGTTCGAGACGAACACGTTCTTCCGGCAGCCGATCCTGCATGCCCCGCCCGAGCGGGTCGCCGGCGTGGTCCGCGCCGCCCTCCCCAAGGCGGAGGTGGTCCCCCCGGACCGGACGAAGGTCATCCTCCCCGGCCCGTTCACCTTCGCCGGTCTCCTCGACAACCGGTCGGGGGAGACCCGGGAAGCGCTCACCCACCGGCTCGGCCGCCTGATCGCCGACGACGTTCGCGAGCTCCGCGCGGCCGGGTACCGAACGTTCCAGTTCCAGGAGCCGCTCCTCGTGACCGACCCGCCCACCGGGCCGCTCGCCGAGGCCGCCGTCGTCGCGTACCGGAGCCTCGGCGCGGCGGCCGACGGCGCGACGACGATCGTCTGGACGTACTTCGGCGACGCCGCCCCGGTCCAACCGCTCCTCCACCGGCTCCCGGTCGGGGTGATCGGCGTCGACCTCGCCGAGACCGAACCGGATCAGATCGTTCCTCCCCGCGACCACCGCGGGGTCGGCCTCGGGTGCCTCGATCCGCGGACGACGCTCCCCGAGGATCCCGCCGACGTCGCCCGCATCGCGACGTCGCTGCGGGCGCGCGGTCACCCGAAGGAGCTGTGGCTCGGCGCGGGGGGCCCACTCGACCTCCTGCCGACCGACGCCGGCGCGAGGAAGCTCGAGGTCCTGCCCGCCACCAAGGCGCTCCTCCTCCGTTCGGAGGCGGCCGCATGACCGGACCGCTCTTCCCGGCGCAGGAGATCGGCAGCCTCGCGAAGCCCCGCTGGCAGCTCCTCGGCCAGCGGGGCGAACCGCTCGACGCCCCGTCGGTGCGCGAGTTCCAATCGTGGAACGACCGGATCCACTTCGCCGACGCCGCGAATCCCGTCGTCCGCGCCCTTCTCGAGGGACGGTCGAAGGACGTCGGGGCCGAGGCGGTCCGGGACCTGGGTGCCGTGTTCGCCCTCCGGTACTTCGAGGCCGCCGGGTTGACGCGGGTCTACGACGGCGAGGCCCGTCGGATCGAGATGTACGAGTACCCGATCCGGCAGATGCAGGGGTTCCAGTTCCTCGGCCACGTCCGGTCGTTCGACAACAAGTACTACCGGAAGGCGGCGAACACCGGCGAGGTCCGGCTCGAGCGGCCGTACCACGTGGAGGAGTTCGATTTCGTCCGCGACCACGCCACCGGGGTCCCCAAGCTCCCGATCACCGGACCGTACACGCTCGCCGACTGGTCGTACAACGAGTACTACCTCGGGCGGGAGTCCGGGTGGAAGGGACCGGCGGCCCGTCGAAGGGCCCAGCGCGAGTTCGTCGTCGAGATCGCGCGGAAGGCGATCCGGCCGACGCTCGCCGCACTGATCGAGCACGGGTGCCGGGTGATCCAGATCGACGAGCCGGCGGCCGGGACCCACCCGGACGAGGCCGACCTCGTCGCCGAGGGGTTCAACGCCGCGACCGAGGGGCTCGACGCGACGTTCTCGATGCACATCTGCTTCTCCGACTACCGCTCGCTGTTCCCCGCGCTCCTCGAGGCGAAGCGGTGCGACCAGTGGGCGTGGGAGTTCGCGAACCGGGATACCGAGGAGCGGGACGGGTACGACATCCTGCGGATGTTCGCCGAGTACGGCGACACCCGCCAGGTCGGGCTCGGCGTCGTCGACGTCCACCGGTCCGAGGTCGAGACCCCCGAGAAGGTCGCCGACCGGATCCGCCGGGCGACGAAGATCCTCGGGGACCCTTCGCGGATCTGGGTCAACCCGGACTGCGGGCTCCGGACGCGGACGCTCGACGTCGCCTGGCAGAAGCTCCGCAGCGTGGGCGAAGGGGCCCGGCTCGCCCGGGCCGAGTTCGAGCGGGCGGGCTAGGCGTCGCTCCGGGTCAGCACGTCGACGCCGTCGGCGGTGACGAGCACCGTGTGCTCGGCCTGCGCGACGAGGCCGCCGCCGGCCTCGACGAACACGGGGTACGTCTGGAGGACCCGCCGGGCCTTCGCGAGCGCGGGCCGGTCCGCCGGGTCGACCCAGCGGGCCGTGAACGGGAGGGTCCGGAACCGCTCGTAGAGGCGGGCGACGACCGGGTCCGACGGCCCCGGGTCCTTCCGGAACCGGACGATGTGGCCGAACTCCCCGTTCTCGATCGCTCCCTCGCCGTTCGTCGCGAACGGCTCGATGGCGATGATCTCCCCCTCCTCGAGGTGGTCGGTCGACATCCCCGAGACGTTCGGGATCGACTTGCCGGCGTGGAGGAGGTACAGATGGATCGAGTGGCCGGAGAGATTGCCGACCGGCTTCAGGCCCCTCGCGTGGATCGCGGTCTCGATCGCGCGGCTCAGCTCGTCGACCGCGACGCCGGCCCGGACCTTGGCGATCGCCGCCTCGACGGCGTCCTTCGCCGCGCGGACCAGGTTCTCGTGTCGCCCGGCGCCCCCGACCTCGACCGTCACGGCGGTGTCGGCGATGGCGCCGTCGATGTGGGCGCCGACGTCGACCTTGAGGAGGTCCCCCTTCGCGAGCGTCTGCTCGTCGTCGGGCGGCGGCGTGAAGTGGGCGGCCTCGACGTTCCGCGACAGGTTCGCGGGGAACGCCGGCTGGGCCCCCTGGGACCGGATGTACGATTCGACCGCCTCGGCGACGTCGCGGCGCCGGGCGCCGGGGACCGCCGCGGCGCTTCCGACCTCGCGGGCCGCCGCGCTGATGCGGGCCGCCCGGCGCCAGCGGTCGAGGTCGTCCGGGTACCGGGCCATCCGGCGCTCACCCGCGGCGCACGGCCCGGGGCCGGGCCCCGGTGAGGTCGACGAGCTCCGAAGGGTGGCCCGACGGGGCCGGCTCGCCGTCCAGGTAGACGGCGACCTCGCGACCGAACATCTGCCGGGCCTCCGAGATCGTGCGGGCGGGCGGGAGTCCGTGACGGTTCGCGCTCGTCGAGGTGACCGGTCCCACGAGTTCGGCGAGCGTGCGGGCGAGCGGGTGGTTGGGGATCCGGATCCCGATCGTCCCTTCGGCGCCGACGACCCCCGGCGCGAGGGAGATCTTCGCGGACGGGGACGCCGGGAGGAGGGCGGTGTACGGGCCCGGGAGGTTGCGGCGCAGCCACGCGCGACGGGGTCCGTCGAGTTCGGCGAGCGACTCGATCTCCTCGTAGCTCGACACGGCGACGGAAAGGGGCAACGCCGTGGGCCGAACCTTGGCCTGCTGGAGCCGCTCGACGGCCGCCGGGTCGTCGGCGCGGGCGGCGAGGCCGAGGAGCGTGTCGGTCGGATAGACGACGAGGTCGCCGCGGCGGAGCGCGCGCACGGCGCGTTCGATCTCGCTCGGCATGGGTTCAGGCGTACTCCGCGCCGGTCCGGGCATACTCGTGCAACTCCGACGGCTGGAAGAAGAGCGCCATCTCCCGCTCCGCGGAGGCGGGCGAGTCGGAGGCGTGGATCAGGTTCGGCGTCACGCCGAGCGCGAGGTCGCCCCGGATCGTGCCGGGGGCGGCCGTCTGCGGGTTGGTGGCGCCCGTGATCGCCCGGACGACCGAGATGGCCGAGCGGCCCTCGAGGACCGCCGCGAAGACCGGGGCCGAGGTGATGTGCGTGACGAGGCCGGGGTAGAACGGCTTGCCCTTGTGCTCGCCGTAGTGCGACTCGGCCGTCGACGTGGACACGGCGGTGAGCTTCGCCGCCACGATGCGCAACTGCTTGCGCTCGAGGCGGCCGAGGATCTCCCCGACGAGCCCGCGCCGGACGCCGTCCGGCTTGACGAGAACGAGCGTGCGCTCGACGGTCCCCTCGGGCATCGGAGGCGGCGAGCCGCGCTCCCATCAAAAGCCTTGGCTGCCGTCCGCCCCGCAAGACCCAAGATAGCGGAACGCTCGGGAGCGCCGAACGCCGATGGTCGGTTCCCCGGACGTGCATCCGCTCGCCCGGGCGTTCGACTCGGTCGGACCCGAGTACGAGCGCGGTCGCCCCGACTACCCTCCCGAAGCGGTCCGGTTTCTCGCCGAGGTCCTCGACCTCGGCCCCGGACGGAGCGTCGTGGAGCTCGGAAGCGGGACCGGCAAGTTCACCCGCGCGCTCCGCCCCGTCGGGGCCCGCCTCGTGGCGATCGAGCCCTCCGAGGGGATGCGGGCGGTGTTCCGTGCCCAACTCCCGG
Source organism: Candidatus Lutacidiplasma silvani (assembly GCA_022750295.1). Taxonomy (GTDB): domain Archaea; phylum Thermoplasmatota; class Thermoplasmata; order Lutacidiplasmatales; family UBA184; genus Lutacidiplasma; species Lutacidiplasma silvani. The sequence continues at coordinate 28,841 of JAKIVZ010000003.1, forward strand.
ACGTGGACGTTCGGCCGGGGAGCGCGGAGGCGATCCCGGTCGCCGACGGCTCGGCCGACGCGGTCGTCGTCGCCCAGGCGTTCCACTGGTTCCGCCAGCCGGATTCGCTCGACGAGATCGCCCGGGTCCTCCGGCCCGACGGCGGTCTCGGGCTCATCTGGAACCGGCGGGACGCCACCGTCCCGTGGGTCGCGGCGTTCGGGGCGATCCTCGATACCTACGACGCCGGTCACGTGCCCCGGACGCACAAGGGCGCCTGGAAGACGGCGTTCGAGGTCCATCCGCACTTTTCACCTCCCGAATCGAAGGTGTTCACCTGGACCCACGAGGGCGACGCGGCGACGTTCGTCGACCGGGCCCTCTCCGTGAGCTTCATCGCCTCGCAACCGCCCGACGTACGGGCCAAGGTGGCGGACGCGGTCCGGAGCTTGTTGGCCGAACACCCCGACACCAGGGGCCGAGACCGGGTTCAGATGCCGTACCGGACCCACGTCCACTGGGTCCGTCGACACTGAGCGGCCGCGCGGTGGACGGCCCGAATCGTCTCATTCCAATCTTCAAATTGAAACTCGTTCCGTTACCGGCGCGACTGTTCGGACGACCGGGAAACGGGCCGCCCGTACCCCGGGACGGGAGCGACGCACGGGGAGAGGGACGTGCCGTCCCGGGAGCCCGCCCTCGTCGAGGATGTGGGGTCTCTAAGAACCCGTCCCACGCATCTTCGCTCCATGCCCAAGGCAGGGACGAGCGCCCGGGGGAGCGGGACGTGGACTCCGATCTCCGATACCGACGAACGGTTCTCGAGCGGGGTGCCGGAGTTCGACCGGCTCCTCGGCGGCGGATTCCGACGGGGAAGCCACGCCCTGTTCGAGGTCGACGGGACGATCGGACCGGACGACCGGTCGCTCCTGTTCACCCCGCTGTACCTCAACTTCCTCTACCAGTCGCGCGGGATCCTCGCCGTGCTCCCGGCCCGGGAGACCCCCCACGGGTTCCGCGCCGACCTGACCCGGTGGGTCAGCCGGCGCCGGTTCGACAGCCGGGTTCGGATCGTGGTCTACGTCGATGAGGACAGCGACGCCCCGTACGTGGTCGACCTCTCGAAATCGCACCTGAACCTCCCACCCGCCCGGAAGAAGAAGGCCAGTCAGGACGCGATGGCGAAGATGGTCGTCGCCGAGAAGGCCGTGCGGGGGGTGCGCGGGAAGCCGTTCGTCGAGTCGAACTCGTTCGAGATCGCCGAGATGCTCTTCGGCTCCGACATCGCGACCCGGATGTTCTTCCACGGGATCAAGCGCGCCCGCATCGTCGGCAACCTCGTGCTCGGCTACCTTCGACCCGGTCTCGGATGCGCCGACGCGGTCCGCGGGAACGCCGACGTCGTCCTCGGCCTCCACCGGAGCGACCTCGGGCTCGAGGTCCGGGGGATCCGTCCGTCGTTCCCCGCCCACCTCGTCGTCGCGGACCCCAAACTCGGCGCGCCGCACGTCTCGTTCGTGCCGGCGACGTAGGGCCACCGCTCCGTCGTCAGGGCGGGGTCATCACACCGAACCGGTCGATCTGGGTCCGCACGCGATCGAGGAGGTCCGCGGTGTCGAACGCGAGGTCGTACCGGCGGAAGTGCCGCTCGAGGGTCCCGAGGCCGTGGCGGAGCGACTCCATCGCCTCCGAGAGCCGGGCCCACGGCGGCCACCCGAGCCGGTCGACCCGGATCCCCGCGGCGAGGTCGATGAACCACGGCTTCCCATCGTAGGCGAGGATGTTGAACGGGCTCAGGTCGGAGTGGACGATGCCGGCCTCGGCGAGCCCCTCGATCCCGGCGAGCGTCGCTCGGAGGAACGGCTCCGGGTCCTCGAGCGCCGCCTTCTGGAGCATGGGCGCCGCCGACTCCGCGGTCCCGAGGTACTGCATCGAGAACATGTTCTCGACCCGCTCCCCGGGCCTCGGCACCCGCGCCCCGCCTTGGTAGGCGTAGGTGAGCAGCTCGAACTCCCGGACTGCCCGCTGGCCTGTCGATTCGAGCTTGATCGCGCCGCCGCCGCGGTGGGACGTCCGGTACTGCCGGTACACCTTCACGGCCACGAGCCGCGAGCGGTCTCGGGCCAGGTAGACGTCGGCTTCCTTCCCGCTCCCGAGCCGCTGCCCGACCTCCGTGGCGAGCCCCGCGTCGAGGATGGCGTCCGCTACCTCGTCGTGCGTGGGCTCGGCGAAGGCGATCTGTCCCGTCCGCACTTTCCAGTGCACGCTGCTGTCCAGGTACCCGTGGTTGGGCATGGTGGTGACCTGGCCCGGGCGAGCGGCGGTTTCGCAGTGAAAGGAAGCGAACGATGCCGGACGGGGCGGGAGGCTGGAGCGGGCTCAGTCGGTCCGCGGCGTCACGGCATACGTATTCGCTGCCATGTCACCGGAACCTCCTGGCCCTAGGCCGACCGGGGACGGGCGACGGGAGTATATTTAGCGCGCGAGTTCCAATTTCCACTTCCAAAGTAAGGATTAACGGGACCCGACGCCATAACCCGTCGATGCCGGATCTCGGGTCGGGACTCCTCGGGTGCTACCGGTGTGCCTACGTCTGGCGGCTCCGGAAGTCGCCGGTCCGCATGTGCCCGCGATGCAAGTCCACCCAGTGGAACGTCCCGCGGCCGGTTCGGCGCTCGAATCGGCGGAGCCGGCAAGGCGGAGGGATCGAGGAGATCCTTGGAGATCACCGGCAGGCGTTCCTCAAACTCGCCCGGTCGTTCGGAGCCTCGAAGATTCGCGTGTTTGGCTCGGTCGCCCGGGGGGAGGCGGGTCCGAAGAGCGATCTCGACCTCTTGGTCGAGTTCCGGCGGCCGCTCGGCGTCCTGTCCCGCGCGGAGTTCGAGGTGAAGATCGAGGCCCTGCTGGGTCGACCCGTCGACCTCGCGACCGAGGAGGAACTTCACTGGTTGGTCCGGCCCCGGGTCCTGTCGGAGGCCGTCCCGGTATGAGGGACGATGCGATCCGGGTCGCGGACATGCTCCGGGCCATCGAACAGATCCGGACCTACACCTCGGGGGGAGAGTCGGAGTTCTTCCGGGACCAGAAGACCGCCGACGCCGTCGCGTACGAGTTGCTGAAACTGGGGGAGGCGGCCGGGCAAATCTCGATCGGGCTCCGTTCCGCCCACCCCGACGTGCCGTGGTCGCTCCTTGTACGCCGTCGAAACCAGATGGTTCACGAGTACTTTCGGATCTCCGGGGCGACTCTCTGGGCGTTCGTGATCGACGATCTCGACCGCCTCGAGCGCTCCCTTCGCAGGGTCATCCCCTCGGCGCGGGGAACCGAGGATTCGAACTCGAAGGAGCGCCGCTAGCCCGCCCGAACATCGCAACCGTTCCGCCACCGGCAGTTCCGACACTTTCCCGGGGTCGGCGTTGCCCGCCCATCGTACTCGGAGCGGACCTCCGCGAGGAGCCGGTCGACCTCCCCCAGGGCCCGGGCGTTCCACGGGACCGTCCGTCGGACTCCGCCCGCGTAGACGACGACCCCGTACGGCGGGGACCGCCCGGTCGTCGATTCGAGGAGGAGGCAGTACGCCTCGACCTGGACCCGGTGGGAGGGAAGGACACCGGAGTCGGGGGCGGCGCGGCTCTTCAGCTCGACGGGAACGACGGCGCCGTCCCGGCGTCGCCAGATCTCGTCCGGCCGCCCGACCAATCGGTGCGTCTCCGAGACGAGATTCTCGGGCGCAGTCCGGCCGTCGTCGGCGGAGAGGAGCGCGCCGGACCATCGCGAGGCCAGCGACCGGGCCAAGGCCCAGGCGCCGGCCCCCACGAGACCAAGACCCACGAGAGCGAGGATCCACGGAAGCAGGTCCGGGGGCGTCACAGCGGCCACCGGAGAACGGTGAGGGCGAGGAGCCCCGCGCCGACCGCCAGCGCCGCGACCCACGGCCACGGCGACGCCTCGGCCCACCGGCGGTCGGCGCCGATCGTACGGGCGTGGTACGAAGTCCCCGCCCGCTCGCGGGCGAGCGCGCCTTCGGCCGGGGTCCGCCCGTCGGGGTGGGTCCGGTAGTAGTGGGACCGCGGGCAGTACGCGTAGTCGGCGAGCTCGCCCGCCGAGACGTACCGACGAGATTGCGGCCGAACGACCGTGCCCACGAAGGGATCGAAACCGCCCGGCCCATCAACCCGAGCGCTCGAGTGGAACGGGCGCACCCCAGCGGGGGCGGCCTACGTCGAGGCCGGGGGTTCCTTCGGCTTCTTCGCTCGCGGCTTCTTCACCGGCGCGGCCGGGGACTCGGCGGTCTCCGACTTCGCGGGGGTGGGCGTCGCAGCGGGTGCGGCGGCGACCTTCTCGCCGGCGTCCGCGGGCTTCGGGGTCGGAGGTGCGGCGGGCGCCGCGTCCTTCGCGGGAGCGGGAACGGCGGCCGGAGCGGGAGCGAGCCGCCCGGTCGCGGGCTTGTGCTTCCCGGTCTTCCCGGCGGCGGAGCTCTGCTCGGTCTGGCGCTTGATCGCGTGGGCCCGCGTCCACTTCAGGCGATGGCCGACGCGGCCGAGGTGGAGCTGCTGCTTCCGGCACGACGACGAGCAGAAGTGGAACACCGTGCCGTCCCGCTTGACGAACATCATGCCCGTGCCGGGCTCGATCTCGCCGGCGCAGAACGAACAGGTGCGCTTGATGACCATCGGAGCCTCTACCGCACCGAGAGCTTGCGCGCTTCGCGTGCCGTCTCGCGCAGGATCAGGACGTCGCCGATCCGGATCGGTCCGGCGACGTTGCGCGTGATGATCTTCCCGCGGTCGCGTCCGGCGAGCACGCGGACCTTCACCTGGGTCGCTTCCCCGGCCATGCCGGTGCGGCCGATCAGTTCGACGACCTCCGCCGGCGAGCCCTTGTCTTCCGCCATGGTCGACTCCGGTTCGATTGGGGGGCGCCTACTTCTTCAGCGTCGGGTACGCCTGGCTGAGCTCGTCGAGGAGGACCTTCGCCTCGCCGGGTTCGACGATGGCGACGGAAGCGGCGGACTTCGTGAGGCCGGCGGACTGGCCGAGCCGCTGGCGCTTGGGGACGTAGACGTACGGGATCCGCTTCTCCTCGCAGAGCATCGGAATGTGGACGAGGATCTCGACCGGGTCGACGTCCTCGGCCATGACGACGAGCTTCGCCTCGGAGCGCTCGCTCGACTTCGTGACCTCGTTCGTGCCGACGCGGACCTTGCCCGTCTCGCTCGCAATCTGCACGAGCTGGAGGGCCTTGTCGGCGAGTTCGCTCGGGGTGTCAAAGCGTACGTAAATCGGTCGCGCCATTCTCGTGTCCTCGCGTCAGCGGAACCCCTCGCGGGGGTCCTCGGCTCACGGGTAGGGCGCGGGTAGTCGGCTCAGTACTTAACGATGATTGGGGGACGGGGTCGAGGCCCCGACGGGACCCGACGCCCGGAGCGCCTCGACGCGGGCGACCCACGCGCGGAGGTTCGGCATCGCCTCCGGAACCTCCTCGCCGACGGTCCGCATCGGCGAGAGTCCCCCGTAGACCCCGCAGTCGGCGAGGCTCGGCGGGCCGAGCAGCCACTCCCGGCCGGTGAGGGTCGCTTCGACCCAACCGAGCTCGGCGAACAGGTCGTCGCGGAACTCGGTCCGCCGGGACTCGAGAAGGTGCCACGGGCCCCGCAGCCGGCTCTGCATCTCCTCGAACACCCACCGTTCCTTCGGGTCGGAGAACACCGCCGGCATCTTCGCGAGGGCGGATCGCCACGCCTTCTCCTCGACGACCTGGTGGCCCCACCGCTCCACGATCGTCGCGAGTCCCCGCTGGCCGTTCGGGTACAGCGTCGGTTCCGGCCGCTCCGCCTCGAGGAACTCCGGGATCTCGGTCCACGGGACGACCCGGCCGTCCCAGGCGAGGGCGGGGATGTAGTCCTGGCCGGTCGCCGCGATCAGTTCCGCCTTATCGTGGTAGGGGACTCGGACGACGGTCGCCGGGACCTTCTTCATCGCGAGCTGGAGCTCGGCGCAGACGCAGTAGTGGCTCCACGGGGCCCAGAACAGCCGGACGGACGACGCCATCGGCGGCCGAAGCCGCGCGCGACTTATCGCTTCGGTCGGGGCCGTGGCGTCGCCGGAGTTCCGGCATCGAGCCGGATCGCGGCCCGGATCGCCGCCCGGACCGGCGCCTTCGCCGCGTCGTTCGGCGTCGGGATCCGGATGTGGCGGAGCGACTTCCCCGTCCCGACGATCGCCGGATGGTGGGGGGCGAGCTCGGCGCCGTGCCAGAAGCCGAGGTGGACGGACCGGTCGTACACCATCAGGCAGAACACGAGCTTCTTCCCGGACCAGACCGGGGCGTTCCACTTCACGTCCTCCGTCAGGTCCGGTCCGGCCGACCGGATCGCGGCCCGGAGCGCGTCGGCGACCGCCTTCCGCTCCGGGTCGAGCGCGGCGAGGACCGCCTCGAGCCGCTGGGTCCCCGGGTCGGTCGGCATGGACGGCGCCGTCAGAACTCCGCTGGGGCTTCGGTGGGGTGGTGGGCGAAGTACTCGCTGAGCGGCCGCACGATCTCGGCCAGTTCCGCGGCGACGGCGGCCTTCAGGTCGGCCGGGTGGAGCTCGCCCGCGGTCCACGCGGTCCGGAACTCGGCGGACCCGTCGAACGTCCGGTCGCCGCCGTGTTGCGGGGCCCGGTGGACCGTGAGCCGGCCGCGCCACGGGAAGACGACGTGGAGGGCGAGCTCGACGACGGGGTTCCCGTCGACCTCCTTCGCCGGGCAGAACGCCGACTTCATCCGGGCGGCGATCTCCTCCGGCGTCGACGGAAGCGTGATCGCCCCGGTCGGGTCCGATTTCGACATTTTCCGCTCGGGGGCGTTCGCGGCGTCCATCCGCCCGCCGCCCTTCAGCGACGAGACGAGCGGCGTGTGGACGGCGACCGGCACCGGCCAGTCGTAGTGGTGGGCGACCTCGCGGGCGAGGACATGGGCGCGCCGCTGGTCGAGGCCGGCGTACGCGAGGTCGGCGGGGAGCTCGAAGATGTCGGCGGCCTGCATCGACGGGTAGAACAGCTTCGCCGTGTCGAGCCCCTCCTCCTCCTCCGAGCGGCCGAGGATCGTCATCGCCCGCTTCGTGCGCGCCAGCGACGTCGTCTTCGCGACCCGGACCACGCGCGACCAGTACTCGGAGGAACCCGTGAGCTCGTGGGCCCACCGCCATCGGGTGGCCCCCTCCGATACGCCGAGCGCCTGGAACGCGGAGCGCATGTACTCGCCGGCGCGGGTGATCCGTTCGAGCGAGCCGCCGAGCTTGTCGTTGATCCAGGCGTGCCAGTCGGCGAGGAACACCGTCACCTCGCACCCGGCCTCTTGGAGGTCGATGAGCTTCCGCGCGCAGACCAGGTGGCCGACGGTGAGCCGTCCGGACGGCTCGACCCCCCAGTAGGCGCGGGGCCGCTCGGTCCGCTCGAACAGTCCGGCGAGCTCCTCGCGGGTGAGGACCTCCTCGGTGTGCCGGGCGACCCGTTCCACCCGCTCGTCCCGGTCCATCGTCCCTCGGGGGAACGGCCGCGCTACTTAGGGGGGCAGGGGACCCCCCCCGAACCTCCCCGAGGCGGGCGACAAACTCTATCCCCCGCGCCGAGGCTAGTGCGACGTACGCCGGGCCCGGAGCCGATGCTCCCGGGACCGGCCCGATCCCGGGAATGCTGCTCAGCGAGGGCGAGTCGGAGGTGCTCCGCGAGCACGTCGTCCCCTACCGATGGGGCGAGCGGAGCGGGAGGGCCACGGTGCACCTGACGAACGTCCGGCTCGTCCTCGAGCAGCCACCCCGGGGCCGTCTCCTCTCCTCGGGGGTCGCGTCGACCGTCCTCGACCTTCCGTTGCGGAACGTCTCGAACGCCTCGGTCGGCACTGTCTTGCGGAGGGCCCGGTACGTCTCGCTCGAGACGAACGTCGGGGTCGTCCGGCTCGACGTCGTCGACCCCCCGAAGTTCCTTGCCGCGTTCACCGCGGTGCGGGCCGGCGTCCGGCATCCGGCGTCGCCCGCACCGGCGCCGGCGACGCTCACGATCGAGCGGCACGTCGTCAAGGTCCGCTGCCGGCACTGCGGGACCCTCTCCGACGAGCGGCACACCCGCTGCGAGAGCTGCGGCGCGCCGCTGTGAGGTCCCGGAGGGGCGCCGGGGTCCCCGGAGTCGCGGCGGCCGTCCGTCCCAAATAATATACCCCCACGGCGAGCTAGAACGATGCCAGCGCGATGAACGACACTCCCGCCGAAGCGGCCTCCGCACCGGAACGGCTCGGCGCGGAGGCGACCGAGGAGTTCGCCCGCGCCCTCGGGGTCCCCACCGCGACGGCCCAGCGGCTCGCGGACGCGGGCCACACGACGGTCGAGGCGGTCCGCCACCTGGGACGGGACGCGCTCGTCGAGCTCGGCGTGACCGCGGAGGACGCCGACCGGATCCGCGCCCCGGTCGAGGGGGCCGAAGCGAGCCGGAGCACCAAGGAGGTCGACGACCGGATGGTCGCCCGCATGATCGGGAACTCCCGGCCCGGCGAACGGGCGCGCCGACGGTCCCCCCCGGCCGGGAAGACCTCGACCGACGTCCTTCGCAAGTGGGTCGACGGCGACGACCACGCCATGGAGGCGTGGATCCAGTCGTCCGACGTCTCGGGCCGCCGGGCCCCGCCCGCCACCCCGACCGCCCCCGCGGCTCCGATCCCCGCCGCGCCCCCCGCCGAGACCCCCCCGAGCGAGCCGTCCGGGGTCCGACCCGCCCCGGCCGCCCCCGCCCCCTCCCACGTCCTCGAGCGGGAGGAGACGGTCGTCCGGTGGCTCACCGACCTCCTCGACCGGGTGAAGAGCGACCAGTTCGACCCCCAGTCGGTCCTCCAGGAGGTCCAGGAGCTCAACCGGACCCTCTACGAGGAACGGGCGAAGCGGAAGCAGCTCGAGGACGAGGTCGAGCACGTCAAGCGGGGCTCGATCGCGGTGATCAAGTACGTCCGCGGCCGCGAGGCGAAGGCCCGCGAGCAGGCGGTCCAGCAGAAGGACGCCGAGATCGCCGAACTCAAGCTGAAGCTCCTCACGATCCCCCCGGCCGACGGCGCGCCGGGCGCTCCGACCGCTCCGGGCGAGGCGACTCCCGCCGGGGAAAGCGCGCCGGGGGGCGGGGCGAATCCGCTCGCCGACCTCCAGCACCGCGAGGAGGTCCAGGCCCGCGAGCAGGCGTACGTCGAGCGCGAGTCGGAGTTCCGGCGCCGGATCGTCCAGCTCGAAGGGGAGGTCCGCGCGCTCCGGGCCGAGGGGGATGCGCGCAAGGAGCACGCGACGCTCCTCGCCAAGGGGGCCGCGCTCCCGCAGGAGATCACCGAGCGACTGAAGCATCTCGAGGGCCGGGAACGGGACCTCGTCGTCCGCGAGAACGAGCTCCGCACCAAGTTCGAGGAGATCCGGATCACGTCGGAGGAAGTCGAACGCCAGCGGGGCCCCCTCCAGTTCAAGGAGAACGAGCTCGCGGCATGGGAGCGGCAGCTCCAGACCACGAAGCAGGCGCTCGAGCTCGAGGCCCGCCGGATCGAGGCCGGCCGCGCCGACCTCGAAGCGTCCGGCGGCGGGATCCGCCCGGAGGAAGCGAAGAAGCTCGAGGATCTCCGCAGCGAGCTCGCGAAGAAGGAGCAGGAGCTCCGCGCCCGCGAGACGTTCCTCCACCAGCAGATGCAGGAGATCGAGACGCTCCAGCGGAAGGCGGCCGCCGTCGAGGCGGAGGAGATGCACCTCGACATCGTCCAGGAGGCGAAGACCGCGAAGGTCCGCTCCGGCGTCCGCCGGCTCGACGACCTGATGTTCGGCGGGCTGCCGTCCGCGGCGCAGGCGCTCATCAACGGCCCCGTCCACACCGGGAAGGACGTCCTCGCCCGGATGTTCGTCGCCGAGGGACTGAAGGCCGGGACCCCCGCGATCTGGGTGGTCACCGACAAGACGTACACCCAGATCCGCGACGAGATGCTCGCCGTGTTCCCGCAGTACGGGGACGCGGAGGCGAAGGGGCTGGTCCGGTACGCCGACATCTACTCCCGGACGCTTGGCGTCTCCCAGGCGGAGCCGGGCGTCAAGCTCCTCTCCCCCGCCGACAAGGGGATGCTCGACCAGCTCACCCAGGTCGTCAACGGGTTCGGCCAGGAGTTCCGCGACAAATTCCCCGGGAAGGGGTACCGGCTCGTCTTCGAGACCGTGTCGACCCTCGCGGCGTACCTCGACACCGCCTCGATGTTCCGGTTCCTCCAGCCGTTCTCCGGGCGCCGGAGGATGGACGGGGCGGCGAGCTACTACGTCCTGGAGACCGGGATGCACACCGAGTCCGACCTGCAGACGCTCGAGCACATGACCGACGGGTCGGTGAACCTGAAGCTCGACCAGCTGAAGACGTTCCTGTCGATCCGCGGCCTCGGCGAGGTCCAGTCGCGCGCCTGGGTCGGCTACACGTTCAGCAAGAAGTCGTTCAGCCTCGGCTCGTTCTCGCTCGACCACATCCGCTAGGCGCGCCGCCGGACCGACAGCCACCGGTCGATCCCGTCGCACGCGAGCGTCACGCCGAACCCGAGGCCGACGATCGCCGCGAGGGGGAACGCGTACATCCACCAGTACCCCGGCGGCGAGACGATCGAGAATCCGTAGCACGTCCCCTGGGCGAGGAGGCTCCCCCACTCCGGGAAGAATGGGCTCGGGAGCGGAGTGAGGTCCCCGTAGAACGAGGGGCCGGAGCAGGAGAGGTACGGGAAGACGGTGAGGACGAAGAAGATGCTGTAGAGGTCGACCGGCACCTGCGCGAGCGCCGGGTAGAGCGAGTTCGGGATCACGTGGCGGAGCAGGATGTGGCCCCGGGTGCCGCCCGCGGCCTTCGACGACTCGACGAACGGCTCGGTCGCGACCTTCTGGGCGACGGCCCGGACCGGGCGGGCGTAGTACGGCCAGAGGACCGCGCCGAACAGGACCGGGAACGCGTAGAGGCGGGTCACCGGCGGAAGGAGGAGCTCGGTCCCGAGGTAGAGGACGATGACGAAGAAGAACGGCGGCATCCCGGCCTCGACGTCGGCCGCGAACGTGATGCCGAGGTCGGTCCACCCGCCCCGGACGCCGGCGTACGCGCCGAGGACGACGCCGACCGAGCCGGCGATCCCAATCGCGACGGCGGTCAGGCCGAGGTCGACCGGAAACGCCCGGACCACCTCGCTGAACACGTCGACCCCGAGGCCGCTCGCGATTCCGAACGGGTGGGTGGCCGACGGTCCCGGGGGCGGAATCGCCTCGGCCCACGTCGCGCGGAACGGGGGATTCGTCAGGCTCGACCCGAAGTAGACGACCGCGGCGACGGCGACGGCGAGGTAGGCGAGGAGGATCCCGACCCCCGCGATCAGGCTCGGGTTGCCGGTGAACCTCCGGAGGAACCACCGGAGCTCCTGCCCCGGCCGGACCCACCGGGCGACCTCGGCGTCGAGCTCCTCGATCGAAGGGCCGAGGGGGAGCCGGGGCGGTCGTCCTCCGTCCGGTCCGCTCACGTCCGGTCCCCCCGGCCGGCCCGGGGGTCGAGGTACCGCGACAGGACCTCGCTCGCGAGCGAGGCGACGAGGACGACCGCCACGACGAGGAAGATCGTCACCTGGTAGAAGTTCCCCGGTTTCAGCGAGCCGGACGCCGCGTGGAAGCCGAAGCCGGTCGCGAGGTACCCCGTGATCTCACTGAGGAGCAGCGTCCCGACGCCGGGGTCGCTCGACATCGCCTCGACGAGCGACTGCGTGCCGACGTAGAGCGGCAGGGTCGCCGCGAACGCGAGGAGGAAGATCGGGACGACCCGCCGGCCCGTGTGCCGCCACCGGATCGTCGACTCCGGGATCCCCCGGGCCCGGGCCGCGACGACGTGCGGCTCCTCCGCCGCCTGGGCGACCGCGTGCCGGGCGTACCGCAGGAAGAGCGGGACGTAGATCGCCGAGATGAGGAGCGCCTGGAGGAGCGTCTTCGTCGCCCCGATCAACGTCGCCCGCCACGCCCCGTGGAGGGCCGCGTCGACGACCGGGAACCCGGTCGGGCTCGTGTTGTACGCGATCCCGACCCACCCCGGCACCCGGCCGTCGTACGCCTCGAACCACGGCGGGTTCGGCAGGATCCCGAACGGGGTGTCCCCGAACGCGTGGACGAACGGCTTGTAGATCGCGGTGAAGAGCACGATGACGACCAGGAACGACGGGAAGAGGAGGCCGACGACCGAGACGGCCCGCACGCTCGTGTCGACGGGGCGGTCCCGGTTCCATCCCGCGGAGAGGCCGAGGACGTAGGCGCTGACCCCGGAGATCGTCAGCGCCACGGCGGCGAGCTCGAGGGAGTCCGGGAGGTACCACTGGAGGAACGTCCACGACGGCTCGGTGAGGTGGCCGTACGAGCTCGTGCCCCACGCCCCGGTGAACAGGTTCGAGATGAACGCCCAGTACCCGCTGCCGAACGCCTGCGTGACGCATCCGAAGTTCGACCAGCTGCAGTACCCGCACGCGGTGGCGGCGGAGAAGCTGCAGACGGGCGAGTCGGTGGCCGCCGCGGGGAGGAACGTGCCGAAGATGTACAGGATCGTGAGGAGGACGACCATCTGGGCCGGCACGATCAGCGACCGCTGGAGGACGTACCGGGCGAACGGGGAGAGGATCCCCGGCGTCAGTCCTTCGGAGACCCGACGCGACCGGGCCCCGAGCGCCCAGGCGCCGGTCGCGACGGCGCCGACGAGGGCGAGGGGAGCGAGGAGGTAGACGTCGTCCGGGTCGGTCGGGGGGATCGCGAGGTTCGTCGGGGCGACGCCGACCGTGACCCCCGCGGCGGGGCCGGCGGGCATCGTGAACACCCGCGAACCCTCGGCGTGGCTGGCACTCGGTGCGGCGTCGAGGACGACCGGGCCGGCCGGCACGCGGGCGGTGAACCCCCCGCCCGGCCCGCTCGTGACGACCGCCACGAACGCGTCGACCCCGTAGAGGTCGACGGTGACGTTCGCGACGCCGTGCCCGGAGTACGAGTCGACCACCGTCCCGGAAAGCGGGAAGAGGACGAGCGGGGCGAGGACGATCGCGATCGGCGGGACCGGCCCGGTGACGACCAACGGCAGGACCGCCTCGACGTACCCGGAGAGCGAGAACGACAGCGTGTACGTCCCGTTCGGGAGGGGGAACGCGAACTCGCCCGATCCGTTGGTCGTGTCGGTTCCGAGCCCGGTGAAGATCGAGACCCCGGCGAGCGGGGTCCCGTTCGTGTCGGTGACCGTCCCGGTCACCGGCCAGGAGATCCCGCTCCCCGCGCGGCCGATGACGTGGAGGCAGCCGGTCTCGTCGGCGATCATCGCCTCGCCGGAGTCGACCGCGACCGGGCCGTACGAGGCCGTGTCGAACGACGCGCGCCAGAGGACCCGGCCGGTGGCGAGGGAGATCGCCTTCAGCTGCTCGGTGGCGTCGAACACGTAGACGACCGTCGGCGTCGCCGCCGGGTCGGAGAGGGCGGGGTAGCCCGAGGCGAACGCGACGTTCGACTGGTTCCAGAGGAGCGCGCCGGACGAGGCGTTGAACGCGTAGAGGTTCGCCTCGTGGGTCTGGACGAACACCGTGGTCCCCGTGATCCCCGGCGACGCTTCGATCCGGTCGCCCGGGAACGCGGGGGAGCCGTTCCACCGCCACAGGAGGGTGCCGTTCGACGTGTCCCAGACCGCGACGGCCGACGCGTTGTCGGCAAGGACGACATGGTCGCCGTACACCGCCGGCCCCGTCGCGACCGCGCCCCCCATCGTCCTCGTCCACGCGACCGCCCCATCCGTCGCCGAGAGGGCGTACAGCTCGCCGCCGACCGTCGAGGCGAACACCTGCCCCCCGGCGATGGCCACGGCGCCCGAAACCGGCCCGCTGAGGTTGCGCGTCCAGTCGATGCTCCCGTTGTCGAGGCTCACCGCTTCGACCGTGCCCCCGTCGGTGCCGGCGTAGACGGTCCCGTCCACGGCCGCGACCCCGTCGACGATCGCGCCGTAGGCGTACGAGTGCGACCAGTCCCGTTCGCCGTTCGTGAGGCCGAACGTCGAGATCGCGCCCACGTCGTCCCCGATCACGAGGAGCCCCGAGCTCACGTCCGGCGTCGTCGGGGCCCCGCCGACCGAAGCCGTCCAGACGACGGTGCCGTTCCCGCCCCCGTTGTCGAGGTCGGTCCGGTTGATCGCGTAGATGTTCCCGAGGACGTCGGCGACGTACGCGAGCGAGCCGGTAGCGACGGGACCCGCCTGGATCGGAAACTGGGACGGACAGTAGGTGTTGCCCGTCTGGGACGAGAGCGGGCCGCCGAGCGGGGTATATCCCGACCGGTTGGCCGACCCCCCCACCGTCGTCCAACCGCCCACGGAATCGTAGGTCCCATTCGAAGTCCGGGCGGCGGCGAAGGCGTGGATCGCCGCGGTTGGCGGGGTCGCCGCCCCCCCTCCCGCCGGAACGAGCAGGGCCGTAACCGCGGCGACGACGAGCGCCCCGAGGACGATGCGACCCGGACCGCACCGGCCGGGCCGGCCCGAGCCCGACACGGTGCCGGGAACCCCGCACCGAATTTACACCTGCCGGCTCGGCGTTCGTCGGGAGAACCGCCCCTCCGGACGGTCGACCGGGGTCGTCGGAGGCGGAGGGGTGGCCCGGCGGACCGGAAGCCGGCGCCGGCCGGCGTATCCGGTACTATAAGTATCGACGGACGGTCGTTCGCTCGCTAGGCTAGACCGGGGGGTTGGGCGTCCCCTTTTACACCGAAACCGTCCTCAGCGGGGGTGACAGGCAGGAGCGACGTTCGGAGGAGCGGTACGTCTTGGTCGTCTCTGCAGACGCTCTGTTCCATCGGGCCGCGGGCCCCGCGACGAGCGCTCGGAGGAGCGCCCTAGCGGGTATCCATCACGGGAACCGGGTTAGGTCCTGACGGGAGCAGCCTTACCGTGACCCGTTGACGCTGATGGGGCGACGGGGCCGAGGAGCGGCTGGGAATCACGTACCGTTGTTCCGGGCACCCATCCTGCCGGCCTAGCACCGGGTCCGGTCGACGACCGGACCCCCCCACCCCCCCATTTCCAGTGGAAACTTCCGGGGGACAGGGCCACGTGCGCCCGCGCGCCGGCTACCAGCCCTCGGACGCGGGGTCGACGCCGTCCCGTTCGAGCGGGACCCTCCGGTCGGACGGGATCTCCTTCTTCCGGTTCGTCTCGTAGTCGTAACACACCACGACCGTCTTCCCTCGGGCGTAGACCTTGTTCGGGTCGTTCGGATCCCGGAATCGGTAGAGGAGAGAGAAGCTCGTTCGTCCGAGCGGGAGACCCGGAGCGACCTCTCCCACCATCACTGTCCCGTAGAACGCCGGAGCCAGGTACCGACAACTTGCCTCGGCGAGGATGATGTCGAGTCGAGAAGGGTCGAGCGATCCCATCGTCTTCAGGTAGTAGTCGCAGCGAAGCGTTTCCATGTAGGGAAAGTAGACGGCATGGTTGAGGTGTCCGAGTACGTCGAGGTCGTGGTAGAACACCTCGAACGTACGGTGCGTGGGCCAGGTCGGGGTCGGACTCGGAACGGATGCATCGCCGGGCATCGGGCCGGGCCGAGTTCCGGGGGGTATATGGGACCGGTCGGCACCTATTCGACCTGAGGGCGCTGGAATCTCGCCCGTCCGACGCGGACGCGTGCCGGACAACGCTTTTCCCCTCCGAATCTCCAGTGGAAATGGAGGGGTGGGGGGGTTTGACGAGCGGACGGGACGCGACCCAGGCCGAGATGGCCGCGACGGTCCAGTCGATCCGCACGGCGGTCCGGACCCATTCGACCCGGTTCGAGACGTCGATCCCGCTGATCGCGAGCGAGAACCTGCTCTCTCCGTACGCGAAAGAGCTCCTGGTCAGCGATTTCCACTCCCGGTACGCCGAGGGGAAACCCGGCGAGCGGTACTACGAGGGAAACGAGCAGGTCGATGAGGTCGAACGGACGTGCCTCGCGCTCGCCCGCCGGGTGTTCCGGTGCTCGTTCGCCGACGTCCGGCCGATCTCGGGGACCGTCGCGAACCTCGCGGTCCTGAAGGCGCTCGCCGCCCCCGGGGACCCGGTCGGCACGACCCGGCTCGCCGACGGGGCCCACATCTCGAGCGCGTCGTTCGGCGCCTTCGGCCTCCGGGGGGTCAAGCCCGTGTACTACCCGTGGGACCCGGCGACGATGACCATCGACCCGGTCGGGACGTGCCGGGTCCTCCGCGAGGCCCGGCCCAAGCTCGCCCTGTTCGGCCTCTCGCTGTTCCTCTTCCCGATGCCGCTCCGCGAGATCGCGCCGACGCTCGAGGAGATCGGGGCGCTCGGGTGGTACGACGCGGCCCACGTCCTCGGCCTCGTCGCCGGGGGCGAGTTCCAGGACCCGCTTCGCGAGGGGATGACCGTCCTCTCCGCCTCCACGCACAAGACGCTCCCCGGGCCCCAGCACGGGATCCTCCTCGGGGAGACCCAGGATCCGGCGGTCGTCCAGAAGCTCGAGTCGGCCGCGTTCCCCGGCGTGACGAGCAACCACCACCTCCACACGATGGCGGCGCTCGCCGTCGCCCTCGCCGAACAGGTCGCGTTCGGGGCGGCGTACGCGCATCAGACGGTCGCGAACGCCCGCGCGCTCGCCGAGGCGCTCCACCGGCGCGGGTTCGACGTCCTCGCCGCCGACCTCGGGTTCACCCGCTCCCACACGCTCGCGGTCCGGATGGCGAAGGAAGGGGGCGGGGAGTCCGCCGCGAAGCGGCTCGCCGACGCCGGCTTGATCGCGAACAAGAACCTCCTCCCGGGGGATGCGAGCCCGAAGCACCCGAGCGGGGTCCGCCTCGGGACCCCCGAAGTGACCCGGGTCGGGATGACCGAACCGGAGATGGACCGGATCGCCGAGCTGTTCGACGACCTCCTCCACAAGGGCCGCTCGACCGAGGTCGTCCGGGCCGGCGTCGCCGAGCTGAAGCGGGACCACACCACGATCCAGTACTGCTTCGGCGCCGGCGAGGCCGCGTACCGGTACTACGACCTCGTCGGCCGCGACCCGTAACCGCTACGCCGGCGGCCGCTCGTCGTCGGCGTCCGCGGCGTCGAAATCCCGGCGCGCCAGCGCCGCGTCGAGCGCGAGCGGGTCGACCTCGACCCGGGGGCCCGCGGGGCGGTCGTCCGGGTTCGCGAGGCGGAACCTCGGCCGGCCGTCGGGCCCGACCGAGGGCCGGACGATCCCCTCGGTGACCAGGGTCCCGATCCACTCCGCGAGCTCGGCCGCGTCCGGCGGCGGGCCCGGGAACCCGTCGGCCACGCCGTCGAGGTCGGTGTCGTGGTCGGCGGCGAGACGGGAGAGGACGTGCGAGCGTCCCTCGGCGAGCCGCCGGAGCGGTTCGTCCGGGTCTTCCGGAGGGGCGCGGGCCGCGGGCGCAGCGGCCCTCCGCCTCCGGTCGACGACGACCCCCGCGACGAGGACCGCCCCGAGCGCGACGCCGACCAGGGCCACTTCGTCCAGGGCGGAGAGCCCGGTGGTCCCGGCCGGGCCCGAGATCCGAACCATGAGGAGCGAGCGGTTCGTTTCGCTCAGCACCGTCAGGACACCGGACCCCGGCTGCGTCGCCGAGAAGTTGACCCAGACCGTCGGGCCGGCCGACCCGTCGTGGATCGGCGAATCGACCGTCGTCCGGACCGCGCCGATCGCGGTCTCGACGATCACGTAGCCGGAGCGGTCGGGGTTTCCGAACTCGTCGACGATCGCATACTCGGTGGAGTTGTCGGTGGGGCCGGCCCGGACATAGTCCGGGTCGATGAGCCGGAGGTCGGAGGAGTTGGCGGAGACCTGGAAGCGGATCTCCGCCGGCCCGGCGAGCAAGGGGGAGGCGACGACGATGGCGCACGGGCCGGCGCTGGACGCGGCGACGGTCAGCTCCGCGGCCCCGTCGGTCCAGTTCGCCGCTCCTAAAGCCGCCGAGGAGTTTTCTCCCCAGGGAACCGCCCCGCTCGAGTCGTTCAACCACACGGTACCGCACCCCGAGGCGACGCGGATGGTCACGTTGGCCGCGAACGCCGGAACGAAGTTGCGCAGCGAGTCCACCCCGTGGATCGCGACGGCCACCGCGGTGCCGGCCGGGACGCTCTCGTTCGTCTGCGGCGCGACCGCCACGAGACCGACGACGTCCCCCTCGACGGTGAGCGGGGCGTCGCTCGCCACGACCGTTCCGAGCGCATCGACCACGGTGAGCGTCACCTCCTGGGCGCCGACGGTCCCCGGGGTGAACGTCGCGCTCGGGATCGCGTCGGAGAAGGTGACCCCCGTATCGACGGTCCCGTGCAGGGCGGAGGCGTTCCACCAGTAGGTGAGGGGGAACGCCCCGCCGGCGATCGTGGCCGAGGCCGTGACGGAGTCCCCGAGCTCGACCGTGGAGCGGTCGAGCGAAACAGACGGCGTCGTAGGGAGGGTGGAGATCGTGATCCCGATCCCGACGGTCCGGTTGACGAGCGAGGAATCGGCGACGGTGACGACGCCGGAGTACGTCCCCGGGTTCGAGTAGGTGACCGGGAGGGTCCAGGACGACCCGGGGCTTCGGTCGCACAGGAATCGACCGTCTCCGGTGAGGAGGCACGCGGGTCCGAACGGCCCGGTTCCGGTGTGGGGAACGACGGAGACCTGGACGTGGAGCGGACCCCCGACATACGCCTCGGCCGGGTCCGGCCCCACCGAGACGGCGAAGGCGGCGGAGACGACGACGGGAAGGTAGGTGTACGATGCCGCGGAGTACCCGTTGGTCACGGTGGCCTCCGGAGCGACTTCGCCGGCCTCCTCGTACGTCACCGAGAACGCGCAGGAGACGTCGACCGTGCCACCGCTCGCCGCCACCGTCCGGCACGTGACGTTCCGTTCGGTGCCGCCAAGCCCCGGTGAGAGGCTGGCCGCATAGACGTACCCGCCGGACCCGGTCGCGTTGAGCGTGAGGACCGCCGGGACGCCGACGTCGAGGGCCGAGGGGTACACGCTGCCGTCCTGGGCAGCCGTCTCCGCCGCGGCAAGATACAGGTGAACCGGAGGGAGGGCGATCGCGGTCCCGTTGAACGACCCGTTCACCCAGAGCGTGACCGTTCCCGGCTGGCCCGCAACCGTGCCATTCACGAGGAACGTCGAGCCGTCGACGGGCCCGGTCGACCCCCACGCAGTCCCCGCGAGTTGCCAGGCGTACGTCACGTTCGCCGTGGAGGGGTCCCCGGCGCCATCCCACGCGTTCGCGAGCAGCGTGGTCGGGGCGTCGACGCTGACGGTGCCGAATTCGTTCGGCGACGTCGTGGCCGAGTCCAGGGCGGCGACCCAGTCGAGGGTCACCTGCGAGCCGTTCCGGGCGCTCCGCAGGAAGTAGGCGGGGGCCGAACCCCCGACCACGCGGTACGAGGTCGGGGTGTACGGGCCCGAATACGACAGGCACCCCGTCGGGCCGCACGAGCCGCTCGGGAGGGTCAGGTTGAGTACGAAGCCGCCGGAGGCGTTGACGGTCCCCTGCGCGGTCGTCGGACCACACGTGACCGTCGTGCCGTACTTCGACGTGTCCGTCGTCTCGAACTCGACCGTACCGTGGACGGTGGCGTTCGCCACGACGGGCTGCGGGAGGACCGTTCCCTCGTCCGTGAGCGTTCCGGTCAGGATCGGCGGAACCGGCGCCCCGCCGCACGAGGAATCGGTCGCGAGCGGAGACGACGGGGCCCCGGGCGCCCGATTCGGGGCGATGGGGCCGCTCGGGATCAGCGCGAGGGTCAGGACGAGGCCTGCGCCCACGGTGAGGAGGAGGGCGACCGTCCCTCGTCGGCGATTCCGCACGGCACCCCCCTCCGCGACCGGCGGGAGCCGGGGCGGCCCCGGGACGAGGCGGGCTGCGGGGCTTAATCGTGTCGTTGTCGGTCCGGGGGCGGACGATGAGACAAACTCCCCGCCCGCGCCGCGGATCGTGGGCCGCGAGCCGCCATCCGACGGCGGTCGTCGAGATCGAACCCCCGCGGTTGAGCTCGTTCCCGCAGGAGCGGGAGCAGCTCGAGTACTCGAGCCGTTCCCTGGTGTTCGCCTCCGACGGCGCCCGGGTCCTCCGCGTGTGGGGCCGCCCCGAGCGGCCTTGGATCCTCGGGGTCGAGGAGCGCGGAACCCGATGGCGCGCGACCGGGTACGGCCCCGGTCCGGTCGAGACGCGGGCCGCGCTCCGGGCGCTCTTCTCGCTCGACCACCCGATCGAAGAGTTCTACCGGAAAGTCCGGGACGAGCCGGTCCTCGCCGGCACCGAGCGGAAGTTCCGCGGCTTGCGGCTTCCGCGGGACGCGAGCGCCTACGAGGCGCTGTTCCACTCGATCCTCGGCCAGCAGGTGTCGGTCCGCGCGGCGAGCGCGATCAAGCAGCGTCTCATCGACGCGACCGGGGCCCACCTCGAGGCCGACGGCCGGATCGTCCCCCGAGTTCCGGCTCCGGGCGAGATCCTCGCGCTCGGGACCGAAGGGCTTCGCGCGAACGGGACGAGCGGAGCGAAGGCGAAGAGCCTCCTCGCCCTCGCCACCGACGAGAACGCCGGGCGGTGGTCGCCGGAGGCGCTCGACCCGCTCGGCACGCCGGAACTCGTCGCGGCGCTCGATGCGGCCCAGGGGGTCGGTCGTTGGACCGCCGAGAATGTGGCGCTTCGGGGGCTCGGCCGCCCCGACGCGTTCGTCGCGGGCGACCTCGGCGTCCGGGTCGCGCTTGCCGAATACGGCGCCGTCGCGCGGACCGCCGACGAGGCGACCGCCCGGGCCTGGGGGGACCGGCACTACCCCGGATGGGGGAGCTACGCCACGCTCTACCTGTGGCGCAAGTGGGTGACCGACGCGCAGGCCCGGAGATCGTTCGTGCGCCCGAAGCGGGACGCCGGTTAGTCGGTGCGGACCCCTTGGAGGGGGAACCGGTCGATCGCGCGGTGGACCGCCCCCTCCCGACGAAGCTCGCTCGAGGTCAGGACGACGTCGCGAACCTCGGTTCGTCCGAACACGTGCTCGGGACCGCACGCGAGCCACTCCTGGGCTCGGGCGGTGTCCCGGGGGCCGCGCACGCGCAGGAGCGTGACGTGAGGAGTGAACGGCCGCGGCTCCGGGCGAACGCCGACGGTCGTGCCGGCCTCGTCGACCCGATGCGCGAGGTCGGTCACCCGCTCGGCCCCCTCCCCGACCCCCGCCCACACGACGCGCGGGTGCGAAGCGTCCGGGAACGCCCCGACCCCCCGCAGCTCGAGGGAGAACGGGGCGAGCGAAGCGACCGCGCTCCGGACGGCCGCTCCGAGCGATTCGGCGAGCGGGACGGAGATCTCGCCGAGGAACTTGAGGGTGAGGTGGGCCGACGCCGTCGAGTCGGACGGGGCCCGGGGGTCGGGGACGTCGACCGCGACGAACGCGCGCATCCACCTACGTCCGCCCCGGACCGGTCGACCGGACCGACGCCTCCGTCCGGAGCACCGCCGCGAGCGCCGGGTCGATCTCGACCCCGATCGCGTTCCGGCCGAGCGCGTTCGCTTCCCAGAGGGTCGTCCCGGTGCCGGCGAACGGGTCCAGGACGGTGTCCCCGACCACCGAGAACATCCGGATCAGCCGCCGCGGGATCTCCGGAGGGAACGCCCCCGTTCGCCGGCCCGCGCCCGCCTGGCGGATTCCCCGGACGTCGGTCCAGATCTGCGAGAACCACCGGTCCCGTTCCGCCTTCGTGTACCGGCTCGCCGAGCGTCGCGGGTCCGAGCGGGGGAACGCGCGGAGCGGTCCCCGTCGGAAGAGGAGGATGAACTCGCAGTCGAGGGTGACGTAGGCGTTCGGGGGAAGGAACCCCGAGCCGAGGAACGCGTTCGGTTTGTTCGTCGGCTTTTTCCACAGGATGTATGGCAGCGGACGGAACCCGGCGGACTCGCACGCCCGCGCCACCTCCACATGGTTCGGCCACAGTCGAAACCCCTCCGGTCCGCTTCGCAGGGCGTCGCCGATGTTCACCGCGAGGATCCCCCCGGGAACAAGGACCCGGTGGCAGGCGGCCCAGGCCTCGGCCAGGCGACCGTGCATCGCGGGGAAGTCGGGGGCGCCCCACGCCCGGAACGATTCGTCCCACTGGGGGATCATCGGGTACGGCGGCGACGTCACCACGAGCTCGACCGAGGCCGGTCGGACGCCGGGAAGTTCCCGCGCGTCGCCCTCGACCGTGCGGATCGTGGGAGGTCCCGGCGGGGTCACCCCCGAGCGAGCCGGCCCACTCGTTTATAGTCCGTCACCCTCGACGTGGCGTGCGGCTCGACCGACCGGTCCTCCAGGTCGCCCTTGACTTCGAGAACCTGTCGCGGGCGCTCCAGGCGGCCACCGAGGCGGTCGCCGGGGGCGCCGACTGGGTCGAGGCCGGGACCCCGCTCATCAAGAGCGAAGGGCTCGACGCGGTCCGCGCCCTGAAGAAGGCGTTCCCGAGCCACCGGGTCGTCGCCGACATGAAGGTGATGGATACCGGAGCGTTCGAAGTCGAGATCGCCGCCAAAGCCGGAGCGGACCTCGTTACGGTCCTCGGCACCGCCGACGACGACACGATCGCGGAGGCGGTCCGGGGCGGTCACCAGTACGGCGCCGAGGTCGTCGTCGACCTCCTCAACGTGGCCGACCCGGTCGCCCGGACGAAGACGGTCGCCGCCCTCGGAGCCGCGGCGGTGTGCTGGCACATCGGGATCGACATGCAGATGGCCGGCCGCACCCCGTTCGAGGAGCTCGAGGGGCTCGCGAGGTCGTCGTCTATCCCCGTGGCGGTGGCGGGGGGCCTCACCTCCGAGACGGTCGCGGCCGCGACCCGGGCCGGCGCCGGGATCCTGATCGTCGGGGGCGCGATCACGAAGAGCCCCAACATCCAGGCGGCCACCGAGGCGATCCGGAAGGCGATCGCGACGAAGCAGGAGGTCGCGAGCGAGCATTTCCGGCGGTTCGTCGACGCCGACGTCCGCACGGCGTTCGAGAAGGTCTCCTCCCCCAACCTCTCCGATGCGATGCAGCGGCACGGGGCGATGCACGGCCTCCACGCCCACCTTCCCCTTCCCACGACCAAGGTCGTGGGACCCGCGGTCACCGTCGTGACGCGGGACGGCGACTGGGCGAAGCCGGTCGAGGCGATCGACCGGGCCGGCAAGGGCGACGTGATCGTCATCGACGCGGGCGGCGGAACGACCGCGATCTGGGGCGAGCTCGCGAGCTGGAGCGCCCACGGGCGCGGGGTCTCGGGGGTCGTGATCGATGGGGCGGCCCGGGACGTCGATGCAATCCTCGCGCTCGGCTTCCCCGTGTTCAGCCGCTCCGTCTCGCCGAACGCCGGCGAGCCGAAGGGACACGGGGAGATCGGGGTCGAGGTCGTCGTCGGCGGCGAAAAGGTCCGCCCGGGCGACTGGATCGTCGGGGACCTCTCGGGCGTGGTCGTGGTCCCGCGCGAGCGGGCCGCCGAGATCGCGAACCGGGCGCTCGACGTCCTCGAGCACGAGAACCGGGTCCGGGAAGAGATCCAGCGCGGGTCGACGTTGAGCGCCGTCCAGAAGCTCGAGCGGTGGGAGCGGGTCGGGTGACCCTCCGCGCCGGCGCGAAACGCTTTACGACGGGGCCGTTCGAGCGGTCGGCGCTCCCGTAGTCTAGTCCGGTCAAGGATATCGGGCCTTCGACCCGACAACGCGGGTTCGAATCCCGCCGGGAGCACTCTGCCGGCCTCGGTCGGCCGTCGCGCCGCGAAAGGCTGGAAATATCGCCTCACCGTTGGGCCGGACGCCGAGGGATCGAATGCGGGAAGTCGTGCTGCAGATGCACATCACGCTGGACGGGGCCGCCGACACCAAGGACGGCTTCGTTCCGATCATGGACCGTCCCTATTGGAAAGAACTCGCCGCCGCGCTGAAGGAGACGGCCGCGTCGAAGGTCGACACCCTCCTCTTGGGGAAGGGCACGTACCAGCAATTCGCCGGATTCTGGCCGAAGACCGCCGCCGACCCCGCCTCGCCCGCCGATTGGCGCGAGCAGGCCCGGGGCCTGGACGAGACCCCGAAGGTCGTTTTCTCAAAGTCCCTTTCCCGGGCGGACTGGCGAGGGTCCACGATCGTGCGGGGCGACCTGGGCACGGAGATCGCCCGGCTGAAACGACGGCCCGGGAAGAACATGTTGGTCCCCGGAGGCGTCGCGTTTCCTCGGGCCCTGATCGAGCAGGACCTCGTGGACGAGTACCTCCTCTCGGTGGTGCCGGTCATCAGCGGTCCGCGGCGGTATCCCCTGTTCGGGCCTCTCGCGCGCCCCCGAACGTTGCGTCACCTCCGCTGCTGGACGTTCCGGAACGGGGTCGTTCTCCACCAATACCGTCGAGGGCGCAAGTCGACCCGGTGACGTGGGGGCCTTCGGAAACCTTCGGCACGACGGTCCGGCCCGCTCCCTCCACCGACGAGGCGTTCGTCGGGCGAATCGGCGGACGCCGAGTTCGGGGGGAGAAGGATCGCCTCCCGCTCGACCCCGCCGTCCGCATCCCAGACCTCGGCCTTCCGAAGCATCTTAGTCCCGGAACCCTACCTCGCGCCGAAGGTCGCCGACACCGACGGAGAGGAACATGGAGGAGAAACCGGCGGTCGACCCGACCAAGCTGCACGAGTTCGTGTTGCGATTTGTCCAGGACTTCGGGGCCAATCTCCACGGCCCGACCATTCTCTTGGGCGCCCAGCTCGGGCTCTACCGCGCCCTCGGGGATTCGTCCGGCATGACGTCGGAGCAACTGGCCCGGGCCACCACCACGTCGGAGCGGTACGTTCGGGAGTGGCTCGCCGCCCAAGCGGCGTCGGGGTATGTGAGCCTCCGACCGGACGGGGCCACGTTCTACCTCACGGCCGAGCAAGCGTTCACCCTGGCCGACGAATCGAGCCCGGCGTACCTTCCCGGGGCGTTCTCCATCGCCGCCGCGCTCTACAAGGACCAACCCCGGATCTTGGAGGCGTTCCGGACCGGCACGGGGGTCGGGTGGCACGAGCACAGTCCGGAGCTGTTCGTCGGGACGGAGAAGTTCTTCCGGCCCGGCTACGTCGCGAACCTCGTCTCCCAATGGCTGCCCGCGCTCCCCGGGATCGTCGAGAAGCTCGAGCGGGGAGGGAAGGTCGCCGATGTGGGGTGCGGCCACGGCGCGTCGACGATCGTCATGGCGAAGGCGTTCCCGAAGACGCGGTTCGTTGGGTTCGATTCCCACGAGGGGTCCATCGTCGCCGCCCGCGCGGCGGCGAAGAAGGCCGGCGTGGACGGGACCGTCGAATTCCAGGTCGCGGCCGCCCAATCGTATCCGGGACGAGAGTACGACCTGGTGGCGTTCTTCGACTGTCTCCACGACATGGGGGACCCCAAGGGGGCGGCGGCCCATGTCCGGTCGACGCTCCGCCCCGACGGGACGTGGATGGTCGTCGAGCCGATGGCCCAGTCGAATCTCGCGGCCAACTTGAACCCCATCGGCCGGATCTTCTACAGCGCCTCGGTCGGGATCTGTACGCCCGCGTCCCTGTCGCAGGCGGGAGGATCGTCGCTCGGCGCGCAGGCGCCGGATGCGGTGCTCCAGGAGATCGCCCTCGCCGCCGGGTTCTCCCGGTTCCGACGGGCGACCGAGACCCCGTTCAACCGAGTCTTCGAGGGCCGGCTCGATTAGCGGGCCGATCGAGTTCGGACCGGCCGAGGCCGCGAACGCCCGGGACCCCGGATTCGGACCCAATTAGTTAGCCGAACAGCTAAATAATCCGAGGTCATTGGTTAGCCGAATGGCTAAGCAACCGGCGGTGGACCTCGACGCGGTGTTCGCGGCGCTGTCCCACCCGATCCGTCGCGGGATCCTCGAACAGCTCGCCGGGGGCTCCCGGGCGGTCAACGAGCTCGCCGCCCCCTACCGGGTCCGACTTCCCACGATCTCGCGCCACCTGAGCGTCCTGGGAGCCGCCGGCCTCGTGCGGGTGGACCGCGAGGGTCGGGTCCGCCGCCGCCGCCTCGACGCGGTTCCGCTGAGCGCAGCGTTCGGCTGGCTCACCCGGTACCGGGTGTTGTGGGAGGACCGATTCGACCGGATCGCCTCCCTGGTCGAAGTCCCGGGGGTCCCGCCCCCGACACGGAACCGAAGGAGGAAAACGAAGCGATGAGCGATCCGAACCCAACCCGACAGGACCGAATGCGCCGGGGCTCCCTCTCGCTCGTGGGCGACCGGGAAATGGTCGCCGAACGGGAGTTCCTCGCCCCGCGGCGGCGCGTCTTCGAGGCGTTCCACGACCCGTCGCTGCTCCCCCGGTGGTGGGGGCCGGCCGAGCTCACCACCACGGTGGAGCGGTACGAGGTCCGGCCCGGCGGCCGGTGGCGGGTCGTGCAGCGGGCCCCCGACGGGGCGGTGCACGGCTTCCACGGGGAGTTCCGAGAGGTCGAAGCCCCGGCGCGCGTCGTCAGCACGTTCGAGTACGAGGGGGCCCCCGGGAAGGTCCTCGAGCAGACGTTCACGTTCGAGGACCGGGGCGACCGGACGCGGGTCGTGGTACGGGTGCGGTTCCCGAGCGAAGCGACGCGACGGGCGATGGTCGACTCGGGAATGGAATCCGGAATGCGCGAGGGGTGGGCCCGGTTCGACGAGGTCCTCGCCGGGAGGGGCCCCCCGTGACGACCCGGGGCGGGGCGCGCGGGCCGCGGGTGCGGGTCGAGAGCATCACCCCGTTCCTGTGGTTCGACGACCAGGCGGAGGAGGCGGCGCGGTTCTACGTCGCCTCGTTCGCCGGCTCGAGGGTCACCGCCGTCCACCCGGGCGGTCCGGGCGGGAAGCCGCTCGTGGTGGAGTTCAAGCTCGGCGGGACTCCGTTCGTCGCGCTCAACGGCGGGCCGGAACATCGGCCGAGCCCGGCGTTCTCCATCTTCGTCGGCTGTCCCGACCAGCGGGCGGTCGACGTCCTCTGGTCCCGGCTGCTCCGCGGCGGGGAGCCCAGCCGGTGCGGGTGGCTCGTGGACCGGTACGGGCTGAGCTGGCAGATCATCCCGGCCCGGCTGATGGAGCTCCTTCGCGACCCGGATCCGGAGCGCGCCGGGCGGGCCCTCCAGGCGATGCGGAAGATGCAGAAGATCGTGGTCCGGAAGCTCGAACGCGCGGTGGCGGGGCGCTAGGCCCGGGTGCTCCGCCCGCCGGCCCGGGGCCGGCGTCCCACGGAGACGTTCGTCCGGACCGGCGACGCCGCGGCGGACCGTGCGTAGGCAGCGACGGGGCCGAGCAGGAGGGCCGCATCGTTCGGGTAGACGTCCTCCAGGCTCCGCGGCCGCCCGTCGGCGAACACCTCGTCGGCGTGGTGGCGGGTGCCGAATTGGAAGAGCGAGGTCAGGATCGGCCAGATGTCGAGCCCCTTCGTCGTCAACTCGTAGTGCGGGTGGCGGGGGTCGTTCGGCGGGACGACGCGGCGGATGAGCCCCTCCGCGCACAGTTGGCGCAGCCGGTTCGAGAGGGTCCTCTGCCGCAGCCCGGGGTTTCCCTTCCGGATCGCCCCGAACGTCGCGTGGGGGACGAAGGCGACCTCGCGAAGGATCGTGATCGACCACTTGCGGCCGAGGGAGCCGAGCGTCGTCTCGATCGGGCACGCCGCGAACGGGACCGCGGGCGGGGAGGGGTACTGGGGGCGGCCGTCGGCCATCGGGTCCCCGAGTCGGGGAACGCCCCATAAAGGGTCGCTCCCGAGTTCGTGGCCGCCCATGGTCGGGGAATGGGTTGGCCCGGTGGGCCTACTTGGAGGCCATCCGGCGGAGGCCGGCGTTGTCCTCGTTGTACGCGGTCTCGAGCGAGGCCCGGACCGTCGTCTCGAGCTGGTTCGCCGGGATCATCTTCGACTGGAAGTCTCCGATGACGTTGACCCCGGTCTTCGCCCCGTTCGGCTTGTAGTACATCAGGAACTTCGACCCCGCGAGCGGTCCCTCGAGCGAGTGGACCATCATCGCGACGGGAGGGAACATCGTCACGTGGTTCACGACCGGGACCCAGTTGCCCTGGACGTTCTGCTCCCAGGACAGGCGAACTCCCCCGGACGGGTCCGGGGCCGCGGAGACGTTCCGGCGGTCGGAGTGGGACGGCCCGTGGTCGGGCGGGGAGTCCAGGTACTTCCAGACGATGTCGAGCGGCGCGTCGAACTCGCTTCCGAGATCCTCGATATGGACCATGGCGGGGGACGCGCCGGGGCGTACTTAGGTCGGTGCGGCACGCTCGGATACCATGCGGACCCGGGCCGGGGGGATTTCTGGGCCGGGCGCCTCGGTCGTCCGCATGCGCGAATTCTCTCCGTCGGCGATCGAGGAGTTGGTCCCGGATGCCCGAGCCTTGTCGTCGCCCTACCTCGAGTTCCTCCGGACCGGGCCGATGAGCGTCGGAGTGTACGTGCTGGCCGCCGGGGCGGTCGATGCGCAATCCCCCCACGCGGAGGACGAGCTGTACTTCGTGGTCCGTGGGCAGGGGCGGTTCCGGAACGGGGAGACCGAGGGTCCCGTTCGCGCCGGGGACGTGCTCTACGTTCCGGCCCACCGGCCGCACCGGTTCGCCGCGATCGAGGAGGAATTGGTCCTGCTCGTCGTGTTCGCGCCGCCCGAGTCGGCCGCCCCGACCCCGCCCGTCGAACGCTCGGGGCCGGACCGGCCGGGTGCGCCGCCCTCCCGGTGACCCGTCACGGCGAGAAGAATCCCGGATGCCCCTTCGCATCCACCGCCACCGACGCGACGAGGAACCCCGCAAAGACGGCGAGGCCGGGCCACCACGGGGTCAGGAACAGGACGACCCGGCCGACCAGTCCGGGCCCGGCCGCGAGGGCCCCCGACGTTCGCGGAGTCGGACGTCCGAGCATCGTCCCCGCTCGTCGGCCGGCGTCGTACGTACCCCGCCGCCTTAAGCGACGCTCGCTCGTCGAAGGGGACGCCCCGCTCGATGTCGGACGACCCCGCGCCAGTCGGAAGGCTGGGAACCCTCCTGCTCGCGCGCAGCCGCGCGCTCCTGCGGACCCGCATCGGCGCCCTGATGGTGACGTTCGTCGCGATCCTCTACGGATTCGTCTCGCTCCTCATCGGCCAGATGCTGGTCGTCGGACCGAACGCGTACCGGACCGTCCAGGTCACGGTCTGGACCGGAGCCGGCGACCCGGCGTGGTGGAACTTCCCGGCGCTCGTCGTCACGGCCCCGGGCGCGGTCCTGGTCCTGCCGTTCCTCGCGACAGTCACGATGGTCGTCGTGTCCCTCGGCGTTGGCCTCGGAATGTCGGTGGGGCTCGTCCTCGCCTACCGTCTGATCCGCCGCCAGCGGTCCGGCGCCGCCGGGCCGGCGTCGCTCGGAACCGTTTCGGGGCTCACCCCCGCGATGATCGCCCTCGTCACCCTCGGCGCCTGCTGCTCGACGACGGTGGCGGCGACCGCGGGGATCGGCGTGGTCGCCCAGGCCAGCGGGACCTCGATCGCGAACGTCCTCTCCAATACCTGGTACCTCAACCTGTTCCAGGTCGGCGTCCTCTGGGTCGCGCTGGTCGCCCAGGAACAGCTCCTCTCGGTGTACGGTCGCCTCCTCGGAGGCGACGTCCCCTCGGCCGGGACGTCGCCCCGGGCCACCCTCGATGGTCGGTTCGTCGCCGGGGCGCTCCTCCGGGCGGGGCTCGTGGGGGCGGGGGTGACGTGGGCGCTCGCGATGTTCGCGGAATGGACCGCCCCGAGCGCTCCCGGACCCACCGCGACGCTCGCCTACCAGTGGGTCATCCAGCACGAGCTGCTCGCGCTGTTCGCGGTCGCGGCCGGATTGTTCGTCCTCGGCACGTACCGCTGGCTGCGCGACCCAACGCACCGATCGGCCGCGCTCGCCCTGCGGGGAGCGCTCTTCGTCGGAGGGGGTTCCCTCCTCACGTGGACCCCGCCCGTGCTCGCGTCCGCGGGCGCGTACGGGTTGGTCAACGAGATCTTCGGCGCCGTCGGACTACCGGCGTCGTGGGGGGCCGTCGCTCCCCCGTCGACCGGGCCCCTTCTGCTCGCGCTCCGCTGGGGACTGCAGTTCGGTCTCCTCGGCGCGTTCGCGGTCGCCGCGGCGCTCGCTCCCGAGTCCGCCTTCCTCCCCCTGCAGTGGACGACCGAACCGCGGCCGACGCCGCCGCTTCCGGGGACGACCTCCGGTATCCGACGGGGAACCCCGGTCGAACCCCCCGCTCCCGTCGTGCGAGAGGCGGTCCCCCACGCGGTTCTCGCCAAGGCCGAGAACGGCGGACCCGTCCAGGGTTGATTCGCCCGGGTCCCCGGGCGGTCCGGAGGGGGGCCGCTCCGCGGCTCCGACGGACGAGGGCCGTGTCGAACCGGAGGCCCGGAACTTCTACCGACGGGAGAAGGTCCCACTCTCCGACGAGACGCGGCACTACGGCCGGGCCGATGCCGGGGCCCGAGCGGTCCCCGCGCCCACCACCACCGGCGCCAGGGCCCGGGGCGGGGGGGCGTTCCCGTAGCGCGCGAGCCCCTCCCGGACGAGGAACAGGAACTCCACGGCCATCGTGACGGCCATGATCGTTCCGAACGCCAACGTCGGGACCAGGGAATTGGGGTCGAGCGCAATCGCCACCCCGGCGAGGTTCATGGCAAGGAACGCGCCGACGACGAGGTTCAGTACGCGCCCAACGCCGGCCCCGCGGCCGGTCCGGACGAGCTGGAAGGCTTCGAGGACCGTGACCGCCATCACCGCGCCCATCAGGAGCGCGCCGACCGGCGGGTCGACGGGGACGAACGGGGCGACCACGCCGGCGGCGGCGAGGCCGAGGAGTGGGTCGCGGACGGCCCGCCGGAGCGGGACCCAGAGGAGGAGGGCGACCATCGCGGCCGCCATCGACCAGAGGAACCACGCCGACGTGAGCGTCCCCGTCAGGACCGTGGGGACGTCGAGCGCGCTCCCCCCCGCGACCGTGAAGAACAGCCCCATGAGGAGCTCGGCGGAGGTCGCCATGGCCGTGATGGCGACGGGCCAGAACCAGTCCGTCCGCTGAACGACCCGGTCCTCGAAGACGATGAGCGAGATGAACCAGAGACCGGGGGGTACGAGCATCATGAAATTGAACATCATCAGCACGATCGTGTAGCTGCTCAAATCCGGCTGCAAGAACGCGCCGAGGAGCGCCATCAGGACCCCGGAGCTCCCGAGGAGGGCGCTCGTCCCGATGATCATCCGCGTCAGCGGAGGGGCGGGGCCGGTCCTCGGGACGATCTGGGTGAGGATGAACACCTCGGCGACGACCATCCCGATCGAGACGGCGACGTCGGCGGTCAGGTCGAAATCCAGCGTGAAGAGCGCGGGCACGGGTCGGGGTTCACGACCCGCGGGCGACTCAAATCGTGCGGGTACGAACGGACTCGGGCCCGCGGGGCGGCATCGGCAAGATTCTACTACCCTTGCCGCCTACGCCGGCCCGTGACGACCATCCGAGGGATCGACCGCCGGATCGCCCGCCGCCACCTGCTGAAGCACCCGTTCTACCAAGCGTGGTCCCACGGGGAGGTCGCCCTCGACACCCTGCGGTCGTACGCCGGGCAGTACTACCAGTTCGAGCGGAGCTTCCCGAAGTACGTCGCCGCGGCGTACGCCCGGGTCGACGACCCGGCCGGCCGCCGCGCGCTCTTGGGGAACCTGGTCGACGAGGAGGGACGGGACCCGACCCACCCGGAGCTCTGGCTCCGGTTCGCCGAGGGGCTCGGGGTCCCCCGCTCCGACCTCGCGTCGGCCCCCCGCCTCGCGGCGACCCGCCGTCTCCTCGGGACCTACGAGCGCCATGCGGTCCGGGGGACCGCCGGCTCCGCGCTCGGCGCCCTCTACGCCTACGAGTCGATCTTCCCCGAGGTCGCCACGGAGAAGGCCCGGGGCCTCGCGAAATTCTACGGCGTGACCGACGAGCGGTCGCTCGAGTTCTTCCGCGTCCACACGGCGGCCGACGTCGAGCACTCGGCGGCCGAGCGGAAGCTCATCGCCGCCGAACTGGCCCGGAGCCCGGCGGCGACGGCGGTGGTCCGGTCGGTCGACGAGACGGTCGACGCCTGGTGGGGGTTCCTCGACGCGTTCGCTCGCCCCCGCGCCGGGTAGCCTCCCGGGGCGCCGTCGGGGTGGCGGGGCCGTCTACGGTCCCGCGCTCCGCCAGGTGACGACGAAGCTCGTGCCGTTCGGCGTCAGGGCGGTCGTCGTGGCCATCCACGTGGTCCCGGTCAGGGCCACCATGTTGAGCTTCTGGATCGAGCTCGCCGCGAACGAGCCGATGACACCGGTGGTCCCCGAGATCGTCGCCTCGCAGGTCGACCCGAGCCCCGTGTAGTCCTTGCCGAACTTCGCCTTCCCGAAATCGGCCAACGGGAGGACGGAGAGGAGGCTCGAGGGGGCCTCCGCGACCCACTCGGCGGAGGTCCGCTTCGCGTTCGTGACGGGGCTCGAGTGGGAGGCCGACTTGCCGGTGGTCGTGTCGGTGAGCGTGGTCGTGAATCCGACGGTGGCGTTGACGTAGGTGACCGAGGCCTTGATCAGGTCCCCCGGGTGGACGGGGACGGTGGTCATCCGGACCGCCGCCGCCGGGTAGAACTCGTACCACGAGTAGTACGACGCCGTCCCGGGGTGGCAGTCGGCCTCGGTCCCGGTCTGCTCGACCGTCGACGACGTGAACCCGTCGATGCCGACCCAGAACGACGAGTACTGCAGCAGCGAGCCCGCGCACGTCGCGTTCGGCTGGATCCACGACCCCTGGACGAACGAGACGGAGTGGACCGGGCCGGTCACCGCGTAGCCGGCCCAGTTGTAGTTCGAGACGTTGGCCTGGAACGGTCCGGAGTGGAACAGGGCGCTCGACGTTGGCGCGACCGGCGCGGACCCGGACGTCAGGGCCGCGGCGCCGGGGAGCACGAGGAGAGCGAGGACCACGGCCTGCGTCCATCCGGTACCTTGCATCTCTCGGCCCACCTCGGAGCGGACAATGGCACTGACCGCTCATGACGTATGAATCCTCCCGGGCCGGCGCGCCGGAGCGGCGTCCGGCAAGACGTCGGCCGCCGGTCGAGCGCGCTCGGTAAGTAGCGCTCCCTCCCTCGTAGGAGCGTGCGGGCGACCGTCCCATGCGCGGCCGCCCTGGTCGTTCTTCTCCTCGTCCCGGTGGTCGCGGCGGCCGGCGGGCCGGGGCCGCTCCCCCCCCTGTCGCAGTGGCGGAACATCTCGCTCGTCAACATCCACGAGTACCCGGCCCCCCGGGCGTACGCCGTCACCGCGTTCGATGCGTACGACGGCGTGGCGGTCGTCGTCGGGGGGCTCCTCGCCGACGGGCAGCCGTCGAACCAATCGTGGATCCAGGACGACGGGGGATGGGAGAACGCGACCGTCTTCTTCGTCGGGCATGCGCCGTTCCTCTCCCACGCGGCGATGGCGCTCGACGTCGCCGACGACCTCGACGTGATGGTCGGCGGCCTCGGGCCCGGGAACGCCCCGAGCAACCTCACGTACGTCGAGCAGAACTTCAACTGGACGAACGCGACCCCGACGGCCGGTTTCCCCCCGCCCGCCGGGGACTCCGGCGTGATCGCGACCGACCCGGGGACCGGGGGCGCCGTCTGGGTCCCGGGCGCGGGCGTTGCCGGCGCGGGCCACACCGTGTGGCTCTTCCTCCACCGGCACTGGTCGACGGTCGCCGCCCCGGGGGGCCCGTCGGTCGACCTTGCCGGGGCCGCCTTCTTCGAGGACCCCCGGAGCGACACCGCGGTCCTCTACACGATCAACGCGAGCGGTGGTCCCCCGACGACCTGGCAGTACCGGAGCGGGAACTGGACGCTCGAGGCGACCGGCGGCCTCCCGTCGATGCTCGCGCCGGCGATGACGTACGACGCGACGATCGGCGACGTCCTTCTCGCCGGCCCCGTCGGGGGGTCGACCGACCTCTACGCGTTCGCGAACGGCACGTGGGAGAACCTGACCACGATCGCCGGGCCGGGCCCCTCGGCTCGCCTGGGGGCGGTCCTCCTGTTCGACCCGTCGGTCGACCAGGTCGTCTTCTACGGCGGCGCCCCCGCGAACGGCCCCGACGGCGCGCCCCCGCTGGGCGACACCTGGCAGTGGGGCGTCCTCGTCCCGCCCCCGAACCCGACGGTCACGGTCTCCCCCGTCCCCCCGCTCGACTGGCTCTTGGCCGCGGTCCTCCTCGCGGCGCCGCCGCTCGCCGTGCTCGCGACCCGCCGGGGACCGGGTCCCCCGGCCGTTCCGTAGCGCCTACGACCCGAGGAACGTGGTCGCCGGCGCGAACACGACGACGACCGCGAGCGCGGAGACGGTGACCGCGAGCACCGAGGCGGCGATCCGCCAGCCCGTGGGGGCGTCGAACGCCTCGAACAGGGCCCGGCGCGCCGACGAACCCGCCGGGAGCCGGGTCTGGAGCGAGGCGGACGCCTCCCGGGTCGCCGCCCAGAACAGGCCGAGCGGGACGCCGGTCATCGCCGCGCCGAGGACCGCTCCGACCGCCGCCCCGGCTCCGAGGGCCAGCGACACGGCCACCACGACCCCGGCGGGAGCGATCGCGACGGCCCACCGAACCCGCCGGTCCGGGACGACCCCCGGGGGAGGGCGGCCAGCGGAGGCGACGACGAACGGGACGAGGGCGCCGAGGACGAGGCCGACGAGGATCCCCGGGACCCCGAGGGTGAGGTTCGCATCGACGACCTCGGCGGGGACCCCGGTGATCGAGGGGACGACGGCGGCGAGCGCGAAGACCGTGGTGAGCGGGGCCCACGTCATCGCGACCGTGTCGAACGCTTCCGGGATGTGCCGCGGTCCTCCGCCCGGCCCGGTTCCGACCTGGAGCCCCCCGAGCCCGAGCGCGGCCCCGGTCGCGCCGACCCCGGCGAGGAGCAGCCCGAACGTCCCGTCGGGCGCGAAGGTGAGGATGGCGGCGACGGCGATGAGGGCGGAGCCGGCGATCGCGAGGATCATGACCCCCACCGCCTGGAGCCCGTTCGCGATCGACCCGATTGCGCCGAGGGCGACGCCGGCCCGCCCGATCGCGTCGGCCTGGCCCTTCTCGTACACCCCGAACCGCAGCGCGTAGAGCGTCGTCCCGGCCCCGAGCCAGCCGGCGGTCACGGCGAGCGCGATCCCGAGGTTCCAGTACCACGTCACGACCGCGACGACGGCGATCCCGGCGGCGGCGATCCCCGCCGCCGCCACGCCCCAGTGGTACGGGCCGTGGATCCGGTCGACCGCGACGCCGATGGCCCCCGCGACCGTGGCCACGGCCCCGAACGCGAGCGGCATCAGGAGCGCGTCGGGCACGATCGACCGGAACACGGCCGCGGTGGGGACGAACGCCGTCGCGACCGCGAGGGTCGTGACGAATCCCACGAACCGGAGCCGGACGTTGAATCGGGACTCCGGCTCCCCGAGCAGGAGGACGAGCGCGGCGCCCGCGGCGACGCCGAAGAGCCCGGCGGGCCCCGAGCCGGTCAGCAAGAGCACCGCCAGGAGGGCGAGGAGCGCCACGCCCGCCGCGCCGACTCCGCACCAGCTGCGGTCCGCGCGCAACTCCGATTCCGTGAGGCCCGGACCCTCCAGTTCGTAGCGCGGTTCGAGGACGACGACGAGGGCCGCGGCGACGAGGCCGATCGCGAGCCCCTGGTCGAACGGAACCCCGCGTCCCGCCCCGCCCTTCCAGCCGCCGATGACCAGGGCGAGGACGGCGACGACGCCCGCGGGAACGAGGGCGAGCGCGGCGGCCCGGAACCGGAGCGCCTCGTCCCGACGCGCGGGGTGGGCCAGACGCAGTGCGAGGGCGCCGCCGATCGCGCCCGCCCCGACGACGGCGACCAGCCCCTCGATCCCGGCGAAATCGCCCGTCATCCGGTCGTCCGCCCCGACGAGGGACACCGCGCACGATAGACGCTTCGTTGGTTCGGCGGGGTCGGAGGCCGGGGTCCGGTCACGGTCCTACGGTTCCCGTAACGTCGCGAGGAGAACGTCCCGGATCGCCGTCGCGCGGCGTTCGTCCTCGAAGTACGTTCGCTGGATCGACGACCACCGGGAGGTGGTGGTTGTCCATGGCCGGCCGTAGTCGACGTCCCAAAGGACCAGGGGTTCGGGCTCGGCGAGGCCGACCGTCAGCCGCCGCTCGCCGGCGAGGGCGGATCGGAACGTCGCTTCGGCGAGGTCCCCCGCGGCGACCGACCGGACCCCCGCGACGAGCTTGCGGACCATCCCCCAGACGAACGAACGCGCCGTGACCTCGAGCCGGAAGCCGCGGGATGCCGCGGTGACGTCGAACCGGTCGACGATCCGGATCGCCGGTCGGTCGGACGGGATTCCGCGCCCGAACGACCGCACGTCGATCCGCCCGACCACGGCCGAGGCCGCGGACCGGTACTCCGCGAGGGTCCCGACCGGTTCGACCTCGGCATACCGGTACGTCCGGGAGCGGGCGGCCCGGGGTCGGAACGATTCATCGACCGCGACGGCCGCGGAGAAGAACACCTCCGGCCGAACCGCGTTCAGCGCGCGGAGCAACGAAGCGGCCGGCCGAGGCGAGGTGACCGTCACGGCGTTCCCGCGCGCGCTCACCCCGCGGTCGGTTCGGCTGGCGACGTCGATCCGGGCGGCGTCGGCGCTTTCCGCGAGTCGGAACCGCTCGATGCCGGCCCGGAGCTCCCCCTCGATCGTGCAGCGCCCCGGCTGCCGGGCCCAGCCGTGGAACGGCCGGCCGTCGTAGCCGAACCG
The DNA here is from genome assembly GCA_022750295.1 of Candidatus Lutacidiplasma silvani. Lineage (GTDB taxonomy): Archaea > Thermoplasmatota > Thermoplasmata > Lutacidiplasmatales > UBA184 > Lutacidiplasma > Lutacidiplasma silvani. The sequence goes on from JAKIVZ010000003.1 coordinate 65,609, forward strand.
GAGAAGCCAACGGGTCGTAGCGGGCCGACGGACGCCGTCCCTAAGACGGCTTGGCCCGGCCCTTCTTCTTGGGGGCGGGGGCCGGTGTCGGGGGCGCCGGGGCCGTTTCGGCCGCGGGAGCGGCCGGCGGCGTCTCGCCGGGCGGGCTCGCCGGGCGCTCGAGGAGGCGTCGGAACGTCTCGAAGTGGGGGATGAACCGGTCGGCCCTCCGTCGTTCCTCGAGCTCGCCGAGGGAGATCTCGAGGAGCGCCTTCGACCGGGGGTCCCCCTCCCGGGCCTTGACAAGATAGACGCAGAGAAGCTGGTACTGGGGGAGGATGTACGCGTCGGTCCGGGGCGTGCTCATGTCGCCCTTCCGGGGCCGGTAGACCTTCTCGAGCGGGACCTTCTCGGCCACCGCCCGCCGGTGGGAGAACCCGAAGTACTTTCCCGGACCGACGACCCGCGTCACCTCCCGCACCGAGCCGTTGAACGCGTTCTGCAACCGGTCGGACTCGTGCCACAGCCACAGCCCGAAGCCGAAGTCGCCCTCCTGGTAGGTCTCCCAAGCGCGCCCGTAGAGCACGGTCTCCTTCGCCTCCTCCGGAAGCGTCGGGTCGAGCTCGCTCCGCCAGTCGGAGACGAGGACGTCGACGCGCATCGTCGGGGAGAACGTCTTGAACGGCGGAACGCCGCCCGGCTCGGCCATCGGCGGCCCGGACGGCCAAGGGCACTTATCGTTCGCCGGAGCCCGGGCCGGCGGTCTGGGTGCCGTCCCGCCAGACCCGCCGGACGCGGCTCGACCCGGCGGAGGCGAGGGTGGGGAGGTCGGTCCCATGGCACTCAACGAGGTCGGCGACCCCGCCGACCTCGAGCGACCCGAGCCCGGGCCACCCCAGGACCGGTCCGGCGTTCTCCGTGTACATCCGGAGCGCCGACACGGCGTCGAGGGACTCGGGGGCCCGAGTCGCCCTCGGCGCGACCGCGGCGGCGATCCCCGCCCACGGGTCGAGCGATTCCACCGGCGCATCGCTGGAGGCGGCCGGAGCGTGGCCGTGCGCGAGGTACGTCCGAAACGGGTACGTCCAGCGGGCGCGCCGGGGGCCGAGTCGTTCGACGATCCACGCATCGCTCGGGACGAACCGCGGTTGGACCACGAGGTGGGGTCGAACCGCGTCGAGTCGCGCGAGAAGGTCCGGCGGGGCGAGGGAGGCGTGCTCGAGGCGGGGCCGGACCGTCGGCCGGAGCTTCGCGAACACCGCGAGCGTCGTCGCGAGCGCCCGGTCGCCGATCGCGTGGACCGCGAGGCCCGCCCCGAGCCCCTCGGCCTCGGACGCGATCTCCGTGAGCTCGTCCCGGGAGAGGAGCGGGAACCCGGATTCGTCCGCCCGGTCGCGATACGGCCGGCGGAGCCACGCGGTCCGGGGACCGAACGCCCCGTCGCCGACGACCTTCAGACCGGCGAGACGGCTCGACGGGGTCGCCAGACGACGCCGGAGTCGGGGAAACTGGGCCCGCGCGTCGGCCCGCAGGTAGGCGACCAGCCGGACCGGGGGTCGACGGCGCCCGCGAACGAGACGGCCGAGCTCCTCGACCTCGGACGGGGAGGCGCTCATGGGAGCGAGGGTCGTCAGTCCCAGGGACGCCGCCCGGGCGAAAAGTTCCGGGAGGCCGAGACGCGAGTGGGCGAACGCCCGGTCGGCCCACGGCCGCAGCGGGCGGAGCGCGTTGTCGAACAGGAGGCCGTTCGGTCGTCGGTCCGGGGTGCGCCCGATCCGCCCCCCCGGCGGATCGGGCGTGGCCTCCCCGATGCCGACCTCGTCGAGGACCGTGGCGCTGACGAGCGCGGCATGCCGACAGGCCCGGGTCAGGACCGTGGGCCGGTCCCCGACCCACCGTTCGACGTCGCGTGCGGTGGGGTAGCGACCGTCCCGGAGGCGGTCCTGGTCCCACCCGGCCCCGACGACCGGCCCATCGGGGTGGACGACGGCCCACGCGCGAACCCGACGGCCGAGTTCGCCGATCGACCGGCTGCCGGTCAGGTCCACGCCCGCGAGGTCGCGCGCGATCTCCAGGACGTGCAGGTGGGCGTCCGTGAGGCCCGGGGTGACGATCCGGCCCCCGAGGTCGACCCGTTCCGTCCCGGTCGCGACGGACCGACGGACGGTCCGGAGGGCTCCGGCGGCCACCACGCGCCCTTCCTCGGCGGCGACCGCTTCGACGAACCGGCGGCCGGTGAAGATCCGGCCGTTCGACCAGAGCGTTCCCGCCGACATCGATCCCGAGGGGCCGCCTCTACGGCTCGGCCGGGGGCGTGCCGGTCGGAGGAGGCGATTCGGCCGGGGGGACCCCGACCGGGGCCGGACGCTGCCGGTACCGGACGAGGAGCGCCGTCGCCGCGGCGGCCACGATGATGAGGGCGCTCAGGACCACCGGGTTGAGGAGGAATCCGGTCAGGAGGGAAACCGAGGGACCGATCGTCAGGTTGAGGGTCCGGGCCGCCGAGCCGCCGGCGCTGTCGTTCCACCAGGCGATGACGGTGTACGTTCCCGCGGAGGTGTACGAGTGCGTTCCATTGTGCCCGGTTCCGGACGAGCCGTCCCCGTAGGTCCAGACGAAGGACGCACCGCCGACCCCCCCGGTGGTCGCGGGAACGAACGTGACCGTGGTCCCCGCGGTCGGAAGGGAAGGGGTGGTCGCGACGCCGGTGATCACGGGGGTGGCGGCGACGGAGACGTTCAAGGTGCCCGGGGCGGTGAACCCTCCGGCGTCGGCGACGGTCACCGAGACCGTTCGGACCACCGGCCCGGTGGTGAAGCTGTGGATGGGACCCGGACCGAACCCGGAGTCTCCGTCGCCGAATTGCCAGGTGAAGTTGTCCGGTGCGGTCCCGCCAACGACGTTCGCGAGCAGCGTCGTCGAGACGCCCGCGTCGGCGACGGCCCGACCCCCGACCGAGAACTCCGGGACAATCGTCACGGTCGGGTCCGGGGCGACGGTGACGTTCGTAACCGCCGAGCCGTGGAGGCCGAGCGCGTCGACGAGACTCGCGGTCACCGTGACGTTCCCGGGTAGGGAGAATGTGCGCGCAACGGAGGCGCCGTACTCGACCGAACCACTCCCGAACGACCACGTGACATTGTACGGCGTCGTTCCCGTCCCCTCGACGGGGGCGGCGGTGAACACGTCCCGGACCCCGACGTCGACTCCGGGGTAGCTCACGGTGATCGTGGCGGACGGGCCGCCGTGGACGAACAGCTGCAGGGAGTGGATGTTCGCCGACCCGTTCGGGTCGGTGAGGCCGATCGTGGCGTTGTAGACCCCGGCGGCCGCGAAGACGTGGACGCCATTCCCTGACGAGGCGACGTCCGACGTGCCATCGCCCCACAGGAACCGGAACGTCGGGTCGACCGACGCGACGGCGCTGGCGTTCAGGTACACCGACCGCCCCACTTCCTGGGGCGCGGGAGCGACTGCGACGTTGAGGTCCGGGAGGGCCGCGTAGACGAACGTCGCGTTCGTGGGCGCCCCGGAACCGGTCGCGCCCCCGAGCGAGATCGGGTCGGCCCCCGAGGTGTTCGAGGGAACGGCGGCCCCGACGAGCCCGGGCCCCGACCCGAAGAGAGGGCCGGTCCAGTTGCACGAGGACCCGGATCCCGAGCAGACGAGGGCGAACGTCGAGGTCGAGGGGACGCCGCCCGGCGTCGCCGATCCCCCGCTGAGGAGCAGCTCCTGGCGGGCGGGATCCCACGTGAGGGATCCGAGCGCGCGGGCCGGGGGCGCGACGCCTCCGATCGAAGCGGTGGCGTTCGACCATCCGCTCGCATTGTAGAGCCAAGTGTCCGATTGGGTGCAGTCGCTGCGCCCGCACTCGCCGGTGCCGCCGAACAGGACGTTCGCCCGGAGCACTGGGTCGTACGCCATCGCGGCGCCAAACCGCGCGGAGGGTCCGGAGATGTTCAGCGCGGCCCAAGTAGAGAGGTTCGCATCGAACTCCCAGCTCTCCCCCTCGAAGGTCGTGCAACTGGGGGTGGAAACGCACCCCCCGAAGAGAAGGGAGACGTTGGCCGCCGGGTCGTACGCGAGGCTCCCGTGGCTGAGCGCGGGCACGCAGTCGGAGGGGCCCCGGTCGCACTGGCTCGTGCTGTTGTGCCATCCGTCCGTACGGAACACCCAGGTATCGTTCCCGAGGACGTCGGAGCCCCCCGGTCCGGGTTCGGCGCCGCCGAACACGAGGACCGACCCGTTGGCGCTCTCCGGAGGGGTGGGCTCGAAGAACTCGCTCATCGCACCGGCCCGGGGCGGGGGAGCGAGCGATAGACCCGCGGAATCGTTCCGCCACGTGCCGTTTTGGAGAAGCCACGTCCCGTTCCCTGTGCAGCCAGCGTCCTGGCAGCCGCCGAACCAGACGAACTCCTGCAGGTTCCCGTCGTCCACCATGACGGCCCCGACGGCGGCCGGGGGAAGGTTGCCGAACTGCTCCGGAGTAACGTTCTGCCAGTCGATGGCCGCTGCGGCCGGCACCTGCCGAGGGGCGACCCCGGCACGGCACGCGTCGCACGGCACACCGGTAGTCAACGCGGCCGGCCCCGGAGCTCCGGTCCCCAGGCTCCCGAGTCCAAATGGAAGGGCAAGCAGAATCGCAAGGAGGACGACCGCCCAGCGACGGAGCGGCGTCGATCGAACCAGGTGGGCGGCGGCCATCCGCCGGCGGAGCGGACGGCCGCCTTAAATGGGTACGGCGGGGCAGTCCGAGCGCGCGCCTAGACGTCGAGGTACCGGTAGAACTCGTACGGGTGCGGCCGCAGATTCAGCTGGAGCTGCTCCTCCCGCTTGATCTCCCGGAACGAGTCGAGGACCTCGGAATCGAACACCGGCTTCAGGAACGCCTCGTCGGAACTGAGGCACTCGAGCGCCTCGCCGAGCGACCCCGGGAGCTCCCGGATCTCGAGTTCCTTCCTTCGGGCCGCCGTGAGCTTGTAGATGTCCGCGTCGACCGGCGCGGGGGGTTCGATCTTCCGCCGGATCCCGTCGAGGCCCGCCATCGAGAGCGCCGCCTCGGTGAGGTAGATGTTCGCGGCGGAATCCGGGGTCCGGTACTCGATCCGCTTCGCCTCCATCCGGCCCTTGTGGTAGAACGGGATCCGGACGTTCGCCGAGCGGTTCGACTTGCTCCAGGCGATGAAGACGGGCGCCTCGTACCCGGGGACGAGCCGCCGGTAGGAGTTCGTGGTTGGGTTCGTGATCGCGCAGAGGGCCCGCGCGTGCGTCAGCAGGCCCCCGATGTAGTACCGGCACGTCTGGCTCACCTCGGCGTACGAGTCGTTCGGGTCGAAGAACGTGTTCTTCCCCGCGCTCCAGAGCGACTGGTTCATGTGCATGCCGAGGCCGTTGTCGCCGAACACCGGTTTCGGCATGAACGTCGCGACCTTCCCGTGCTGGGCGGCGACGTTCTTGATGACGAATCGGACGTCCTGGACGTGGTCGGCCGCGGGGACGAGTTCGTCGAACCGGAGGTTGATCTCGCCCTGACCGGCGGTCGCCACCTCGTGGTGGTGGGCGTCCATCCGGATGTGGAAGTCGTCCGACAGAATGTTGCAGACCTCGCTCCGCATCCCCTCGAGGATGTCGTGGGGGGCGGCGCGGTGGTACCCCTCCTTGAACCGGATCGAGCCGTGGCCGTCGGACGCCGCCCAGGGAGCTTCGGCGCTTTCCAGAAGATACCCGGCCCCGCCCCACGCGTCCCGGACCGAATCGGCCGAGGGGATCAGCTTGACCGAGTCGAAGACGAAGAACTCGATCTCGGGGCCCCAGTACGACAGGTCGTAGCCGGCGTCGGCGAGGACGGTGTTCGTCCGTCGGGCGATGCCGCGCGGGTCGTGGCTGTACGCCTCCTTCGCGCCGCCGGTGAGGATGTCGCAGATGAACCGGGCGGTCCCACCGTGGGCGGCGCCCCAGGGGACGACGCCGAAGGTCGCGGGGTCGGGCAGGAGGACCATGTCGGACTCGAAGATTTCGCGGAACCCACGGACCGATGAGCCGTCGAGCTTCGGGATTCCACCGACGAACGCGTCCTCCTCGATCGTCTCGGCCGGGAGATGGATGTGGTTGAATCCGCCGAGGAGGTCGGTGTAGAACAGCTCGACCCACCGGAGCTTCCGGGCGCGGATCTCCTCGAGGATCCGAAGGCCGTGTTCTGCCCGCGATTCTCCCGTGCCCCCCGTCGACCCGACCGACCGTTCTGCGACCGCCATCCGACGCCCCTCGGCGCTTGGGACGAAGCCCCGGTACATGAACCCTCGCCCGGGAAAAATGGACGCGCGTCCACAATCTGCCGATAGTCTAATTACTTTGTGCGCTGTTGCAGTGAATTATGGGACGAACGTCCAGCCTCGACACGCTCGACCGCGGGATCCTCGAAGAGTTGAACGTCGACGCCCGGCGGAGCCACCGGGAGATCGCCGAGCGGTTGAAGGTCTCGCCGACCACGATCGGGATGCGGATCGAGCGCATGGAACGGGACGGGATCATCCGGGGGTACGTTCCCCTCCTCGACGACGAGGCCCTCGGGTGGGAGCTCTCGGCGACGATCGGGATCCGAATCTCCAAGGGCAAACTTCGGGAGGTCGAGGAGCGGCTCGCGAAGGACCCGCGGGCGTACGCGATTTACGATGTGACCGGCGATTTCGATGCTCTTCTCATCGGACGATTCCGGGACCGACGCGACCTCGACCGGTTCGTCAAGCACGCCCTGCAGGACCCGCAGGTCGAGCGGACGAACACCCAGGTCGTCCTCAACCGAGTGAAGGAAGACCGCCGCGTGCCGGTCCCCGCCCGGTCGACGGACCGGTCGGCGGGAAACGCATAAGAGCCGCCGCCTCGGTGGCCGGCCGGGTACGACGATGGACTGGGGGCTGAGGAACCGAATCACCCGGATGTTCCCGTCGGGTTCCGGCCGTTCGGTCATGCTCGCCGTCGACCACGGCTACTTCATGGGACCGACCCGGAACCTCGAAAACGCGGCCGCCACGATCCTCCCCCTCCTCCCCCACGCCGATGCGATCGCGCTCACTCGGGGGATCCTCCGGACGTCGGTCCCCCCCACCGCGACGACCCCGATCGTCCTCCGGGTTTCGGGCGGGGCGACGATCCTGAAGGACGACCTCTCCGACGAAACGATCACGACCTCGATGGAGGAGGCGGTCCGGCTCAACGTCGCCGCCGTCGCCTTGTCGGTGTTCGTCGGCTCGTCCCATGAGCACCAATCGCTGGCCAATCTGGGGACGCTCGTCGACGAGGGCGAGGCATACGGAGTGCCGGTCCTCGCGATCACCGCGGTCGGCAAGGAGCTGGAGAAGCGGGATGCCCGATACCTCGCCCTCGCCTGTCGCGTCTCGGCCGAGCTCGGGGCGCATCTCGTCAAGACCTACTACTGCGAAGGGTTCTCGAAGGTCGTCGACTCATGCCCCGTACCGATTGTCGTCGCCGGCGGCCCGAAGCTCGACTCGATCGAGGCGGCGCTCACCCTCGCACACCATGCGATCGACGAGGGGGCGAAAGGGATCGACATGGGGCGGAACATCTGGCAGTCGGAGCACCCCGTCGCGATGCTGAAGGCGCTCCGGACGATCGTGCACGACGGGGCGACCGTTCGCGAGGCGCTTACTACGTTCCACGCGGCGACGGCGGAAATCCCGTTGGTAGCGCCGCCGGCCTCGAGATGAGTTCCACCCGGGCGCAAGGTTTCATATCTCGCGGCCAGTAGAACGGTCCGCGCGGGGATCGCCCAGCTTGGTCAAAGGCGCCAGATTCAGGGTCTGGTCTCGTAGGAGTTCGTGGGTTCAAATCCCTCTCCCCGCAGTTTCCTATTATTAATATGTGCTGTTTTGGCCGGCTGGTGAAATCTGCAGGGCAAGCGGACCATCGGAACACCTGCTGCGCTGGGGTGCGAGTGAATGGATTTAGAGGTCCGGGCGCGGCATTGGTCAGCAGAACGTTTCAGGGATTCCGGACCCTCGTGAGAGACCCGACACATTCTACTGCCGACGGTTCGGCAACGAGCCGTCGTACCGGGTGCTAGGCGAGGCACGGGCGATCCCCATCATCCGCGCTCCGACGACCCGACTCCGCTACGGCGGAGCGGCGCTGTTCCCGTAGCACCGGTGGCTGATCCGGAAGCTCGAGGATGCGGTCGAGGGTCGGCCCGATGCCTCGGGGTTCGTCGTCCACGAGGGGGCGTTGCGGTCGGCCACCGTTCTCGAGCTGTTGCGGGGAGCGAACGTCCGAAGACTCGTGGTCATCCTCGAGATCGATCGACGGTGGAAATTCCCCTGGCGACTGCGAGCCGTGGGGATCAACCCATCGTGACGTCAGAGTCTCGATGGCCAAGCACTCGAACCGCCGTGACGTGCCAACTCTCGATCGCCTCGTAGACCGTGTCTGATGAACCGCAGCGGCCGAGTCTGGGTCGGCGGGGACAACTCGATCGCCATCGGGCTCGACGGCACAGTTTGCGAGGGGACGGGGAGAATTCGACCGATCCCACTCAACGCTGGGCTCCTGCTCGACGTGCTTAGTTGCAAGAGCCGAGAATGAGAAGCGCGCATCCGGCGCCCACCGTCGGCGTATCTCCGTTGGGTCGTTGACCGCGGCGAACGGAGCGACCTCCCCGACCGCCGCCCCCGTGCTTCAGGGCCACGGGGCGCGTCGTTTTACGGGGAATCGACATTTGGCGGCGAGTCCGTGCTCCGGCCGCGGCGGTCTCCGTTAGGGTTGCTTCTGGTCCTCGGCGTGCTCGTCGCGTCGCCCGCTGGTCTTCTTGCAGGCCACGCTCCCCCGGCGGGTTCGTCTGAAGCCCGAACACTGACCGGAAGCGAACGCTCCACCGGGCCCTTCACCGCTTCGGCGGCGCAGCTCAGTTCGTCGCCGACGCTTCCTACAGCCGAGAACGCTTCGAACACGCTCGTCGGCGGGACCGCCTGGTACGGGGATCGACCGACACTGCCGTCTGCGAGTCCCTCCTTCTTCGCCTCGTCCGCGTCGATTCAGGCGGCCGTGTACGACGCGGCGAACCAGGCGCTCTACTTCTCCGGCCTTCGGACCGACGAGGTCGGTGTGCTGAACGCCACGACCCTCGCCCCTATCGCGATGATTTCGGGCTCGGGAGGGGTGGCGATGGCGCTGGATGCCTCCGCGCAGCGCCTTTTCGTCGCGGGATATTGGAACGACACCCTAGCCGTGATCAACTGCACCGATAATCGGTTGGTGGCGACCGTGACACTCCCATCGAACCCGGAGTTCGTCGCCCTCGGCCCTCACGACCGGACAGCGTACGTGCCGAACGGCGACGGTGTCTCGTTCGTCAACACGTCGACCCTCCAACTAGAATCGACCCTGCAAGCCTCCGGGTTCGGACTCCTGACCGGCGCCGCCTTCGACCCGCGAGACGGCCTCCTCTACGTCTCGAACACGTCGGACGGGGTCACGCCGATTAACGTGACCACCGACACGTGGGCTGGCGGAAACACCACGATCGTGGGTCAGGGACAGTTCGGCAGCCTTTGGTTCGACCCTCTGAGCGGCTCGCTCTACCTGACGGACAACCTCTCCAGTACGATGTGGATCGTCAACGTGAGCGCGGGGGGGAACATCACCAGCCTCCCGATAGGGGGCGAAGGCCTGGCAGGGCTCGCCTGGGACCCTGCGACCCGTACGGTGTTCTTGCCGCAGATGTTCGGAACGAGCGTGCTCCTACTCAACGCGTCCACTGGCGCGGAGGACGCTCGCTCGGTCCCCGTGGGCGTGGGCTCGTCCGTGGCGGTCTTCGACCCCTCCCGCCGACAGATGGCGGTGTTCAACGACGCGACCCCCAACCTGACCCTCATCAACCCATCCAACCTCACCGTGACCGCGACCTTCGACCTGAGCCCGCAGTTCGGCGACGGAGTCGCGGTGCCGGGTTCGTCCTGGCTCGTACTGGCCGACCCGAGCGGAAACGCGCTATACGCGTACAACCGCTCCGATGGACAGTTCCTTCCGGCCCCCATCCCGGTCGGGGACAATCCCCGCCAGCTGGTCTACGACCCGGCGAGCAATGAGGTGTTCTCGGCGAGCGCGTCGGATGGGACTGTCTCCGGAACGTTCGTCGGAAACTGGACTCCGGGCGGCCCTCCGACCCGTGTCGGAGCGGACCCCGACGGACTCGCCCTCGGCCCGAATGGAACCATCGTGGCGGTCAGTTGCCTGTCCGGCACCCTCGAGGGACTTGCCCGCAACGGCGCTCCGCTGCCGAACGCCCCCGTCGACCTCGGCGGATGTCCGGTCGCGGTCGCCGCGGACCCGGCCGCGGCGACGGCCTACGTCGCGAACGCCGGTGACGACTCCGTGTCAATCGTCAATCTGTCGACGTACCGGACGGTCGGAACGCCGTGGGCTCTTCCCGGCCAGCCCTCGACCCTCGGGTACGACCCCTCGACCGGCGACTTGTTCGTCGGGTACGCTGATCGGGGGAACCTCACCATCCTAAGCCCGACGGGAGTGGTCCTCGCGACCCTCCGGTTCCCCTCGTACGAATCGACCCAGTCGTTCTCCTTCGACCCGCTGACGGGGCTGGTCTACGTCACGAACGACAGTGGGATCGCGGTCTTCCAGAACTTGACCGAAGTGGCGGGGGTCCCGATCCGGGGGTCGCTCGCCCAGAACGCCACGAGGTACCGAGTGATTCCGGGGACCTCGGGTTCCCCGGCGTACGTCACGAGCGGCCTTTCGGGAATCGAGTTCCTCTCGGACGCGCCCGAGCTCGCGCCGTTGCAGGTCGAACCCTCGACCACCCTCGCTGGGCGGACGGTTCTCGTCACGACCGCCCCGCTGGGTCCTGAGACGGCGCTCCGGTACACGTACTTGGGACTACCCCCGGGCTGCCGGTCCGCCGACCTCCCGGCATTGTCGTGCCGGCCGTCGACCAGCGGCACCTTCTCGATTTCTGTCAACGCGTCCGACGCATTCGGCAACTGGGTGCGGAGCTCGACGCAGCTGACCGTTGCCGCCGCCAACCTTTCGGGGGTGGCTATCGCGGTATCCCCGCCGGTCGTCGATGTCGGCCAGACAGTGACGCTCGCGTCGACAGTGAAGGGAGAGGGTCCCAATGAGAGCTTCGCCTATGCGGGCCTCCCTTCGGGCTGCGGCACTGCGAACGCGAGTTCCTTCGAGTGTCGACCGAGCGCGCCGGGCACGTCGCTCATAACCGTCTCCGTCCGGGACGCGTTCGGTGAGCAGGCGAACGGGAGCAGTGTACTCGAGGTCTACCCGCCACCGGGGATCCAGGGGTTCGGCGCGTTCCCACCAACGACTTCAGTGGGCGGAACGGTAGAGTTCCTTCTCGCGGTGACCGGCGGCGCGCCTGGTACGCCGCGCCTCTCGGTGACCGGCCTTCCCCCCGGGTGCGCCCCACCTTCCGGCGAGCTGTGGAGCTGCGAGCCAGTCGAGGCCGGAACATTCCGGGTGTCGGCGACGGTCGAGGATTCGACCGGGACGAACGCGACCGCGGAAACGACGCTCACGGTCGGAGCGTCTGCCGCAGCTCTCCCGCCTCCCGCGATCCTGAGTGCGTTCGCCGCGCCAGACGACATCCCCGTCGGGGGAACCGTTACGATTGCGGTGGTCGCGCAGGGCGGGGCGACTCCCTTGCATTACTCATATGCGGGACTTCCCCCGGGTTGTGTCTCCACGAACTCCAGCGTCCTCTCATGCCATCCCGCGGCCAGCGGCACGTTCACCGTGAACGCGACGGTCTCGGACAGCTTAGGGCGCTCTGCATCCGCGCTCGTGTCCCTGGTCGTCACGCCCTTGGCGGCGACCCCGGCCCCCGGCACGACAGGCAGCCCGGCATTCTCTCTCGCCGAACTCGGCGTTGTGGCAATCGCTGCCGGGGGCTTCGCTGGCGCAACCGCGGCGGCCATCGTTGTCGCATTGGTGCGGAGGGCCAAGGATAGTCCAAGGCATAGGTCGGATCCGTAAGGGACCTACCTGTCCCACGCGTCCTACGCGGGATTTGAACCGCCGGGCGGTTCAAATCCCTCTCCCCGCAGTTTCCTATTATTTCTCGATGTTCCTATCGGAGAATCCTGAACCGAGCTCGCCGCCGCGGCCACCAAGCGCGCCGCTCGCTCCGTTCATGCACATAGCAAGCTATATGGGTGCCATAGACGATGCTTCCGCCATGATCACGACCATCCAGCTAACCCCGCAGACCCGCTCCCGCCTCGCCGAACTGAAGCAGAGTCCTCGGGAGTCCTACGACGAAGTCCTCACCAAGCTTCTCTCGCTTGTCCCCGAAGGGGATGAGGAAGGGGCATACTCCCAGCCTTTCCGCGTCGCCCTCCTTCGCTCTCGACTGGAGATTCGCGAGGGTCGGACACTCTCCCACGCTCGGCTCAAGCGACGGCTGGGCCTCTGAGGGCCTGGTCCATCGTCTGGTCGGAGACAGCGGCGCGAGACCTCTCGGGTCTCGACCTCCCGGTCGCAAGACGCGTGGTCCGAAAGCTCGAACAAGCCGCCTCGGATCCCGAGCGGTACTTCGAACGACTGGTCGCTTCCGAGGATTGGAAGCTACGGATGGGGGATTATCGGCTCTTGGCGCTGCTCAGTCCTTCGTCTCGCACGATCCTTGTAGAGCGAGTCGACCACCGATCCCGCGTGTACCGGTAACCGGCAGCCCAACCCCGGGTCGGAGCACGAAAGCTCCGAGCCCTCGAGTCTGGTTCGGGATTCAACCCGCCGAGCGGTTCGAATCCCTCGCCCCGCAGTCTCCTAGTATTAACAGTAATGCCTTACCCCGAACGGTGGACTTTCAAGGTGCAGACGTCCCTGGTTGAATCTCGGGATCCCAGCCTCGTCCGTTGTCTCGGGAGAGCAAGCGGGACGCAAGTCGTAAGGCCCACCACCGATTGGCCCCCCTGCCGATGCGCCAAGTTCGCGGGAAAGGCCCGGTTGGCATCGCCGGAGTTTCGCTCTTAGTCGTGACCATGTTGCTTCCCGCCAGTGCTTCGGCGAATTCGGGTGCCGGGCCCTCCCTCCACCCCCCGTTCTCGGGCACATGGAGTCGAACGATCTCTGGCGGCGCGGTTGGATGCGGAACCGGTTCCATTCACGACGGCGCCCACTCCTTCAATGCCACGGCCGGGGCGGCTCACCTCCTTTCTCGGTCGTTCGGCTCAAATCGTGGCTGCCCCGGCCTGCCCGCCTACACCACGGTAAACGGTTCGACCTTGATCGAGTTCGTTGCAAGTCCGATTCGTTTGGCCGCAGGGCTTCACGACGTAGTCGCGCGTTGGTCCATCGCTTGGACCGAGGAAGTGAACGAAACTATCCGCTCGGTAGGCAATCCTCCCTCGGCCTGCGTCGTGCTGACTCTAACGACGTATCTCCGGAGTCCCAATGGGACGAACTACAGCAACTACTACAACGAGTGGGGGCCCGGGGCCGTATGCTTGAACCTCGGGAACGCGACACTCTCAGGGCACAGCAGGTTTGCCCTCTCGAACAACATCACTCTCCCGAGCGCAGGGCGATACTCGTTCGTCGCAGATTTTACCGCATGGACGGGTGTCTACGTTGACGGATTCGGGAATACCGCGTCGGCTACCTGCAACATTGGGACTGATGGGAACTACGCGAAGCTTCTCTCAGTCCGAATTTCCTAGCCAATCCACGGTATGGCCGTTGGCCCCGGAACCTGAGATTCCGTGCAATCGGGTCCCGACGCCACGGCGCCTATCTTGGGACCGGTTCTGATAGACACGGTCGCATTGGTCAGGCCCAAATCCCTAAATGAACGCAGCCCGTGGAAACGCGTGGTTCACGGGACCGTTCCGTTCTACTTGCCGGGAGGAATGAGTCGCGGCTGTTCGATTGGAACCGCCGGTCGGCTGACTCTGAACCCCCCCGACCGATCGAACCACTCGAACGCCTCGACCGATTCGCTCGGGAACTGGGCTGGCAGGTCTCCGAAACCCGGCCCGCCCGAAGCGGTCAGCAATTCTTCTGCACCGGCACTGACGAAACACCTTGCCGCCGAGTCTCCCAGAATATCCGACCTCCCTGGAGCGGACAGATTGCAGGGTCGACTTCCGCGTCGATCAGCCCATCACGGGCCTATGTGCTACGTATAGTCTCATATAGCATCGAGCGGCTCTAGGATCCGTGGCCGCGACGACAATCCAGCTTGATTCGTCCACCCGGGAACAGCTCAAGGCGGTCGGGCGGAAGGGGGAGACGTACGACCAGATCGTGCGTCGCCTCCTCGAGGCCGCCGAGTACTCCGACTTCATGGACGAGCAATACCGGATTCTCCACGAGGAGAAACACTGGGTTCGCCTCCGAGCTCCGGCGTGATTCGCGCTATTCTCCTGTCGGATTCGGCGAACCGGGAGTACTCGCGACTTCCGACCAAGGTGCGGGAGCGAATCCACGCCGCGCTCCAGGAACTGGCGGGATCGGAGCGAGGGGACGTCAAGCGGTTGAAGGGAACTCGGGGACGGGAGGACCTCTTCCGACTCCGGGTCGGGGACTATCGAGTCCTCTTCGCGCGCTCGCGCGGCGAGATTAGAGTGACTCGAATCCTGCATCGAAGTGAGGGGTACGACTGGCTATGATTGGAGTGGATTCGCTGGTGAAGCGTCAGGTCGTAGAGGGTCAGATTTGAACCGCCCGGCGGTTCAAATCCCTCTCCCCGCGTGAACCTCGATTCTCCTGGTTTCTGAATGAGGGGGACTACATTCGAGGTCACGTTCGGTTCGGAGTGGGGTCGGGTCCCTGACGTAAGGATTTCCGAGCGCCTCCGTGAAGCGTCGTCGAGGATCCGGGACCTGCGGCCTCGCCGAACGGGTTCCCGCTCTTGGAAGGGAGTGCGATTCCTTGAGAATCTCAGCCGAGTGCTCCGCCATGCCGCCGGATTGCTCGAGGTCGACCCACGGGGGTCGGTCGAAATGACCTCCCCCGGCCGGATGGGCTGAGTTCGCGGGAGGTGACGTCGGCCGACGGTCAGGACCCGCGAGGGCGGTTCGGCGGAGTGCATTCAATTTGACGAAGGGCTTTACCCCCCGTCATGGTGCGACCCTTCGAGGGCCGCTCGGCGGCCCTCAGAAGGGAGAACCATGGGATTTGTACCGTTCGTGGACGACTTGGGCCTCATTGTCGCATTGATTTTGGCGGCGGCCGCGGTGTTCACGTACACCTCGCTCCGCGTGTTCCTGGCGATCTACCGGAACGATTCCAGGGGAGTACGGGCCATCTTGAAGGCATCGGCGATCCCGACCGGGATCCTGGGCGGCGTTTCGTTGCTCCTCGGACTCTTCATCGAGTTCACCTGGCCGTTCCTCCTCTCGGACGGACTCGGGGCCTACGACATTTTCTTCGGGGACGTCGTGATGCTGTTCGCGATGGTCCTGATCGTGTACGCGATCGTCGCGTACCTGGGACTCCGGCTCGAGTATGCGGGGCTCTTCGCCCTGGTCGCCGGGATCACGACGGCGTGGTACGGGTACTGGGGGTACACGACCCTGGTCAGCCCGGGAACGCTCGGCCTGACCAAGGACCCCCTGGAGACGTTCCTGCTCTACGGAGCGTTCGCGGCGGCCGGTTTCTTCGCCTTCCCGGCGACGTTGGCCGTCGACTGGTTCCTCGCGCACCCCGGCCCCCGCTGGACCCCGTTCAGTTTCGCGCTGCGGCCCGTCACGGAGGAGAGCGAAGTTCCGACCCCCGGCACCGGACCGTACCGGGTACCGGCCTCGTTCTACCTCGTGGCCGTGTGGTTCCCGATCTTCGTCTTCCTGGCGTTCGTAGCGGCGTGGTTCTACATGGGAGCGATCCTTCCGGCCCATCTCACCAGCCCGCCCTGACGGGACGCGCGGAACGGCACGACGGGCCGGGACCGTCCGGGGGAGGGACCCGGCCACGCGCCCGGGGGGAGACCCGGGGCCCGAGATTCGCCCGACCTCTCGGTCCCGGTCGGGGAGGGGCTAGTGTGCTGTACCAGCCAGACCTAAGCTTATCCGGCTCCGGGTGACTTTGACGAGGATCTCGTCGGCGGTCGCCCGCCATTGGAACGGTCGAGGGACCTCGTTGTACCGCTCGATGTAGAGCTTCAACGTCTCGATCAGTTCCCGCTCGCTGTGGAACGTTCCTCGTCGGATCTGGCGGTGGGTCAGGTCGTGGAACCACCGCTCGACCTGGTTCAGCCACGACGACCCCGTCGGGACGAAATGGAAGTGGAAGCGGGGGTGACGCAGGACCCACCGTTTCACTTCCGGGGTCTTGTGCGTCGACAGATTGTCGAGCACGAGGTGGAGGTCGAGTTCGGGCGGAGTGTTCCGGTCGAGGGTCCGAAGGAAGGCGAGGAACTCCCTCACTCGATGCCGTTTGTGGCACTCGCCGATGATTCGCCCCTCGACGACGTCAAGGGCGGCGAACAGGTCGCTGGTGCCGTTCCGTCGATAGTCGTGGGTCTGCCGCTCGGGAACCCCGGGACGGAGGGAAAGGATCGCGGGAGTTCGGTCGAGCGCCTGGATCTGGGTCTTCTCGTCGACGCTGAGCACGAGCGCGTGCTCAGGGGGGTTGAGGTAGAGGCCCACCACGTCGCGCAACTTCTCCTCGAACAGGTGGTCGGTGCTGAGCTTGTAGTGCTCGAGTCGATGCGGCTGAAGTCGACGGGCTTTCCAGATCCGGGCCACCGTGTCCGGGCTGACTCCGTGCCGGGCCGCCATCAGGCGAACCGACCACTGGGTGGCATTGTGCGGTTTGGTGCGGAGGGTGTCGTGAACGATGGCCCGGATCTTCGAGTCGGGGAGGGTGGAGGGGCCCCCGGGTCGAGGGGCATCCTGCTCGATGCCGGCGAGGCGGAGACGACGGAATCGACCCCTCCAAAGGGCACTGGTGCTGCGTTGAGTGTTCAGCTCGGTCGCGATCTGCTTGTCCTGAAGTCCGTCGGCGGCGCGGAGGACAATCTTGGCCCGGAGGACGATGCGAAAGGGAGTGGATCGACCCCGGGCCCACGACTCCAGCTGGCGTCGTTCGTTGGGAGCGAGAGAGACCGGCGCGGCGACCCGCACATGGGCAGGAGGGGTGGCCCGGCTATAAAACTACCTATTCATCGGACAGCACACTAGTGTCCACCACCGACCGCCGCGTCCCGGAGGATCACCGACGCGGGCCGAAGGGGTCCCGTGCGCGCTCTCCCGGAACGACGGCGGAAAGCGAATGCGGACTCGAGTGCGGCTGAAGACTCTAATCCTGAACCGGGGTACCCTCCGACGGTGCCGATCTCGTTCGTTTCCAAGCTCCTTCGGCCCGACGTGGTCGGCGCGTGGACGTTCGCGCCCATCCCGAACGCGGCGGCGGCGAGCGGTGGATTCCGGGCTCGCCTCCGGGTGAAGGGAACGATCGAAGGGATCCCGTTCCGGAGTTCGCTCATCCCCCGCGGAGGGGGCGAACTGTTCGTGGTCGTCAATTCCGAGGTGCGAGATCGAATCGGAAAGTCGGACGGAGCGACCGTCCGTCTGGAGCTCGAGCTCGATTCGACCCCGGTCGTGGTCGACGTACCCCCGTCCCTTCGGCGTGCCCTCCAGCGCGACCCTCCGGCCCGGGCGATCTTCGCGAAGTTCACGGCGTCCCAACAATCCGCCTATGCGCGGTGGGTCGCCGGCGCCAAGCAGGACGCCACCCGCGAGCGACGCGTCGCGGCGGCGCTCGAAAAGATTCGCCGGGGAGAGAAGCTGAACTGAGCGCGCCGCAGCGAACCGGTCGTCGGCCAATCCCCCGGGAGGGGCCGGACCCAACGACGACCCCCAACGGGTCGGGTCGCTACGGCGCGGCTCCCGACATCGTCGCTGTGGCCTCGGTCCCATGGTGGGAGGTAGGGCCCCGGAGGAGGAACGCCCCGAGCAGGACTCCGAGGAACCCGACCGCCATCACGAACGACGCATCCGGAGCTTGACCGTCGAACGCGAACGTCCACCCGGCCCCGGTCGCCACGATCGCCGACACGAGCGCCACGCCGGCGGCCACGAGAGGCCCGCGCTCCGACTCCCGGCGGGCGAGGACGAGGGCCCGTGCCGAGATCCCGATGAGGGCCAACGCGAGGAGGATGTGAAGGTCGAGAACCGGGGTGGAGACGAGGATCGCGACGACCCCGGCCCCCATCGGCAGGCTCACGAATAGGGCGAGGGCCATCCCGAGGAGGAACTCGAGTGCGAGCAGGGCGAACATCCCGACCGCCAGTCGGTCGAGCGTCATCCCACCCCGGCCAATCCTGGCCGTCGGGCCCCCCCTCGCGCCGGCGGTCATGCCCACCCCGCCAACCGGCCGCCGTCGATGGGAAGCGTCGCTCCCGTGACGAATCCGGACGAATCCGAACACAGCCAGGCGACCGCCTCGCCCACCTCGGTTCCCGTCCCGAGCCGCCGGGCCGGGACCGCTTGCCGGGTCCGTTCCCGATACTCCTCGGGGAGGTCTCGAAGTCGGTGCGAATCGATCGGACCGGGTGCGACCGCGTTGACGCGGACATTTCGCGTCGCGTAGTCGAGGGCCGCCGCCTTCGTCAAGCCGAGGATCGCGTGCTTCGCCGCCACGTACGGGCCACCCCCCCGGAAGGCGGAGAGGCCCGCGGTTGACGACATGTTCACGATCGCCCCGCCACCGGACTCGAGCATGAGGGGGATCTCCTGCTTCATCGCGAGGAACGTGCCCCGGACCGAGACCTGAAACACCCGGTCAAAGGCGTCGGTCGGGACGTCGGCCAGGTCGGTCGGGGGGAACCCCTCGCCCGAGTTGTTGAACGCCAGGTCCAGACGACCGAACCGGGACCGGATCTCCCGAGCCACGGCGGTGACGGCCGCCTCGTCAGTGAGGTCGAGCGGGAGGACGGCCGTCTCGCCGCCGGCGTCGCGGATCTCGCCGCCCACCGATTCGAGCCCGGCGACGTCCCGGGAGGAGAGGACGACCTGGGCCCCGCGCCGGGCGAACACCCTCGCGGTATCGGCCCCGATCCCCTTGCTCGCTCCGATCACCCAGGCGACCTTGCCCCGGAACTCGCTCCGGCCCTCGGACGGGCGGACGGAACTTTCGCGCGTCATTAATATTGGATAGACTGTAAGTCTAAATAAGTCTGACGGGTTCCCTCATATCGCCCGCCGGTTCGGAGGTTCGGATGTCCCCTCGGAAGTACGACCTCGGACGCCGCCGGGACAGTTCCGACGCCACCCGCGAGAAAATCCTGGAAGCCACCCGGGCGCTGTTCGGCGGGAGGGGCGACCTCGACGGCTTCTCAATGGAGGCCGTCGCGGCCAAGGCCGGGGTGGCCCGGATGACGGTGTACAACCAGTTCCATTCCCAGGGACTCCTCCTCGAGGCGCTCGCCGACCACCTCGCCACCCGGGCCGGGATGCCGAGGATCGCCGAGGCGTTCCAGGAGCCGCGGCCGGACGAAGCGCTCCGCAAGTTCGTCGCGACGTTTGTCACGCTCTGGGCGTCCGACCGCGTGGTCCTCCGGCGGCTACGGGCCATGGGAGTCCTGGTCCCGAGCCTCTACCGGAAGGTCCGGGATCGCGACGAATGGCGGCGAGAGGCGGCCCGCAATCTCGTGGCGAGGATCGGGATTCCAGCCGCCGCCGAGCGCGCGAGCGATCCGAACTGGCCGGTCGACCTTCTCACGTCGGCCACCAGCTTCGAGACGTTCGATGCCCTGTGCGACGATCGGCGACCCGCCCCGGTCGTCGCCCACCTCCTCTCGGAGGAGATCGTCCGGCGGTGGGGTCTCGCTCCCCCCGATCGGCGGGCGCGCGGTCTGGATCCCTCGCGGACGAGCCGGTCTCGCCGCCGACCTGGGTAGGCGCGAATCCAAATTCTCTTCGCGCTCGTCGAGCGAGATCGCGCGCGAGGATCGACCCGGCGACGGCGGTCCAGGAAGGGGTTGGCCCATCCGAGTCCCGAGGCCGCTACTTCTTGCCGGCCATCTCCTGGATGGCCGAGTTGTCCGACTCGAACGCCTCTTGGAGGAACTTCAGCACCGTCTGGTGGAGCTGCGCCTCGGGGATCATCTTCGAGGTGAACTCCCCGACGATGGTGACCTCGGTCTTGTTGCCCTTCGGCGTGTAATAGTTGAAGAATTTCGACCCGGCGAGCGGACCGTCCAAGACCTCGATCGCCATCCCGGTCGGCGGCAGGGTCGTCATCCGGTTGGAGATCTTCACCCATGTTCCCTCGATCTCCTGCTCCCACGACACCTGGAACTGGTTCTCCGAGATCGGCTTCATCTCGGAGTTCCGGTGCTTGTGGGCGCGGTTGTGGTCGTCCGGCGATTGGTTGTACTTCCAGACCACGTCGAGCGGCGCGTCGAAGTGGCTCCCTTCGTCCTTGATGTGGACCATGGAATGTGGGACGGTTTCACACTATAAACAACTTGGCGGGATCCCCTTCGAACGTCGACGGAAACTCCGAGCCGCCCGTGGGGAACCGGCGCCGTCCGGACGGGTCGTCGGGCCCGGACTCCGGTCAAACTCCGGCGGAATTCGGGTCGAATTGGGGCGGGAATCGGACGGGACCTCGGCGTAGCGGTATGGCCCATCCGTCGGGTGGGCGACCGATGAAGCGACCGAGCGCCCTCTGGTGGATCCCGGTGGCAGCCGCCCTGCTGCTGCTGGTCCCCCTCGCCGCGTCCGCCCAAACGACGACCTCGCCTCCCATCTCGGCGTCCCCCCTCGGCGCCGGCGGTTCGGTGTTCGTGATGTCGAACGCCGTCGCCGGCAACGTCGTGATCGCCTACCACATCGGACCCGGCGGCGCCCTCGTCCCGGCGGGCCACTTCGCGACCCGCGGCACCGGCACCGGCGCGAGCCTCGCCGATGCGAACTCCGTCGTCCTCGCGAAGGACCACCGGTTCCTCCTCGTGGTCAACGCCGGGAGCAACACGGTCACCGTCTTCCGCGTCCACGCGCCGGGATCGGGGAGCCCGCTCCTGACGTTCGTCGACCGGGCGAGCTCCCGCGGGGTCTCCCCCGTCAGCCTCGCGGTCCACGGGTCCGTCGTGTACGTCCTGAACGCCGGCAACGCGACCGTCGCCGGCAACGTCGCCGGCTTCCTCCTGGCCGACCACGGGCTGCTGCTCGCCCTCCCGCATTCGGTCGAGCCGCTCAGCACGCGAGCTCCGACCGGCCCGGCCCAGGTGGGGTTCAACCCCGCCGGCACCGTCCTCGTCGTCACCGAGAAGAACACGAACGAGATCGACACCTACGCCGTCAACGGCTGGGGGATCGCCCAGTCCCCGACGTTCACGACGTCGAACGGCACCACCCCCTACGGGTTCGCCTTCGACCCGAACGGCGCGCTCCTCGTCAGCGACGCGGCGTCCGACGCCCTCTCCTCCTACACCGTCGCGAGCTCGGGGGCCCTCACTCTGGTGAGCGGTTCGGTGGCGGACGGCCAGACGGCGCCGTGCTGGGTCGCGGTGACCCCGAACGGGACGATCGCGTACACGTCCGACGCCCACAGCAACAACCTCTCGTCGTACGCCGTCGGCCCGGGAGGCGCGCTCACCCTGATCGCCTCGTCCGCGGCCACGACGGGCGCGGCCGACACCGACCTCGCGATCGCCGGCAGCCACGGACAGTACCTGTTCGTGACCGACGCGGGCGCCGCCGAGGTCCAGGAGTTCCACATCGGGTCGGCGGGGGGCCTCACCCTGCTCGAGACGGTTTCGGCGCTGCCGAGCACCGTGGAGGGGATGGCGGCGTTCTGAGGTCGACGGCCCACCCCGCCGCGACGGAGGGGAGTTCCCTGATAAGGAGCGGGCCGCTCGGCCGGGACGCGCCATGAGTCCCGGCTTCCGCTCCCTGATGTGGTACGTCCTCTTCGGCACCCGCGGCGGGCCGAACCGCCGCCGGATCCTCGACGAACTCCTTCGCTCCCCCGCCAACGCCCACCAGTTGGCGGGGGCGCTCTCCCTCGACTACCGGACCGTCCGGCACCACCTTCGGCTCCTCGAACAGAGCGGCGCCGTGGTCCGCCCGGTCGGGGACGCGTACGCGACGCCGTACGAGATCGCCGACTCCGCGGCCGCGTACCTCGAGACCCTGGACGGATCGCCGGCGTCGGCGAATCCCCGCCCCGGTCCCGTGGTCGCTCGTCCCTCCGCGCGCCCCGACGCAACGGCGACGGGAGGCCGGCGATGAGCGACCTCCTGATGGAGGCGAGCGTCGCCCTCGGGCTCGTCAGCATCGTCCTCGCCGGCGGCCTCTTCCTGCTCTACCGCCGGATCTACGCGCAGACCCAGACCGGGTTCGGCCTCGCCCTCCTCGTCTTCGCCGGGGCGTTCGTCGTCCAGAGCGCGCTCACCGTCTACTCGTACCTCGCCGCGATGCCGATCATTCCGGATTCGTTCGCGCCGTTCCTGTTCGGGATCGGGCTCTGCGAGGCGACCGGCCTGGCGGCGGTCGTCTGGACCGCGTCCCGGTAGGCTCTGCTGCCGCGGGGAGGCGGACGGGCGACCGCGCCCGGTTCACCCCGAGGGAGGTTCGCGGAGTCCGGCGGCGATCCCGCGGGCCAGGACCAGAGTGAGGGGACCCCATCGGAGGTCCCGCCGCAGAACGAACGCGACCTGCTGGGCGAGGAGGAACCCCATCGCGTGGCGAAGCGCCGTGAACCGGGTCGCGACCGAGTCCCCGTGGAGACGGCGCTCGTACACGAACCAGTCGTGGACCTCGAAGAACAACCGCTCGGCATCGACCGAGTGCTCGGCCCAGAACGCCCGGGTCCCCGGGGGGTCGACGTCGTGGCGGATGAACGCCGAGGTATCCGCCCAGACGGCCCAGCCGGCCCGTTTGAGCCGTTGGCAAAAGTCGCCCGAGCTCCCGATCGGCAGGCGGGGGTCGAACCCGCCGACCTCCCTCGCCGCCTCGGTCCGAACGAGCGAGGCGTTCGGGAGCGCATCGGTCGGCAGGAGCCGGTTCTCGAGCTCCGCCGAGCGGAGGCGGTTCCGCCCGAGGAGGTCGTACCCCCACCGACCGGGAAGGAACGGGGTCGCGTACACCCAGACGAGGTCGGGAGACCGGTGATAGAGGACGGCGACTTGCAGGGCCCCGACGCGGGCGTCCGAGCGGATCCGGCCGAGCGGCTCCGCGATCGTGGACGGGTCGACGAGGTTGTCGTCGTCGATGAAGTACACGAACTCGGTCTCGACCCGGGCGAGGCCGGCGTTCTTGGCCTCGGAGATGAAGACCCGGCGGGGGAGTTTCCAATGGTCGATCGAAAGGGCCGGAAACTCGGCCGCGAAATCCGGCGGGGCGCCGGAGTCGTCAACGATCACGATCCGGCGCGGTCGGGGGCACCCGTCCCGTAGGAACGAACCGAGGAGGGCCCGGACCCGCTCGGGGCGGTCGTGGGTGACCGTGAGGACGGTCAGGTCGTCGGCGGTCTCGACCGTCGCTGCTCCCCGGGGTCGGCGGACGTCGTTCCGGAGCGGCCCCGCACCTTCGAGTCGATCCCCCGACACCGCGCCTTCCGGCCCACGTCGTGGGGAACACCCCCCTCCTTTTGGAGGCGCGGGGCCGCGCGAGCGGCCCCGCGTGAGGTCGGCCGCGGACCCCATCAGGGATTAGATGGGGCCGGCCGTGCCCCGCTCGATGGAGCTCCTGTCCCCGGGGATCCGGGTGACCCAGCTCGACCGTTCGCTCCGATTCTACACGAAGACCCTTGGCCTTCGGGAAGTCCGGCGCGGCGACACCCGGTCCTGGGGCGGGGGGATCCGGGTCCTGCTCGAGGACCCCAAGTCCCGCCAGCGGGTCGAGCTGAACTGGTACCCGAAGGGCTCGATCTTCCATGGGCCGTTCCGGCCCGGGGACGCGCTCGACCATCTCGACTTCGACCTGGGGCCGGTCCCGGTCTCCGCGCCGGAGCGGGCGTACCGGCGTCTTCTCCGGGGCGGCGCCCGCGCGACCCGGTATCATGCCGCGACGACCGCCGGCTGGATGGCGAGCGCCATCGACCCGAACGGCATCTGGATCGTCCTGACCCGCCGGCCTACGCCCAAGGAACAGCGGGCGATGGAGGCGGTGGACACCGCTCCGGTTTCGACGGCCGCGGGTTCCCCCGGAACCCGTCGCCGGCGGGCGAAGGCGTAGGCGGCCCGAGGCCATGGCGAGCGAGGTCGTCCCCCGCCTCTTCGTCGGCGGCCGGCCCGACGCGGCCCGGTTCCCCGGAGTTCGGCTCTCGGTGCTCGAAGACCTCGGGGACCCGACCCCGGCCGAAGTTCGGATCCCGATCCTGGTCGCCGAGCGAGGGGGCGCGGACCGACACGCGCTCGACCGGGTGGCCGACGTAATCGAGCGGGCGCTCCGCGGCGACCGCCCGGTGTTGGTCTACTGCGGCCACGGGGTGCGACGGAGCCCGCTCGCGGTCGCGTGGTACCTCCACCGCCGGAGGGGGCTTCCTCTCGATGCGGCGTACGCGGCGCTCCAGGCCGCCCGACCCGAGGTCGAGCCGGCCGTCGGGTGGCTCTCCAACTGGGGGGACCTGGTCCGCACCGAGTAGCGGCGAAGGTCACTCCGTCGCCCGGCGCCGGAGCCGTTCCGGGTCGGCGAGGAGCGCGTCCCACGCCTTCCGGGTCTCGCCGATCGGCGAGCTCCGGACCGCGACGAGGATCGCGTCGGCGGTCCCGTCGCTCCACTCGAGGAACGCCTGCGGGATGACGTAGTCGTCCTTCCACGCCCCGAACGCACGGACGAGCCGGTCGGCCTCGTCCTCCGAAGCCGGGAGATCGATGTCGAGGAGTCGGAACGGAACGCCGAGCCGCTTCGCGAGCACGGGGGCCCGGTCGGTCGAGGTCGGGACGCAGTACGGGCACCACGAGGCGGAGACGAGGGTCAGCCGGATCGGTTCCGCCATCGGTCCCCTCCTCCGACGACCGATGCCGCCGAGTCGCCATATCGGTGTCGCGGGCGCTGGCGTAGGGACCACCAAATAGCCCCCCGAGGTGGCCTCGCCGATGCCGACGAAGCCCCGAGCGCCCCGTCACCGGCGGACGCGACCCCCCCCCCGGCGACGCCCGGCGCCGACGCCGTCGGCCGTGCCCCGGCCCGCGAACCTCCCGCTCGCGACCGCGCCCACGGGCCACCTGGTCTGCCGGTCGTGCGGGCGGATCGTCCGGCTCGAGCTCGCCGAAGGGGACGGGCCGAACCTCGCGGCGTTCGCCGACCGGCGGCCGGACGGCTGGTCCGCCGAATCGGTGAGCCTCACCGTTACGGGACTCTGCGCCGCCTGCCGTGCAGGACCGGCCCCCCCGCCGTAGAACCGAGTCGTCGAGACCGATGCAGGGCGTCTTCACCGCACCCCGGATCGTCGCCGGCGCCGGGGCGATCGAGGCGCTGAGCGGCCTCGCCGCCCTCCGCCCGCTCGTGGTCGCCGACCCGGCGATCGCGAAGACGACCGGGGTCCGAAGGGTCGTCGAGGAGCTCGAGAAGACTCCCGATGCGGTCGTCACCGCGGTCTCGGACGTCACCGTCGAACCGACCCTCGCCGACGTCGAACGGGGCGTCGCCGCCGTCCGGTCCGCTTCGCCCGACCTGATCGTCGCGGTCGGCGGCGGGAGCACGATCGACACCGCGAAGGGGCTCTGGGTCCGATTCGTCCGACCGGACGTGGCCCTCGATGCGGTCACCCCGCTCGTCGAGCTCGGACTCCGCGCCCGGACCGGGTTCGCGGCGATCCCGACCACGAGCGGGAGCGGCAGCGAAGCGACGTGGACGGCCGAGCTCAGGGCCGACGACGGCCGGCCGGTCGACCTCGCCACGCGCGAGCTCGTGCCGGACTGGGCCCTGCTCGATGCCTCCCTCGCGGCCTCGGCCCCCGCGACGGCCCGGGCCGACGCCGCGGCCGACCTCCTCGGTCACGCGGTCGAGGCGCTGGGGTCGGAGTGGGCGAACGCGTTCTCCGACGCCGCCGGCCGGGACGCGCTCGCGACGGCCCTCACCGTCCTCCCGAAGCTCGCGAAGCATCCCGACGACGACGACGCCCGCAGCGCGCTCCACCACGCCGCGACGCTCGCGGGTCTCGCCGCGTCGAACGCCCAGGTCGGGGTCGCCCACGCGCTGGCCCGCGCGCTCCGGCCGTCGACCGGCCTCTCCCACGGCCGACTCGTCGGGATCCTGCTCCCGTACGCGACCGAGTTCAACTATCCGAGCGCGCGGGACCGGTACGCCCGCCTGGCCGGCCCCCTCGCCCCGCCGCTCGCCCCGAATCGGAGCGCGCTCGCCGAGCGGCTCCGGGCGGTCCTCGGACCGCTCGGCGTGCCGCGCACGCTCGCCGACGCCGGGGTCGACCGGCTCCGGGCCGATGGGGGCCGGGCGACCGCCATCGCCCGCGCCGCCCGGACGCCGGCCGCGATCGCGAACCCCCGGGTCCCGTCCGAGGACGAGCTCGGGCGACTGTTGGACGCCGCGTGGGCCGGGACCGCGGTCTCGTTCTGACCGTCGTCGCGCACCGGACCGGTGGGGGCCGGGGGTCCGGGTGTCTCAGGGCGTGGCGACGATCGGGGGAACGGTCGTTCCGCTCTCCCGCTGCGCGACCGCGTGGTTGATCGCGATCTCGGCGAGGTCGCTCGCGTACGACGCGGAGCGTTCCACGCTCTCGAGGACGTAGGCGAGGGAGACGGCGACCCGGCCGCGCTTCGTCGCGAGCTCGTGGAGGATCTTCTGCCGCTCCCGGGTCACCCGGTGCGCGGTGTCGACGACCGCGTTCGCGCGGTCGATGTCTCCGGAATCGAGCGCGTCGAGCGCCTCGGAGAGGCCGTTCGCGGCGATCGCGTGGAGCTTGTCGAGGGAGTCGACGACCGCCTGGGGCGGCTCCTCCTTCCCGAGCATATCGATCGTCTCCGCAATCTTCACCGCGTGGTCGGCGATCCGCTCGAGGACCCGGGAGGCGAGGAGGAACGTCGCGCAGTCCGGCAGCGTGAGGCCGAGGCTCGTCAGGGTCCGGGCGTCCCGGAGCGCGGTCGTCACCTGCTTCTCCACGAACCAGTGGAGCCGGTCGACCTCCCAGTCCCGCTCGACGACGTCCTTCGCGATCGATGGGTCGCGGGTGTGGAAGGCGGCCATCGCGTCGGTCTGCATCGCCCGGACCATCTGGTGCATCCGCCGGATGACCGAGGGGATCGGGAGCGGGTTCGCCCCGACGACGTCCTGGAGGACGACCGCGTCGCCCGTCTCTTCGAGGATCTCGGGGCCGATCATCCGCTGCGCGAAGCCGCGGACGACGTTCCGGGTCTTCGGGCTCATCCGGCCCGGCGTCCGGACCTCGAGGAGCGGGGCCCCCGCGATGTACTCCGCGATGAGCCGGCGGAACAGGTGGTCCTCGTCCATGTCGTTCGTGACCTCGACCGTCCGCTTCACCCCCTCCGAGCGGGGACCTTCGTCCGCGTAGAGGGTGAGGGACCCATCCGAGCGGGGCGAGAACAGGAGGACGTCCCCCTCGTGGAGGCCCCGGCTCGTCACCCAGTTCTTGGGCAACGAGACGATGAACGTCGATCCACCGGTCTTCTGGATCCGACGACCGTGGAACCCGCCGGTGCTCCGCATCTGAGGGGGCGACCACCCATCTCTATACTTTATAGATTTGCGCGTGCGGCCCGTTCCGGGCGAGGAAAACCGACGTCCGGCCGGCGACGGTCCCGCCCGCGGCGGACGTCCTAAATAGGAACGCGGACGCTGGCGAGCCGGACCCATGGACCCCGCGCCCGATCCGCGTCCCGGCGCCGGCGCTCCCGGCCCGGACCTTCGGTCGCTGCGGACCCGGTCCACCCGGTACCACCGGCCGAGGGCGCCGTTCTGCGGCGTCGGGTACTGCACGAACTGCCTCGTCCGGGTGAACGGCGTCCCGAACGTCCGGGCGTGCCGCACCCCGTTCGCCCCGACCGACAGGGTCGAGGTCGAGAACGCTTGGCCGTCGTCCCGCTTCGACCTCCTCGCCGCGTTCGACGTCGTGTTTCCGCACGGGATCGACACGCTCCGAGGGTTCCGCCGCCCGGCGTTCGCCCGCGGATTCTACCAGCGTGTCGTCCGTCGCCTCGCCGGCACGGGCGCGTTGCCCACGCCGACCCGTCCGGTCGGGACCGCGCCGGCCCGCACGATCGAGACCGACGTCGTGATCGTCGGCGCCGGGACCGCCGGACGGGCGTGCGCCGGGGCCGTGGTCGGGGCCGGCGGACGACCGGTGGTCCTGGAGCGCGAACCCGGCGCGGCCGCGGTCGACGGGGCCGAAGTCGTCGTGGGGACCACCGCGGTGTTCCTGCCGCCCCCGGTCCTCGGTCGACCGTTTCCGTTCCAATTGATCGCGAGCGCTCCCGGGGGCTCGGCCACCGAGGTCCACGCCCGGCGCGTCGTCGTGGCCGTCGGCGGATACGACGCGTCGCTCTGGTTCGCCGGCAGCGACCGGCCGGGCGTCCTCACGGCGGACGGGGCCGAACGGATGCACCCGGCGAAGCGCCCGGGGTTCCACCGGGCGGTGGTGTTCGGCGGCGGCCCGCGGGCGCTCGAGATGCTGAACCGGTTCCCCGAGCACGTCGACGCCGTGGTCGCCCCGGGGACGATCGACCCGGACGTGAGCCGCCGCGCGTCGGAGCTCGACATTCCGCTGTACCCTCGTACCCTCGTCCTCGGAGCCCTCGGCCGGTCGCGGGTCGAACGGGTTCGGCTCACTCGCCGTGGAGGGAGCTCGCCGACGTTCGAGATCCCCGTCGACGCGGTCGTGCTCGCGCACCGGCGACTTCCGCACGCCCAGCTGTTCTTCCAAGCCGGGGCCCGGATGGCGTGGCGTCCGGACGTCGGCGCGTACTCCCCCGCGATTGGGGCCTGCGGGGAGACGAGCGTACCCGGACTCTTCGCCGCCGGCGAGCCGGCCGGGGCGGCCCGTCCGGACGACGCCGTTCGAAGCGGGGAGGTAGCGGGGGCCGCCGTCGTGGCCGGAGGGCCGTCGCCCTCCCTCCCGGTCGCACCTGCTCCCGAGGGTCGTCACGAGCTCGAGGGGTACTACCAGGAATGGCTCGCCGCCGGACCCGGCCCCGGCAAGGTCGTGGTCTGCCCGTGCGAGGACGTCCTCCTCCCCGAGCTCCTCGACGCCACCGACCGGGGATACCGCGGGATCGAGGTGATCAAGCGGTACACCGGCCTCGGAACCGGGCTCTGCCAGGGCCGCTACTGCCTGCCCGACGCGCTCTTCGTCCTCGCCGCCCGCGAACGAAGACCGGTCCCGGAGGTTGGGTACATCACCCAGCGACCGCCCGTGGTGCCGACCTCGCTCGGGGCCCTCGCGGGGCTCCCGGAGCCGGGAGGGCCCCCGCCATGACCCCCCCTACGCGCCGGTCGTACCGGGTCGCGATCGTCGGGGGCGGGATCGTCGGGCTGTTCACGGCGTACCATCTCCTCCGGGCCGGCGCCGGTCCGGTCGTGGTGCTCGAGCGGGGGTTCCTCTCCTCGGGCGCCTCGGGCCGGAACGGCGGCGGGGTCCGGCAACAGTGGGACACCCGGGCGACGGTCCGGCTGATGCGAGAGGCGGTCGGCGCCTGGAAGCGGTTCGGCCGCGAGTTCGGCACGAACGTCTGGTTTCGGCAGGGAGGCTACCTGTTTCTGGCGACGACCCCGGACGAGGTCGGACGGCTCCACAAGGTGACGGAGGCCGTCCGGGCGGAGGGGCTCGATGGGCGTCTCCTCGACGCGACCGACGTCCCCCGCCACGCGCCCGCGCTCTCGCTGGACGGGGTGCTTGGCGCGACGTTCCTGCGGACCGACGGGACCCTCTACCCGTTCCCGGGGGTGTGGGGGGTCTACGAGGCGGTCCGGGCGCTCGGCGGCGAGGTGTGCCTCGGCGTCGAGGTCACCGGGGTCCGGATCGAGGGCGGCCGCGCCGTCGGTCTTACCACGTCCGCGGGCCCGGTCGACGCGACCACCGTCGTGAATGCGGCCGGGGGATGGTCGGCCGACGTCTCCCGGTTGGCCGGGCTCGCGGTCCCGAACGTGGCGAGCCGCCACGAGATCCTGGCCACCGAGCCGCTGAAGCCGTTCCTGGATCCGATGGTGATCCGGCTCTCCGACGGACTCTACTTCAGCCAGACGATGCGCGGGGAGGTCGTCGGCGGGCTCGCCGTGCCCCATCCGACCGGGACCCGGGCCGGCGTCCCGACGTCGGTCGCGTTCCTCGGGTCGATGTCCCGGTCGCTCGTCCGGCTCGTGCCGGCGCTGGCGCCGGTGGGCGTGCTCCGCGCGTGGTCCGGGTACTACGACGATACGCCGGACGGGTTCCCGGTGATCGGGGAAGACCCGCGGCTCCCCGGGTTCGTCCACGCGAACGGGTTCAGCGGCCACGGGTTCATGCTCTCCCCCGCCTCGTCGAAGCGGGTCGCGAAGGCGGTGATGGGCGAACCGACCGACCTCGACCCCGCGCAGTTCTCCCCGGGCCGGTTCCTCGACCCGCACCGGGCGGCGACTCCCGAAGGGCTGCAGCCGGGGTAGGGCGCCGACCGCCCGCCCCATCGGCAAACCGTTTCCCCCCCGTCCCGGTCGGGAGTCCGTGTTCGACCGGTCGCCGGCGAATCCGTTCCCCGGGCCGACGCCCGAGGGGAAGGGGGCCGACGCGATGCACGCGACGGCGTTCCGGGCGGCGGTGGAGGGGGCCGACGCGTACCATGGCGTCCGGTCCGCGCTGCGGCGCGACGGGCCGACCGTCCGGCTCGGGAACCGGTTCGCCCCGATCGCCCGCTTCCGGGAGATCGCGTTCGTTTCGGTCGGGAACGCCGCGATCTCGGCGGCGTACGGGGCGCACGACGCGCTCGGGTCTGCGATCACCCAGGGGTACATGGCCGGGCCGAACCCGGTCCCCCCGGAGATCCCGTTCCGCGGCACCGTCGTGCCCCCCGGTCGGCCCGGCCGGGCCGGGGCCGACGCCGCTCTCGCCGACATCCTCGAGCTCGCCGCCGGTCTCGGCGAGAAGGACCTCCTCGTCCTCCTCGTGACCCCGGGGGCGGTCGTGACGCTGGCCGCGCCTCCCCCGGGGTTCGACGGCCCGGCGTGGAGCGAATGGCTCTCGTCCCTCTCCGCCGCCGGGGCGTCGTCGGCCGAGGTCGCGGTCGTCGTGCGGGCGCTCGGCCGGGGCGGCGTCGGAGGTCGAGTGGCCGCCGCCGCGTCGGCCGCGGAGGTCCTCCCGCTCGTCGTCGACCGGGGGGAGGGGGGCGTCCGGGTCGGGGGGGGCCCCAGCGTGGCGGTCTCCCCGACCGAGCGGGCCGAGGCCCGGGCGACGCTGGAGCGGCTCGGGCGGCTCGCCGGCCTTCCCGCGGAGGCCCGGGCCACGTTGGCCCCGGACCCGTCCCTTCCCCGGTCGATCTCCCGCAAGCTCCACCGTCCCGTGGCGGTCGCCGGCCCGTCGGAAGCGCTCCGCTCGGCGGGCGATGCGATCACCACCCGCGGCTACACGTCCCGGCTCGCGGCGATGACGATCGGAGGCAACGCGCCGACCGCCGCCGCCGACTTCGTGGACCGGGCCGACGGCGTCGTCGCGTCGGCCCTCGGCGGGGGGGCGCCGAAGTCGAAGGGCGTCGTCGTGTTCGCGCCGTCGACCCTGAACGTCCCGGAGGGCGACGACGAGCGGACCCAATTCGTCGCGTTCGCGGCCGCGGCTTCGGCCCGGATCCGCCGCCGCGGGATGACCGTCGGCGTCTACCAGACCGGCGCTCTCCCCGAGCCGAAGGGGGCGGCGGGCGTCGTCGTCGACGCCGCGGGGAGCGCCGGCCCGGCGGTGCCGCGACCGCTCGCGATGCGGCCCGGGATCACCGACGTCGGCTGCCTCCTCGTCGCGGTTGCGCCGTCGGAGCCGACGCCGTGAGCCTCGGCGGACCCGAGGTCCCCGTCCGAGGGGGCGGGTTCGCCGCCTACCGCCGGCTCTTCCGGCAGCGCCGGTTCACGTGGTTCTTCCTCTCGCAGGCGGCCGGCGACGCGGGGTACGCGATCTACACGATCGCGATCCCGTTCCTCGCCTACCGGATCTCGGGGAGCTTCGCCGTCGCCGGACTCGTCCTCGGGATCGAGTTCGCCGTCTACGCGCTCTCGTTCCTCGCCGGTCCGGTCGTCGACAAAGTCGCCGACCTGCGGACGATCCTCCTGATCGGGTACCCGATCCAGGGCGCGTTCGCCCTCGTCCTGGGCTGGCTCGCCGGGACCGGGACGCTGACGGTCCCGCTCCTCCTCGCCCTCGTGGTCGCGATCTCGGTCCCGTGGAACTTCACGTGGACCGCGACGAACGCGATCCCCCCGAAGATCGTCGGCCCCGAGGAGCTGTTCCCGGCGAGCTCGCTCCTCTCGGTCGTCTCCGACGCCACCCAGGTCGTCGGGTATGCGGCCGGGGCGGCCCTCATCCTCTTCCTGAGCGCCGCCGCCGGCCCGGTCCTCTACGGGGTCGCCAACTTCGCGGCCGCCGCGTTCGCGATCCCCGTGCTCGTCCCCCAGGCGAGCGTCGCCCGTGCGTGGTGGCACGACCTGGTCGAGGGGCTGCGGGCGTTCGCCCACGGCGGCGGGCGGCCGCTCGTCGCCCTCAGCTCGTTCTCGGCGGCCGAGGCGTTCCTCGGGGCGGGTCCGCCCCTCCTGATCCTCGCCGCCGCGAACGCGCGGGCCGCGGCCGCCGCGGGGACGTACGGCGTCCTGTTCACGGCGTTCGCGGTCGGCGGGGTCGTCGGCGCCCTCGGGCTCGGCGCCGCGAACCCGCGGGCCCGGCTCGGCGTCACGCTCGTCGCGGCGACCGTGGCCGAGGGGGTCCTGATCACCGGAGCCGTCGTCCTCGCGCCGTACGGCGTCTTCGCCGCACCTCTTTGGTTCGGGGTCGGGGCCGTCGACCTCGTGTTCTACCAGGTCGTCGTCGTCTTCCTCCAGGCGACGAGCCCGCCCGACCTCGTCGGACGGACATTGACGAACCACTACCTGTTCCGGGGAACCGGGCGCGCCGCCGGGGCGACCGCGATCGGCGGGCTCCTCGCGCTCGCCCCACTGGTCGTGATCGGCGTGGCGAGCGGGCTCGCGTTCCTCGTCGTCGCGGGGCTCGCCGTCGTCCTGATCCCGACGGTCCGGCGACTGGCGTTCTAGGTCGACGCGGGGGGCGCTTCGGGGGGGCCGAAATGCCGCTTGAGCGCCATGTACTCCTCGTACGAGATCTGGCGACGCGCCCGGACGGCCCCGGCCTGCCGGAGCGATTCGATCCGGTACTGGGACAGGAGCTCCGTCACCGGGCGGGCCCGGCTCGGCGTCCGGTCGTTCTCGAGCGGCGCGGCCGCGATCGGCCGGTCGGTGACGGGGATCTCCTCCACGCGGGCCGGCATCGGTGCGCCGGCGACGACGGGACCGGCGAGGTAGCCGCGGAGCGCTTCGGCCTCCCCCGACGTCAACTCGCCCTCGGCCAGGAGCAGCTCGACGAGCTCGCTCTGCCGGGGCCGATACGTTTCGACGAGCTCGGTGAGCGTGCGGTCGTCCCGCGGGGGGGTCGTCGGAGCGAACCCGGCGAGCCGGGACGCCTCGGCGAGGTCGCGGTCGAGGGTGGCGATCGCCTCCCCCAGCTCGGCGACCGTCGGACCGGACGCCGACGCCGGAAACCGGGCCTCGAGCCGCAGCCGTCGCGGGGGTTCGCCGGTCCGGGCCGCCTCCCCCTCGACGCTGACGACGACCTCGGTCCGCTCCGGTGCCATCGACGGGACGGAGCCGGCCCGAGGGAAAAGGAGTTCGCGCCGCCGGGGCCCATCGTCCACCCTAAAACTTACCTTCGGTAATCTGATATTGTTAGATGACGTGATATAGCACAGTAACTATTTATGGCCCGCTCGCCTCTAGCTTCCTCGAGGTTCCCTATGTCGTATCGTGAATCCGCCCGTCGTGTTCCCCCCTCCGGCGCGCCCGACGGCATGTGCGCCCCGGGCGAGGCGTCGCTCTGCCCCGTCCTGGCCGCCGTCGGCGTGATCGGCACCGAATGGCGTCTCGCCATCGTGCACCGGCTGCTCGCCGGCCCCCAGCGGTTCAGCGAGCTCCTCCGGTCCAACTCCCGCCTGAACGCGAAGACGCTCAGCGCGACGCTGAAGTTCCTCGAGAACTCCGGCGTGGTCCAGCGGACGGTCGTGAGCACGCGTCCGTTCTCCGTCGTCTATTCCCTGACGGAGATGGGACTCGGGCTCGCCCCCGCGGCCCGCGAGCTCCGGGCGTGGGGCGAGCGCTGGCTCCTCCCGCGCGCGGCCTCGGGACAGCGCCCACCGGTCCCGCGGACTCCCGCCATCCAGGGCGAACTCCCGCGGATCGTCGTCTCCGACAGCCCGATCCGGCGCGCCTCCTAGCCGGACTCCGCCGGGCGAAGCGGTCCCTGACGGGACCGTTTCGCCCCCTCCCATCCGCGCTTGAAATACCCGGGAGACGAACTTCTTCCTGCAACCACCCCGGAAGGGTCCCCTTACATCCCCAAGGAGACGGCACCGCGTCTCGGGAGTGCGGGGGACCCTTCCAACCCCCCCCTCGTCGGAAGGTCCCTGTCCTGTTCGTTTCTCATCGTACCGTTCCCCGCGAGGCTCGACCCGAATCGATCCCGCACGCCACTTCCGAGGCCGGCATCGAAGCCCGATTCTCCGCTCCGAGGCGCGACTTCGGCTCGGCGGCACCGTTCAACGTTCGGGCTCGTGCGAACGAACCACTCCCCCGGAGTGCTCGTCCCGTCCGCACCCCCGAACGAGGATCGACCGGTACCCCGTCGCGAGGCCCCGCTCTCCGCGGCCCATCGCCACGTCACCGCTCGCGCCTCCGAATCCCCACGGCCCGCTCGGTCGACGCGACCCCCGTCGCTTCGCCCGACCTGGCCAACGACCGGACCCGACGACCGGCCGGAGCGAGGGACCGCTCTGACCTCCGCCGCGCGCTGAGCGGGAACGCTACCGGGAGACGGTAGCGGCGTCCCCGGCCGGCGAGTCGTCCGATCCGCGATCTTCCCGGTGATCCCACCGGACCCGGAACTCCCCGCGTCGCCGCCCGACCCCGGGCGGCGGCCGGACGTCGGGGAGGACCGTCGACCCACCGACCGGACGGGCCGTCGCCCCGTCCCCGAGCGCCCCCCGGTCGGTCGTCCGACGGCCGGGGGGCAGGATGGTTTCGAATGTCGTCGTCGCGAAGCGCCGTACGGCGCCCCCCAGAACCGGTTCGTCTCCCCATCGCCGAACTCGCCCCGTCGTCCGGCCGCGTCCGTCGCCTCGGCCGGATCCGGCTTCCGCTTTCGCTCCGCCAGCGCCCCTGGGCGACCGCGTACCGGCTCCCCGACGGCCGCACGATCTGGTGCGTGCGCCTCTGCCGGGACGGCGAGGTCGTCCGCTCGGTCGTCTCGACCGCGACCCTTCGCGCCTACGCCGGGCGCTCCGGCCTCGACGGCCTCGCCGAGGCCGTCGACGCCATCGTCGGAGCGGAGGTCGTCCGGTGACCGCCGACCGCCCGACCTCCGCGCTTTGGTTCGAGCCGCGCAGCGACACCTGGTCGGGAGAGTTCCTCGGCCGGCTCGCCTCGCTCGCCTCCGCCGCCCCGTTCGGGACCGGCTGGCTCGTCGCCCGGCGCACCGGATTTCCCGGTGTGGCCGTGGTCGGCGGCGACCGGGTCGCCCGCGAGGTGGCGGTCGCCGCGGCCGGTCCCTGGCCCGGCCGGATCGCCACCGTCGGTTCCGCGGTGTTCGGGGTTCCCGACCCGGCGGACCGGTTCGCGGCGCTCGCCCGCCCCGGCTGGGGGTGGCGGTCGCCCGACCCGGCCGAACCGGCGCCGGGGCCGCGCCCTGTCGAGCCGGTCCGCCCCCGACTCGAGGTCGCGGTCCCGTCGGCCCGCCCGTCCGGTGGGCGGCAGTGCCATTGGTTCTCGACGGGCACCGGGCGGCTCGCGGTGCGGGTCCGGGTCTGGGCCCGGGACGACCGGTGCTCGCCGTCTGGGTCGCTCGCGCGTCTCGCCGGCGACGCGCTCGAGACGCTCCGTACCGCGGGAGTGCCGGCCGAGCTCCGCGAGCTCCCGAACACCGCGCGCCGCCGGGACGCGTGGGGGGGTGGCCGCGTCGGGTCGTTCGCCGCCGGCCCGCTCGAGCGGTTGACCCCGGGGGTGGCGGCCGCGGTCGCGCTCGGGCCCCGTCCGCCGGTCGTCCTCGACGACGTGGCGGTCGGTCGCCACATCGTCGTGGTCGGGGCGTCCGGGGCGGGGAAGACCTCGCTGCTCGCCGAGGTCGCTGCGAACCGGGTCGAGCGGGGCGCGCCGGTCGTCGCGTTCGACCTGCACGGCGACCTCGCGCCCGCGATCGCGGCGCGCCTCACGCCCCCGGCGCTCGCCCGCCTCGTCGCCATCGACGCCGGCGGGCCGCTCGACCGGATCCCCGGCGTCCGGCTCCTCGGCGAGGTCGGCCCGGCCGACGCCGGACCGGCCGCCGCCCACGTGGTCGCCGCGCTGAAGCGGCTCACTTCCGACTCGGGGGACGTCTACTGGGGGTTCCGGCTCGAACGGACCCTCGACGCGTTCGTCCGGCTCGCCCAGGAGGAGGGCGGTGGCCTCGTCGACGTCTACGCGCTCCTCACCGACCCGCGGCGGCGGGACGCCGCCCGGCTGACGACCCGGCAGCCGGCGCTCGCCGCCTTCCTCGACGAACTTCCCGCGCTCCTGCGGCGGAATGCGGAATACCTGGCCCCCGCGACGGCCCGGGTCGCCAAGGTCGCCCTCGCGCCCCGGATCGCCCGGCTCCTCGACCCGGACGGCCCCGGGCTTCCCGTCGTCCCGTTGCTGGGCGCGGGGCGCTCGATCGTCTGGCGGATCCCGTTCGCCGACCTCGGCCCGGAGGGGGCGGGGTTCGCCGCGACGCTCCTCGCCACGCACGTGTACCTCGCGCTCGCCTCGCTCGGGGCGACCGCGGACGGCGCGGTGCGGGCGGCGTTCGTGGTCGACGAGGCGTCGTCGATCTCGCCCCGGCTCCTCGCGGAGATCCTCGCCGACGGACGGAAGTTCGGGGTGGGGGCGGTCGTGGCGACGCAGTACCCCGGTCGGCTCGCACCGGAGGCCCGGGCCGCCGCGGAGGGGGCGGCCGGCACCCACGTCGTGTTCCGGGTGCCGGCGCCGGTGGCGGCCGCCACCGCCGAGTGGGCGGGGCTCGACCGGTCGGCCGAGCCGCTCCTCTCGGCGCTGCCGGACGGGACCGCGGTCGCGGTCCGGTCCGGCGACGGCGGATCCCGCGGCGCGGTCGACGTCCGGGCGGGGAGCGCCGACGGTGGGGTCGCGTGGGAGTCGGCCCGCGCGGCGAGCGCCGAGGCGTGGGGGGCCCCCGGAGACGATCGGGGGGACGCCGCTCGGACGCTGACCGACGCGGTCGCGTTCGCGCTCGCCCCCGGGCCGTGCGAGTTCCCGACGTTGGTCGAGCGGACCGGGGCGGCGCTCGGCGCCCCCGTCGATCCGGCGGCCGTCGCGGCGACCGTCGAGCGGCTCCACCAGCGCGGTTGGGTCGCGGGAGACTCCCGCCACGTCGACCTGACCGACGCCGGGGCCCGGTACCTCGGGGTCGGCGCCCCGACCGGGGCGACGAGCGAGGGCGCGGAGCACCGGGCGCTCCTCTACGCGACGTTCGCGATCCTCGCCCGCCGCGGGGCCCGTCTCGACCTCGTCCGTCAGGGCGGGTTCGACCGGCGGCTCCCCGACGGGGTCGTACGGCTCCTGCCTGCGGGGGCGGGGGACCGGTCGCCCGGCGAGCTCGACTTAGCGATCCGGGCGGCCCGCACGACGTGGGCGTGGCGGTCGTTCGGCGGTCGGGACGCCGATGTCGAGGCGGAGGTGAGCGGCGCCGTACGGCCGGACCGGATCCGCCGGAACCTGGAGAAGGCCCGGAGCCGCGGACACTTTGCGCTGTTCGTGGTCGCCGACCCGGCGAAGGCCCGGAAGGTCCGCTCGGTCCTGGCCGCCGAGGGGGTCGGCGTCCGCGACGCTCAGGTCTGGACGGTGTCGCGCGCCCGGATCGCGGGCGGGTCGTCGACGGCCGCGTCCCGGGGGGAACGCGGGGCCGGCCCGTGAGCCGCCGACGTCGCCCGTTCGGCGGTCGCCCGGTGCCGGAGCTCCTCGCCGACCGCCTGGCTCAGGTAGGCGAGGCCGGCGTCGTTCAGCCGGTCGAGGTGGAGGAGGAGGTAGTGGAGGTAGATCCGTTCCGGACGGTGCGACGGGCCCGGGGACCGACCGGGGGGCGCGGAAGCGCGGGCCGGATCCGGAGCGACGGTCGCGAGCGTTTCGGCGTGGTGCTCCGCCTCGGACCCGTGGAGCGCCCGTCCGGTCGCCCCGACGAGGGGAGGATAGACGTGGCCGACCGGGTCGACCGGTTCCTCCGGGGCTATCTCGGCGGCGCGCGCGGCCGCCGCCGCGGCGGCGTCGAGCCGCCACTGCATGTACGGGTGGGTCGGCCGGTTCGGGTCCTGGAACTCGGCGATCGGCCGTCCGCCGACGTCCTCGACGATCGACTTCAGGCTCCAGCTATCGCGCCGGCGGCCCGGGCCGTCCGGGGTGGCGACCGGCTCCGCGGACACGAGGGGGGCGAGCCCCGAGCCCGACTCATAAACGTGGTGTTCCATCGGGCGGGTCGTCGGCGTCCGGGGCCCGCCGGATGGCCCTACCAAGGAGCTCGAACTCCGGGGTCGACGCGACCACGGCGACGGGAAGGTGCGACGGCCCGAACCGCAGGAGCCCCTCCGAGTACCCCGCCTCGCGGGGGAGCCGGCACTGCGGGAGCCACGCCGCCTCCGCGTCGGTGAGGGCGAAGAACCGCCGGGTGGCGTCGGAGACCTCCGCGAGATGCAGGAGGAGGGTCGCCCGGAGGTTCCGAACCAGCGACCGGCCCCCCTCGGTCGAGAGGAAGTCGTCCGGGTTCTGGCTGAGGACGAGGACGCCGGTCCGGTAGTGCCGGACGTGCCGGACGAGCCGGTCGAGGAACTCGGCGGTCCGCGGGTCGCGGGCGAGGAGGTGGGCCTCGTCGATCACGAGCAGCTTCGGCCGGTCGTCGCGCCGGATCCGGCCGTAGATCGCGTCGAGGACGACCGCGAGGTGGAACGCCCGCTGCTCGGTCGGCACCGCGTGGAGGTCGAGGACGAGCGACCCCGGGGGCGGCGGGGCCGCGGCGCTCGAGTCGAGGTACGCGAGCGAGCCGGAGACGAACACCTCGAGGAGGCCGGGGAGTCGGCCGGGGGCGTCGGAGCTCCGGACGATC
Source organism: Candidatus Lutacidiplasma silvani (assembly GCA_022750295.1). Classification (GTDB taxonomy): domain Archaea; phylum Thermoplasmatota; class Thermoplasmata; order Lutacidiplasmatales; family UBA184; genus Lutacidiplasma; species Lutacidiplasma silvani. The sequence goes on from JAKIVZ010000003.1 coordinate 104,885, forward strand.
GCGGCGAGCTTGGCGAACGTCGGGGTCGCGGCACCGGCGAAGAGCCGGGCGACCGACGCGTCGAGGAGCGCGACCTCCTCGTCGGCGAGCGACGGGAACGCGGCCCGGAGTGCGGTGACGACCCGCGACGCCTTCTCCGCCACGTCGCCGCCCGTCGACCCCGGGTCGAGCGGGTGGAACCGGGACGGCGCCCCCGGCCCGACGCCGACGACCGTCGCCCCGAGCGGACCGGCGAGCCCCGCGAACTCCCCGAGCGGGTCGACGACGTACACCTCGAGACCGTCGGTCATCCACCGGGTGCGCAGCGCGAGGAGCCCCGCGGCGAACGACTTTCCGGACCCGGTCGCGCCGAAGATCCCCCAGGAGTACGACCCGTGCCGCCACCGGTCGAGGAACACGGGGGCCGCGTCGTCGAGGAGGAGGCCGACCAGGACGCCGCCGGGCTCGGCGACCGCCTCGTCGACGAACGGAAAGAACGCGGCGACGGCGTCGGTGGGGAGGGTCTGCCAGTACCCCATCGGCCGCGGCTCGCTCCCGTCGAGGGCCGGCGGCGCCGCGGCCGCGGCGGTCTGGTAGTGCGGGATCGAGGCTCCGAACCCGAGCGCCGCGAGCCGTCGGACGAGCTCGGCCCGCTCCCGCTCGAGCGCGGCCGGGCGGCCGGCGGTCGCGTGGAACGAGACGCCGACGCGGAACAGGTGCTGCTCGTTCGCCGCGAGGCGGCGCTCGAGGTCGTGGGCGCTTTCGGCCTCGAGCTCGATCTCGGCGACCTCGCGGGTCGCGCCGGAGGCGATCTCCGCCTCGGCGACCGCGGCCGCCGACCGGACCATGTCGACCGCCCGGTCCCGCGCGATCCGGTAGAGCTGCATCCGGAACTCGAACGCCCGGCTCGTCGGCAGGACCCGCGAGAGGAATCCGAACGGCACCGCCTTGGGGAGCCGACGGACGAGGACGGGACCGTCGAGACGCCCGCGCCGGACCACGAACTGGGGGGCCTCGTGGTCGGGGGGTTCGCTCATCGGTCGCCCTCCCCGAACGGGGGGACCGTCCGGGTCGTCCACGCGAGCGCGAACGTCGTCGCCCCGAGCAGCGCCCCCCGCACCCCGTCCCACGGGGGGCCGGCGAGGAGCGCGAACGCGCCGGCGACCCCGACCGACCCCGCCACGGCCCAGTTGGTCGCGGCCCGACGGCCGCCGCGCGGGGAGACCCGGGACGCCCACGCGACGAGCGAGATCGCGGCGAGCGCCCCGGTCAGCCCAACGAAGTACGGCTCGACCAGCGACGCGGTCCCCGCGAGCGCCGCGAACCCGCCCGACGCCCGGAGCGGGTCGATCCCCGTCGGGGCGCGGAGGAGGTCCGCGAACTTCATGCCGACCCCGGGGGCCGGAGATCGAGCCGGTCGAGCTCGGACCGGAGGTCGGACCCGGTCAGGCGGTCGGCGGCGACACCGAACGTACGGAGCGCTTCGAGCGTCGCGGCGAGCCGCACCTCGAGCCGGGCGGCGCCGGCCGGGTCGGCCGGCTCCCACAGGACGAGCGCGACGCGACGGACCCTCCGACGGCGGAGCAGGAGCTGGACGACGTCGGAGTACCCCGCGCGGGCGAGGGATTCGGCGGGCCCGCTCGCCGGGGGAGCGACCGGCCGGAACGGCCCCGGGTCGACCGATTCGGCCCGGGCGACGAGGTAGAGGGGGCCGTCCAACGCCGCGAGCCACCGTCGGGCCAGCTCGAACAGCGCCCGCGCGTCGGCCGGTGGCAGGTACTGGACCGGAACGCCCCCGGTCCGGACGACGGCCGCCACGCGGGCCCCCACGACCCGCATCGTACGGGCCCCGGCCCGGGTCGGACGTCCGGCCCCGCGCCCGCCCGGCCGGCGGGTGCGGCGCCGCCAGCGCCACCCGAGGTAGCCCGTGACCCGTTCGTCGAGCGACCGGCCGTCCCGTCGGTGGACGGCGACGACGAAGCCGAGGGCCGCGAACGGAACGATCGCGACCGGGCCCGCGAGCGGCATCGCGACGAGCCCGGCGGCCGCGAAGCCCGCGAACTTGAGCGCGTCCCGGGCCGACGGGAACGGACCGAGATGGAGCCGCCGGTCGACCGGTCGCGGGATCGCGACGGTCCAACTCTCGCTCTCCTCCGGCATCGGTTCACCACTGGTCCGTGAGCGGCAGGGGCTTCGGACCGTCGACCCCCGGGAACTTCCGGGCGGCGGCGGCGAGCCGGGACCCCTTCAGGTGACCGAACATCGCCTCGGCGCCCCGCCCGAGCCCCTCGGCGGCGAGGAGCGGGGCGGCGAACGGGATCGGGGCGCGCGCCACCGTGGCGCTCACCCCCTGGACGGCCCGGGCGGTGCCGGCGGAGCGGCCCGACGCCGCGAGCGGTCGGACGATCGACGTCGCGCCGGCCGAGACGGCGGCGAGTCCCCGCTCGACCCCGCCCGTCAGCGCCGACCCGGCCGACGGGAATCCGATCCGGCCCAGCTGGACCCCCGCGACGTTCAGCAGCGACGGGGCCCCGAGGGCGATCGTGAGGTACGCGACGAGGAGGAGGATCGAGGGGGCGCCGACCGCGAGCTCGAGCGGGACGACGACGACGACCGGGAGGAACGCGAGTTCGCCGAACAGAAGCCACGACCGCCGCGCGAGCGGGGCGAGCACGGGGATCGGCGCGAGGAGGCTGAACGCGGGAAGGAGGACGAGGAGCACGGCGAGCATCGCATCCCGGGCGGCAACGGCGATCGCGAGGAGGAGCACGAGCGAGAACAGCACGAACGAGAGGACGAACGCGAGGAGGCCGTTGTCCCAGTAGTACCGGAGCCCGGCGACGCCGGTCAGGTTCACCCACGACTGCCAGGCGCCGCCGTCGAAGCCGGCCACGACCGGGTACACCGCCCCCGCGAGGTCGAGGATCGCCGCGGCGACGGGGAGCGTCACGTTCGCGAGGACGATCGAGACGACGAGCCGGGGGAGGAGCGACTCGAGCCGGACCCGGGTGGGCGCGGTGACGGCCCGGGCCAGGTAGACCGCGCCGACCGCGAGGACGACGAGGGCGACCGCCGGGTCGACGACGTTCGCGACGAGGAACTCGGAGAACCGGGCGGCGAGGGCCAGGAACGACGACGAACTCCCCGCCCCCGGTCCGAGCAGGATGGGGTACGCGGCGCCGGGAAGGAGTTCGGGGACGAGGAGGTCGTTGTATGTCGGCAGGGTCACCGCCCACAGGACCCCGGTCAGGACCGCGAACAAGGCGAACACCACGGCCTGGACGACCGACGAGACCGACGCGCCCATCGGGCCTCCTAGCCGCCGGTGAGGACCCACTGGGCGAGGCCCCAGATCAGTCCGGAGAGGGCGGCGGCGAACAGGAGCGTGCCCACGAGCGCGTCGCGGGCCCGGTCCTTCGCCTGGATCTTCTTCGTGACGTCGTTCGAGAACCACGAGAGCGCGACGCGGGCCCACACGATCGCGAGGAGGCCGCCGCCGGAGAGCCCGAGGAGGACGACGATCCGGTGGACGACCTGGGAGAAGTTCGCGACCGCGGAGTTGTTCGTGACCGCCGAACGGACGGTCGAGTGGGGACTTCCGACCGGGGTCGGGGGAGCGGCCGCGCCGGCGAACCCGGCGACGAGGACGACGGCGGCGAGGACCCCCGCGACGGCCGCGTTCATCCGTCCTCCGGGAGGGAAGGGCCGGGAGTCGCCGCGGGCCCGACCGCCGGGGTCGGGGAGGCGACCCATCGAACCACCTCCCGGCCATCCCCGTCGTCCTCGAGGCGGACCCGACCGGCCTTCTGCCAGGCCGCGATCCCCCGCGCCACCTCCTCCGTCGAGACGTGGCGTTCCTCGGCGAGGAGCTCCAGGGTCGACCGGTCGATCCCATCGTCGGCCCCGGCGAGGAGTTCGCGGACGACCGACCGACCGGCGGTCCCGGCGGCCGGGGGGTCGCGCCGGGGCCACGGCCATCGGACCCATCGACGGACGACGAACCCCCCGAACAGCGCGAGCAGGGCGCCCGCGATGGCGCCCCCCAGCAGCCAGCCGGCGCCGATCGAGGGGGCGGTGGGGAGCGCCGGCCCCGAAGGGGCGACCCCGGCGCCGGCGACGTAGAGCGTGAACGTGACGTTCGCCGCCCGGCCGGTCGAATCGGTCACGGAGCCGCGCAGGGTGAGGTACCCGGCGGCGACGGGTTCGGCGGTCCACGGTACGACCCCCGTCGACGAGACGTTGCCCGCGGTCGACTCCCCGTCGGAGAGGCTGAGGGCGTACCGGTACGGGGGGAGCCCGCCGGAGATCGTGGCGTGGACCGGAACGCCGGCCCCGGCGAGGGGGGCGCTCGTGCCGAGGGCGACCGTGAGGTTCAACCCGGGCGCGACGTCGACCGTGACGTTCGCGCTCGCGGAGAGGCCAGACCCGTCGACGACCGTGACGGGGAGCTCCACCGTTCCCGGCTGGTCGAACGTGACGGCGAGCGCCAACGTGCCGTCCGAAGCCAGCGTCCCCTCCGAGGGAGACTCGGCCGAGACGTCCGCGACCGGGGGAATCGACCAAGCGAACGGCGGGGTGCCATCCGCGACCTCGACCGAGACCGCGGTCCGGTAGCCGACCTCCGCGAACGGCACGCTCGCCGGCGCGAGGACCGGCGGGGCCATCGCCCGGCCCACCGGGGTGAGGCCGTCGAAGCTTCGGTTCCAGGAGTCGATGACCGACCCGAGGACCCAGACGGGTCCGGGCGCGACCGGGACCACCGCGAGGGCGTACGTCCCGTCCGACGGGACGATCGCCGAGCCGTTCGACTCGCCCCCGGAGAGGAGCCAGTGGAGGGTGAACGGCCCGGCGCCGCCGGTCAGGTTGGCGTCGAAGACGAACGGTACCCCGACGTCCCCCAACCCTCCGGAGCTGCCGAGTTCGAGGAACGGCGGAGCCACGACGTCGATGTTCGCCGTCGCCGACGCCGTCTCTCCGTTCTCGTCATGGACCTCGAAGAGGACGGCGACCGTGCGGGCTGCGTCGGGCGCCGTCCAGTGGACCGACCAACCGTCCGTTACGGTGCCAAAGCTGAGGATCCAGAACGGGGTCTCCGTCCCCAGGCCCCCGGTGGCCGAACCGCTGAGGGTCACCGTGACCCCGACATCGACGGTTTGCGGAGCGCTCTCGATGTGGGCGGCCAAGCCGTCCGGGGCCACGGACCCCGAGACCGTCCGGGCCGGGCGAGGGGTCGACGCGTTCCGGGCGGCGCCGGGGACGGCCGACGCGCCCGACCGAAATTCGGACGCCGTCGCCCGCGCCGTCCCGGTCGAGGGTTCGGATCCCGCGCGCGGGCGACCCGGCGCGCCCCGAACCGTCCGGTCGTCGTGCCCGACGAGGGGGGCGGTTCCGCCCGGTCCCGAGAGCGGGAGCGCGGTCAACAGGAGCAGCACGGCAACGGGTCCGACCAGCCAGGCATCCACGGTTCGCGTCGAGGGCGTTCGCACAGCAACCACCGTCGGACGGAGCGGGGGGCCGAGTACTTGGGCGGGAATCTCCGGGCGAACGGTGAACGAAGCCGAACCCCGGGTCGCGGGCGGGGTCGGCCGCCGCCGTTCCCGTCTACGTTCCGACGAGGAGCGCGAGGTGCTCCCGGGAGAACGGCCCGAGCTCGGTGGCGAAGACGACGCGGTGACCGGCGGCGGCGAGTTCGCGTCGAGCGGCCCGGCCCACCTCGGCCGGGGGAAGACGCTGGGTGACGGAGCGGGTCTTCAGCATGAGGAGCCCCCGCCGCGCCCGGCACACCGAGGCGTTCTCCTGGTAGATCCGGGTCTGGTCCCGCTGGGCGACGTCCTGGTACAGGAGGTCGACCGGCCCGACGTCGGCGGCGTACCGCTCGGGGAGCTGGGCGTCCGCGAGGATCGGAAGGATGTTCGCCCGTCGGCGCGCGAGGGCGAGCAGCGGAGCGAACACGGTGGGGCTTTTTTCGATGGCGAAGATCGTCGCGTCCGGGAGCGCGTCGGAGAGATGGCTCACCGTGGTGCCGTGCGCGGCCCCGAGATAGAGGACGGTCCGGACCCCGTCGAAGAGCGGCCCCGACGGCGACTTCGTCAGGTACGCGGCCAGCTTGGAGCGCCACGGGTCCCAGAGCCGGAACTCCGCCCCGGACTCCGACCGGAGCTCCTCCCCGTACACCGATTCGCCCGGCACCGCGTTCCGGGTGTACAGGTCCCGGCCGATCCGGAAGACGCCGGGCCACTCGGTGGGTTCCACGGATGGCGTCCTCAGCCGAGTCGCGCGAGGAGCTCGACCTCGACGCAGGCGCCGAGGGGCAATGCGGGTACCCCCATCGCCACGCGTGCGGGGCGACCGTTCTCGCCGAAGACCCGGATCAGGAGTTCCGTCGCCCCGTTGCCGACGTCCGGGTGCTGGGTGAACTCGGGCGACGACGCGACGTAGACGGCGACGCGGACGATCTGCCGGACCCGGTCGAGCGTGCCGAGTTCGGCCTGGAGCGCGCTTAGCGCCTGGAGCGTGGCCTGCTCGGCCGCCGCCCTCGCCGAGGGGAGGTCCACGGTCGTGCCGACGACGCCGGGATGGAGGAGTTTCCCGTCGATCCGGGGAATCTGGCCCGAGACGTACGCGTGGTCGCCGTCGACGACGACCGGCCGGTACGTCCCGGCCGGGGGCGGCGGCGGGGGGAGCGTGATCCCGAGCTCGCGCAGCCGTTCGGCGACCCCACCGGACATCGGGGGCGGGACCGACCTCCGTGAGAAAAGCGTGATGGACCGACCGCGACGGGGACCTCCCGTTCGATGCCGCTATAGTCGGAGAAACGTACAACCGACGATGTCCGGCCTCCTCCGCCGGTTCCGCCGTCCGAAGCCGAAGGACGAGGACGACGAACCGGCCGCGACTCCCTCTGGCGGCGAGGTCGAGGAATCGGACATCTACCCGCACCGGGGCCCCGCCCGCTCGGGGGACCCGGATATTGAGCCGGCGCCCGAACGTCCGAGCCCCGCCCCGTCGGACGACGAAGGGGTCGCCCCGTCACCGGCGGTTCCGGACGAGATCGGTCCGGCGCCGACCACGGAGCCGCAAGGTTCGGAGCCCCATACCGGGCCGGATGCGTCTCCGGCCGCGCCGGCCATCGAGCCCGTCCCGGTCGAGCCGGGGGTGGAGGTCCCGATCTCCGCCCCGCCCCCGCTTCCCGAGGCCGAGGCGGGAAGTGGCCGGAACGTGCACCGCCCGCTCAGCGCGCCCACCCGATGCTTCCTCTGCGGGACCGAGATGAACGGCTCGTTCTGCCCGACGTGCCGGATGAGCTGGAACGACTAGTCCGTCGTTGGGGGAGGGGGCGACCGTCGTCCCCGCGGGGCTCCCCCTCATATGGGCGGGAGCCCCCTCGGAGGGGTCCATGCCGGGCCACGCTTCTCCGTCGGTGGAATTCGACCAGCTCGAGCGGGACGTCGTCGACCACTTCTTCGAGCTCCAGCCCGGGTACGCCGTCTTTCTTGGCCTCCACCAGTACGACGGCCGAGTCCCGGACCTCTCTCGCGCCGCGACCGACGCGTGGGTGGCGAAGGCCGACACGCTCCTCGCCCGCCTGAAGGCGGTCGGCTCGGCGGAGCTCGCCCCCGCCCGGGCGATCGACCGGTCGCTCCTCGAGCTCCTGCTCTCGTCCCCCCGCTTCGACCTCGTCGACAGCCGCGACCTCGAGCGGAACCCGATGACGTACGTCGGCGGGATCTCGCTCACGCAGTACATGGTCCGGGACTACGCGCCGGTCGCCGACCGGGCCCGGGCGATCGTCCAGACCCTCGAGGCGGCCCCGAAGATGCTCGCCGACGGCGCCCACCGGTTGGACGCGGTCGTCGCGAGGCCGTTCCTCACGCTCTCGCTCGCGATCGGGAGTGGGCTGGCGTCCCACTTCGAGGAGGCCGAGGCGTTCGCCCGGAAGGAGTCGGGCACCCTCGGCGACCAGGTCCACGCGGCCCGGGAACGGGCCGACGCCGCGGTCCAGGAGTTCCTCGCCCGGATCCGGAGCGAGTGGATGCCGAGGGCCACCGACGACTTCGCCCTCGGGGCGGAGCGGTACCAGAAGCTCCTGTGGGTCCGGGAGGGGATCCGAACCCCGTTCGAGGAGATCCGCCGGTCCGGCGAGGCCGACCTCGCGCGTAACCAGGCCCGCCTCGAGGCGATCGCGGGCGGGCCGGGGGGGGTCGCGGAACGGTTCGAGACGCTGTACCAAGACCACTCGACCGCGGCCGACCTGGTCCCGACCGCCCAGCGGTTCGTCGACGAGACGAAGCAGTTCGTCCGGGACCACGACCTCGTGACGATCCCGGAGCCGTCGTTCTGCCGGGTCGAGGAGACCCCGACGTACGGCCGGGCGCTCTCGACGGCCAGCATGAACCCTCCGGGACCGTTCGACGTCGGCCGGGCCGACGGAATCTACTTCGTGACGCCGGTCGACTCCGCGTGGCCGGCCCCGCGCCAGGAAGAGTGGCTCCGATCGTTGAACCGGGTGATGCTGAAGAACATCACCGTGCACGAAGTCTGGCCGGGCCACTATCTCCAGTTCCTCCACTTCCGGCACTCGGTCGGGTCGCTCACGCGGAAGGTGTTCCTCTCGCCGTCGTTCACGGAGGGGTGGGCCCACTACTGCGAGCAGCTCGCCATCGAGGCCGGGATCGGCGGGACCGACTGGAAGGCGGAGGTCGCTCAGATCCACGACGCCCTCCTCCGCGATTGCCGGCTCCTCGCCTCGATCGGTCTCCACACGGGCGGGATGACGCTCCCGGAGGCGACCCAGCTTTTCGTCGACCGGGCCCACTTCGAGCAATTGCCGGCGGAGCGCGAGGCGATCCGCGGCACGTTCAACCCGGAGTACTTCTGCTACACGCTCGGGAAGCTCCGGATCCTCGAGGCCCGCGAGGCGCTCCTCGACCGGGAGTTCCACGGCTCGCTGAAGGCGTTCCACGACCGGCTGCTGTCGACCGGGGCGCCGCCCGTCGGCTTGCTCGAGACGCTGCTCACGGTCCGAGGCTAAGATCGCTCGGCGGCTCCAGGACGTCGCCCGCGATCGTCGAGGTTGCCCCCGTCGACGTGCCATCGTTCGGGAGGATCGTTTTGAACGACCGGCCGGAGCCGCTCTTGCTCTCCCAGTTCGCCGAGGCGACGTGCGCGGCCCCGACCGTGACCGCGATGACGCGCGGGTTCCCGAGGTCGGGCGTGGAACGGACGACCGCGGAGTAGGCGACGAAGGCGACCTCGCTGTCGAACGTGCCGTACTGCGGGCCGAACCAGATCATGCCGAAGAAGCCAGCGCAGAACGCGAGGAGGCTCCCCAGAGCAAGGAGGGTCGTGCCCAGAAGGAAGAACCCCGCGAGTCCGGGGACCAACAGGACGACCGAACCGATCGTCTTGACCAGAGCCTTCCTTCGACGGACGAGGTCGAGGTGGAGGCCGCGTTCTCCCACCACGATCCCGCTCACTGGAATCCCTTGCGGGTGCGACCTCAATTGGGGCGGGATCTCCGCGGGGACGTCGAGGACGACCGGATACCCTGCCCGGGCGAGAGCCTCCACGGCGCGGGTGCGGATCTCCGCGAGCGAGTTGCCATCGACGTTCTGGCTCACGGCGAACGGAAACTTCCGCTTCGGGAGCGAACGGTCGGTCCACCGAAACGCCTTCCCGGCCGCCGAGAGTTCGGCAGAACTCGGAGACGTCCCGCCGGCGTCTCCGGAGCGAAGGGGCCCTGTGGCGACGGAGCCGGTCACCACCGACGAAACTCGCGACTCCCCGATAAAGCGGTAACCCGGTCCGGAACTCTGCGACTCCGTCGCATATGACGGACTCTTGCGGTCTATAGAAGCGTCTATAGTCTAAATCATAATTCTATATATCCCCACGTGCGGGTCGCCGACCGATGCCCCGCGTCGAGGCTGCGAAGACCGCTCCCCGCTCCCCGGCGGTCGAGCTCGGGCCCGACGTGGAAGAGCGCCGGCTCCACCGGCTCGGCTCGGTCAGCATCGGGATCGCGCTGCCCCGCCGGTGGGTCGCGCGACACGGGCTCGCGAGCGGGGGAGCGGTCTACGTCTCCACGCGGCCGGACGGGACCATCCTCGTCCGGGACGGCCGGGACCTCCCCGCCGCGGCCACCGCCCAACTGCACGTTCCTCCCGGCGGGACCCCCGAACACCTGTTCCGCCAGCTGCTCCGCGCGTACCTGTCCGGGGCCCAGCGGTTCGAGGTCGTCGAGGCCGACGGACTCTCCCCCGCGACCCGGAGCGCGGTCGCCGATTTCGTCCGGCGGACGATCCGTCCCGAGGTCGTGAACGACGACGGCCACCAGATCGTCGTCGCCGACGTCAGCCGGGGCGCCGACCTCGCCGTCGGTCCGGTCCTCCGTCGAATGGCCCAGGTCGTCCTCGAGCGGATCCGCCACGCGGGCCGCTCGTGGGTCGACGCCCACGGGACGCGGGGCGACGACTGGCGGGCCCGCGACGACGAGGTCGACCGGCACGCGTGGCTGATCGAGCGGATCCTGGTCCTGCGCCCGTGGCCCGAGGCCGGCCCCGGCGGCTTCCCTTCGGCGCTCTCCGAGACGTTCGCCCCACTGTTCCACGCGCGCTCGCTCGAGCGGGCCGCCGACCACGCGGTCCTGATCGCAGAACGGGGCGCCCGGCTTCGCGAGGCGAACCTCCCGGACGCGACGTACCGGGCCCTCACCGCCTATCACAAGCAGGTCGTCGACCACCTCGAGCTGGCCTGCCGGGTCGCCGAGGCCCGGGACCCCACCGACGCCAATCTCGTCGTCGACGCCGGCGAGGCGCTCCACGAAACCGCCGCGGCGCTCCGCGAGCGGTTCTGGACCCGCGGACTCTCGAGCTCGATCCCTCCGAGCGCGATCGCGAACCTCGGGCTCCTGATCGAGTCGCTCGACCGGATCACCGCCTACGCCCAGGACATCGCCCAGCTCGCCGTGCCGCCGTCGGACCGGGTCACCGTCCGGCCGACGCTGGCCTCCGACAGCCGGGCGTCCGACCTACCTCTCCCCAAATAGTGGAGACCCACCGGGAGGAACAAACGAATGAGTGCGAACAACGCAAGCGGAACGAACCCAAGCGGCGCGGGGGCCAACGCCCCGAGCGACGCAGACAAGAGCCACCTGCCGAAGTCGTCGTCGTCGAACCACATGGCCCTGTACGCCGTGGTCGCGATCGTGATCATTGTCGTCGCGGTCGTCGGCGCGGGCGCGGCCCTAGGCTGGTTCACGAAGAAATCGCCTTCCAACTGCCCGGCCGGTTCCGGCCAGACGATCGCTGCGGCGGGCTCGACCCTCGCCCAGCCGTTGATGACCCTCTGGGCGAGCCAGTACTCATGCGGGTCGCTCGAGTATAACGGCGTCGGAAGCGGGGCCGGAGTGACCGACCTTTCGCAGAAGACCGTCGATTTCGGCGCCTCGGATGCGCCGCTGTCGGCCACCCAGGTGAGCGCGCTGCCGTCCGGATCGACGGTCCTGACAATCCCGGAGCTCGTCGCTGGGGTCGCGATCATCTACGACGTCTCGGGCGTCGCGAAGGGGCTCAACCTGACCGGGACCGTCCTCGCGGGGATCTACCTCGGGACGATCACGAACTGGAACAGCTCGCAGATCACGTCGATCAACCCGGGCGTCAAGCTTCCCGATGCGAACATCACCGTCGTGGAGCGCGCCGACTCGAGCGGGACGACGTACGTCTACACGAGCTGGCTCTCCCTGGAGAACTCGAGCTGGAAGTCGAAGGTCGGGGCGGCGACGACCGTCAGCTGGCCGACCGGCGTGAAGGAATCCGGGTCGCTCGGCGTCGCCGGCACGGTCAAGTCCGACCCGAACTCAATCGGCTACGTCGACCTCGCGTACGCGATCACGAACACCCTGACGTACGGGGCGATCCAGAACCCGGCGAACACCTACGTCCTGCCGAACGAGACGAACACCGCGGCGGCGGCAGCTCAGGCGGGCGCCCTGCCCGCGGCGAACGCCGAGGCCGGCTGGGACTCGGTCTCCATCCTCAACGAGCCGGGGACCACGACCTACCCGATCGCGACGTTCTCCTACGTGATGGTCTACTCCGACCTCGGAGCCGTGTACGGCTCGAGCGAGAGCCAGGCCCACGCGCAGGGCGTCGTCGCGTTCCTCTGGTGGGCCGTGTCGACGGGGCAGTCGTACTCGTCGGGGCTCTCGTACGTCCCGCTCCCGTCGAACGTGGTGACCTCCGATGAGACGGCGATTAGCAGCATCCAGTACAACGGGCAGGCGCTGACGTCCCACTAGCGGGTCCCGACGGAGCAGAACGCCGTATGGGGGACCCTCCGGACGGAGCCGGCGCGGGCGGCGAGCCGCCGGCCGGCGCCTCGGATGGATCCCCCGCAACCTCTTCCCCTCCGATGCGGGGGGCGTCGTCCCGCGCCCGGGCCCGGATCTTCGACCGGGCGTTCGGGGTGTTCACGTTCCTCGCCGCGGCGATCCTGATCGCCCTTCCGGTCCTCCTCGTCATCGTCATCGCACAGGCGTCGTGGCCGGCGCTGATCCGGTTCGGCCCGGCGTTCATCCTCGACAAGACCTGGGACCCGAACCTGCCCCCGATTACCTTCGGCGCCGCGCCGTTCATCACCGACACGATCATCACCAGCCTGATCGCGCTCCTCATCGGGATCCCCATCTCGATCGGGGCGGCCGTGTTCCTCGCCGAGCTCGCTCCCGATTGGCTCCGGGCCCCCGTCGCCGCGGTCGTGGACCTCCTCGCCGCCGTCCCGTCGGTGGTCTTCGGCCTCTGGGGCCTCTACGTCCTGGTCCCGTACATGCGGACCACCGGCGACCCGCTCCTCACCAAGTACCTCGGGTGGTCGCCGCTCTTCGCGCAGCACGCCGGGAGCCAGAGCGGCCAGAGCGTCCTGACGGCGTCGATCATCCTCGGCATCATGATCCTCCCGACGATCTCCTCGGTCAGCCGGGAGGCGCTTCGGGCGACCCCGGACAGCCAGCGGGAGGCGGCGTTGAGCCTCGGGGCGACCCGCTGGGAGGCGACGCGGATCGGCCCTCTCTCCTACGCCCGGTCCGGCATCTTCGGGGCGGCGGTCCTCGGCCTCGGCCGCGCGATGGGCGAGACGATGGCCGTGACGATGACGATCGGCAACTCGAACAACGTCGGCACGTCGCTCATCGACCCCGGCCAGACGTTGTCGAGCCTCATCGCGATCAACTTCGGCAACGCGCTCCCCCTCGAGCGGGCGGCGCTCGTCGAGCTCGGCCTCATTCTGATGGGACTCTCGCTCCTCGTGAACGTCGTGGCGCGGCTGCTCCTTCGGTCGATGACCCGGATGGGGGCGACGACGGCATGAGGCCCCCGAAGCGGATCCGGCGCCGCGCGAAGAGTCTCGTCCTCCTCGGCCTCTGCGCGGTCGCGGTCCTCCTGATGCTCGTCCCGCTCGCGAGCATCCTCTACGAGTGCTTCCTCAACGGCGCCGGGGCGATCACCCCCGCGTTCTTCCTGAAGAACCCGCCGCCGCCGTGCAATCCGACGGCCGGGACGACGTGCCCGGTCGGCGGCGTCCAGGACGCGATCTTGGGAACCCTGCTCCTCGTCGGCCTCGCGTCCCTGATCGCGCTTCCCGTCGGGATCCTCGGCGGGATCTACCTCTCCGAGTTCCAGGACCGTCCGCTCGCCCGGCCGGCCCGGTTCCTCGCCGACGTGATGACCGGGATCCCGTCGATCGTCATCGGCGTCTTCGTGTTCGGGATATTCTACTTCTTCGCCCAGGAAGGATGGATCACCACGTTCAGCGTCATCTCGGGGTACACGGGCGCGGTCGCCCTCGCGGTGATCATGATCCCGGTCGTCGCCCGGACGTGCGAGGAGGCGCTCCGGCTCGTGCCCGTTTCGCTCCGGGAGGCGTCGCTCGCCCTCGGGATTCCGCGACACCGGACGATCCTGAGGATCGTCCTCTCCTCGGGCCGCGGTGGCGTCATCACCGGCGCGCTCCTCGCGGTGGCCCGGGCCGGCGGCGAGACCGCCCCGCTCCTGCTGACCGCCGGGTTCACGACCGGGTCGATCGCCGGGCTCTCCGGCTGGACCCCGGCGCTCCCCGTCCTGATCTACCAGTTCGCTTCGGCGCAGTACCCGAACACCACGCAATTGGCGTGGGGGGCGGCGCTGATCCTCGTCCTCATGATGCTCCTTATTAGCGTCGGGGCCCGGCTCGCGCTGCGCAACAAGTTCGGAGGGCGGTCGGCGTGAGCGGGGACAAGCTGGTCGTCCAGAACCTGAACGCCTGGTACGGCAAGACCCACGCGGTCCAGGACATCTCCCTCTCGTTCCCCGACAAGAAGGCGACCGCGATCATCGGCCCCTCGGGGTGCGGGAAGTCGACGTTCATCCGGTGCCTCAACCGGATCCACGAGACCCAGCCGAAGGCCCGGTCGGAGGGGAAGGTCCTCCTCGACGGCAGCGACGTGTACCAGGCCGACCCGACCGAGATCCGGCGGAAGATCGGGATGGTGTTCCAGCGACCGAACGTCTTCCCGACGATGTCGATCTACGGCAACGTCGCGGCGGGGCTGAAGCTCCACGGCGGGTACTCCCACGACGAGATCGACACCCTCGTCATCGAGAGCCTGAAGAAGGCCGCCCTCTGGGACGAGGTCAAGGAGAAGCTCGACCAGAGCGCGCTCCAGCTTTCGGGCGGCCAGCAGCAGCGGCTCTGCATCGCCCGCGCGCTCGCGGTGCAGCCGGAGGTCCTCCTCATGGACGAGCCGGCGAGCGCGCTCGACCCGATCTCGACGGCCCGGATCGAGGACCTGATCTTCGACCTGAAGAACTCGGTCCCGGTGATCATCGTCACCCACAACATGCAGCAGGCGGCCCGGGTCGCCGACCGGACCGCGTTCCTGTACCTCGGCAAGCTCGTCGAGGTCGCGCCCACCCGCGACCTGTTCGAGCGGCCGACGGAGAAGCTCACCGAGAGTTACATCACGGGGAGGTTCGGATAGGAACGATGCCGGCGGTCGAGCGGAAGGCGCTCTCGGAGGAGCTGAACAGCCTCCGGGAGAACATGGAGACGATCGCGACGTTGAGCGTGCAGGCGATCGAGCGGGCGGTCGCCGGCCTCGACTCCCCGGACACCGGGGTCGTCGGCGACGTGAGCGCGCTCGACCGCGAGGTGTACGGCCTCAAGGAGCGGATCGTCCGCAACTGCGTCGAGACGATCGCCCTCCACGCCCCGGTGGCGAAGGACCTGCGGACGATCACCGTGGCCCTCGAGGTGACGACCGACCTCGACCGGATCGGCCGGTACGCGAAGGACATCGCGGAATCGGCCCACGAGCTCCACCGGGAGGGCGACGGCCGCGAGAGCCTCCCGAAGCTGCGGGAGATGGGGAACCTCACCGTCGGGATGATCCGGACCGCCGTCAACGCCTACCTGGCGGGCGACGCGACGAGCGTCTCCCACATCCACACCGACGACGATGCGGTCGACAACTTCCACGACGAGCTGTTCCAGGCGATCATCGACGGGATGGCCCGGCGGACCGTCACGCCCCGGACCGGCGCCGAGTGCATCCTGATCAACCGGTACCTCGAGCGGCTCAGCGACCACGCCGTGAACATCGGCGAGTGGGTCGTCTACCTGGTCAGCGGGGACCGGCCGATGCGGCTCCCCCGGCACCGCATGGAGCCCGGAGCCATGCCCTAGCCATCCCGTTCCCGAACCCCGGGGAACTCGAGCCGTCGGCCGGGTTCCCCCGGGCGTCTCCGCCGCCACCGCCAGGAGTTGGGTGACGAGACCAAGTCCGTGGCCCGGGCTCGCCCGAGTCCCAACGCCCCCGTGCACGGAGTCCGACCGCGAACTCGCCGTCAGTCCCCGCCGCGTCTCGCGGGGCCCGGTGCCCACCGCGCGTGGTCCCGCGCGTACCGGCGAAAAAACCAGGCGAGGAACGGCCGCGGGGTTCGGGCGAGGTCCCCCCGCTCCAGGGCCTGGTAGTAACCCCCGCGCTTGCCGTACCGGATATTGAGCATCGGGAATCCCGACTCCTGCAGGAGCATGTTCATCGCGAGGCGCCCAACGCGCCCGTTTCCGTCTCCGAACGGGTGCAGGTGCTCAAGTTCGCAATGGAACGCGGCGGCGCGCTCCACGGGGTGGAGAGCGTTCGTCCGTCGTCGAGCGCGGCGGACCAGCTCCACGAGCATGGACCGAACCTCGAGGGCCGGCGGGGGCACGAATCGGCTCCCGACGATTCGCACCTCATAATCCCGGATCCTCCCGGCGATCGGCGGCTTCGTTTCCCCGAACATGGCCCGGTGCCAGGCAAGCAGGTGGGGAAGGTCGACCGGCTCGGGGTGCGAGAGCAGTCGTTTCACGAGCATGGCGTGGAGCTGGGCCTCCCGGACGTCCGCCATCGGCCGCCGCGCCGGACTGACCCCGTCGATCAGCAGGTCGGCGACCTCGCGGAACGTCAGCGTGGACCCTTCGATCCGGTTGGTGTCGTAGGTGAATTCGAGGATGAACTGTTCCCGTTCCGTGGCGGCGGCCGCCGCCGGGAGGGACCGCCGGTGCGACGCGTACCCCTGCCGAATCGCCTCGAACCTCCGAAACCACGTGAACCCCCAGACTTCCCGCTCGAGGGCCTCGCGCTGGTGGGCGAGATCGACCGGGAGTTCGGTCCCGAGGTACCGTTCGCGCCGATGGACCGCCCCTCCCCACCGGTAGGTTTGGACCAGGTAGTGGTACCTCCGCCTCCCCCGGGAGACGGCACGGACAACGGCCATGGTTGCCTCTACATGGAATCAACTTATAATAATCAGCATCAATATGTAGAGGCATAAACCCGACGGGGAGATCTCCCAAAATCTCCGGCCGGTCCGAAGCGGCCGCCCGAGGCCCTCAGGCGTATTCCTGCTTCGACTCGGGGCCCATCAGGCCGAACGCCTCGAACCGGAACGACTGCTTGATCACGCTCGCCACGGGAAAGAACGGGATCCAGACCAGCATGTCCCACCGGCCCATTTTCCCGAGGAAGTAGGCGAGCGGGACGGCCCGGATCGCGAGGGCGAGGAGGAGGAGGACGGCCACGTCGAAGATCGCGTGGACGCCGAGGATCACGAGCAGCAGCCCGAGGAACACGTAGACGAGGCTCCGGACCCCCGAGCGGGCGAACGTGAGGAACCAGAGCAGCACGCCGAGCCCCGCGAACTCCGGGGTGTCGCCGACGAGCGACGGGTAGTGCTGCCCATTCGCCATCAGGATCCCCCGGGCCCACCGGACCCGCTGACGTCGGAGGGCGTCGTAGTCCTCGGGGACGTCCTCGTACGCCCGGGCCCCGAACTCCATCCGGACCCGGTAGCCGAGCCGCTGGATCCGCAGCGAAAGCTCCGTGTCCTCGCCGTTCCACGGCACCCACCCGCCGAGCGCGACCAGGTCCTTCCGACGGAACGCCGAGAAGAGCCCGTCGATCACCTCCCCCGACCGGACGCCCATGATCGCCGGTCGCTGGAAGTAGTGGCCCCAGGCGATCTCGAGCGCCCGGAGCTTCCGGGTCCACCCGTCCCGCTGACGGGGGTGGATCGACCCCTGCACCCCGCCGACCTCGGGGTCCGCGAAGTGCGGGATGATGGCGGCGAAGCCGAGCCGGTCGGAGACGAACGTGTCGGCGTCGAGCCGGATCACGATCTCGCCGGACGCGAGGGCGAGGGCCCCGTTGAGGCCGTTCGACTTCCCGGCGTGCGGGAGGTCGACGACGAGCCCCCGGGCGTTCCGGAGCCCCCGGATCGCCGCCGCCGCGAGCTCCGAGGTCCGGTCGGTGGAGCCGTCGTTCCCGACGATGATCTCGACGGTCCCGGGGTACTTGCCGGCCGCGAGGTCGGCGTGCCGGATCGCCTCCGCGATCCACCGCTCCTCGTTGTACGCGGGCATGAGGATGGAGACCGGGGGATGGTACTCCGAGAGCGGCGGGAGGGGCCGGCGGCGGAGCTGGCGGTAGTAGAGCGGCCGATTCAGGGCGATGAACGTCTCGAGGGTCACGAGTGGCAGGAGGAGCAGGAGCGTGAACGGCAGGAGGACCCCGCTGGCCCCCAGAACGTGGTCGACCAGGAGGAGCGTCACGGCGGCGGCGGCGATCGCGAGGAACCCCGTCCCGAAGAACTGGGCGATCGCGCCCGGGTCCCGGGCGACCTGGGCCTTCACCCGCTGCGGGGTCGGGAGGAAGAGCGTGGACAGGACGAGCCCGGCGAGGAACACTCCGCCCGTGATGGTCCGGACGAGGATGGCGAGGTTCCGGATGCTCTCGCCCGGGACGGTGAAGAACACCGCGTCGAGGACGACCTCGAGGCCGACGTACAGGACGATCAGTCCGAGCGCCCACGCCCGACGGTGGGCCGGGAGCGACGGGGAACGGGAGACGAGGCCGCTCGCGAGCGCGAACGCGGCCATCCCCGCGAGGTACATCGGGAAGATGTAGTCGGGAACGAGCTGGGAGACCGACGTGACCGCGTAGACTCCGGGCCACGCGCTCGGCCAGAAGAGGACCGCCCCGACGGCGCTGACGAGATGGTCGTACGGCACGAAGAGGCGCGAGAACAGCGCCAGCTCGAGGGCGGAGACCGCGACGAACGCGACCGCGAGGATCGCCAGGAACCGCCGAGCGCGGGGGAGCGGGGCGTTCGGGGAGGCGCCCGCCCCGTCGAGAAAGAGGGTGCGGGTCCCCTGGGCCGAGGTGACGGACACCGGCACCACCCGATCCGGGTCGGCCCGAGCGGCGGCGGGGGACGGCGCCCGGAGCTCCGACGGGTCCCGGACGAGGCGAATCCGGACCGTGCCCGCGACCGCGTTGGAAGGTCGATGGCGCAACCACTCGGCGGCCGCAAAGAGGCCGGCGCCGAGGGCAAGGCCGAGGAGCACACCCCCCAGGGGGATCCCGCCCGAGCGCAGCGCGTGTTCCACCGGGTCGAGGAACATGGCGGTGTCTCACCGACCCGTCGGAGCGGCTCCGCGTCGGCCGTGCCAGGTCCCGGCCGTCAGCGGCGCCCACCGTCCCGGCGTCGAAGCCCGCGGACGGCCACGAACCCTGCGAAGACCGAGAGCCCGATCCAGATCGACGTCCAGAGGGCGCCCGAGCTGAGGGCCGCCACCAGGGCCGCCGACGGCCGGTTCGAGGTCGGGTGGAATTGGATCTCCGTCGGGGGGTCGGGGCCCGCGACGGTCCGGGTCCCGTGCGAGGGAACGGCGAAGTACCCGGCCGGCGGGTCGACGTCGAACGTGTACGTCCCGTTCGCCGCCAGGAACGACGAGCCGTTCGAGGCGCCGGCGTGGGTCAGGTTCCCGAACCGCATCGACCAGTCGGTCGAGGCCGGCGCCCCGGAGACGTCGAACCAGGCCCGGAACTCCAGGAGGGAGAACGTGACGGGGAGAACCGCCGAGAACCCATGGACGACGACGACCCCCGTGCGGGGGGTGGCGGAGTAGTTCGACGGGAGCTCGATCGCGTAGGCGTACGACCCGTTGGGGAGCGACGTCGAGAGCCACGCCGTGGTCGCCGGGTCCGACTGCCCGTCGACCCTCACCGTCCAATTCAATCCGGTCCGGGTCCCCGCGGCCTGCCACGTCACGGGATAGGTGGTCGGAACGAACGGAACGTCGACGGTGAGTCCGCCGCCGAGGACGTCGAACGTCTTCTCGGCGACGTCGGCGTGGTAGCCGGCCACGTAGCCGACGTGGTAGGCGTACGACCCGTTGGCGAGCCGGAACACCGCCCCGTCCGCCCCGGCGGTCTCCGTCGAGTTTCGGACGGTGATCGCGACCGGTGTCGCCGCCGGGAGTCCGGAGACCCGGAACGTGACGGGGACCACCGGGGGCGGAGGCGTGATGAGGACGAACCGGACCTCGACGAGGCTCCAGGAACTATCGACGGTGAACCCGCCGTTCGCCGGGAGGGTCCGGTACCCCGGTACCGGGGCGACGGTGAATCCGTACGAACCGAACGGTTCGTAGACGGCGAGCGTGGTATTCGTCGACGTGGTGGTGAACCCCCGGACCGTGACCGACCACGGGGTCCCTTTGGGGAGGCCGAACGCCCAGAGTTCGACCTCGTCGCCGACGACGAACCGCGCCTTCTCGGAGACCGGTCCGGTCGGGTCGATCGTGATCGAGCGGCTCGATCCGTTCGCGCTGCCGGGGCCCCAGCCGCTCCAGCCGGCGAACGCGTACCCCACGAGCGGGGTGGCCGTGAGCGTCACGGGCTCGCCCGAGTTCCACCACCCGACGTCCGGCGTGACCGACCCGGCGTCCCCCGGCGCGGCGGAGACGTTCAACCGCCACTGGTCCACGAACGAGAGGGTGACGTTGGTGGAGGCGCCGTCCACATGGATCGGCGACGCGACGAACGGGGCGAGCTGCTCCGACGGGTGGACTTCCCGGCCGTCGATTGGCAGCGGGATCGGGACCGAGGCGACGGGGTACGCCCCCGGCGGGAGGAGCAACGAAACGTTGTTCGCCGTCGTCGAGTAGAATTCCCCCGCCACGTTCGCGTACCACGCGGTCCCGTTTGGAACGCCGGTGTTCAGGACCCGGACGTACGATCCTCCGGAGGGATACGATTCGAAGAGGACGAGGCTCTGGGGCGGGAGGGTGTACGTTTCCGGCAGGCCCGAGGGAAGATCCTGGGGGACCGGTTGCGGCGTGTACGGTTCCACCCAGGTCGTGTCGTTCGACCGTGTCGAGTGAATCGACCCGTTCCAGCTCCACGCCTCGACCGCCGAACCTCCGAACGAGCCTGCGAACTGCGGGGTGAACGAGATCGCGTGCGTGATGTTGTCGTTCATGACGAGCAGGTCCTCCCGGTCGTGGTCCCGCGGGTCGAGCGTGTCGATCCCGTACACGGTGCGGTCGAGCCCGGGGAGGGTCGCCGGGAACGCCTCGGTCCCGAGGTGGTCGAGGACGCCGGTGTAGAGCGCGTAGTCGGGCCGCGCGCCCCCGGTCGTGTTGAACCAGGAGTTCGTCGTGGCGAGCTCGGTCGCGAACAGGTCGAGGTTGGTCAGGTTCACGTCCATCGCCTGGGTGACCTGGGAGGCGAGGCTGAGGGCTCCCGAGAACCCGATCGCGTACGGGCCGTACGACGACCAGGAGAGCGCCGAGCCGAGCTCGCTGATGAACACGGAAACGTTGCACCCGGGGCACGCCAGCTGGACCGCGGCGCGGGCCGCGGCGACGCGGACCGGGATCCCCGCGGCCCCTTGGAGCGTCCCGTAGAACGCTTGGAGGCTCCCGTTCCCGGTTCCCAGCCACCCCGCCGGGTACTCGTGGAACGCCACGGCCTGGATCTTCGAGCCCGTGACGTTGAGGACCCCGGAGATCCACTGGTCGAACGTGTAGTACCCGCAGGTGCAACCGGAGGCCGGAAGACCGAGGATGGGCGTGGTCGTGTCGACCGCGCGGATCGCCTTCACGTACGAGACGACCTCGTGGCCGAACTGGTTGGGGTCGGGGCCGTTCGTCGTCTCGGAGGCCCAGTCCGCCCACGGGACCTTCCAGTGTTCCCAGAGCTCGGGCTCGTTGCCGATCATCCAGTACGCGGGGGTGAAGCTGAGGTTGACTTCGGTGTAGTTGACGATCGCCTCGGCGATTGACGGGTTGTCGATCTCCGCCGGCACCTGCACGATCGCCGTGCAATGGATCGCCTCGCACATCTGGACGAACTGGCTCTCGTTCGTGAGCGCGTGGGTCGGGGTCCCGTCGTAGGTGTTGTAGTGCGTTTGCGTGAACGGGTCGTAGTCCTCCCCCGCCATCGCCCCGGGCCAGACGAGGACCTTCGCGGGGGTCGCATTCACCGCGTTCGTCTCCCCCCGGAACATCCGCACCTCGTTGTTCACGGTGGTTCCCCAGAACTGGCTCGAGAGGTTGGCCGACGTCGAGTTGACCGTGAGCGTCACCGCAATCGGGGCCGAGGCGGCCGGTACCGGGAGGGGGGAGGCGAACGGGACGAAGCGGGTCGAAACCGATCCGGCGGGTCCGGCGCTGGGAGCGGGGACCGACGCGACGGCCCCGGAGAGGGCCACGAGGAACCCGACCGCGATCGGGAGCCACCGGGGGACCCCGGGTCTTCGAGCGGCGACCGACACCGACCGTGCCCCTCCGCTTCGACGGCGGTGTGGAGATTCCCACGAGCCCTTCCGAAGAGGGGCTCCCACCATCGTCCGGACCGACGATGCCTCGGCTTTTCAGCCTTGGCCACGAAGGAGGCGCGAATCGACGGAAGTTCTGCGACAGAAATCGCCCGGCCCGGCGCCTCGGTCGGCGGCCGGCTCCGGGCTTCGTCCGGACGACGTCGACGAGTCGCTCCCTCGCGGTCACGATGCCGAGCGCGCCCGATCGGGCCCTCGAGCACGGGCGCGCGGGAGTCGCTTTAACCCTCGGAACGCGCTGCCGTCGCACCATGGCGTCGCCCGCGCGTCCGCGGTCCGTGCGAATCGCCCCTGGAGAGTTGGACACCGCGATTGTGACCACTCGACGACTGCTCCCCATTCCCGCGCAGTCGACCTGGAATCCATTTCACCGGGTCGCCGAGAGCCTCGCGAACCGGGCCCGGCAGCTCCCCACGCATGCCCACGAACGAGAGGAGGTCCTGACCTACGTCACCGAGGGATTCGCGTCGTACCAGTTCGAGAACGGCCCCGCCGCGTCCCTTCGGCGCGGCAGCGGTCGGCTTCTGACGACCCCCGGCCGGGCGACGCATCGGATCAGCCCGTCGGAAGGCGGGGCAATCCGGTGGTTCAATCTCGTGGTCGGACTGCCGATCGACTCCACCGGCGGCCCGCGACTCCAGTCGATGGACTCCGAGGCGCCCACCATCGAAGAGGACACCGTGCTCGTTCGCTCGATCGTAGGTCCCCGGGCCGCGATGGCATCCTCGGCCGGGATGGAGTGCGAGGCGCTCGAGTTCCGGACGGCGGGGACGACGTTCCGGAGGGTCGGGCCGGGTCGCCGGGCGGTGTTCTACGCGATGTCGGGTCGAGGCTCGGTGGACCAGAAGGCCATCGAAGTCGGAGAGGTCGCGTTCGTCGAAGGGATGCCGGGCGTCGCCGTCCAGGGAGACGGCGGGTTTGCGGGGATCTGGGCCACCGCTCCCGGATAGGCCCCGGCCGGGGGTCCGGGGATTGGGCGGGGAACCTCGCCGAAACGGTCGAATCCCTTCCTCCCTCGAACGGCCGGCCACCGTGCGATCTGGGACCCAGCCCCGGTCTCCCCACGAGGCGAGGGTCCGAATCCATCCGTCCCGATGTATCGCCGGCGTTCGCGAGCTCCCGCGTGTTCGATGCCGCCTCGGGGCCGACCGCGGAAGTCCGCCGCGCTCCCCGGTCCGACGACACCCGTTCTCTACTGCCAATCGAATCCACGTTTGGTTCATCGAACATGCGATTCCGTCGTCCGCTCACCGAGTTGCTGGGGAGCCCGATTCGGGTCGACCTGTGGCGGGTGCTGTCACGGGCTCACGGGCCGCCCCTCAGCGGTCGCGAAATCGCCCGTCGCATCTCCGCCTCACCATCCCAAGTCAACGACCATCTCCGCGCCCTCGAGGCGCAGGGAGTCGTTGGTTCGCAAACTCTCGGCCGCGTCCCTGCATGGAGTCTCTCGATGGGGCACGCCCTTGCGGATCCGTTGCGGCAGATGTTTGCGATGGAGCCGGCGATCTTCGACCAGCTGCGCGCGAAGCTCGAGGAAACCCTTCGCCCGCTCCCCATCGAGCGGGCGATCCTTTTCGGCTCGATTGCCCGTGGGGGCGAGGGCCCCGAGAGCGACCTCGACCTCTTCGTCGAGACTCGGGGAACGGCGGAGAAGGAGGAGGTGGCCGAAGCCTTGGGTCGAGCGAGTCAGGAATTTGCCCTGCGGTTCGGCAATCCGCTGTCCAATCTAATCCTGACCCGCACCGAGGTCCGACGTGGGTCCAACCCGCGGCTTCTGGAATCGATCGAGAACGAAGGCTTTCCGCTGGAAACTTGACACGATGGCTCCCCTCCGGACCGTGGATGCACCGCGCGGGCGCTCCCGAATGTATCTTCGCCAAGCGGAGCAACTCCTGAAGGCTGGCGACTGGGGGATCGAACACGACAATGCCAGCGCGGCGGCGGTCACGGCGGTACAGGCATCGATCTCCGCCGTCGACGCATTCCTCGTGCACCACCTTGGGAAGCGGTCCAGCGGTACCGAGCCTCGGGAGTCGTTGAACCTCGTGGCGAGCTCGACCTCGCCAGCGAAGCGAGAGATCGGGCAGCATCTCCAGCGGGTCCTGGTCCGGAAGAACGAGGTCGAGGATCTGGACCGAGAGGCGACGCTCGGCGACGCAAAGGAGCTCGTGAAGCACGCGCACCGGCTCCTGGATATCGTTCGGAACCAATTGGACGAGGGAGACCGGTCCGTCGGTTCGGGTCTCGGACCGAGCGATGGGGTCTGGCCCGAGCGGGCCGACGGGGTCACGGCACCAATCGTTGGCGCCGCATCGATTTCGTGGGATTCCGGCCCCGAGTTCGCTCGGATCCCGCTCCGTCGCCATCGACACGATAATGGGTGGGCCGGACGTTCCCGAACCGAAATGTCCGACGAAGAGGGGATGAAGATCGTCGTCAACCCCCACGGCCCGTACCGTGTGGTCGGGGGAGTCCCGCTGGCCGTCCAGACCATCACGCCGAACACGCGGGGAGAGTCGTGGGATTGGGTCGAGGGCCGCTCGTTTCCCCTCCAGAAGGAGTACTTCCTCTGCCGCTGCGGCCGGTCGGAGAATAAGCCGTTCTGCGACAACAGCCACCTGAGGGTCGGGTTCGTGGGGAAGGAGACCGCGTCCCGGCGACCCATCGAGCGGCAGTCCGAACATTTGGACGGCCCGACCCACGTGCTCAGCGACGACGAGCAGTTGTGCGCGTTCGCGCGGTTCTGCGATCCGGGGGGAAAGATCTGGTCGCTCATCGGACAGACCGACGACCCGAAGGTGCGCGACCTCGTCATCCGCGAGGCGGCGCACTGCCCGGCGGGTCGGCTCGTCCTTCGGGAGAAGGCGACCGGGGAGGTCGTCGAACCCAAGCTGCCGCCGTCGATCGGACTCGTCGAAGATCCGGCCCTGAGGTGCAGTGGACCGCTGTGGGTGCGCGGGGGCATCCGGGTCGAGTCGGCGGACGGACTCCCGTACGAGGTTCGGAACCGGATGACGCTCTGCCGTTGCGGAGCCTCGACGAACCTGCCATTCTGCAACGGAAGCCACGCTTCCATCAAGTTCCGGGATGGCCTGGAATGACGGACCCCTCCGCGGGTCGGTCGGTGTCACGGCGAGTTGGGACCGGTCCCTAAACCATGGCCGCGACCGAGGCTCGAGCTTCGGCCGAGGGTCCCCCGGTCCGGGTCGTGGTCCGCCAGGTCGACCGGTACCGTTTCGAGGCGAGTTCCCCGGACAGCAGCCTTCGGCCCTTCCCGGTCGATGAGCCCACGCCACTCGGCACGGGGGCGGGGCCCGACCCCGCTCGGGCGCTCGCCGGCGCGGTGGGCCACTGCTTGGGTTCCACCCTCTTCAACACCCTGGAACGGTCCCACGTTCGGGCCACCCCGATCCGGACGTCCGTGACGGTCACGTTCGGTCGGAACGGGGCCGGTCGATTGCGCATCGTGGGTCTCGACGCTCGGATCGAGTGTGCTCCGCTCGACGAATCGGACCGGGGCCGGTTCGATCGGTGCGTCGCCATCTTCGAGGACTACTGCACGGTCACCGGGTCCGTCCGCGAGGGAATCCCGGTTCGGACGGAGATCGGCCCGTCGGCCGGTCCCGGGCAGTGAACTGAGACCGACCGGGCGTTTCTGCGGGTAACGTGGCCCCTGTGGGTGAGGCCCTCTTGGTCTACGAACTCAACCTCATCACCTGGACGCAGGTCGGCGGCGTGTCGAGCCTCACCGGCCAGGACCTCGTCTCGAACCTACTTTGCCAGCTCGCGAAGTTCGGATTCGGGAAGTTCCCGAATCTTCTCGCGCCAGTCGTGCAAAGACATCGAGACGCGAGCGCGCTCCTCCGCCTGCGATCAGCGGCAGCGGGGGTTGCCCGCGTTCCGCACTTTCCTACAGTCGAGGGGGCCAGTCAGTGCTGGGGGTCGTTCGGGAAACTGAAATGCGATGGGGCTACGCCTTATATCTTCGAGATACTTCACGATATTAGATATGCCCAAAGCCGTCGTGGAACTCTCGGAGCATGCCAATCGGGTCGTGAACGTGGTCAAGGCTCGGGATGGGCTGCGAGGCAAGTCCGAGGCGCTGGAGGCGATCGTCGCCGCCTACGAGGAATCGGTGCTAGACCCCTCCCTTCGCCCCCAATTCATCTCCGACCTCGAGCGGGTTCGTCAGGGGAAGTTCCGCCGCGTGAACTCGACACAGGAACTCCTCGGGGAGTCCAAGTGACCTGGGCCTTCGAGGTATCCGAGGCGTTCGAACAGGACTACCGGAAGACGTGCCGACGGAACGCAGGATTCCGTCGAGCGGTGGACGCGAAGATCGAACAGATTCGGCAGGATCCCCTGCGCTCCAAACCTCTACGCGCTCCGATGCAAGGGCTTCGTCGAGTCCACGTCGGGGGGTCGTACGTAATCGTGTTCGAGCCCGACGAGTCGCGGTCTACCGTCCGGTTCCTTCGGCTCGCCCATCATGACGAAGCGTACGGCATTTGATCCGGCCATCGCGGAACCCGCCGTTGGTGGATGGGTCATGAGCCCCACGTTTGAACACGTGAGGGTGGGGCGGGACGGCCCCAAATCGATCAACCGCGGACCGACACGAACGGCCCAAGGCAAGTTCCTATCCGTGCGGCCGTGATTCGATTCGGGCTCGATTTCACGTCAGAAGATCGCGAATTTTGTGTCGGGGGGGGGATTTGAACCCCCGGCCCCAGGATCTCTCCCGGGAAGGCTCCGCCTTCCCGCTATGAGTCCCGTGCTCTACCGGGCTGAGCCACCCCGACACGGGGCGAGGGCAGGAATCCGGGGGGGCATCCCGGGCTCCGGACTAAGCGTCCGCAGGCGCGCTGGGAGCAGAATCGGTCATCGCGGGGGCCTCGGCCCCGGCGACGGCGTCCCCCGCCGGCTCGGCGGAGGGCGTGACCTCGATCGTCCCCAGCACCTCGGAGCGCCGGATCTCGATCTTCTTGAGCGGGTAGAGGGACTTCAACCCGTGGGCGAGGAGCTTCCCGAGGTCGCCCCCGAGCATCTCGCGGACGAACTCGGCGCCGGTCTTCTTCTGCGCCTCTTCGGTCAGCAGCGACCGGAGCCGGAGCCGGAGCTCGGCCTGGAGCCGGG
The DNA here is from genome assembly GCA_022750295.1 of Candidatus Lutacidiplasma silvani. Classification (GTDB taxonomy): domain Archaea; phylum Thermoplasmatota; class Thermoplasmata; order Lutacidiplasmatales; family UBA184; genus Lutacidiplasma; species Lutacidiplasma silvani. The sequence goes on from JAKIVZ010000003.1 coordinate 132,199, forward strand.
TCTGCAGACGTTGCTCGCCCACCGCGACCGGCTTGACGATGATCTGGACCCCGTCCTTCGTCGTGACGAGGAGCGAGGTGTCGATCTTCGAGCGCTTCCGTCGGGCCAAGCGGCGGACGTAGTCGCTCGTGAGCTCGTGGCCGATGAATCGGCTCTCGGCGGTCTTCTCGCCCGAGATCCGGTCGATCTGGAATCGGAGCTTGATGTGGGCCTTGCCGATGTCGGCGCCACCGGAGATCTCCTGGAGGGTGGTCTCGAGGGTCCGCCCGATGATCTGCTCGGGTTCGCTCGCCATCGTCTCGCCGATCTCGGCGTGGTTGAACAATGAAGGGGCGCGAACGGTGTACCAGTGCTTGGACCGCCACTTGTCCTTGACCGTCCGGGCGAGGGTCGCCTTCTTCGGCCCGGCTTCCTTTTCGGCCATCGGTCGCGGGGCCGCCCACCTGCGTCCGATACATAATGGTGGCGATGCGCCCGGTCGCCGACCGGCGCCGCCTCGGGGACCGAATTGGAGTGGGGCCGGGTCCGGGGGCCCGCCGAACGGACCCGCCGCGCGCAATCCGGGTCTTGGCTACATTTGGTATGTGTCGTGGATACATTCTAGGAGTCGTGTGTCGGCCCGAACCGTCGCTCTCGACGAAGAGGCGTATGTGCTGCTCGAGCGCGCGAAGGGAAAGGATGAGACCTTCCGCGATGCGGTGAAGCGGTTGGCCCGGCCGCGCCGCCCACTTTCCGAATTCGCCGGCGCGTGGGGGGACTTGACCGCCACCGAGCGCGAGGCGCTCGGTACGACCCGACGGAGGTCCCGGACGGCGGACGAGCGCCGAGCCGATCAGCTCCGTCGCAGCTGGAGCGGGGAGTGCGCTGCCTCGACTCGACGTTTTGCATCGACCACCTCCGGGGCGACCCAGGTGCGGAGCGGCGGATTCGGGAATTGGAATGTGCCGGGGAGCGGCTCGCCGTCGCGGCCCCCCCATTGACCGAATTCTTGGTCGGCGCCCACGCTCCAGGAGGCCGCCGATTGGCCAGCGCGCTCGAATTCGTCGCCCAACTCGAAGTGTTGCCAGTGACCGGGGAGATTGCCATGGAGGCGGCTCGGTTGGGCGGAGAATGCGACCGAAACGGAGGCACCATCGGGAATCTCGACCTGGTAATCGGGGCTACCGCGAAGGCCCACAACGCCATCCTTCTGTCCCGGGACGACGACTTTTCTCGAATTCCCGGGGTCGCGGTCGAGCGGTACTAGAACGTTCGTCTCCCTCCGCCGCCAAATCGATTCTGCCGACGGAGGGCGCCGCGGGCCGAGCGCCCCAAATTACATATGGCGCTCCCCGCTCGGCCGCCCGTGTCGATGGCGGCCAGCGGGTCGGGGCGGTCGGCCGCCCCCAGCGGCCCCAAGGCGACGGCGCAACAGCTGAAGGAACGCGGGGTGCCCGTCGAGAGCCCGACGGAACGCCTCCGCGCCGAGATCCTCCGTCGGATCGACGCCGCCCGGAAGCAAGGGCTCAGCCGCGAGGAGGCGGCCGCGAGCCTGTTCCCCCGGACCGTCCTTCCGTCCGAGACCTACGAGGACCTGACCACCGCGCTGGTCGCCGGGTCCCACGTCCTCTTCTTCGGCCCCTCCGGGGCCGGCAAGACGAACCTCGCGAAGGAGGTCTGGGAGCTGTTCCCCAAGGACGCCTGGGTCGTCTCCGCCTGTCCGGTCCTCGACCATCCCCTTTCGATCGTCGACCCGAAGGTCGCCGAGCGGTTCCCTCCGTGCCCGATCTGCCGGCGGAGGTTCGCGCCGGACAACGACGTCTCGGCGTTCCGCCCGGACTCCGTCGACGCGACCAAGGTTCCGGCCGAGCAGGTCCGTCTCCGCGAGGGGTTCGGGTTCGCCCGGCTGCAGGGGAGCAGCGAGGTGTTCCCCGACCATCTGACCGGGAACATCAATCTCCGTCGCCTCGAGGAGATCGGCGACCCGATGAGCCCGCTCGTCCTCGAGCCGGGCAAGCTCCTCCAGGCGAACCGGGGCCTCCTCCTCGTCGACGAGATCGGGAAACTCCCGTTGGGAACCCAGAACGTGCTCCTCCAGGCGTTGCAGGAGGGGACCGTCACCCCGTCGAAGTCCCGCGAGAGCTTCCCCGGCATGTTCGTCGCCGTGGGGACGTCGAACCTCTCGGACCTCGACAACATCAACGACCCGCTCTCCGACCGGCTCACGAGCCTCCACGTCACGTACAACCCGCTCCATGCGGCGAACCGGCGGATCGTCCAGCTCGCCACCCCGGCCGACCTCGCGAGCTTCGTCCCCGAGATCCTGGTCGACGCCGGGGTCCGGGTGATCGAGACGTGGCGGCAGAAGGCGTCCGACGACAACCCGGACATCGGCGAGGTGGGCTCGAACCGGACCCTGATCGACGTGGCGGCCCGGACGGGCGCCACGGCGGTCCTCCACGACCACCCGGTCGCCTCCGTCGACGACGTGAAGGGCGGCCTCCTCCACGCGATGCGGGGCCGGATCCGGGCCCGCAGCGGCGACTCGTTCGACCAGAACGAGCGCCGGGTCCGCGAGTTCGTCGACCAGCACCTCGAGCCGGCGCTCAAGCGCTCGAGCGGGGTCTACTGGTGCCGGTTCTACCGGACCGTCCTCAAGGAGAACAAATCGGAGGGCGAGGCGGTCGTGTCGGAGGGCCGACGGCTGAAGGACGACGCGGCGCTCCTCGATTCGATCGCGGCCCCGGGGACCGAGTTCCCGCGGTTCCGGGCGTTCACCGCCTACGTCGGGGAGCGCGGCCGCCGACCCCCCGGGCTCCGAACCGTCGACGCCGCGGTCGCGACGTTCGCGCTCCTCGAGCGGTACTCGATGTTCACCTGCCAAGGTGAGGATGCGGACGACGACGCCCGCCTCTGAGTCCGCGGTCGAACTTCCGGACTGCACGCAGTACCCGGAGGACGTCGGGTCGTTCGACGTCCTCGACCTCGTCGACCGCGAGGCCCTGATCCGGGCGCTCGCCGAGGGCGGGGTCGACGCCGCGAAGTCGCTCATCGCCCAGCAGGCGGCCCGGGACGGCGCGCTCGCCGCCCGGATCGCCGCGCTTCGGGAGCGGCTCCGCAAGCAGGCGGCGCGCCGGGTCCAGCGGATCGTCGGCGAGTACGACCGTCGGGTCAGCGAACTCGAGACGGTCCGCCGCCGGACCGAGGCCGAGCTCGCCGCCGAGCTCGCGAACGCCGAGGAGCGCCGGCGCCGCGCCCGGGGCCTCGATTGGTCGAAGATCGACGACGGGCTCGTCGACGATGTCCGCTCGGCCCTGCTGCTTCCCGATGCGTCGTGGATGCAGCCGGAGAAGCTCGGGATCGTGGCCCGGATCCGGGCCGCCATGGCCCGGTTCGTCGCGTGGCTGCGGCGACTCTTCGGACGGAAGTCGGCCCCGCCCGCACGGGACCGGGGGGAGCGTTCGGTCGTCTTCGCCCGGCTCGGCGAGGGAGGCCGGTCGATCGGGTCGTCCGACCTCGGCGAGGCGATCGCCCGGCTGACCCCGCGGGAGCGGGACGAGCTGACCGAGCGGGTCGACAAGACGCTCAGCGCGCGCGAGCGCGACCTCCGGAAGGAGGCCGAGGCGAAGCGCCGGGAGGCCGAGGAGCAGCGGCGGGCCCTCGAGGCCGAGCGCGAGGAGGCTCGACGACGGGCCGAGTCGGAGGCCCGGGACCGGGTCCGCGACGCGGAATCGCACCGGGTCGACCGGGAGCTGAAGGAACGGGGGTTCGTCGCCGAGAAGGACGGCGGGCTCGCGGTCACCTACGGGCTGGTCGAACGGTTCGCGCGGCTCGTCCTCGAGGAGGAGACGAAGGAGCTCCCCGCCGACGTCCGGCTCTCGATGGCGGGCGGGGCGCCGACCGGAATGTACGAGAAGGCCCGGCTGCGCCAGCCGGACGAGATTGCCCACCTGGACCTTCCGGGGTCGATCCTCGCCGCGCGCCAGGCGGGGCTCCGCCACATCGACGAATCGACGAGCCTGGTCTACCGGGAGGTCACGAGCGAGCGGGTCCACGTCGTGCTCGCCTTCGACCGGTCCGGCAGCATGGCCGAGGGGGAGAAGCTCCCCGCCGCGAAGAAGGCGCTCCTCGCGCTCTACGTCGCCGTCCGCAAGCGCCACCCGGATGCGACGATCGACGTGCTCGCCTTCGACAACCGGGTCGACATCCTCGACCTCGTGGAGCTCTGGGAGTGCCAGCCGGGTGCGTTCACGAACACCGGCGAGGCGCTCCGGACCGCGTTCCTCCTGCTTCGAGCGTCCCGCGCGAGCCGCCGGGAGGTGTACCTCGTCACCGACGGGCTTCCCGAGGCGTACACCGACGACGCCGGCGACGTCCGGTCGGGAAACCTCCCCGCCGCGATGGAGTCGGCCCTCCTCCACGCCCGCGAGCTCGCGACCGTGCGGCCGCTGAAGTTCTCCCTCGTCCTGATCCGATCCGACCACCCCGAGTACGACGCGGCGGCCCGGGAGATCGCCCGGACCCTCGAGGGGACGATGGTCGTCACCGACCCGAACCGGCTCGGGGTCGAGCTCCTCGTCCGGTGGATCGGCCGGACCGAAACGGTCCGTCAGCCCGCGGCGTCGCCGTCCCCCGCGGCGGCGTCCTCCCCGCCGTCGCCCGGGGCCCGGAAACCCGGCGCCCGCCGAAAGAAGACCGACCGTCGCATGGGCGGGTAGCTACCCGGGTTTCCACTCGGGACATAGGATTATACCCCGACTTCCCGGTCCATCGACCGGAGGAAGGCACGATGCCCGATACCTCAGAACAAGCCCAACTTCGCGTCCACCTCGCCGAGATGCGCCACGCCGCCCGGGCGGTCGGTCGCGACTTCCGGATCGAATTCGACCGGGCCGACGAGAAGATCGACCGGATGGCCCGGATGGGGTCCAAGGAGGCGAAGTACGCGCTCATGGACATCCGCGACGATTTCACGAACCTGAGCCGGGCCATCGACGACGAGGCCCGCAAGCTTCCCCACCAGGTCGGCTCAGCCGTCAGCCGCGCCGGCGCCGCCGCGGGCGATGCCGCGTCCCGGTTCGCCTCCGCGACGAGCTCCGCGTTCGAGTCGGCCGGGTCGAAGGCCGTCGAAGGGACCCGCAACGCGGCCGCGCGGGTCGCCGGGGTTCGCCGCACTCCGATGAAGGAGTGGCACACCCCGACGAACGACCCCGACTCCCCCTAACCGATTCCCGCCCCCGGCGCCGCCCACCGCGGACGAGGGTCCCGCCGGTCGGGGCGCAACTGAGCCTTCAAGCGGTCGCGCGATTCCTCCGCTCCGTGGTTCGGGCACCTCGCAACGCGCCGTGGGCGCTCCTCGCGGCGGCCGTCGTCGTTGTCTCCGGGCTCGGTTGGATCCCCCTCGAGCCGTCCCCGTCCGGAGCGACGACCGCCGACGTGGCAGGGCGGCTCGTCCCGGCCCCACCGGCCCCACCGTCCCCACGCCTTTCCACGGACGGGACTTCGGCGCTCCGGGCCGCCGAACTCAGCGTCGCGAGTGGCCTCGGCCCGGGACTCACGCTCCCCGGTCTCTCGGCCCGGTCGAGCGCGGTCCGCCTCCCCGACCTCGGGTCGACGGCAGGCGCGACCCCCGTCGCCCCGCGCCCCGCCGCCGCGGTCGGGTGGAGGGCGCTCGGCACGATCGAGGCCCGATTCGCCGGTGGGATGGCGTACGACGCCTCGGACGGGTACGTCCTCGAGTTCGGGGGTCAGCCCGATGGCGCTTCGACATGGGAGTTCGCCAACGGAACCTGGACGAATCTCACGGGAACTGTGCGGGGCGACCCGACGGCGCGATTCGGCTCGTCGATGGTCTACGACGCCGGTCTCGAGGAGATCCTGCTGTTCGGCGGGTTTTCCCTGGCGACTCCGTACGGCGCGACGCTGAACGACACCTGGTCGTACCACGCGGGGACGTGGACGAACCGGACGGGGACGGTCGGGGCCGCGCCGGAGTCCCGGTACCTGGCCGGTCTTGCCTACGACGCGAACGATTCGACCGACGTCTTGTTCGGCGGGATCTCGTACGCCGGCGACCCGATCAACGGCACCTGGGAGTTCGTCGGCGGCCACTGGGCGAACGTCTCCACCGAGCAGAACGCGTCCCCACCGGGGGTGCCGTCGCCCGCGATGGCCGCCGACCCGTCGGCAGGCGACGTCGCGCTGTTCGGAGGCGGAACGGAGGACGTGGCCCGGGGCGACACCTGGGAGTTCCATGCGAACCGCTGGACCAACGTGACCTCGGGAGTCGGTCGGGCCCCTCCGACGGTCGCCGGCGCGGTTCTGACCCCCGACACGGCCGCCGACGGGGCGTTGCTGTTCGGTGGGTACTCCGCTCCGCCCCCGGGAAGCGAGCTGCCCGCGTGGACGGGCGGTACGTGGTTGTTCTCGGGCGGGATCTGGACGAACGTCTCGGACCCGTCGACGTACCCCGACTCCCGGGAGTACGAGTCGATCGCCGACGACCCCGCGGTGGGCGGAGTGATCCTGTACAGCGGCGTGGACGACTTCCTGCTCGGTCTCAAGGCGGATACCTGGAGCTACTCGAACCGGACCTGGACGGAGCTCCTGACCCCCCGGTCCCCGCCCCCGGCCCTCGACCCGACGATGGTGTACGACTCGACGGCCCACGAGGTCGTCCTCTTCGGCGGCTCGGACCTGAACACGACCTGGTCGTACTCCGGGGGAAACTGGACGCTCCTCCACCCTTCGCGCTCCCCACCGGGCCGGGTCTACGCCACCATGTCCGACGATCCGGCCGACGGGGAGGTCGTGCTGTTCGGCGGCGAACGCGTAACCCCGAACGGAATGGACCTCGCGATCCTCAATGACACGTGGGGGTTCGCGAACGGGACGTGGACGAACCTGACGTCGACCGCGCACGGGCCGCCCGCGCGAGTCGGCGCGATGAGCGCCTACGACTCGACGTCCGAGGACGTCGTCCTCTTCGGCGGGGAGAACGAGACGACCCTCCTCAACGGGACGTGGACGTTCCACGCCGGGCGATGGACCGAGGTCCCGACCGGGACCGAGGCGCCGACCGGCCGGTACTCCGCCGCGTTCGCCGACGACCCGGGTGACTCCGGCGTCCTCCTGTTCGGCGGAGCCCCGTGCGACGGGAGCCTCGGGGGACTCTGCAACGACACGTGGACGTTCTCCGACGGGGCGTGGACCGAGCACGCGACCCGCACCCAGCCCTCCCCGCGCGCCACTGCCGGGATCGTCTACGACCCCACGTTCGACGCCGACGTGTTGACGGGCGGCGTCGGGTTCCCGTGCTGGGTCATCAGCAACACGACCCGGGAGTGCAGTCCGGAGGACCAGCAGGACACGTGGGAGTACAAGGCCGGGGTCTGGACGAACCTGACGAGTTCGCTCGGCACCCCGCCCCAGGGAGGATTCGGGGCCGACTTCGTCGAAGACTCGGCCGACGGCTACGCCCTCCTCCTCGGCAACTACGGCTCCGGCGACTCGATCGGGAGCGGGACGTGGTGGTCGCTTTCGGCCGGCACCTCGACCCCCCTCGCGGTGGGCCCGATCGACGTCTCGTCCGACCCGGCGGTCGTGAACACGTCCCTGAACTTCACCGTCGGGGTCTCCGGCGGGGCACCGGCCTACACCGTCACCTGGACCGGACTCCCCGCCGGATGCGCGAGCACCAACCGGACCGAACTGTCGTGCTTCCCGACGACGGTCGGAGAATTCCGGGTCGTGGTGAACGCCAGCGACGCGGACGGGGACCTGCAGTCGAGCCCCCCGCTCTGGCTCAACGTCACGGCCCAGGCCCTCCCGCTCGGCTCGGTGAAGGTCGGGCCGCCGCTCGCCCGCCTCAACGTGAGCGCCGTCGCGAACCTCACCGCGTACGCGTTCGACACGGCGGGCCACGCCGTGTCGGGCGCGACGTTCGCCTGGACGGTTTCCAATTCGACCCTCGCGACCCTCAACGCGACCACCGGCCCGAGCGTGTCCGTGACCGGGGCCGCACCGGGGGACCTGACCGTCTCCGCGAAGGGGACGTACGGAGGAACCACCCTGTTCGGGACGGACGAGCTGGTGGTGACCCGCTCAACCGGCCTCCCCCTTGCCCTCGTCAATTTCACGGCCGACCCGTCCTCGATCCCCGCAGGAACCACCACGATCCTGCGAACGTCCGTCGGGGGCGGCACCGAGCCGTACTCGTACGTGTACTCCGGCCTTCCGAACGGGTGTGGCTCCTCCAACATCCCGAACCTCACGTGCGCCCCGGTGAGCGCCGGCGCGTACTCGGTCTCCGTCCAGGTGACCGATGCCGCCGGAGCGTCGGTCCATGCGACGTTGCATCTCACGGTGGCCGGTCCGAACCTCGGCGCTTCTTCTCCGCTCTCGTTCGGCGAGGTGGCCGGGATCGCGGCGATCGCCCTCCTCCTCGCGATTCTCGCCGGCTATCTACTGGCCCGACAGGTGCGGCGGCGACCCCCACCGCCTCCCGTCGCCGGGGTCCGCCCGGCCAACGGGGGAGCCGACCCACCTGAGACCGCGCCCCCGACCGGCCCTCCCCCCTAAACTCGACGCGGTCAACGTTATCGGGGTTGGCACCCGCTCGGGTGCGTGCGGTCGTGACGGCGCGCGCGCTGGCCGAATGGCACCCGCTCCGACGCGTGGCGGTCCGCCCGCCGGGCCTCGAGGCGTTCTTCGGCCTCCTCGAGCCGTACACGAGCCTCTACGAACGGGTGTTCAGTCTCGCGAAGGCCCGGCGCGAGCACGACGAGCTCGTCCACACGCTCCGCACCGGCTTCGGCGTCCAGGTCGCGAACCTCGACGAGCTGCTGCTCCAAGCGGCCGGACGCCGACCCGAGGTCGCCCGGGAGCTGATCGACCGGGTCCTCGACGCGGTCGACTTCCATGGCCCGGGTTCCGAGCGGGCCAAACGGGAGTTCCGGGAGAACGTCCGCCTCCTCGACCGGGAGCAGCTCCTCCAGACCCTCGTCCTCTCCCCGTCGCTCCGGTTCGTCCGGACCCGCGGCACCCGGTCCGTCGCCTCGTTCACCACGCTGCGCGTGCCGCTCACGAACCTGTTCTTCCTCCGGGACCAGCAGGCGGTGACCGACCGCGGGATCGTGATCGGCCGGCTCGCGAAACCGCAGCGGCGTCGGGAAACCGAGATCACCGCGTTCGTCTGGCGGAGCGCCGGCGAACGGCCGGTCGCCGCGGTCGAGCGAGGGACGTTCGAGGGCGGCGACTTCCTCCCGGCGGGGGAGTTCGCCCTGATCGGCACCGGCGACCGGACCAACGCCACCGGGGTCCAGGAGGTCCTCGCGAGCGGCGTCGGGTTCCCCGAGGTCGGCGTCGTCCACCAACCCCGCCACCCGCTCCTTCCGACCCCGGACCCGATGGTGAACATGCACCTCGACACCTACCTCAACTTCCCCGGCGACGGCGTCGCCGTCGGCCAGCGAGAGATGCTCGCCGAGGCACGGGTCGAGGTGTACCTCCGGGAGGGAGGGAAGTACCACCGCTCCCGGGAGACCCGGCTCCTCCCTTACCTCGAGCACGACCACCATTTCCAGGTCGTCGGGATCTCCACGCTCGAGCAGCTCTGCTACGCGACGAACTTCCTCACGATCCAGGACCGGCGGATCGTCGTCCCCGACGTCGGCCGGAACGCCGAGCGGGTCCTCGCGAACCTCCGGCGCTCGGCCGAGCGACACCCCGCCAGGTACGGCCGTCTCTACCTCCGGGCGGCCCGCGAGTTCTCGCAGCTCCGCGCCGAGGGCCGATTCTTCCCGAACAAGCCCGAGATGCGGGACCTGGGGCTCGACGCGACCCAGGTCACGCTCGAGAACCTCACGGGAGCGTACGGCGGGGCGCACTGTCTGACGGCGACGCTCGAGCGGTCCTAGTTCGCCCCAGGTCCAGGCGGGCCTGGGGTCATGGGATCGCGGCCGGTTCCTCCCTTCGCGATCGTTCCGTTCGGGGAGCGGCGCCGTCGGTGACGCCGGGCCATGACGACGACCGACACGGCGGCGGCGACCGCCGCCCCGAGTCCGACGACGAGCGGGAGGTTCGACGCGGGGCCGGCGGACATGCCGCACGAGCATAGGCTCGGCCGCTCGGAGCTCGACGGTCCGGCGGTGGTGTTGTTCGCGGGCCACCCTTCCCAGTTCTCTTGGAACGTGCACTCCCCGGACGACGCCTGGGCCGGCGGGCAGGACGATTGCCAGTTGAACGTGTAGTCCACGACGAGATAGCCGGTGGCCGAGTCGCCCGATTCGCCGATGCCGAACGCGGACCCCCCGTGCTGGTCGAACGCCTGGCCGAACGAGGAAGTGGGGCAGATCTGCTGGAACAACTCCACGACTTCGCCGTCCGTCAGGGCCGGAACGCCGGAGCTGCCGGGGAAGAACGTCGTGTTGGGGGTCCCGGCGATTCCACCGTACTGGTCGGCGAGCACCTGGCACGCGGCGGCCGTCGGGAGGGTCGCGCCGACGACCGGGACGGATCCCACGAAAAGGAGCGCGGCGACGCCGACGAGGCTCGTCAGGGCCGCGAACCTCTTACCGCGCATCGTAGGGACGAGGTCGTTCGACGCAATCCATGTGTCGACCGACCGCTTCTGGGCGGGGCCGGCGGACGGAGGTGCCCGGAACCGACGCCATGATGCCCCGTTCGGGGTTCCGCTCGGCAGAGCCATGACCCCGAAGCGGCGGAAATGGGTCGTCGTCGCGGCGGTGGCCGCGGCGGTCGGAGTGGGGGTCGTACTCGTCGTCCTCTCGTTCCCGATCGCCCAGGAGGGGTCGGGCGACCAGCTCGTCAACGGACGACTCTACTCGTTCGAGGCGGAGTCGCTCTTCGGGGGCCCGCCCTGGCAGAACTACTCGTACCTCGGGGTCACGTTCGGATTCCACCTGTGGTGCGCGATCAACCCGGCCGCCGGGCTGGTGTGCGGGAACGCGACGGCGTCGGGCGGACCATCGTATCCGTACGGCTTCTGGGACCGGGCCGAGCTCAACCCGAGCTGGCAAACCTGGGTGTCCCCGAACGGCCACGACGCCGTCGAATACCGCACCGGGGGCCTCGTCCACCTGCTGGTCGAGGGGTGAGAACGACCTCCCGGCGCTCCGGGGCCCGTGACATTCCGGGCCGAGGATTCCGCGTCCGGTCAGCGGGCCGGAGAGGCGACCGCCCGGGAGCGGACCTGGTCCCCGTCGGGAGCCCCCGAGATCACCGAAGTGAGCCGGACCAGGGCGCGCGGCGTGGGAGCGGGGCGCCCCCGGTCGAGACGGGCCTCGATCGTGTCGAGGAGTTCGCGCCGGTGCCGCTCGGTGAGCCGCCCGAGGTCGACGACCGAACCTGCGTCGACCGCGGTCCGGACCGCCTTCGCGAGCGTGCGACGGTCGACGCCGCGGAGCGCCGGCTGGATCTCGCGTCCGAGGTAGTCGAGCGCTTCCCGCTCGACGGCGGTCGGGGCGGTCGGTCGGGCCGAAGTACGACGTTCCACGACGGGTGGCCTCGACGGTCGCCGGTTCGAAATCCGGTTACTTAAGACTCGGGTTCCGGGCGCGGCGGCGCCGGGCAGGGGCGGTCGCCTTCGGGACACCGTCCCCGGCCGCGGTCACCGCGGCCGCGGCGGCCCGAAGGTACGTGCGGTCGAGGTCGAACCCCACGAACGGGAGGCCGAGCCGGTACGCCGCGACCGCCGAGGCGCCGATCCCGACGAACGGGTCGGCGGCCAGCCGGATCCGGCCGACCCCGTGGAGTCGGAAGCACCGCTCGGGGAGTTCGACCGGAAACGTGGCCGGGTGGGGCCGGTCCTTCGCCCGGAACCGGATCGTCCGGTACGGGAGGAACCAGGTATTGCCTCGGCAGCGCCGGTTCGACCCGCTCGAGCGCCACCGGGCGACGTTCGAGGCGTCCTGGTAGGCGACCCCAATGGCGAGCCGGTCGAGGTCGACGGTGCCGGCCCGCGTGAAGTGGAAGACGTACTCGTGGCCCGAGTGGAGGTACCGTCGCGACTTGAGAGGTTTGTAGTGCCCGACGGCGAGGTCCCGGGCGAGCCCGGCCGACTTCCCGGCGAGGTCCCGGTCGATCGCGATCGATTTCACCCAGTGGATGACGTTCTGGAGCCGGAACCGGGTCCCGACCTCGCGGGCGACGTCCCACGGGAGCCACGGGTCGGACGGCGAAGCGCCGAGGTTGAGGAAGAACGAGCCGTCGTTCGAGAGGACCCGCTCGACGGCGTCGGCGGCGGCGCCGACCCACCGGACGTACTCCGCGCGGGGGCGGGCGTCGTCGTACCGGCCGTACCGGACCCCGAGGTTGTAGGGGGGCGAGGTGACGACGCAGTCGACCGACCCCGGGGCCGCGACCCGGGGGAGCCGCTCGACCGCGTCCCCCTCGTAGAGGTCGACGGGAGCGCCGCCCGGCCCGACGAGGTGGGCGAACGGTCGGTCGCCCCGCACGGGCGCCGGTAGGGGCCTCGGGGGAAAACTACGCCGAGGGGGGCGCGGCCGCCGCCGACTTGGCGGCGTTCTTCGCCTTCTCGATCGTCGTCCGGGCCTCGGCGAGCGCCTGCAGGGGCTCCTTGTAGTAGAACGAGACGAGCCGCCCGACGTCCCGGTGGGTGAACGGATGCTGGCGGGTCGCCCGCGCCTCGAGCCATTTCATGTACTCGAGGATCTCGGAGCGCTGGCGGACCTCCTTCTCCATCTCCTTCATCGTGAGGTTCTTCATGATCGCGACCCGCTCGTAGACGTACGAGTGGCCCGAGAAGAGGAACGTGTCGTCGCCGGGGTTCCACGAGTAGACCGAGTTGGTGATCAGCTCGTTCGTCTCGGGGTCGAGCCCGACGATCTCGGTCAGGCTCTGGACGCGGCGCGTCATCTTGTTGCCGACCTTCACCTGCCGCTGCAGGAGCACGAGGTTCAGCGCCGAGACGAGCGAGCGGGGGAGCGAGATCGGGGGGTTCTCCATCCGGTGGACCATCGCGCTCACCGATTCCGCGTGGAACGTGGTGTAGCAGGTCTTCCCGGTCGCCATCGCCTGGAAGACGATGAACGCCTCGGCGCCCCGGACCTCGCCGACCATCAGGTACTGGGGCCGCTGGCGGAGCGCCGCCGCGAGGAGGTCGAACATGTCGATCTCCCCGGGGGCCTTCCCGCTGACGAGGTTCTTCGCCCCGAAGCCGGCCCGGGTGAGCGACGGCACCCAGT
>JAKIVZ010000013.1 GCA_022750295.1 Candidatus Lutacidiplasma silvani
GTCGTCACGCCGATCTTCGGCAAGCTCGGCGACCTGTACGGCAAGAAGCGGATGCTGGTCCTCGTGATGGCGGTCTACGCCGTCGCCGTCACCCTCGCCGGATTTACCCCGAACCTCGGGGCCGCGTTCGGCATCGCGCGTCCGAACCAGATCTACGTCCTGATCGCGGTGCGCGCGGTCCAGGGCGTCGGGATCGCGATGTTCCCGCTCGCGTTCTCGATGATCCCCGAGGTGTTCCCGGCCCGCCGGGTCGGCCAAGCGCAAGGGATCGTCAGCGCGATGTTCGCCGCGGGGGCGTCCGGGGGCCTCGTCGGGGGTGGGTACCTCGCCCAGACGTACGGCTGGCAGGCCACGTACCACACGATCATCCCGGTCGCGATCCTGGTCGTCATCCTCGCCATCGTTCTCCTGAAGGAGTCGAACCGCCACGCGAACCCATCGATCGACGTGCCGGGGATCGCGTCGCTCGGGTTCGGCCTCGCGATGCTGATGTTCGGCATCAGCCAAGGATCGGTGTGGGGCTGGACGAGCTGGACCAGTGGGAGCCTCGGCTCGGTCGCCTTCGGGGTCCCCGAGTTCTTCGTCCTCGCCGCCGTCGGCTTCGGCGCGTTCATCCTGTGGGAGCCGCACGCCAAGAACCCGATCGTGCACTTCGCCGCCCTCCGGCCCCGGAACATCTGGGTCTCGGACGTCAACGCCGTGATCGCCGGGCTGCTGATGTTCCTCACGTTCACGACGATGACGGTCTTGATCGAGTTCCCGTACGGGCCGGGGTTCCACCAGACGGAGCTCGAGATGGGGCTCATCGCCCTTCCTTCGACCATCTCGATGCTGATCTTCGGCCCCTTCCTGGGCCGGGCGGTCGGCACCCGGGGGCCGAAGCCGATCATGATCCTCGGCTTCGTCCTCTCGACGATCGGCGGCCTCGCGCTCGTGTTCGTGCACGGCCAGCTGGTCGACCTCGCCGTCTTCCCGATCTTCCTCCTGGTCGGCAACGTCGGGGTCCTGATCGCGATGACGAACGCGATCGTCCTCACCGCCGACCGCAGCGAGTTCGGGATGCAGACCGGGATGAACCAGACGTTCCGGAACCTGGGCAGCGCGATCGCGCCCGTCCTGGTCACCTCGGTTCTCGGCAGCTTCCTCGTGACGTACTACGTCTCGACCCCGGTCGGCCCAGTGCCGTTCCAGGGGTACGGTGGGACCGGGTTCGAGGTCGTGTTCGCGATCATCGCGGTCCTCTCGATCATCGGCCTCCTGTGCACCGTCGCGATGCGGAACTTCCGGTACCTCGCGGACGGGACCCGCCAAGCGGGCGGCGCCCCGGCTCCCGGCTCGGCCCCGGCCGAGGGCGCCCCGAGGCCGACCCCGACGACGTCGACCCACTGAGCCGGGTCCCCCGGGCGGCCCGCCCGTCGCATCGGGACGTTCCCGCGCGGGACGTCCGACCGTGTCGTATATCCGCCCCCCGGGCGTCGCGCGGCCCATGAACGCCGTCCGCCCGCTCGTGATCGGCGCCGCTGCCCTCTTCGTGGCCGTCTTGATGCTCTCCCCGGTGGGCGGACTCGCCCCTGCGGGGACCGCCTCCCATGCCGGCTCCCCGAGCGCCTCGTCCGCGCTCGCCTCGGAGGGGGCGCGGATCAGCTCGGGGCTCCGCGAGTCGAACGTCCCGAGGACGGACGTGTTCCTGCCGAACCTCGACCCGCACCTCACGTTGCGGAACGGGACGATCTCCCCGGATTACGCGCAGGCGCCCGCCCCGATGGGGATCGGCGACCTCGGGGTCCAGGACGTCCATGGCGCGGACGTCGGCACCGTCTCCTACACCTCGAGCGTCGAAGCGACCGTCGCGGTCACGTCCCTCAACTCCACGTACGTCGACGGGTTCGGACCGGACTCGGTCTCGATGCAGCTGAACACGGTCCTGACGAACGTGGACCTGTTCAACACTACCGGGAACCAGTTCTGGATCCAGAACGTCCCGGTGTACGTCGAGACGACCCACACGCTGTACCTCGTCGACAACATCTGGAACTTCTCGAGCCCGTCGTTCGACCTGACCGCCAACTCGTTCTGGTCGTACCACGGCTTCCCGGTCCCCCCGATCTTCTACTATGGCAACGGCCCCACCTGGTCCACGGGTCTGCCGTTCACCGTCCACGTCTACAACAACGCGACCGTGCTGAACGACCGCCCGACGGTGTTCCTGAACTATTCGATCACGCTCTCGAGCGGCCGGATCGTCTCCGGGTCGTACGACCGGGTCGAGTTCAACTCGACCGGGAACGCCCGACCGACCCACCGGGCGCCCTCCCCGACGTTCCAGATTGACGGCCAACAGCTCGGCGCCAACGGCCAGTTGCCGAACGACGCCGAGATCATGCTCGGCGGCTCGGACGACGGCTGCACGACCTCCATCAGCAACATCAACGCGACGATGGAGCTCTCGACGCTCCCGAACGGCTCCGTGACCTATCTCCCGGTCCCGTCGGCGTTCGACTTCGGGTTCGACACGGGCGAGACGTCCGAGGGGATCTCGGAGTGGGCCAGCACGACCCCGAGCCCGGTCGCCCACCTCGCCGCGGGACCGTCGCTCCTGCACGCGCTCTGGGGCATGGTCGGGTCCGTGTCGGGATTCATTCCGGTGAGTCTGCACGTGAGCCCGGCGAACGCGTTCGTCTTCGCGTCGACCGGTTCGACATTCGACCCGAACACGGCGGCGTGGGCGCCGCTCGTGGTGTCCGGGCTCGGCAAGTATCAGCTGCCCCCCGGCACCTACTCGTTCGAGGTCCTCCTCGCCGACCACACCACCCAGGTCGTCCACGCGAGCGGGCCGTTCAACACATTCGTCCACCTCGCCGCGAACGCCGCGGTGGGGATCGACACGCCGCTCTACGCGTGGGGGAACGCCCAGCTCGCGAACATTTCCGAACCCGGCGGCCACGGCACGATCGGCCACCCGTACGTGCTGCTGAACGGCGGCCCGGCGGCGATCGACCCGCTGTTCGGCGAGTTCAACGACTTCTTCTTCCCGGTGTTCTCGGGGGTGTTCCTCGCCCACACGACCGACTACGTGACGATCACGAACGCGCCGACGTTCTCGATCACGTACACGCTGCCGGCCGAGGCGAACGCGGTCTACGAGTTCGGGGCGCCGAGCACGAACTTCCTCCAGCAGGTGTTCCTGAACGTCCAGCACGTCTCGATCGTGAACAACCCGGTGATCTCCGGGTGGTTCTCGTCGTTCGACGCCGGGACGATGCTCGCGAACGTGGTGTTCTGGAACTCGTCGAACAACCTGATCGCCGACAACTCGTTCGAGGACATGAGCGTCGCCATCAACATCTACGGCGGGACGAACACCGTCGTCTCCGGGAACACGATCTCGGTGTCGTACCCCGTCGCGACCGCGCCGTCCTCCGTCCTGAACGACCCCGGGAACGAGACCGGGATGTTCCTCTCGGCGAACGGGGACCTCGTGTACAACAACATCTTCGACGCGCCGATCCCGGCCGAGACGCCGACGACGAACCTCCTCACGTTCGTCTCGTCGTCGTACGTCGATACCTGGAACGTCACCCCGGCGCCCGCCTCCCACGTCCGGATGGTCAATGGGTTCTCGCTCTCGGGGAACATCCTCGGCGGCGCGCGGGAGCTCGGGAACTTCTGGTCGACGTACGGGAACGCGACGAACCCGTACGGGGTCCTGCCGTTCAACGCGAGCGGCCTCCTCTCGACCGGCGGAGACTACCATCCGCTCGTGTCGGCGATCCTCCACCGGGTCACGTTCACGGAGTCCGGGCTCCCGTCCGGGACCACGTGGTCGGTGACGCTGAACGGGACGACGATGACGAGCACGACGTCCACGGTCGCCTTCCTCGACCCGAACGGGGCGTACGGCTACTCGGTCGGCGGGATCGCCGGATTCACGGCCAGCCCAACCTCCGGTGCGGTCCTCGTCCACGGGGGCCCGACCGGCGCGACGATCCACTGGACGTAGGGTCGGAATTCCAG
This sequence comes from Candidatus Lutacidiplasma silvani, assembly GCA_022750295.1. Lineage (GTDB taxonomy): Archaea > Thermoplasmatota > Thermoplasmata > Lutacidiplasmatales > UBA184 > Lutacidiplasma > Lutacidiplasma silvani. Next base: position 4,015 of record JAKIVZ010000013.1, read on the forward strand.
CGTCCGGGCCCCCGGTCGGCCGCGCCGCGGGTCGACCGGTCGAGTCCGACCCGTCCCGGCGACCGAGGTCTTAAACCGCCGACCTCCGTCCGGCGGCCGTGGACTCGTACCACCGTGCCATCGAGTCCCTCGTCGACCGCGCGTACGCCGCCGCGGAAGGCGCCCGCCGCCAGGGGCTCGACCCCGAGGTCGTCCCCGAGATCCCCCGCGCCCAGGACATGGCGATGCGGGTCGAGAAGCTTCTCGCCCACCTCCACCTCGACGGGATCGCGGTCGAGATCCGCGCCCTCTGCCAGAAGATGCCCCGGGAGGACGTCGCGGTCGCGATTGCTCGCCGCCTCGCGAACGACCCGGCGCGGGGGGCCGACCTTGAGTCGCGGCTCGACGCCGCGCTCCGGGTCGGCCTCGCGGTCCTGACCGAGGGGATCCTGGTGGCGCCCCTCGAGGGGCTCGCCGAGGTCCACCTGAGGCCGGGCCGGAACGGCCCCTACGTCGAACTGTACTACGCGGGCCCGATCCGGGCCGCGGGCGGAACGGCCCAGGCGCTCTCCGTCCTCCTCGCCGACGTGATCCGTCGGGACCTCGGTCTCGCGGCGTACGAGCCGACCGACCTCGAGGTCGGACGGTACCAGGAGGAGATCCCGCTCTACAAGCACCTCCAGCACCTCCAATACGTTCCGAGCGCCGGGGAGATCGAGGCGGTGGTCCGGCACGTCCCGGTCTGCATCTCCGGGGAAGCGACGGAAGGGGACGCGGAGGTCAGCGCGTTCCGCAACGTCCCGCGGATCCCCACGAACGGGGTCCGGGGGGGTGCGTGCCTCGTCATCGCGGAGGGGCTCTGCCAGAAGGCAACGAAGCTCCGGAAGGTCGTCGAGAAGCTCCACGTACCCGGCTGGGAGTTCCTCGGCGAGCTCGGCCACCACGGCGCGAGCGACGCCGACCAGGGGCCCCCCAAGTACCTGCGGGAGGCGCTCGGCGGCCGGCCCGTCCTCGCGTACCCCGGGCGGGCCGGCGGGTTCCGGCTCGCCTACGGGCGGGCGCGGACCGCGGGGCTCGCGGCGTGCGCGGTCAACCCGGCGACGATGGTCCTGCTCCGCGACTTCGTCGCGGTCGGGACCCAGCTGAAGCTCGAGTACCCCGGCAAGGCGTCGGCGATGGCCGTCTGCGACACCGTCGAGGGGCCGATCGTCGAGCTCACCGACGGGACGCTCACCGCGGTGAACGACGTTGTGCGGGCCCGCGAGGTGCTGCCGAAGGTCCGGCGGCTCGTCGACCTGGGGGAGCTCCTCGTCCCGTTCGGCGAGTTCCTCGAGAACAACCGAGCGCTCGTCCCCGGGGCGTACACCCTCGCCTGGCACCTGGAGGAGCTCGCCGCCGTCGGGGCGCCGACCGACCGGGCGTACCGGCCGTCGTACTCGGAGGCGGTCGAGGTCGCCGCCGGGTACGGGGTCCCGCTCCACCCCCGGTTCTCCCTCTTCTGGCACGACCTCACGCCCGGGGCCGTCGCGGAGCTCTCGGCGTGGGTCGAGGCGGAGGGCCGGGGGGTCGCGGGGACGCTCGACCTCCCCTGGTCCCCGGAACGGAAGGAGCAACTGGTCGTGCTCGGGGCCCTCCACACCCCGGCGGGGGAGGGGCGCCTCCGGCTCGAGCCGGCGAGCTCCGAAGCGCTCCTCGGGGGTCTCGGCCTCGCGACCCTCGGCGAACACCTCGTCCGGCGGGTCGCCGTCGGCCGTCCCGAGGCCGACGTCCTCGCACTAGTCTCCCGTCTCACGGGCTGCCCCGTCCGGGCCAAGGCGCCGTCCCGGGTCGGCGCGCGGGTCGGCCGACCCGAGAAGGCCCGGCAGCGCCAGATGAGCCCGAACGTCCACGTCCTCTTCCCGGTCGGGGCGGCGGGAGGGCCGCACCGTTCGGTCTCCACGGCCGCGCGGGCAACGCTCAACGACGCCGTCCCGATCGCGCTCGGACTCCGGGCCTGTCCCGCGTGCGCCCGGTCGACGGTCTGGCTCCGGTGCCCGTGCGGCACCCACACGCTCCCGACCGGCAAGGTCGTGCAGCAGCCGCTCCCCGTCGCGACGATTTGGGCCGACGCGGTCCAGCGGCTCGGGCTCCGGCGCCCGCCCGAGGTGAAGGGGGTCAAGGGGCTCACCTCGCGCGGCAAGGTCCCCGAGATGCTCGAGAAGGGGCTCCTGCGGGCCCGGCACGGGATCTCCGTCTACCAGGACGGAACGGCCCGGTTCGACCTCACCGACCTCCCCCTCACCCACTTCCGACCGCGGGAGATCGGGATCTCCGTCGAGCGGGCGAACGCGCTCGGCTACCTGGTCGACTGGTCGGGAGCGCCGCTCGTCGCCGACGACCAGCTCGTCGAGCTCGCTCCGCAGGACGTCATCGTCTCGAAGAGCTGCGGGGCGTACCTCTGGCAGCTCTCGAAGTTCGTCGACGAGGAACTCGTCGCCCTCTACAACCTCGAACCGTTCTACGGCGCGGTCCGGGCCGACGACCTCGTGGGGTCGCTCGTCATCGCGCTCGCCCCCCACACGTCCGGCGGGGTCGTCGGGCGCGTGATCGGGTACACCGACGCCGAGGCGTGCTTCGCCCACCCGGTGTTCCACGCGGCAAAGCGACGGAACTGCGACGGGGACGAGGACTCGGTGACCCTCCTGATGGACGGCCTCCTCAACTTCTCCCGCTCCTACCTCCCGGAAAATCGCGGCGCCCTGATGGACAAACCCCTCGTGCTGACGACCCGCCTCGACCCGACCGAGGTCGACAAGGAGGCGCACAACGTCGACATCGTGGCCCGGTACCCGCTCGCCCTCTACCGGGCAGCGGCCGAGGGCCGGAACGCGAAGGAGGTCGAGGCCCAGGTCGAGACCCTGGCGCGCCGACTCGCCCGCGACGACCCGCTCGTCGGCTTCGCGTTCACCCACGACACGACCGATATCGCGGGCGGGCCGGTCCGCTCGGCGTACCGACAGTCGGAATCGATGGAGCGGATCGTCGAGCAGTCGCTCGTCCTCACCTCCCAGATCCGGGCCGTCGACGTCGCGGACGCGGTGACGCTCGTCCTCAACTCCCACTTCCTTCCGGACCTGATGGGGAACCTGAAGAGCTACGCGACGCAGAAGTTCCGCTGCAAGGTGTGCAACACGTCGTACCGTCGGCCGCCGCTCGCCGGCAAGTGCTCCGCCCCAACCGCCCGGGGGGCCGTGTGCGGGGGCGCCCTCACCCCCACCGTGTTCGAGGGGGCGGTCCGCAAGTACCTCGGCCTCTCCCAGCGGCTCGCGGCGACCCCGGGGGTGACGCCGTACGTCCGGCAGCGGGTCGAGCTCCTCGAGTCGTCGCTCTCGACCCTCTTCCCCGGGACCCCGCAGCAGGCCACGCTCGACCGGTTCACCCCGACGCCGCCACCGGCCGCCGACGCGGCGGCAACCCCCTTATAGCGCGACCGACCTCCGCCCCGTCGGCGGGCTTGTGGGGTAGTCTGGACTATCCTGTTGGCCTTCGAAGCCAACGACCTGGGTTCGAAGGACCCGCGCGACCGGACCCGTCGCGCGGGTGCGAAACTCCCAGCAAGCCCGTTCGGGTCCGAACGGCCCCTCGCGCCCGGACCGGAGCGTTATCGTCGGCGCCGGGTTCTCACCCTCCGCTGGGGTCGACACCATGGTCTTCGTGCAGGACGAGGGGAGTCTGTTCGACGCGCCGATCGAGGTCGTCTGGGAGTACATCTTCGGCGGGGGGGACCACGACCAGCAGCACCCGACGACGAGGAACGCCAAGATCGAGAGCGTCTCCGAGGTCACGCTCCTCTACAACGCGGAGCGGAAGTTTCGCGGGAAGTGGGGACCGGACCGGCTGCGGATCTCGATGTTCCGCCCCGTGTCGGTGGTGACCGAGTGGCTCGCGGGCCCCCTCGAGGGCTCGAAGCTCGTGTACCTGTACTCGCCGCTCGGGCCGAAGACCCGGATCGACGTCTACGGGGAGTTCACCTCGAAGACGCTCCCCGAGGGCGAGGTCGAGGCGGCCGCCCGCGAGTGGCTCGCGGGAGAGTTCCGCGACGACGCCCCCGCGGTCCGCGCGCTCGCGGAGACCAAGCCGAAGGCCAAGGCGAAGCCCACGTCGAAGCCGAAGAAGGCCCGACGGTAGCGTCGGGACCCGGCCAGGGGGCCCGGGGGGCGCGAGCCCGGGGTCGGCCCGCCCGACCTGGGGGCCGATCCTCGCGGAGCTCCGGGCCCGAGCGGAAGTGCGACGAGAGGAACGTCCGCCTCGCCCGGTCCCCCCACGCCCCCTATCCATTTTTAGTACTCTAACCATATGTTTAGTAACTAATTTAGAATACTAAATTAACTAGTGGTTAAGTACGGCATCCCCCCTCGCTTTCTCCATGTGCGCCAACGACCGAACCCCGATCGGACCCGAGCTGGCCCTGCTGAGCCAACGAACTCCCCTCTCTCTCCAGGACGCGCAGATCCGGGGAGTCCTCTACGACGAACTCGACGGAGCCTCGGCCGAGTGGACGTTCGACCGGGAGCGTACGCCGGCTCCCCGACCCCCGCGGTTCCCTCGTTGGATGCGGCTCTTCGGTCGAGGGGACCCCCCGCCCTGCGTGAGCCGGTCGGAGGCTCGGGTCGACGGACCCGACCCGCTCGGGTTCCCCGGCCCGACCCCCGGACGTCCGACGGGGGTCCGGCCGTGAGGAACCGCGCGACCTCCCGCCGGCAGCGCCGATCAGCGTCGAGCGACGCTCTTGCCCTGGACCCCTTCCTCGAGGGCGCCGGCCGCTCGCCCGCGGCGCGCGGGCTGGCGATGGAGGGAGGGAGCGATCGACAGGACCGAACCCCGGACCGTCGCCTCGAGCTCCTGGCCGTCCACCCAGCCAAGTTCCCGCACGTCGCGCGGAGGGACGGAGAGGACCCAGCGGTAGTAGGTCGTACCCTCGTAGACTCGGTTCACGACCTTGTGGATTCGCACCGGCTCTCCCTCCTGGTCCCGCATCCCCGGGGTCGGATTAGGCTGCTAACTCGCGTACGAGTTAAATAGCTACTCTCGCGATGCCGCCGACGATGCTCCCGAGCTACCCCGAGCCCCAGATGCGGGAGCTCGCCCGGAACATCCTCCGCCACACGCTGCGGATGAAGCGCGGGGAGAACCTCCTCATCGAAACGTGGAGTTCGACCCTCCCCTGGGCGTCGAGCATGGTCGTCGAGGCGCGGATCCTCGGAGTTCGCCCGATGCTGGTCGTCGAGCCCGAGGAGGCGTACTGGACGAGCGTGGCCGACGCGCCGCCCGCCAACGTCGGTCAGGTCGGGAGCCACGATTGGGCCGCCCTGAAGGCCGCGGACGCGCACATGTACTTCTACGGACCGCTGGACACCGCGCGGGAGGAGACCCTCCCGGAGCCGATCGTCGGGCGGATCGAGGCGAACGACCACGAGTGGTTCCGCCTCGTCGAGAAGAACGGCGTCCGGTCGGCCCGCTGGGACCTCGGTCGGACGAGCGAGGTCTCCGCCCGCCGCTACGGAGTCGACCTCGAGCGATGGCGCAACGAACTGATCGACGCCGCCTCCCTCGACCCGCGGACGCTCCAGAAGGACGGGGCCCGGGTCGGCGAACTCCTCCGACGGGGCCGGGAGGCCCGGGTCACCCACCCGAACGGGACCGACCTCACCCTGCGGCTGACCGGCCGTCGGCCGAAGATCGACGATGGGGTCATCGACGACGCCGACGTGAAGGCGGGGAACGTCGTCGCGGTCGTTCCGAGCGGCGTCACCGCCGTCGCGGTCGACGAGACGTACGCGGAGGGGACGTTCGTCGGCAACCTCATCGGGGTGATGTTCGCGCGGGGCGTCGAAACTCCGCTCCGCGGCGGGGTCCTCACGTTCCGTAAGGGCCGTCTCGCCGAGTCGTCGTTCGAGTCCGGCGGCGAGGCGTTCCGGCGGGAGTTCGCCAAGATGGGCAAGGGGAAGGACCGGCCCGGCATCCTCTCGGTCGGACTCAACCCCCGGATCTCCTCGATCCCGCTCCTGTTCGACCAGGCGCGAGGGGTGATCACCGTCTCCATCGGCCGGAACTCGTGGGCCGGCGGAGCGACCCGCACCCCCCACTTCGCCGCCTTCCAGTCGCTCAAGGGCGGGACGCTGCAGATCGACGGAACGACCGTCGTCGACGCCGGCACGCTCGCGTAGGGCCCTCCCGGGGACTCCGGGGGTCGGTCCCCCGTCCCCCGCAACCTACCGGAAGTAGGCGGAAGCGCCCGAGTCGGCCGCCGCGCGCTTCTCCTCTTCGGCCTTCGCCGCCTCGAGGACGTCGAGGGCGAGCATCGCATTGAGCGGGATCAGCCGGATCCGACCGGATTCCTCGGGGACCGTCCCGTCGAGCTCGATGGCGAGGGAGTTGTCCCCGCCGACCGAAACGAGTCCGCGGAAGACCCCGGACGAAACCAGGGCGTCGTCGCGGGTCCCCGCCGAGCGGATCCGGACGCGGGAGCCGACGGTGAGCGCGATCGCCGGCTTCTTGGCCGACGGGGTGGCGTCGGCAGTCACGGGCGGGCTCCCTTCGTCCGCGCGGCCTTCGGCGTCGGTGGGGGCGCTTCCTGGAGCTTCTCGGCGCTCCACTTCTCGGCCAGTGCTTGCACGTGGTTCACGGTCTCCCGATATCGCTTGAGGGCGTTTTGGGCGTTGGCCTCGGTAAAGTCCCAGGCACGCGCGAGGTTCCCGTAGCGGATCCGGTACCCCTTGCGTCCCTTGCCGTCCTGCGCGCCCCCGACCTCCTCCAAAAGGTCGAGGGACTTGAGTTTGTTGATGTGCCGGTAGATCGACGACTTCGGCGTCCCGAGCGTGGTGGCGAGCTCCTCGGCGTACCACGCGCGGGCCGGGTCGCGCAGGAGGCAGTCCTTCATCAGCCGATACGCGATCGACTCGCCGACGGGCCCGTCCCCCCCGCGGCCGTCGTCGCTCGGCGGGAGGTACCCGACGAGCCGGAGGAATTCGACCAACACCTCGTCGAAGTCGGCGATCGGGGTCAGCGGGGTCGCGTAGCGAAGCTGCAGCTCGAACGGCATCCGGTTCCACCGGCGGCAGGGCTTCCCCCCAAAAAAGGCGACCCCGTCGGCGGACCTGTCGCCCAAACGCTTTGACACGCCGGTCGGTCGGGGGGACGATGACGTTCTCCCTCGAGCGACCCGAGACGGTGGGGGAGGCGATCCGGATCCTCTCCGACCCGTCGTACGCCCCCGCGGTCCCGCTCGCGGGAGGGACCGACCTCCTCCTCGACGTCGACGAGGGGCGAATCCCGGCCCGCACGGTCGTCTCCCTCGCCCGGCTTCCCTGGAGGACGCTCCATTGGGAGGGCGACACCCTCGTCGTCGGGGCCACGCTGCCGTTCGCGAAGCTCCCCGCGGAGGCTGGGGTCCGGACCCGACTCCCCGGGCTCGTCGACGCGGTCGAGGCGGTCGGCAGCCTCGCGCTCCGGCACCGGGCCACGCTCGGGGGGAACCTCGGGCGGGCGGCCCCGGCGTCGGACGTCCTCCCGATCCTGCTCGCGGTCGGCGCGGTCGTCCGGCTCGTCTCGGCGTCGGGGGAACGGGAGGTCCCGATCGGCCAGTTCGTCCGCGGCTCGCGGGAAACCTCGCTCGCGCGGGCGGAGCTGATCGAGTCGGTCGCGATCCCGTCGGCGCCGCGCTCGGCGTACGTCTGGCAACGGGTCCGGCCGGCGAACGACGTCAGCCAGGTCGGCGTCGCGGTGGCCTGGGCCGGCGCGCCCGGAGCCTGGCAGGTCGCCCTCGGCGGTGTGTTGCCGACCCCCGTCCGGGTCGCCGAAGCGGAGGCGCAGTTGCCGAACGATCCTCCGACCGCGGCCGAGATCGACCTCGCCGCCCGGGCCGCCGCCGCCGGGGCCGCATTCACGACCGACAAGCGGGCGACCGAATCGTACCGACGACGCCTCGTGTCGACGCTGGTCCGGCGCGGGTTCGCCCGGGCGATGGCCGCCGGGGGAGTCCCATGACCGGTCCCGTGGCGCTCGTCGTCAACGGTGTCCCGGCCCCGGCGACCGACGTCCCGGACGACGAACGGTTGCTCGACACCCTCCGATGGCGGCTCGGCCGGAAGGGGACGAAGGAGGGGTGCCGGACCGGCGACTGCGGGGCGTGCACCGTCCTCGTGGACGGCGAGACGACCCTCTCGTGCCTCACTCTCACCCACGAGGTCGCGGGGGCCGCGATCACGACGATCGAAGGGATCGCCGACGACGGCCTCGGACGACGGGTCCAGTCGGCGTTCGCCGAGGAGGACGCGCTCCAGTGCGGGTACTGCACCCCGGGCTTCATCGTCGCCGTGACCGGGGTCCTCGCCGAACTCGGCCCGAACGCGACGCGCGAATCGATCCTCGACGCGCTCCAGGGCAACCTCTGCCGGTGCACCGGCTACCTCGCGATCCAACGGGCCGTCGAGCGGGTCCGGGGGGGGACCCCGTGATCCGGAGCGACGCGGCCCTCAAGTCCCGCGGCGGGGCGTCGTACGGTCTCGACCTCGAGACCCCGGGAATGCTCCACGGAGTCCTCGTTCCCGCCCCGGTCGCCTCGGGGACGATCCGTTCGGTCGACCTCTCGGCCGCCCGACGGGCCCCCGGGGTCGTGGTCGCCGTCGGAGCGGGCGAGCTGGCCGCGCTCCTCCCCCACGGCGGCGACCGGGACCGTCCGGTGTTCCCCTCGACCCAGGTCCTCTATCGGAACCAGCCGGTCGCGGCGGTCGCCGCGACCACGCTGGCCGAAGCCCGGGCCGCGGCCCGCCTCGTCCGGGTCGACGTCGCTCCCGCAGCCCCGCTCCTCGACATCGAGGACCGGTACCCGGAGTGGCCCACCGACCTCGCGACGAACGCCCCCGGGGTCGTCGCCCACGTCCTCGCCCGCCACGGGGACCTCGACCGGGCGTTCCGGTCGGCCGAGTTCGTCCATCGGGAGACGTACCGGACGAACGGGGTCCAGCACGTGGCCCTCGAGCCGCACGCGTGCCTTGCCGAGGTGACCGACGGGACCTGGCGCGTTCGGACCACGACGCAGACCCCGTTCGGGGTCCGGGAGGACGCCGCCGAGATCCTCGGGATCCCGCCCGAGTCGCTCGTCGTGGAGGGGACGTGGGTGGGCGGAGGGTTCGGCTCGAAGGGGGCCGCCTTCCTCGAGCCGTTCGCCCTCGTCCTCGCCGCCGCGTCCGGACGGCCCGTCCGGGTCGCGTTCGGCTACCGGGACGAGTTCCTCCAGGACCGGACCACGCTCCCGGCGGTGCTCCGGTTCGAGACGGCGGTGGCGAAGGGAGTCATCACCGCCCGCCGGGTCCGGATGATGCTCGACACGGGCGCCTCGCTGCCCGGCCGGGACTTCGCGACCGGGTATGCGATCGGGTTCCTCCTCGGCCCGTACCGGATCCCGGTCTTCGAGATGGAGGGGTACGCGATCCGGACGAACAAGCCCCCGTTCGGACCCCACCGGGCCCCGTTCGCCCCCCAGTGCGTGTTCGCGGTCGAGTCCCACACCGACAGCCTCGCCCGCCGGCTCGGGGTCGACCCGGTCGAGTTCCGGCTCCGTCACGTCTGGCGGGAGGGCGACCGGACCGCGCTCCATCAGGAAGTCGGACCGTTCGGCGCCACCGCAGCCCTCGAGCGGGCGCAGGGGACGATCGCCGATTGGCGTCGGACCCTCCCCGCGGGGACCGGCATCGGGGTCGGACTCGGGTTCTGGTCGACGTCGACCGGCGCCGGCGGCGAGGTCCGCCTGCGTCTCACGCCGGCGGAGCTCGTCATCGAACAAGCGGAGCACGAGATCGGAAGCGGGAGCATCGTCCGGGGCCTCGTGGCGGTCGCCGAGCGATACTTCGGGATCCCGGCCGACCGGATCCGCGTCACCAACTCCCCGACGTCGACCGCCCCGTTCGACTCCGGGGTGTTCGGGAGCCGCACCGCGGGGGCGTTGGGACGTGCGATCGAGGCGGCGGGCGACCGGCTGTTGACCGAGCTCCGGTCGCGGTCAGGGGCGACCGACCCGGTCCGCCTGGAATCCGGTCCGGGGGGGTTCCTCGTCGTCGGCGGGTCGTCGCGGCGGCCGCTCGCCGACCTCCTGACCGTCGAGGAACGGCGGGACGGACTCGTCGCCGAGGGGCGCCACTACGGCCGGTCCGGGGCGATCGACACCTCCCGGGTCGTCGAGGGGTCGTTCTACCCGTACACCGATTTCACCGCGGCGGTCCAGGTGGCCGCGGTCCGCGTCGACCGTGAGACCGGCAGCGTGAAGGTGATCCGATACGCCGCGTTCCACGACGTCGGGACGAGCCTCGACCCCCGAATGGTCCGCGGGCAGGTGGAGGGGGGGGTCGCGATGGGGCTCGGCACCGCGCTCACGGAGGAGACGCTCTGGGGCGCGGACGGACGGATGCTGAACCCGGGGCTCCTCGACTACCGGGTCCCGACGATCGCCGAGATCCCTCCGACCGAGGTCGTCGCGATCGAAGGGTTCCTCGGTGCCGGACCGTTCGGAGCGAAGGGGCTCGGGGAGCCCCCGATCATCCCCGTTCCGGCGGCGGTCGCGAACGCCGTGACCGACGCCACCGGGGTCCGGGTCACCGAGTTGCCGTTGACCCCGGAGCGCGTGGCCCGAGCCCTTATGCTCCTGTAGCGTCCGCGCGGCTCCGATGCTCGACCGGGGGGAGATCGTCGACCTGCTGGCCGACTACCCGAAGCCCCCCATCGTGGCGTCGGTCGGCTCCCACTCGGCGCTCGACATCGCCGACGGTGCCGTCACCGAGGGGTTCCGGACGCTGGTCCTCGCCCAAGCGGGGCGGGAGGCGACGTATGCGCAGTACTACCGGACGCGACGCGACGCCACGGGACGGGCGATCCGGGGGTGCGTCGACGAGGTCTGGACGTACCCGAGGTTCGCCGACCTCGCGAAGTTCGCCACCCAGGAACGGCTCCGCTCGGTGGGCGCGCTCCTCGTCCCGAACCGGGCGCTCAGCTCGTACGTTCCGCTCGACACGATCGAGTCGGAGTTCCGCGTGCCGCTCGTCGGGTCCCGCTCGCTCCTGCGGATCGAGGAGCGGACCGAGCGGGAGAACTACTACACCCTCCTCGAGGCCGCCGGGATCCCGACCCCGACGAAGATCCCCGACCCGAGGTCGATCGACGGCCTCGCCATCGTGAAGCTCCCCCACGCGCAGAAGCGGCTCGAGCGCGGGTTCTTCACGGTCGCGAGCTCCGCGGAGTACGAGCGGAAGAGTCGGTTCCTCCTCGACCAGGGGACGATCCGGGCCGAGGACCTCGCGACCGCGCGGATCGAGCGGTACGTCATCGGTCCGGTCTTCAACTTCAATTTCTTCTTCTCCCCCTTGTTCCCCCGGGCCGAGGGGCTCGAGCTCCTCGGGGTCGACGAGCGCCGCGAGAGCTCGCTGGACGGACTGGTCCGGCTCCCCGCCGCCCAGCAGCTCGAACTCGAACAGGCCGGTCGCGTGCCCGAGTACACCGTCGTCGGCCACGGGACGCTGACGGTCCGGGAATCGATCCTCGAGGACGTGTTCCGGCTCGGCGAGAAGTTCGTCCACGCCTCCCAGGGTCGGTATCCGCCGGGGATCCTCGGACCGTTCTGCCTCCAGACGTGCCTCGACAAGGACGGTCGGCCGACGGTCTTCGACGTCGCCGCCCGGATCGGCGGGGGGACGAACATCCACCTCGGTCTCGGCCACCCGTACGGCAACGCGCTCTGGCGGGAACCGATGAGCTCCGGACGCCGGCTGGCCCGCGAGATCCGGCTCGCGATGGACGACGGGCGGCTCGCGGAGATCGTGACGTGAGCGCCCCCGTCGCCCCTCTCGCCGCCGTCGCGCCGGCGCTCCGGACGAGCCCGCTCGCGCCGTACCACGCGGCCCATCACGGCCACCTCGTGCCGTTCGCGGGCTGGGAGCTCCCCCTCTACTACGAAGGGATCCTGGCCGAGCACGCCGCGGTCCGCACCTCGGTCGGGCTCTTCGACGTCTCCCACATGGGGATCGTCACGGTCGACGGGGCGACCGCGCCGGCGCTCCTCTCCCGCCGGACCACCGCCGACGTCGCCCGCCTCGCCCCCGGCCAGTGCCGGTACACGTTCCTCCTCGATGCCACCGGTCGGATCGTCGACGACCTGCTCGTCACCCGCCTCGACGCCGGCGGGCCGGAGGGGCCGCGGCTCCTCGCGGTCCCGAACGCCGCGAAGGCGGCCCGGATCGTCGAGCTCCTCCGGCAGCACCGGAAGCCCGACACGACGATCGACGTTCACAACGGGTCGGCCGCCATCCTCGCGGTCCAGGGGCCCAGGTCGACCGAGACGCTCGAGCGGGTGTTCGGCTGGTCGCTCGCCGGGCTCGGCGCCTACCACGGCGCCTGGTTCCCCGCCGACCGCCCGTCGGGCGCCCCCGCGGAGGGTCGTCTCGGTCCCTCGTTCGTCGAAGGGCTCGTCCACGGCACCTGGGTGAGTCGCACCGGCTACACCGGGGAGACCGGGTACGAGCTCTTCGTGCCGGCGGCCCGGGCCGTCGCCACGGCCGACGCCCTCGTCGCCGCCGGGGTCGTCCCGTGCGGGCTCGGGGCGCGGGACACCCTGCGGCTCGAGAAGGGGTACCTCCTCTCCGGCCAGGACTTCGACGGCGACCGGACCCCGCTCGAGGCGCGTCAGGACCGGTTCGTCGAGTTCGACCACCCGTTCGTCGGACGGGAGGCACTCCAACAGCAGAAGACGGCGGGGACGTACGCCCGCCTCTCGGGCCTCTCGATCGCCGACCCGTCGGCGATCCCCCGGCACGGGACGCCGGTCCGGTCGGCCGACGCCGTCGTCGCGACCATCACGAGCGGCGGTCGCTCCCCGACGCTCGGCCGCGGGATCGCCCTCGCCTTCCTCCCGCCGGAGCTCGCCGCCCCCGGGACCGCCCTGTCGGTCGCCGTCCGCGACCGGACCGCCCCCGCGGAGGTCGTCCGTCTCCCGTTCCTCGCCTCCGGGGTCGCGCGACGGGACTATACGGCCCCCCCGACCTAAGGCAGGGGGATGGCGGCCCCCGGCGTCGCGCGACCGTTCGTGGGTCGCCCGGACGCGCTCGACGCCCTCCGCCGGCGGAGGGACCAGGCCCGGGACGGCCACGGCGGCCTCACGCTGGTCGAGGGGAACGCCGGCGTCGGAAAGTCCACCCTGATCGGGCAGCTCGGGGCGGAGGCCCGCGCGAAGGGGCTTCGGGTGATCGTCACCCGGACGCTCGCCCTGGAGAGCCCGCCCCCGCTCCACCTCCTGCGCGAACTCCTCGCGCAGGCGAAGGTGGTCGTGGAGAACCCCCCCACGGACGACGACGACTCGGCGTCGGGATTCCTGAGCGTCGTCGCCGTCCCGTCGTCCGAATCGATGCTCCTCGGGTTCGCCCCCGGAAAGGACGGCCGCAGCCACGATGCGCGGGACCGGCTCCTCGACGTCGTGAGCCAGCCGGTCGAATCGGCCGACCAGGGGAAGGTCCGGCTCTTCGCCCAGCTCGCCGACGAGTTCCTCGACCTCGCCCGGGGCGGCCCGACGCTCGTGATCCTCGAAGACCTCCACCTCGCCGACGAGGCGTCGCTCGACGCGTTCGCCGCCCTCGCCCCCCGGCTCTCGGACCGGCCGCTCTGGCTCGTCGTCACCTCGCTCCCGGTCACGACGCTCCGCGAGCCCCAACGGGGGCTGATCGAGCGGATCCTCCGGAACGGGGCCGGGGAGTCGGTGACCGTCCGGCCGTTCACGTCCGGCGAGACCCTCGATTTCGTGCGGAGCCTCGCCATCGGCCAAGGGGCCGGGGCCGAGGACGTCACCCGGTGGCACTCGCAGTCCGGCGGCAACCCGCAGTTCCTCGAGCAGCTGATCCGGACCCGGGCCCCGGCGCCAACCGAGGCTCCGGCGGAGCCGGGGCCGCCCGGCGAACTCGCCGAGTACCTCGCGCGCCGGCTCCCCGAGCTCGACGACGAGTCGCGGCGGGTCCTGACCGTCGCGAGCGTCCTCGGCCGGGAGTTCTCGTTCGACCTCCTGCTGCGCGCCTCCGAAGAGGACGAGGAGCACCTCACCGAAGTCGTCGAGCGGCTGGTCCGGATGGGCGCGCTCCGCGAGCGGGAAGGGGAGCACCTCGAGCTCGTCCGGGACGACCTACGGGCCCACATCTACGCCGGGTTGACCGAGGCGCACCGGCGGGTCCTCCACAGGCGGGCCGGGGAGGCGCTCGAGGCGACCGGGTCGGCCGATGCGGCCACGGTGTTCGCCCTCGCCCGGCACTTCTCGCTCGGCCGGGTCGAGGACCGGGCCGAGCTGTACAACCGGTTCGCCGCCGACTTCGCCATCCGGTCGTCGAGCGCAAGCGTCGCCCGACTGCACCTCGAGCGGGCGCTCGAGGCGCACCGGCGGTCCCGGCCGAACGACCCGGCCGGCGAGATCGAGCTTCTCCTCGACCTCGCGGTCCAGCTCGACCGGCTCGGGGAATTGAAGCCGGCCGAGCAGCTGCTGCGCACCCTCGACGACAAGCCGCACGTGATGCACCTCGCCTCGCCCGAGCAGCGGGCGATGCTGAAGATCTACCTCGCCCGGATCCTGACCGACCAGGGCCGGTGGGACGAGGCCGACCGGTCGACCGCCGAACTCCTCGGGTCGGCCGACGTCGCCGCCACCGCCGAGACGCGGATCGCCGTCCATCGCCTCCGCGGGGAGGTCCTCTACTACCGGGGCGAGTACACCGAGTCGCTCCAGCACCACGACACCGCGCTCGCGATCGCCCGCGAGCTCGGCCGGCGCCGCGAGATCGCCCTCGAGATGGTCCGGCGCGCGAACGTCCTCGGGATGATCCCCGGCCGGCTCGACGAGGCGGTCCGGGACTACCGGTCGAGCGTCGCCGAGCTCCGGCTCCTCGGCGACGACGCGGAGGCGGCGTACGCGCTCGTCTACCTCGGCGTCGTGGTCGCCCAACACGGACGGCTCGACGAGTCGATCGCCGCGCTCCGGGAGTCGGTGACCCTCGCCGAGAAGGCGCACGACCTCCGGCGGGTCGGCTGGGCGCTGTTCAACATCGGCGACGTCGAGCGGGAACGGGGGAACCTCGAGGAGGCGAGCACGTCGAACGAACGGGCCCGCGAGATCCTCGCCCGGATCGGCGACCGGTTCGGGCTCGTCCAGACGTACATCACGGAGGCGAAGATCGCCCGGGACCGCCGGCAGTTCGTGGAGGCGGAGCTCCCGCTCCTCGAGGCGTACCGGATCGTCCGCGAACTCCGGCTCCGGGCCGACGAGCTCGAGGTCGTCCTCCGGCTCGCCGAGGTCGCCCTCGGCCGGGGCGACGTCGCCACCGCGAAGGCCCGCGCCGACCAGCTCGAGCAGGAGGAGGTCGGCCGGTTCCGCCCGGACCTCGCCGACGATTTCCGCCGGCTGCGGGACGCGGTCCGGGAGCGTGCGGGCGACGCCGCGTAGCGCCCGCCGGTCGACGGGGTCCGCCGAATGGCGGCGGCTCGCGCGGGCCGCGCTCGCCGAGGACCGGGTCGACCGCGACGTCACGAGCGCGTCGGTCGTGCCGGCCGGGGCGCGGGCGTCCGCCCGGATCACCGCCCAGGCGCCCGGGGTCGTCTCCGGCGTCGCGTTCGCGGCGACGGTCGCCGAGGTCGCCGGGCTCTCGGCCCGGACCCGGGTGGCCGATGGGGACCGGGTCCGGGCCGGCACCCTCGTCCTCGAGCTCCGGGGTCCGGCCCGTGCGCTCCTCGGGGCCGAACGGACGATCCTCAACGCCGTGATGCATCTCTCGGGGATCGCGACGGCGACCGCGGCGACCCGGCGGGCCGTCGGTTCGGCCGGGCCCGAGGTCTGGGGAACCCGCAAGACCCACCTCGGCCTCCGCGACCTCGAGAAGGACGCGATCCGGCACGGAGGAGGGCGTCCGCACCGCCGCGACCTCTCCGATGGGATCCTCGTCAAGACCAACCATCTCGCCCTCGTTCCCCTCCCGGTCGCCGTGGGGCGGGCCAAGTCCCGGGCCCGGGGCCGGCGGGTCCAGGTCGAGGTCCGGTCGCTCGCGGACGCGGTCGCGGCGCTTGACGCCGGCGCCGATTCGCTCCTGATCGACAACGCGTCCCCGGCGGAGGCCACCCGGATCGTGCGCGGTCTCACGCGGGCCGGGCGCCGCCGGGGCGTCCACATCGAGCTCTCCGGCGGGATCACGCCCGCCAACGCGGCCGCCTACCGGAGGACGGGAGCCGACGCGATCAGCCTCGGGGCGCTGACCCATTCGGCCCCCGCCCTCCCGTTCCACCTCACGGTCGTCCCCCGGCGACGGTAGCGGGCCCGCCAGCGTCCGCTTATGAACGCCGGCCCCCTCGTACGGGTGGGAGGGTCCGACGGTGTCGCTCGAGGGGGAGATCCGCACGCTCCGGGACGAGCGGGGGGCCGTGATCCTCGCCCACAACTACCAGCGACCCGAGGTCCAGGACGTCGCCGACTTCGTCGGCGACTCGCTCTACCTTTCGCGGAAGGCGGTCGAGTCCGACCGGCCGATCCTCGTCTTCGCAGGGGTCCGGTTCATGGCCGAGACCGCGAAGATCCTCAACCCGTCGAAGACGGTGCTCCTTCCCGACCCCCGGGCCGGGTGCGGCCTCGCCGACTCGATCACGGCCGAGCAGCTCCGGACCTGGAAGTCGGAGCACCCGGGCGCCGTCGTCGTCGCGTACATCAACACCTCGGCCGAGGTGAAGGCCGAGGCCGACTACTGCTGCACGAGCTCGAACGCGGAGGCGATCGTCCGCAAGGTCCCCGCGGACAAGGAGATCCTGTTCCTCCCGGACGTGTTCCTCGGCGAGTACGTCCGCAAGCGGACCGGACGGAAGATCCACCTGTGGATGGGCGACTGCCCCGTCCACGCGAAGCTCCGGCCGGAAGACCTCGAGCACGCCCGCGCCGCCCACCCCGGTGCGCCGATCCTCGCCCATCCGGAGTGCGGGTGCTCGACCCAGGCGATGGAGCACGTCGACAAGGTCCTCTCGACCGACGGGATGGTCCGGTTCGCCGAAGAGACCCGGGCCCCCGAGGTCGTCGTCGCGACCGAGGTCGGGATCCTCCACCGGATGCGACTCCTGAACCCGACGACCAAGTTCACTCCGCTCAGCGAGGGGGCGATCTGTCCGTTCATGAAGGAGATCGACCTCGTCGACGTCCGGGACTCGCTCGCCCAGACCCGGTACGTCATCGACGTCCCCCTCGAGACGGCGGCGAAGGCGCGGCTCGCCCTCGAGCGGATGATCGCCGCGTAACGAAGGGGCCGCGCCGCCGGCTACGGCTTCGGGACCCGGACCCCCGGCACGAGCTGCGCGGTCCCGTGGACCCACGCGAGGTACACCGTGGCGAACAGCACGAGGCCGCCGAGCGCGACCACTCCGATCGCCGACCACGACGGCTTGACGGGAAGGTAGAATCCGACGGAGAGCGGGTTCAGCCGCGTCGAAAGGAACGAGAGGGCGGCCCCGAGGAGGGCGAGGCCGAGGAACACCGCGAGGAGGACCGAGTCGCTGGCGAGGACGAGGCCGACGACCATCACCCCGAGCGCCACCGGGATCGCGGCGTGGGAACGTCGCCGCACCAGGGGCGACGCCACGGCCCGGCGGGGGGGCCGAAGGACCGTCCGGGGGGCGTACGCGGGGCGGGTCGCCACGGAACGACGCCCCCCGTTCCGGAATAAGAGAGGTCGGTTCCACGGGCACCCGGAGTCCCGACGTCGCCGCTCCGAGAGAACCCGAGGGAGCTTACTTAGGCCGGAAGCGGCATCGGCCGCCGTCCAACGATGCGCCCGATCGACCGTCGTGCCACCCCGCTCGCCCCCGCCGCGCTGGCGGGGCTCGTCCTCCTCGTGGAGGGCGTTACGCTCCTCGCGACCGGGGGCGCCGTTTCGCTCGGCACCCCGGCCCAGGTCGACCTTTGGTTCGTGGGGATCGGCTTGATCGTCCTCCTCGGGGCGCTCCTCGCCACGATCGCCGGGATCGGGGAAGCGCCCGCGGAGACCCCGGTCCCGAGCGTCTCCCGTGCCCGGAACCGGTCCACGCCGGGCCTCTCCGCCTCGGCGACCCGGGGTTCCGACCCGACCCCTGGCCCGGCGCCGTCCCGTTCCCCGCTCTCCCGTGCCCCCCGACCGGCGTTCTCGGTCGCCTCCTCCATCCCGGCGCAGTTCGATGGAGCGGCCCGGGCGTCCGGCGTCCCGTCCGGACGCGCGGCGGCCTGGGACGAGGGGACGGGTCCCGGGATCTCCCTCCCCTTTTCGGCGGTGGGCCGGGTGGAGGGCCCGGTCCTGGGCCGGGGGTACGCCGAGGTCGACCCCGACTCGTCCCCCGGGCCGATGGTGTACCTGGCCCAGGAGGTCGAGCGGCTCCGCGAGCGGGTCCGCGAGCTCGAGGCTCCCGACCCGGACCGTCGGAACGGGCTCTCCGCGATGTCCGCCCCGCCCGCGACGACCCGCCCCGCCGGCCCCCGCCCTCCCGAACCCCCGAGCCTCGACGGGCGAACCGCGGGCCGCCTCTGCGCCGGTTGCGGGAGCGGGCTTCCGGGCGGGACCACCGACCCGCTTTGCTGGGGATGCGGTCGACCGCTCTGTGCGACGTGCTACTGGCGCACGAAGGAGGGCGTCAGCGCCCACACCTGCCCGGCGTGCTTCGCCCGGACGGGGGGGACGGCGACGTCCGGGGGACGGGCTCCGCCGGTGGCGCCCGGCCCGGCGTCTTCCAGGGTCACGGCCCCGGCCACGCCGCCGCGTTGAGCACGCTCGAGCGGGTGATCCAGGCGCGCCGCGCCGTTCCGACCGCCAGCGCCCGGGGACGTTCGGGCCCCACCCCCAGTTCGGAGACCACCACCGCCCCGCCCCCCTCGACGAGGCGTCGGGCGGAGACCGCGTCGAGACCGTCGTACCCCGGCGAGGGAGTGAGCTCGAGGGGACACTTCGCGGCCACCGCCCACCGGGACCACGCGGCGAGACGCTCCGGACCCGCCGGCGTGTCCGGGTCGCTGCCGAAGTGGCCCACCCACGACCCCGGGTCGAGCGGCTCCGAGTCGGCCTGGGCCGGAGGCTCGAGACCGTTCGCCGAAAGCACGTGGAACGCCGGTGCGGTCGAGAACTTGGGGAGCTCGGCGCCGTACGGCCGCTCCCAGCCGACCCGGATCGACGGGGACGATCGTCCGTGGGCCCAGGCGACGAGCCGGTCGAACTCTTCGTGCGACCCCGGGATCAGTCCGAGGGTCCGAAGTCCCGCATCGCCCGCGGACCGGGCCAGCGCGGCGAGCTCCGCGGCCCCGTCCGATGGCCGCACGTGGAGGTGGAGTTCGGCGACGAGGTCCCCGGGCTCGAGGAGGACCGGCAACGTACCGGCCCGCGCCGCCTCGATCTCCCCCCGGGCCTCCCGGATCTCGGGCGGGATCCACGGGAGTCCGATCGACCGGTAGATCTCGGCCTCGGTCGAGCTCGGGAGCCGCTCCTCGCCGCGGACGACGAAGTACTCGTTGATCTTCAGGCCGCGGTCGCGCGCAAGCGAACGGGTGGCGACGTTGTGGTCCTTCGATCCGGTGAAGTACTGGAGCGCCGCCCCGAACGACTCCGGGGCGAGGACCCGGAGGTCGACCTGGAGGCCGTCGCGGGTGCGGATCGTCTCCTTGGTCGGTCCCCGGAGGACGATCGTCGCGCCTTCCAGGGCCGCGAACGCATCGAGGACCTTCTCCGGCTCCGACGAGGTCACCAGGATGTCGAGGTCACCGACGGTCTCGCGCCGGCGCCGGAAGCTCCCGGCGATCTCGATCTGGGTGACGGGCGACCGCTCTTTCAGCGTCGCGACGATCTGCTCGGCGACGAGCGCGGCCTGGAGCAGCGGGCGCCGGCTCTGGCTCGACGCGGCCGCGCCGAGGGCGGTCCGGATCTTCGCGATCTTGACCGGGCCGAACCCCTTCACCCCGGCGAGGCGTCCGGCGTCGATCGCCTCGAGGAGCGCGTTCGGGCTCTCGACCCCGAGGTCGGTCCAGAACTTCCGCGCGGTCTTGGGACCCAACCCCTCGACCCGCATCATCGCGACCACGCCGGCGGGGATCTCGGCCCGGAGCTTCTCGAGGTACGGGATCGTCCCGTCCCGGAGGAACTCGCGGATCTTCTCCTCGATCGCCTGGCCGACGCCCGGGATCTCCCGGAGCTGGTCGCGGGCCGCCACCGCGCCGAGGTCCTCGGTCAGCGACTCGATCGAGCGGGCGGCCCGCCGGTACGCCTCCGGCTTGAACTTTTCGCCCAGGACGTCGAGGAGGTCCGCGATCTCGTGGAACGCGGCGGCGGCCGCGGCGTTGCTCTTCATGCCCGGGAACCGAGTACGCGCGCGTCGAAAAACCGTTGGTCCCCCCGGAACGGTCGCGGACCCCGCCGCTCCCGGGGGTCGTGCGGGGGTCCTACGCCACCGCGGTCCCCGGCTGCTCGAACCAGAATTTCCGTCCGACGGTCGCGAACCCCAGCTTCTCGTAGGCCCGCAGGGCCGGGGCGTTCTCTTCCCGGACGAAGAGGGTCGCGACCGCCCCCCGGGCCTCGGCGGCCCGGCAAACGGCCGCGGTGACCGCCTGGGCGACGCCCCGTCCCCGGTACTCGGGGCGGGTGTAGACCCCGGCGATCACCCAGGCGAACGGGAGCGTGACGGACGCGTGCGCGACGCCCACGAGCCGTTCCCCGTCGAACGCCCCCCAGACCGGCTCGATTTCGGGGTCGAGACGCCGGTACCCGGCGTGGAACGGAGACCCCGCCTCGACGACGCCGGGAAGGAGCCCCCGGTCGCGGCCGGTCAGCCGGCGAACCCCGGTCGATTCGGGTGGGAGCGGAGGCGCGCCGGCTCGGCTCATCATCCGGGTCGGGGCCGCCGGGACCCCCGGACGGGCCGCCCGGACCAGGTCGACCGCCCGCTCCGGAACGAGGAGGATGCACGGGGCCGGAGGGAGCGAGGCCAGGAGTTCGGGGTCGGCGTCTCCGACCCAATGCACGATCACCGACGCCGGGTTCCCGTGCCAGAACAGGAGGTAGGCCCGGGGGACCCCGCCCCGGAGGAGGGAGACGAATCTCGTCCGGTCCGGGGCCTGGACGAGGTCCCAGAGGGCGTACGCGTGCTCGGCCGGGGCGGCGCGGGCCGCCTGCTCCAGCCACCGGGCGTCGATTCCGGGTCGGAGGCCGTCGGGCGCCATCGCCCGTCGAGCGCCGCCGTCTACATACCCGCGCGCCCGGCCCCCGACAACCCTATGGCCCGTGCCCGGGTCCGACCGGCGTGGCCGCGGCCCACCGGCCCACGCCGGAACTCCCCGAACATCTGCGGGCGCTCTACGACCGGTTCCCGTTCGACCGGTCGGTCGCCGACGACCCGATCTCGGGGGTCCGACAGTTTCGCTCCGACCCGAAGGCGGCCGAGGTCGCCGGGATCTTCGCGGCGACCCTCGCGATCGGGAACACGACGTCGATCCGGGGCGCGTTCGCCGAGCTGGTGCGGAGGGCCGACGGCGACCTCGTCACGAACCTCGTGGACGCCGCTCCTCGGGAACGACGACGGAGACTGGAGGGATTCCGGCACCGTTGGATCCGGGCCGACCAGATGGCGTACCTGGCCTGTCGGCTTCACGAACAGTACGCGACCGGCGGCACCCTCGAGACCGCGTTCGCGGCCGGGCTCCGAGTCGGCGGGTTCGCGGCGGGGCTCGACGCGCTCGCCACCGTCCTCCGCGGCCCGGACCCCGCCGACGCTCCGCCGGGGTACCGGGTCCTCTTCCCGAGCCCGCTCGACGGCCCGGAGAGCGCCTGCAAGCGGATGACCCTCTTCGTCCGGTGGATGGTCCGAACCGAACCGCCGGACCTCGGGATCTGGACGACCGTTCCGGCGTCGGAGCTCCGGATCCCGCTCGACCAGCACACGTACTGGATCGCGTATCACCTCGGCCTGACGTCCCGCCGCACGCGGAGCTGGCGGACCGTCGAGGAGGTCACGGCCGCGCTCCAGCTCGTGGACGCGCTCGACCCGGTCAAGTACGACTTCGTCCTCTGCCACACCGGGATCTCGGGCGACTGCCCGAAGCATCGCGACCTCGCGGTCTGCGGCCCGTGCGTCGTCCGGCCGGACTGTCGGCTCTGGCGCGGTCGGAGGGCGGCATGACGGGGCCGACCCCGCTCGGGATCGACCCGGGCCTCCTGGGTCGATTCCGGGCCGCGGGAGGCCGGATCGCATGGCGGGAGGCGCCCGCGTCCAAGAAGGGACGAGCGCGGTCCGGGACCGCCCGGATCGCGCACCTGAACGACGAGGAAGCTCGCGTGGAGGAACGCTCCGAGGGTCCGTCGTCGATCCTGACCGTCGACAGCGGCCCGGTCGGGGCGCTCGTCCTCCTGCTCCGGTGGGACGAGCGGGGGGAACCGGTCCGGCTCGTCACCCACGAGGCCGGCGCGCTCGCCGCGTTCCCGTCCGGCGCCCTCGAGGCCGGCTGGACCGACGGCTCGACCGAGCGGTCGCTTGCGGTCCCGTTGGCGGACCTGGTCGGGCTCGCGCGCTATGCGCTCGCCTGATCGCCCGGTCCCGGGCCGCCGCGGCCGCGACCCAGACCTCGTCGAACCGGTCCGCGAGCTCCAACCAGCTCGAGACCGCCGGGTACCGGACGCGCGGGAACCGGACCGGGACGACCGGCGGGGGGGTGTGCGGGCGGCCCGTGAACCGAACGAAGGCGACGCCGGCCCGGTGGGCGGCGAGGAGGTCGGCGGGGCTGTCGCCGATGTGGAGGAGCCGCCCCGGTGGGACCCCGAGGGCCCGGGCGGCCCGCCGGAGGATCGCCGGCGACGGTTTCGCGTCCGGCCCGTCGGAGGAGATCACGATCGCGTCGAAGAACCCCGGGCCCCCGAGCCGTCGCAGGAGGCCGCGGGCCGCTTCGGGGGGCTCGTAGAGGATGTTCGAGACGACCCCGATCTTCAGTCCGCGCCGGCGGAGCTTCGCCAGGGTCCGGTGGATGCCGGGGTGCCACCGGAGGTTGGCCGACGCGATCGCGAACGCGATCGAGTGGCCGACCCGTCCCGGGTCGGGCCGGATCCGCGTGAGGCGCGCGAGCTCGCCCGCCTGCGCGACGAGCGAGACCGAACGACCGGCCCCCTCCCGCTCGCTCGCCCACTCCTCCATCGCGCGGACCGCCCGCTCGGCGATCCGGACCGGGAGCCCCCCCGCCACGAGGGGCTCGACCCACGCCGTACGGCGGGACCGTTCGTACACCCGTGGCCCGGACCGGCTGAACGCGAGGAGCGTGAACCAGAGGTCGATGGTGACGGCGAGCGGTTCGGGGGGGAGCTCGGAGCGGCGGGTCGTCACGGGCGCCGCCCCCCGAACGCCCGTCGTCGGCGGGGCGGGCGTCGCTCGTAGAGCTCGACGGTCCGACGGAAGATCTCCTTGAGCCGGGGGGCGGCCCGGTCGACGTGGCACCGGCGGGCGGTGATCGCGCCGTTCGCCCCGATCCGCTCCGCGTCCGGCGTCCGGTCGAGCAGGGTCGTCAGCTTCTGGGCGATGTCGGTCGTCGACCCCGGCCGGGTCAAGAACCCGTTCACCCCGTCGTCGACGAGCTCGCCCGCGCCCGCGCCCCGGCTCACGACGACGGGGATCCCGTGGGTCCACGCCTCGACGATGACGAGGCCGAACCCCTCCCACGGGGCCGGGTGGACGAACGCATCGGTGAGGCCGTACATCGCCCGGAGCTCCTCGTCCGGGAGCGCGCCGGCGAGGACGACCCGGTTCTGGAGGCGGAGGGCCCGGATCTGGACCTCGAGCTTCGACCTCCACGAGCTCGCCTTGCCGACGCCGAGACCGGCCGAGCTCGTCGAGAAGCTCTCGCCGCCGACGAGCACGAGCTTCGCGCCCGGGAACCGTCGCGCGACGCGCGCGAACGCCTCGATCGCGAGGTCCTGGCGCTTCACGGGGTCCATCCGGCCGACGCAGAGCACGACGGGCCCGTCGCCGAGATGGAACTGGGTGCGGACCCGCTCGCGGACCGCCGCCGACGCGGCCCGCTGCTCGCGCGGGTCGAAGTAGGGGTACACCTGGAACGCGCGGCCCTGGAACCCGGCCTGGATCAGGTCCTCGAGGCCGGCCCGGGTGCTGACGACGATCCCGTCGAACCCCTCCATCGCCTTGAGGAAGAATCGCCGGACCGGCTCCGGGTACCCCCGGAAATCGAGCGGGATGTGCCAGCGGAGCAGCGCCGGCGCCGACGAGCCGATGAGGCCGCCGACGAGGACCTGCTGGAAGTCGTTGACGTAGAGGAGGTCGTGGTCGACGACCTTCGGCAAGAGCGCGAGCGCCGTCCGGGCGCTGTAGTCGACGAACCCGGGATAGTCGGAGAGCGACGGACGGAACCCCCGCGGCCCGTGGAACGACCGCCAGATCGTCTCCTTGAACCGGGCGTACCGCCGTCGCGTCTCCTCCGGGACCGGGAACGTCTCGAGCGAGAACCCCTCGTTCGTGCGGACCCGGGGCGGGAGCCCGGCGCTCCCGAGGGCGACCCAGGTGGTCTCGCCGGTCAACCCGGCGCCCCGCCCGGAGCCGATGAGGGCCCGCATCATCGGGACGACGCCGCCCAGGTTCGGCTCGTACTCCTCGCGGAGCCGCCAGACCGGCCGGGACCGGTCCGCCCCGGGGAGGGGCCGGATCGGGGGCGTCTGGGTGTTCACGCAAAGCCGGATTCCCATCGCAGCGTCCCGCGCCTCCCGCCCCGCGAGCGGCCCTACGGTCGGGGGCGCCGACGGGGCGCCCCCGGTGTTCGACCCGGCGGTCTCGCGGTCGCGCGGGAGGTCGTCCGGGAGAGGGCCCGGCGGGTCAATAGGGGTTCCGTCGGAGGGGTCGGGGGGGCCCCGGGAACTCCGGCGACCCCCGGAAGGTACGGGGCGAGGGCGGCGATCCGGGCCCGCTCGGCCCGACCGGCCCCCGCGAGCCCGAGGGCGAGGGCGGCGCGCAGCAGCGCGACGTGCGTGAACGCCTGCGGATAGTTGCCGAGCGCCTGGCCGCCCCCGGCCGGGTCCCACTCTTCGCTGAACAGTCCGTGCGGGCTCGCGCTCTGCAGGAGCTCGGCGAACGCCCGGCGGGCCCGGACGAGCTGGCCCGCCCGCGCCCGGCACTCGACGAGCCAGAACGCGCAGGGAAGGAACGAGCCGTCCCGGCCGCCGACCCCGTCCGACGCTTCGTACCGCCAGACGAACGCCCCCCTCGTGAGGTCGGCCGCCACCCGTTCGACGGTCCCGAGGACCCGCGGGTCGTCGAACGGGAGGAAGCCGACCAGCGGGATCCGGAGGTTCGCCGCGTCGACCCCCGGTTCGCCGAACGACCGGAGGAACGTGTGCCGCCGCTCGTCCCATCCGTGCTCCAGGATCGCGGCCCGGATCGCCTCGGCCGTCGTCCGCCACCGGGCCTCGCGCCGGTCGCCCCCGTACCGCTCGGCGAGATGGCTCGCCCGGTCCATCGCGACCCACGCCATCAGCTTCGAGTGGACGAAGTGCCGCGGCGGGCCGCGCACCTCCCAGATCCCCTGGTCGGGCGCCGTCCACCGTCGGCCGACCTCGTCGGCGAGGTCGAGGAGGGCGGAGAGCGACTCCCGGGGGATCCCGTCCGGGTCGATCGCCGCGAGGAGGTTCGCCGCGTCGAGGAGCTCGCCGTAGATGTCGAGCTGGAACTGCGTGTAGGCCGCGTTGCCGATCCGGACCGGGCGCGAGCCGAGGAACCCCGGGAGGTGGGACAGACGATGCTCCGCGAGGTCGCTCTCCCCGTGGACCCCATAGAGGACGTGCAGGTCGGCCCGCTTGCCCCGCCGGCTGGGACCCAGGCGCGCCACGACCCACCCGAGGAACGCCCGGGCCTCCGGGACGTGGCCGAGGAGGAGCATCTCCTGCGCGACGAACGCCGCATCGCGGATCCAGGCGTACCGGTAGTCCCAGTTCCGTCGGCCGCCCGGCCATTCGGGGAGGGACGT
This sequence comes from Candidatus Lutacidiplasma silvani, assembly GCA_022750295.1. Lineage (GTDB taxonomy): Archaea > Thermoplasmatota > Thermoplasmata > Lutacidiplasmatales > UBA184 > Lutacidiplasma > Lutacidiplasma silvani. The sequence continues at coordinate 30,041 of JAKIVZ010000013.1, forward strand.
TGTCGGGGCGGCCACGAACGCCCCGGTCGTCGGGTTCGACAGGAGCTTCAGGACGAGCTCGGACCGCTCGATCGGCTCGTGCCAGCGGGCCGCGAGCCGGTGGAGCGGGGCGTCCGGACCGTGGACCCATCCGCGCCAGAACTGCTCGGTCTGCGTCAGGAGCGCCCGGACCCCCGACCCCCGCCGGGGCGCCGCCCCCCACGAGAGGTCGAACGCCACCGACGCGTCGGCGGCGAGGGAGACCGACGCGGTCGCCCTCCCGTGGCCGACCTCGAACGGACCGGGCCCTCGCAGGGCGACCGCGGTCGAGCCGGATTCGGCGACGACCCCGCCGGGGGTCAGTTCGAGCTCGGCGGTGACCCGGCCGTACTCGAATCTCGGCTCGAACCACACCTCGAGCTCGGCCGCGGCGGAGTCGGACTCCACGATCCGGACGATCCGCGCCGCGTCCTCGTCGCTTCCCCCCTCGGGGACGGGCATGAAATCGACGAGGGTCACCGTGCCCCCCTCCGTACCCTCGAACACCGTCTCGAGGACGTTCGTCGAAGGACGGTACCGCTGGAATCCCGGCGCCGCGCCCACCGGTCGGAGGAGGAACGTCCCGCCCCGGAGCGGGTCGAGGATCCGGCCGAAGACGCTCGGGCTCGCGAACCTCGGAAGGCACGCCCAGTCGATCGCGCCGGCCCGGTGGACAAGGGCGGCGGTCCGGAGGTTGCCGATCACCCCGTAGTCGTGGAGGGCGGTCGGCGGGCCGAGGGGGAACCGCTCGGGCCGGGCCGGCGGACGCTCCGGCGACCCCGAACGGCGGCTCCGGGCCATCCGGGCCCTACGAGCACCCGCTCGTCGCGCCGCAGACGGTGCAGGCGTAGCAGGTGCCCGACCGGACCATGATCCCGCCGCAGATGTGGCACGACGGAGCGTCCTCGCTCACGCCCCGGGCGGCGCCCGGGTCGAACGTGTCGAGCGACTTCGCCGCGAACGTCTGGGACTTGGCCGACGTCGCGGGGGCGCCGTGGCCGTTCCCCTCGGCGGGCGCCTCGAGGCCGATCGCCCGGCGGTCGTCCTCGGTGAGGAACTCGATCGCGAGCCACCGGGCGACGTAGTCGGGGATCGACTTCGCGAACCGGACCTTCGGGTTGTTCGTCGCGCCCGCCGGCTCGAACCGGAGGTGGGCGAGCTTCCGGACGAGGTCCTTCAGCGGCACCCCGTGCTGGAGCGCCATCGACATCGAGATCCCGAGCGAATCCATCAGGCCGTTGACCGTCGAACCTTCCTTCGTCACGCGGAAGAACACCTCGCCGGGCCGACCGTCCGGGTAGAGCCCGACGGTGACGTACCCGTCGTGGCCGCCGACGGAGAAGTGGTGGGTGATCGCCTTCCGTTCGTCGGGGAGCCGCTCGCGGACCGGGCCGCGGGGGCCGGTGACGCCGGCCTTTCCCTTCCCGGTCTCGTACGGCTGGGACGCCTTGCAGCCGTCCCGGTAGAGGGCGACCGACTTGATCCCGAGCTTCCAGGCTTCGAGGTAGATCGCCTCGATCTCCTCGACGGTCGCGTCGTTCGGGAGGTTGATCGTCTTCGACGCCCCGCCGGAGAGGAACGGTTGGACCGCGCCGAGCATGTGGAGGTGGCCGAGCGCGGAGATCGTCCGCTTCCCCTGACCCGGCGCGAGGGCGCAGTCGAAGACGGGGAGGTGCTCCGGCTTCAGGTCCGGGGCGCCCTCGATCGTGCCGTGCGCCTCGATGTAGGCCGTGATCCGGCCGACCGCGTCCTTCGGGTAACCGAGGCTGCGGAGCGCGTCCTCGGCGGTGTGATTGACCATCCGCATCGCGCCGCCCCCGACGAGGTTCTTCACCTTCACGAGGGAGAGCTCGGGCTCGAGTCCGAGGGTGTCGCATCCCATCAGGAGCCCGATCGTCCCGGTCGGGGCGATGACGGAGATCTGGGCGTTCCGGTACCCCCACATCTCGCCGGCCCGGACCGTCTCCCGCCACGACTCGGCGGCGGCCTTGACGAGCTCGGCGAGCCGCGGGTCGGCGTTCGGGATCTTCTCCGACGCCGCGCGGTGCTTTTCCATCACGCGGAGCATCGGCGAGCGGTTCCGGTCGAAGCCGGGGAACGACCCGACCCGCCGGGAGATCTCCGCCGACATCCGATATCCCTCCGCCGACAGGACGGCAGAGATCGAGGCGGCGAGCGAGCGGCCGGCGTCCGAGTCGTAGGCGAGGCCGTAGTGCATGAGGAGCGAACCGAGGTTCGCATACCCGAGGCCGAGGGGCCGGAAGTCGTGGGAGTTCTGCGCGATCGGCGCCGTCGGGTAGCTCGAGGCGTCGACGAGGATCTCCATCGCGAAGATCATCGTGCGGACCGCTTCGCGGAAGAGCGGGAGGTCGAACCCGCCGTCCGCGTCGAGGAACTTCATCAGGTTGATCGACGAGAGGTTGCACGCCGTGTCGTCGAGGAACAGGTACTCCGAGCACGGGTTCGAGGCGTTGATCCGACCGGACATCGGCGAGGTGTGCCAGTCGTTCGTGACGTCGTCGAACTGGACGCCGGGGTCGCCGCACCGCCAGGCCGCGTAGGCCAGCTTCCGCCAGAGGTCCTTCGCCTTGTACGTGGTGGCGACCGAGTGGTCGGTCCGGTTGTACGTCTTCCAGTCGCCGTCCTTGACGACGGCGTCGATGAACGAATCCGGGATCCGGACCGAGTGGTTCGCGTTCTGGTAGGCGATCGAGGCGTACGCGGAGTCGGGGTCGGTCCCGTCGAAGTTCGACGAGTACCCCTCCCGGATCAGGGCCATCGCCTTGTCTTCCTCGCGGACCTTGCAGTCGATGAAATCGAGGATGTCGGGGTGGTCCATGTTGAGGATCACCATCTTCGCGGCCCGGCGGGTCGTCCCGCCGGACTTGATCACGCCGGCGAGCGCGTCGAACGCGCGCATGAACGACACCGGACCGCTCGCGATCCCGCCGCCGCTCAACCGCTCGTGGCTGCCGCGGAGGGCGGAGAGGTTCGAGCCGGTGCCGCTGCCGCCCTTGAACAGTCGTCCTTCGCTCGTCGCGAGGCCGAGGATCGAGTCCATGTCGTCGGTGACCGACTGGATGAAGCACGCCGAGCACTGGGGCGGCTCGCGGACGCCGACGTTGAACCAGACGGGGCTGTTGAACGCCGCCATCCGGTGGACCATGAGGTACGAGAGGCTCTCCTCGAGACGGGTCGCCTCTTCGGCGGTGTCGACGTAGCCGAGGTCGAGTCCGCGCTGCGCGATCCAGTGCGTGACGCGCCGGATCATTCCGTCAATCGAGGTCTCGCGCCGCCCGTCGATGACGCGGAAATATTTCGACGCCGCGATGTTGATCGACGTCTCCGACCAGTCGGCCGGCGCCTTGATCCCCTTCTGGTCGAAGATCACCTTGCCGTCGGCCGCCTTGATCACCGCGTCGTGGCTCTTCCACTCGACGGTGTCGAACGCCGTCTTGCCCCGCGGTACGAGGCGGGGGATCGTGATCGGCTCGCGACCGGACCGGCTCGGGGGCCGGGCGATCGCCTCGTCGGGAATCGTCGGTGCGCGGCGTTTTGGAACAGCCATTGGGGGTTACTCCTCGGACGGTGCGCGGGCCACGCGGCCCTCGGGAGCGACGGGTAGGCGCTCAGGTGCCGTAGCGACGGCGGTTAGCCCGAGGAACGCCCTTGATGGGCGCCCGTTCCACGGGAGAACCGGATGCACGGAACCCGCGCCGCGTCCCGAAGACGCGTGTCGCGGACCCTCCGGGCGAGGCCTATCGTGTAGGTCTATATCTTCGCTCGGTCGAACTGAGTCCCACCGTTCGTTCCGGGCGCCCGAAATCGTGCGCCGGACCGATCGCGACCGGTAAGACTCGCATCGTGCACGGCATCGTCACGCCGCACTCGCCGCAGTAGAGGCCCTCCTCGGCGACCCAGAGAAACTCGCCGCACCGCTCGCACTTGCGTGGGTCGTCCGGGTCGTTCCGACAGCCCATTGGACGGACGAGGCGGCGGGGGTATTTCGTTCCGACGCTCGGTCGGCACCGGACGTGCGCTCGAGCGGGGGAAGATCCTCCCCGCTGCGACCTCCGTTGCGTCCCGGCCCAGGCGGAGCGCGGTCTCCCCGTCACGCCCCGTTGGTCGATGGCGGCAGGGTGAGCCGAGTTCGAGCGGTGAACGTGAAAAGACCCGAACCGTGCCGTCGACGATGGAGGAGGCTCCTGCTTCGGCACTCTCCGCAGGGACGATGTTGGGCCGGATCTGGCTCGCTCCGGATCCGGGGCCTCAGGACCCGAGGGTCCTGGTCGTAGTTGGTCGACAGCTCCATCGAGGCCGGCCGGGACTCGCCGTCGTCGGCGCGATGTTCCCACTGAGGAGCGTCACCTCGAGCGGCCGGCGCTCGGCGACTGGGGACCGGCACGCGACCCCGGCACATCGCGCTGCCCCCGGGCGGGGTTCCCCCGGCCGCGGCGTCCGGCCACCGGGGAGGTCGTGACGGTCGAGAACGCGGGTGCCGCGGGACCCCACCCGCCGGTCGCGGAGATCGGGGACTTCACGAGCGCGAACGTTCGGATGCTCGCCTTGGTGCCGTGGGCCGTGGCGATCGGTCTGGTCGCCGCGCTCGTCGCGGTCGCGCTGCTCGACCTGATCGGGTTCTTCACGAACCTGTTCTACTACGGCCGGGTCTCCTTTTCCTTCGCCTCGCCGGCGGGAAACTCGCTCGGCCTCCTCGCCGTCGGAGTCCCGATCCTCGGGGGCCTGATCGTCGGCGGGATGGCCCGGTTCGGCTCGGAACGAATCCGGGGTCACGGGATTCCAGAGGCCCTCGAGGCGATCCTGATCCACAAGAGCAAGATCGAGCCGAAGGTCGCCGTCCTGAAGCCGGTCGCCACGGCGATCTCGATCGGCTCGGGCGGTCCGTTCGGCGCCGAGGGCCCGATCATCATGACCGCCGGGGCCCTCGGCTCGGTGGTCGGCCAGCTCGTCCGCGTGACGGCGATGGAGCGGAAGACGCTCCTGGTCGCGGGCGCCGCGGCCGGCATGGCCGCGACCTTCAACAGCCCGCTCGCCGCCGTACTCCTTTCGGTCGAGCTGCTCCTGTTCGAGTGGAAGCCGCGGAGCCTGATCCCGGTCGGGGTCGCCGTCGCGGCGGCCACGGTCCTGCGATGGCAACTGATCGGGACGAACCCGTTGTTCCCGATACCGCTCAGCGCCTCGCCGACGACCCTCACCATCCTCGCGGTGCTCGTCGTCGGCCTCGTGGCCGGGGTCGCCTCCACGCTCCTGACGCAGGCGGTCTACGCCTCCGAGGACGCCTTCCGCAAGCTCCCGATCCACTGGATGTGGTGGCCCGCCCTCGGCGGTCTCGCGATCGGGCTCGGGGGCCTGCTTCAGGCACGGGCGCTCGGGGTCGGGTACAACTCGATCGACGCCCTCCTCCTCGCGCAGCTCGGGTTCGCGGTCGTCGTCTCCCTCCTGGTCGTGAAAGCGGCGATCTGGGCGATCTCGCTCGGCTCCGGCACCTCGGGCGGCGTCCTCGCCCCGCTCCTGATCCTGGGGGGGTCGATCGGGGCGCTGCTCGCCCTCGTCCTCCCCGGCGGCTCCCCCGGTCTGTTCGTCCTCGTCGGAATGGGCGCGATGATCGGGGGCACGATGCGCGCCCCATTCACGGGCGTCGTCTTCTCCCTCGAGCTGACCCACGACCTACCGGCGGTGCTGCCCCTCCTGGTCGCGGCACTGGCGGCCGACGCGGTCACGGTGCTCCTGATGAAGCGGTCGATCCTGACGGAGAAGATTGCCCGGCGGGGCGTCCACGTCGCTCGCGAGTACTCCGTCGACCCGCTCGAGCAAATCCCGGTCCTCGCGGTGATGCGCACGCACGTCCGAACCGTCTCGGGAGACCTCTCCATCGACGGGGTGCTGCGGATGACGTCGCAGCCGGACGCCGGCGAGATCGGGATTGTGCTTCTCGACGAGGGCGGCGCATACCAGGGGTTCGTCTCGCGCTCGGACCTGCGGAAGATCGTTGACCTCGGCGGGGACTCGACCCGCCCGGTCGCCTCGGTGACCCCGGACCTCGACCTCGCGACCTACCCGGACGAACCGACCCGCGTGGGGGCCGAGCGGCTCGCCGAGGTCGACGGGATGGCGCTCCCGGTGTTCGAGCGGGGCGAGCGATCCCACGTCGTCGGGTTCATCACCCGCGAGACTCCGTTCGAGGCGCGCGTCCTCTGGACCGAGGGGGAGGAGCGGAGGGAGCGGATCCTCGGCTGGCCGGTCGATCGGTTCTGGGCCGCCGTCCGCGACCGCCGGCGGCCTTGACACCGGGCCGGCGTGTCCGACGGGCCCCCCCCGGGACCTTCGGGGCCGCCGCGCGGGCGCCGTTCGAGTCACGAGGGCGTGTCGAGAGCGGCGGACGAGCGGGGTCCACCGCCGATTTGGGTTCGGCCAGCCGACGCTCGAGCAGTTCGCGGAGGACGGAGGCGTTGCATCGCTTGCCGTCGCGGGCGGCGAATACGAGCGTCACCGTGCCCCGTCTCGCCTCCCGAACGAGCGGAGCAAGGAGCGGGTCGTGCGCCCGGAGCTCCTCGAGGTAACGGCGTCGGAATTCGCCAAACCGAGTCGGATCGTGCCCGAACCATGCCCGGAGTTCCGCCGAAGGGGCGAGGCCCTTCAACCAGCCGGTGAGTCGCAACTCGTCCCGCCCGATTCCCCTCGGCCAGAGTCGGTCGACCAGGTACCGGGCTCCATCCTCGTCGGACGGAGGCTCGTACGCGCGTTTCGCACGGACGCCCATGGTTCCGACGAGACGAAGGGAGCGTCGCCTTTCACGTACGACGAGCCGGCCCTCCGCCCACACGCCGCGAACAAAACACGGGAGAACGACTGGGGCCGAACCCCTCCTCAGAGGGGTTCGGGGAAAGGGTGGACGAAGTAGCGCCGTTCAGGCGTTCTTCATCTTGGCGCGGGAAACGAACCCCTTCTTGTCCAGGAAGTACATGTAGCCATCCTGGCGGGTGATCTTTTCCGTGCCAACCTTCGCTTTCTTGCCCGACTTGTTCAGCTTTGTGGGGGTTTTCCACAGATACCCGTCCTTCCCGAGGTAGTACAGGTAACCCTTCTCACGCTTGATCTGCTCCTTGCCGACCTTCTCCGCCATTTGAGGCGACCTCGTCGGCGACATGGAAACCGCTCCTATTTGAATGTAGGGTCCTACTTCGTCGGAGAAACGCGGTTTCCCCGACGGTAAATCGCGACCGGAAGCGAGCCGATCCGGTGCGCGATCCGGTCGGCCGAAGGGAGGTCGAAGAGCACGAAATCGGCGCTCCGGCCGGCCGCGATCGTCCCCGCCCGGTCGGCGGCACCCACGGCGTGGGCCGCGTTGACCGTGGCGGCGGTGAGCGCCTCCGCCGGCGTGAGGCGCGCCGAGTACACGGCGTGCGCCATCACGATCGGCATCGACTCGACGGGCGAGTTCGGCGAGACGTCGGAGCCGAGCGCGACCGGCACGCCGGCGTCGACCATCTCGCGGCCGGGACTTTGGAGCGGGGACATCGAGGCGAACGGCGTGACGGGAAGAAGGACCGCGGTCACCCCCGCCCGCGCCAGCTTCGCCCGGTCGTCGGCCGGCGCCGTCAGCAGGTGCTCCGCGCTGTGCGTCGCGAGATGGGCGGCGAGCGCCGCCCCGCCAGAGTAGACGAACTCGTCGGCGTGGATCTTCGTCCCGAGGTGCGCGGCCATCGCGGCGCGGAGGATCCGTTCCGACTGGGACGGCGTGAAGAATCCCGGCTCGCAAAAGACGTCGACGAACTGCGCGAGCCCCCGTCGGGCCACCTCGGGGATCGTCCGTTCGACGACCTCGTCGACGTACCGGTCGGGCGTGGTGGCCCGCTCCGGAGGAACGGCGTGGGCGCCGAGGTAGGTCGGGACGAGATCGAGTCCCGCCCGCTCGGCGAGGAGCGGAATCGATTCGAGGAGCCGGATCTCGCCGGCGTGCGTGAGCGCGTAGCCGCTCTTCACCTCGGCCGTCGTCGTTCCGGCTTCGAGCATCCGGCGGAGCCTTGGGACGGTCTCCCTCAGAAGTTGGGGCTTCGTGGCCCGCCGGGTGAGCCGGACCGTTCGGTAGAGCCCTCCTCCCGCCGCCGCGATCTCGAGGTACGTGGCGCCGCGGATCTTCTCCTCGAGCTCGTTCGCCCGGTCGCCGGCGTAGAGGACGTGCGTGTGGGCATCGACGAACCCTGGTACGACGACCCCTCCTCCCGCGTCGACCTCGGTCCCTCCCTTCCGCAGGTGGACTGAGCGTCGGACGAGCCGCTCGGGACCTACGCTCGCGAAGACCCCGTTCCGCACGGCGAGCGCGGCATTTTGGACGCGGCCGAGCTCGCTCGCGGCGCTCCCGACCCGAGGGATCGGCCCAGTCCGCAGCGTGGCCAACTCGCCGATCCCGATGACCAGGAGGTCGACGCCGGTCATGGCTGGCGGATGAGGTGGTCGAGGAGGTCCTTGGCCGCGTGGGAGGCGGCGAATCCGGCCCTCGCCTCGGTCTCGAGCGGCTCGACCTCCTTGTACCGGCTCGAGAAGTGGGTCAGGAACAGCTCCTGCACCTCGGCGGCCCGGGCCAGCTCGGCGGCCTGGCGGGCCGACGAATGGCCCCACTGGTTCGCCTCGGCCTCGAGCTCGGCGCCGACCGTCGCCTCGTGGATGAGCAGCGTCGCCCGGTGCGCCAACTTCTCGATCTCGCGGGTCGGGGCGGTGTCGCCGGAGTAGACGATGGCGCGGCCCGGTCGGGGGGGGCCCATCACCTCGTCCGGCCGCACGACCCGGTCGCCGACCCGAACGGTCTGCCCCGCTTCGAGTTGGGCGAAGTCGGAGCCGCGGATCCCGAGGGACCGGGCGAGCGCGCCATCGAATCGGCCCCGCTTCGGCCCTTCCTCCAGCCGGTAGGCAAGCGTCGGGACCGGATGGTCGGCGGCCGCGGACCGAACGGAGTAGCCGTCGAGCTCGACCGAGTGGCCCGGCGCGAGCGCGTGGACCTCGACCGGGAACCGGAGCGTGAAGTAGCCGAGCTTGAGGACCTGGTCGAAGATCTCCTTCGCGTCCGGCGGACCGTAGAGGTCGAGCGGCTCGGTCCGGTGGTTCAGGCACATGCTCTGGATGAGCCCGGGGAGGCCGAGGAAGTGGTCCCCGTGGAAGTGGGTGATGAACACCCGGCGGACGCGCATGAACGACGCGCTCGACTGGAAGAACTGCCGCTGGGTCCCTTCGCCGCAGTCGAACAGGACGAGCTCTTTCTCCGTGTCGAGCGCGATCGCGCTCGCCGACCGCTCCTTGGTCGGCCACGACCCGGCCGTGCCGAGGAACGTGAGTCGCATCGGGGGAGGGAGGGTCGGGGCGGCTTAATGGCGGCCCCGCCCGCGGGCCCCCTCCCCCGGTTCCTGCGAGAGCAGGGTCAAAGGAGATGTACCTCCCGCGGCGTTCCAAATCGGGCATGGTCGACTGGGACCTCGTGGAACGCCGCCGCTCCAAGGGCTGGGACTGGGAGCGGATCGCGGAGGACCCCAAAGTCGGGTTCCAGGCCGACGAGGCCGCGGGGGACCCCGGGCGGGCGCTCCGGGCGCTGTACTACCAGCGGAAGTCGAAGACCAAGCGGCGGTCGTCGTCCGACTCGCAGGCCGACGCCGATGCCGCCGACCCCGACAAGCGTTGGACCCTCGAGCGGGTGGCCGCCATCCTCGCCCCGCTGTTTGCGATCTGGTTCGTGGTCGCGCTCATCGTCCCTTCCCCCGTCGGAACGTTCCTCCCGGCGATCCCGTGGCTTGTGATCCTGCTCCTCCTCTCGGTCGGCCTCCTCGCGTTCGCCCTCCTCCGCTCGGCGAGCCGCTGGAACACGGCGATCCGCAACAGCCTGATTGCCGGCGTCGTCCTCGGTCTGGTCTTCTCCGGGGCGTTCGGAGTCGCGGCGCTCGTTAGCGGGTGCCCGACCCTGTCGCCCTCGACCTCGGGCGAGCCGAGTTCGTTCGTGAAGGCGTCCGACCCCGTCTGGAGCCAGAACGGCGCCTCGGTGTTCTTCTTCTACGGGTCGGCGGCGTGCCCGTACTGCTCGGCGTCGAGCTGGGCGATGATGGTCGCGCTCGAGGCGTTCGGTACGTTATCGAATACGTACTTCGACCGTTCGAACCCGTCCGACGTCTACCCGAACACGCCGGAAGTGGTCCTCGCCAACGCGATCCTGCAGAGCAAGTACGTCAGCCTCCAGGTCGCCGAGTCGACCGACGACAACGAGATCCTGGCGGCGTCGACGAACGGTTGCTACCAGTCGTCGTACGTGAGCACGTACGATTCGGTGGGGAGCATCCCCTTCGTGGTGGTGGGCGGGCAGTACCTCCACGTCGGCGCGATGGTCAATCCGGCCGACCTGGAAGGGCTCACCGCGGCCGACGTCCAGGGCCAGATCAACAACCAGTCCGGGGCGGCGTGGAACGCGATCAGCCCGACCGCGTACCTCCTCGAGGCGTTCCTGGTGAAAACCGACGGCGGCCAACCGGCGAGCGTCGCCAATAATCCCTCGGTCGCCGCCTTGCTCGCCCAGATCCACTGAGCCCGCCGGGGCCCGATGAAGGCGGAATCGGTCCACGCCGCGCTGCTGCTCCTCGTGATTGCCGGGCTCGGGCTCGCGACGTTCGCCGCGCTCGAAACGGTCATTCCCGCCCTCCAGAACAGTTGCTCGGTTTCCCAGTTCTTTTCCTGCCATGCGGTGGACGCGAGCGGCCACACCACGATCCTCATGGTCCAGGATTGGGCCATCGGCATCGCCGGGTTCGTCGTCCTCCTAGGCCTCGAAATCCCGTTGTTTCGGACCTGGCGGCGGGACCTTCTGACGGGGGTCCTCGCCGTTTCGGGGCTCGGGGTGGTCGTCGCCGTCTACTTGGGGTATGTCGAGCTCGACATCATCCACGCCCTCTGCCCGATCTGTTTCTCGACCTACGTCGTCGATGGCCTGGTGTTCCTCCTCTCCCTCTGGCTCTTCCTGGCGGGCCGGACCAAACCCGGGACGGCTCCCGGCGAGGAAGCTGCGTCCGCGACCGCCTGACCGGACCGCCCCCGGCGGGTCCTCGGGTCGCCTACTTGACGAACGGGTGGGCCGATCCGTCGCGGCGGCGCTGATCCTCGGCGCCGACGAGCTTGTTCGCGCGGACGATCTTCTGGACCGAGGCGTGGAACGCGTCGAGGTGGTCGCCCCGGACGCCGACGAGCATCCGGTCGTCGGCCATCTGGGTGAACACCCGGGAGCCGACGCATCCCATCGACACCGCGACCCCGGCGCCCTGGTTGAGCGTCGGGACGATCGCGCACATCGGGCGTCCGTTCATCGGGATCGGACCCGGGGCGGCCTCCATCGCGAGCATCGCCGACTTCGGCTTCGCGAAGAACAGGACGTTGGTCGGGGGCATCGGCAGCGAACCGAGCGGCCCGTAGGCGACGTACTTCGGCGCCGTGGCGTTCCGGGGGATCTTCCCCTCGTCGCCGGGTTGGAGGTACCCCTCCTTCTGCATCATCCCGACCGTCGCCATCAGGCGGGCTCCGAGCTCCCCTTCCGGGGCTGCGCCGAGGACGAACGCCCCGATCTCGCACGCCTCGTGGGCGGGGAGGGCCGCGTAGAACGCATGCTTCTGGCCTTCGGCAAAGAACGTGCAGACCGACGGGACCCCGCCGGGGTGTTCGGCGACGCCCTTCGGGGGCGCGTCGAGGTACGTCACCTGGACCGGGGTCTGGTCGAGTTCGAGGTCGTGGGAGAGTTCGGTCGCGATCTGGCGGAGATGGTCGGTCATGGAGCGCCGACCCCCCAATCCCTCGGGGTCCATATGGTTTCCAGATGGAAAGTAAACGGCCGGAGCCCTCCCAGGGGCCCGAGGTCGGTCCGGCCGGTCGGCGGGGGGCGGGGGCGAGCCACCGTCGGTGGCGTCGTCGGCGCGGGGGCTTCGAGTTAAATAAGGCTCGTTTTTCGGCGCCCCCGGGACCCCTCACATGGTAGACCCGTACGCGACGCTCGCCGCTGGCATCGCCATCGCCGGAGGACTTATCGGAACGGGGATGGCCCAGTCCGGGATCGGCGCCGCCGGAATGGGGATCATCGCCGAGAAGCCGGAGAAGTTCGGGAACGTCCTGTTCTTCTTCGTCATTCCCGAAACCCTCTGGATCATCGGGTTCGTCCTGGGGATCGTCCTCATCCTCGGCGTCATCTAGGCGGCGTCGCCGGCCCCCGTACCATGAGCCTGGACCGCCTCGTCGAGGAAATCCGCCAGCGCGCCGAGGCCGACCTGCGCGCGCAGGCGACCCAGCAGGCGGCCGACGAGGCCGCGGTCGTGGCCGACCGGGACGCCCGCGTCCAGGCGGTCGGCGAGCAGACCCGGCGCGCCGCCGAGCTCGAGATCGCCCGGGAGCGGGCCCAGAAGCTCGCGAGCGCGAAGCTCCAGTCCCGCAAGCTTGTCTACGAGGCCCAGGAGTCCCGGATGGCGACGGCGCTCGGGGAGACCCAGAAGCTCCTCTCCGACTACACCGACTCCGACGAGTACCCGAAGGTCGTCAAGCGGATGGTCGCGTACGCGACCGATGTCCTCGGCAAGTCGACGAAGGTGATGGGCCGCTCGGAGGACGCCGCCCTCCTGAAGAAGGTCGCCGGCGCCGGGTTCGACCCGACGCCGCAGTCCATCCTCGGGGGGATCGTCGCCGAGAGCGCGAACGGCTCCCGCCGGCTGAACCTCTCGTTCGACGAGCTCCTGCGGTTGCGCGAGGACCAGGTCCGCCAGCTGCTCACCGCGTAGGGAGCGAGGCGAGGTGGCCGGCTCTCCGTACGCCAGCGCGCTCGGCCGTCTGAAATCGTACCAGCCGACGCTCCTGCCGAAGGAGGCGTACGGCCCGCTCGTCGCGGCGAAGGACCTGGTCGAGGTCTCGAAGCTCCTCGAGGCGACCCCGTACGGCCCCGAGATCGCCCAATCGGCCGCGAGCTACCACGGAGCGCCGCTCTTGGAGCTCGCCGTCAACCACGTCCTCGTCGTCCGGAACCGGCTCGCCTACGAGGCGACCCCGTTCGCGGGGCGCGCGCTCGTCGGCGCCTACCTGCGCCGCTGGGACCTCCAGAACATCGGGATCATCCTCTCGGCGAAGTCGCAGGGCCGCCCGGTCGCGGAGACCGAGACGGCGCTCGTCTCGAGCCGCGACATCCCGGCCGGTCTCTTCGCGGGCACGATGACGCTCGACGACTTCCGGCTCCTCCTCCAGCAGCCGAACGTCGACGCGATCGCCCAAGGGCTCGTGAAGTTCGGGTACGGCGGCGTCCTCCTCCCCCGGATGGAGGCGTACAACCGGACCCACGACATCTTCCCGCTCCTCTCCGCCCTCGACCGGTTCTACTACGAGGACCTCCTGAGCTCGGCCCGGTTCTACCAGGGCGACGAGTGGGTCGTCCGGCTCCTCATCCAGAGCGAGATCGACGTCCGGAACGCCGTCCTCCTCCTGAAGGGAAAGGACGCCGGGCTCCCGGTCGAGGCGGTCCAGGACCGGTTCCTCGACGGAGGCGCGATGCTGCGCGCCACGGTCCCCGAGCTCTATGGGGGCCGGTCGGTCGCCGAGGTCGTGGGCGCGCTCGAGCCGAGGTTCCCCGCGCTCCCCGAGGGGAACGACCTCTACCAGGCCGGCCGGAGCCTCGCCGGGTACGAGGCGGCGCTCGTCCGGGAGCGGTCGGTTCGGGAGTTGAAGCGGCTCCGCGCCTACCCGCTCAGCGTCGCGATCATCTTCGGGTTCCTGCTCCTCACCGAGCTCGAGCGCTCCGACCTCCGCCGGATCATCTACGGGAAGCTGTACGGGGTCCCGCCCGCCGACATCGAGCGGGACCTGATCGTCCCGCGGCTCTGAGCCCGACGGGCCGGGTCGCCGGTCCCTACGGGGCCGGCGGAGGGGCCGGGTAGAGCGGCGCGGTGTACACCCGCTTCGTCTTCAGCGGGTGGAACTCCTTCCCGTTCCCCTCGTAGAACTTCGAGAAGTACTCGACGAAGATCAGCCGCGCCCCTTGGATCCCGGGCTCGAAGACGCCGAGGACGAGGTTGAACACCTGGCCGACGACCAGGATGACCAGCCCGAGGATCACGAAGAGGACCGCCTTCAGGGCGACCGACGCCGACCCGCTCGCGATCATTCCGGCCCCGCCGACGATGAGCCCGGAGTGGCCGTTCGGCCCGAGGGTGACCGTGTTGATCACGGTCGCGAGGATGATCGAGGCGAGGAGGATCCCGATGAGCCGCGTGTAGGAGAGGACGTGGCTCAGCATCTCCATCACGCCCATGAGCCCGTTCTGGGCCCCTTCCCCGTACGCCACGAGGATCGCCCCCGCGACGAGCAGGGTGAGGGGTCCGAAGAACGACAGCGTGGTGGGGCCCCCGAGGGTTTTCGAGAGGAGGCCGTAGCCGAACACCGAGAGTCCGACCGTCGCGACGATCCCGCCGACCTTCGCGATCGCGTGGCGGATCCGGTGGTGGAAGTACTCCTTCAGGGCGCCAAGGAAGAAGCCGAAGACGACCATCCCGATGCCGATGAGCCCGGCGACCTTCAGGTAGGTCCCGACGTGATGCAACGGGTCGACGGGAGAGTTGTACCCGGGGATGACCTGCGCCCCGAAGAACGAGTTGAACAGGAGCCCCAGGCCGATGGCAATGAGGCAACCGGGGACGAGCGCGAACGCGAGCGAGCGCATCCCGTTGGGGCTCACGATGCTCGTCAGGAACTTTTTGAGCCCGTTCGGCAGGTGCTGCCGTCCGGGGAACCCGCCGATCATCCACAGGCAGATCCCGAGGATGACGAGCCCGTACCCCCAGTCGGCGAGCATCAGACCATAGAAGATCGGGAAGACGAACGCGAACACCCAGGTCGGGTCGAACTCGGTCGCCTGGGGGAGGGAATAGAACCGGACGAGGAACTCGAACCGCCGGATCCCGTGCGGGTTCTCGATGTACGTCGGCGGTTCCTCGTGGGTCGGGATCGGGTAGATCTCGGCCCGGTCGTGGACGGCGGCGAGGATGGTGGTGCGGAGGGCCGCGATGTCCCGGTTCGGCACCCACCCCTGGAGGACGAACCCGCGGTCGCTCGAACCGAGCCGGCTGTACGTGTCGAACTTGCGGTTCTCGATCTCGAGCGCCTCGGCGAGCGCCGCGAGGCGGGGATACCACTCGTTGGAAATCGCCTGGAGCCGACCCGCGATCTCGCCCCGGCGCCGGTCGATCGCCGCGACGCGGGCCGTCAATCGAGGGAGTTCCTCGGCGGCCGTCCCGGAGACCCCGCTCGGCACTCCGTAGAGCTGGATCCGGTGGACGGCCGCGAGCCGGGTCACCGACTCGGAGTCGGCCAGCGGTACGGCGAACAGGAACCGGACCCGGCCGTCCCCGGCCGGCCGGAGCTCGATCGGGAGGTTGCGAACGGCGGGGAGTTGGGCCTTCCATTCGCCGACGTCGTCGGCGTCCCCCTCGCCGAACAGCGCGACCCCGTTCCGGGCCCGCAGTTCGTCGTAGCGCCCGGTGAAGTGGGCGAACTGCTGGAGGAGGGCGACCGTCTGCTCGAGCCCCTTCCGCTCGGTGATGAGCTGGTCGTCCTCGCGCTTCAGCTTCCCGACCTCGTCGTCGATCGGGACCGTCTCGGTCGCGCGGAGGATCTGGTCGAGACCCGAGAACGCGATCGGGGACGGCGGCGCCCCGCCGGACTTCGGGAGCGCGGCGAGAAGCCCGCGGAACCGGACGAGACGGTCGGCGACCTCCCGCTGGCGCTCGTTCATCCGCCCGGGGCCGAGCTGGGCGAGCGACTCCTTGTCGACGGGTTCGACCTGGATCGTCCCGAGGTCGTGAAGGACGGAGAGGACCGTGTCCTTGTCGTCGTTCAGGCCGACGATCGCGACCTTCGTGAACGGGAGCGGTCGCAGGAACGGCACGCCAACGCTCCCGGTCAGTCCGAACGGAACTGGCCCACGACGGCGTCGATCAGCTTCGGCTTGAGCGCGGCGACGGCGACCTGCGAGCCGCTCGCGACCTTCGCCGCCTCGGTCTCGCCGGCCTTGACGAGCGAGGCGACCTCGTTCGTGAGCTCGGCCCGGGCGGCCTCGATCGCGGCGGCCGCTTTCCGCTCCGCCTCGGCCTTCGCCACGCGGAACGCCTCGTTGGCCTCGGCGCGGACCGTCTTCAGCCGCTCCGCCCCCGACGCTTCGGCGGCCTTCCGCTTCGCCTCCATCTCGTCCTCGGTCGCCTTCAGGCGGCGGAGCGCCTCGATCGATTCGCCGGCGATGGGCCCCGGATTCGGTGCGTCGGACATCGTTACACTCCTTTCACGTAGGTCAGAACCAGGTAGAGGCCGACGAAGAGGACCAGCATCCGGACGGCGAGCGACAGCACCTGGACCTGGCGGAACCGGACGACCGCCGGGTTCGCGTTACGCAGCGGCGACATTGGCGGCCGCCTCCGCGGCTTCCATCTTCCGCTTGACGGTCTTCAGCATGCTGAAGGCGTCCCGCTCGAGCTCGTCGAATTGGAACTTGATGTACCGGACCGTCGCCTGGAGCCGGGGGATCAGGACGTTCTCGATCGCGCTCGCGCGGCGCTTGGTCTTCTCGATCTCCCGGAGCAGCCGACGGAGCGCGTTCTCCTTCTCGGCGATGTCGAGGACGACCTGGTAGATCCCCTGGAATTGGCCGATCGATTCCATGATCGACGTCGGCAGGTCGAGGAGCGAGGCGCTCTGCACGGCGTCGTAGCCGCCCGCGTCGACGCGGGGGGTCTTGACGCCCATCACGTTCTTCGTGGTGACCGAGACCGGGAGGACGTCGGGGAGGAGCATCGAGATCGACTCGAGGCGGGTCGGCCCTTCCATCATGTCGGCCTGCCGGATCGACGCGTACCCGCGCGCGATCTTCGTCTGGAGGTCGCCGCGGAGGGCGAGCGCCTGCTGGGAGAGCTTGAAGAACTCGGCGATGAGCGCGGACCGCTTCAGCTTCAGGAGGTTGAGCCCCTTCTTCGCGAGGACGATCCGCCGGCGGGTCCGGAGCAGTTCGAGGCGGGTCGGGCGGATGTTCTCCTGGGCCATGGCTCGGTCCTCCGGCTCCCAGTCGCCTACGCCGCCTTCTTGGTCCGGTACTTCGCGATGAACTCGGGTTTGATCCGCTTCAGTTCCGCCTCGGGAAGCTCGGAGAGGATGTCCCAGGCGATCGCGAGGCTGTCGTCGATCGAGCGGTCCTCGTCGGGCCGCTGGTTGACGAACTCGTTCTCGAACCGCTCGGCGATCCGGAGGTAGATCCGGTCGACAGCGCTCAGCGAGTCCTCGCCGACGATCGCCGAGAGGGCGCGCTGGTCCTTCCCCGTCGCGTAGCTCGCGTAGAGCTGGTCGGCGACGCCGCGGTGGTCTTCCCGGGTCCGGCCCTTGCCGATCCCCTGGTTCATCAACCGCGAGAGCGAGGTGAGCACGTCAATCGGAGGGTAGACGCCCCGGCGCTGCAGGTCGCGGCTCGCGACGATCTGGCCCTCGGTGATGTACCCGGTCAGGTCCGGGATCGGGTGGGTGATGTCGTCGGCGGGCATCGTCAGGATCGGGAGCTGGGTGATCGACCCCTTGCGGCCCTTGATCTTCCCCGCGCGCTCGTACAGCGTCGCCAGGTCGGTGTAGAGGTATCCCGGGTACCCACGGCGACCGGGAACCTCTTCCCGCGCGCTCGCGATCTCCCGAAGCGCCTCACAATAGTTCGTCATGTCGGTCATGACGACCAGGATGTGCATGTCCCGCTCGTAGGCGAGGAACTCGGCGGTGGTGAGCGCCATCCGCGGCGTGATGACGCGTTCCATCGAGGGGTCGCTCGAGAGGTTCAGGAAGACGACGGTCCGTTCGAGGGCGCCGGTCGACTCGAACTCCTTCAGGAAGAAGTTCGCCTCCTCGCTCGTGATCCCCATCGCGGCGAAGACGACCGCGAAGCTCTCGGTCGAGTCGCGGAGCTTCGCCTGGCGGACGATCTGGGCGGCGAGCTGGTTGTGCGGAAGTCCGGCGCCGGAGAAGATCGGGAGCTTCTGACCCCGCACGAGCGTGTTCATCACGTCGATGTTCGACAGCCCCGTCTGGATGAACTCGCTCGGCTCTTCCCGGCTGTACGGGTTCATCGCGTTCCCGACGATCTCGAGTTTCTTGTCGGAAACGATCTTGGGGCCGCCGTCGCGCGGCTCACCGAGGCCGGTGAAGACGCGGCCGAGCATCGCGTCGGAGACGGGGAGCTGGGCCACCTCACCGAGGAACTTGACGCTCGTCTCGTTGACGTTCATCCCCATCGTGGGGCCGAACACCTGGACGATCGCGAGCCCCTTCCGGGAGTCGAGGACCTGGCCCTGCCGACGGGTCCCGTCGGGGAGGCCGATCTCGACGATTTCGCCGTACGCGGCGTTGGCGACGTCCTGGACGAAGAGAAGTGGTCCGGAGATGCGGTCGATGGTCCGGTAGGCGACGGGGATCGTTGGAGCGGGAGCTTTCGCGGGCGCCTTGGTGCTCGCCATGGCCTACGCTCCCCCGGCGGTGGCCGCGACGGAACTGATCATCTCGGTCTCCATGGCGTCGAACTGCGCCTTCAGCTCGGCCTCCGGGATCCATTTCATCCGACTGAGCTTCTGGCGGACGGGGAGTTTCTGGATGTCGGCCACGAGGGCGCCCTTTCCGATCGCATCCTGCTCGCGGTCACCGAAATTGAGGATGGCGCGGAGCATCCGGTACTGCTTGCCGATCGACGTGTACGTGTCGACGTCGTCATACGCCGACTGCTGGAGGTAGTCCTCCCGCAGCATCCGGGCGACGTCGAGGATTCCCTTTTCGCGTTCCGGAAGGGCGTCGACGCCGACGAGCTGGACAATCTCCTGGAGTTCCGACTCCTTCTGGAGCGTTTCGAGGGCTTTCTGGCGGAGTTGCACGAAGTCCCCCGCGAGCTCGGCCTTGTACCACGGCTCGAGGTCCCCGACGTAGAGCGAGTAGCTCTGCAGCCAGTTGATCGATGGGAAGTGGCGGCGCGACGCAAGGTTCGCGTCGAGCGCCCAGAAGACCCGAGCGACGCGAAGCGTGTTCTGGCTGACCGGTTCGGAGAAGTCCCCGCCCGGAGGGCTGACAGCGCCGACGACGGTGACGGATCCCGAGCGGCCCTCGGGGGAAATCGTGATGACCCGCCCGGCGCGCTCGTAGAATTCGGCGACGCGGCGACCGAGGTACGCCGGATATCCCTCTTCTCCGGGCATCTCCTCGAGTCGACCGGAGATTTCCCGCATCGCTTCGGCCCACCGGCTGGTCGAGTCGGCCATCAGGGCGACGTCGTACCCCATGTCGCGGTAGTACTCGGCGATGGTGATCCCCGTGTAGACGCTCGCCTCCCGGGCCGCGACGGGCATGTTTGAGGTGTTGGCGATGAGGATCGTTCGTTCCATCAACGGTCGCTTGGTCTTCGGGTCCTGTAGGTTCGGGAACGTGGCGAGGACTTCCGTCATTTCGTTGCCGCGCTCGCCGCAGCCGACGTACACCACGACGTCCGAGTCGGCCCACTTCGCGAGCTGCTGTTGGGCCACGGTATTGTGTAGGAGGATCGCGCCGTGACCGCCGACAAAGTTCGCCCCGTACTCGGGCACGGCGACGTCGAACACGTCGTACGGTCCGTTGGTCTCGGCCGTGACATCGACGATTTCGTCGCAGTAGAGCGTCTCGAGAAGTTCCGCGAGTCGCACCGCGACCGGCTCCAGCGCTTCGAGGCTAGGGCCTCCTCCAACTTGGGGAGCCGCCATGAACGTTTGCAACGTCGAGGCTCCCATCCGTTCGCGATTTCCGATGTAGTTGTGGATCTCGATTCCGGCGTTCAGGAGGGTCGAGTACCGGAAGTGGGAGCCGTAGATTCGCCGAATCACCTCGGGGATGATAGGGACCACGTCGACCGCGGAGTAGGTCGATCGTGAGGCCAGCGCGTAATCCGACAGTTTCGCCACCTTCGGCCAGCGAGTGTCGAGCGTAGCGGCGAGCCGCACGAGGTTCGGACGTCCTCGGACGTAGACCCGGTAGTAGGTCGTGCCATCAATTCGTCGGGAGGCCATCGTGGAAGTGACCCCGAATCGTGAGAGCGCGTAGACCAAGTCGAGGTGGAGCCCGCGGCTCGCGGTGCACAATTCGACGTCTCCTTTGCTAAATCCGCCGTCTCCGAGGTAGTATCCGAGGAGGAAACCTCCGAGCACCGCGTTGCTGGAGGCCAGGACGACCGGCGGAATCCGCTTCTCGGCCGGGGCCCGACCCGTGCCTAGCTGGTCCAACGTCGCGACCAGCTGGACGCTGTGGACGAGCACGTTCGGAGTCTTGGTCGCTTGTCGCTCAATGTGCCCCTCGAGTCCGAAAAGGGTGCGGGTCAGGTCGAGGAATCGCGCCAGCATCGCGGGTTCCTGGTTCGTGAACACGACCGTTCCCTTGCCGCGAACGTAGCCTTCGGAAACGAACAGGCCGAGCCACTCGCCAAATTCGGGAGTCGTTCGCTCGGGGAGCTGAATGTGGTGGCCGTGCCGCTGGAGTTTGGGAACGCGGACGCCGAGGGCCGGATTCCGACTGGGGCCCGGGAGGGCCCGTACCGAAGCGAGGTACTGCCCCGGTCGCAGGTTCTCGGCACGGATCGTCCGAAGATCGCCCGCAGGTCCGAACGTGAATAGGGGGTGGATGGGGGTGACGCGAACCGAACGACCGCTACGAGTCCGGACGCGAATCAGAGTGTCGCTCTTTCCTTTGTAGAACGTTCGAGCTTCGCTGCGAACGATTCGGTTCTCGACCAGAGAGCGGAGCCCGATCGGTTGGTCGAGTTGGTACCATTCGTCCGCGCCATCGGTGGTTCGGACGCCGTCTCGCTGCGCGTGCTCGTAGAGCCGGTCCATCGTCGTGAGCGTTCCATCGTCCAGCTGGACCGGAGTGTCCCCCGCGACACACTTCCCCGACCCGAACGGCCCGGGAATGCACGCGGTTCCACCCTTGGCCACCGGGTAGAACGTATCGATTACCCGTTGACCCGTGATGAGCGGAATTCCGGGGGCCAGTTTTTGCTGGACGGGGCGCGGGATCCGGACGACCCACTTCTGACTGAGGAAGAGCGGCTGCTTGCCGGAGGCCGCGCGGATCGAACCGATCGACTCCCGGATGGTGAAGGTGCCGGCCTTGAGGTCGTCGAGCGTGCCGGAGACGCCCGGCGGGACCATGATCTTGTGGAGGATGAGCGGGGTCTCCTGGACCGTGCCCAGGATGGTCCCAGGGGTGACCTCGGAGCCGACCTTCGCCGTGGGGGTGAACTCCCACTTCTTGGTCTCGTCGAGGGCGGGCGCGACGAAGCCACGCGTGATGAAGTCCCCGAGGTTCTGCTGCAGAACGTCGAGCGGACGCTGAACTCCGTCGTAGATGGACTTGAGAAGCCCCGGTCCGAGCTCGACGGAGAGCGCCTGGCCGGTCGTCTCGACCTTGTCGCCGGGCCGGATGCCGGTCGTGTCCTCGTAGACCTGGACGGTCGCGGTGTCGCCGACGAGCCGGATGATCTCGCCGACGAGCCCGAGGTCGCCGACGCGGACGACGTCGAACATCTTGGCGCCCGTGAGACCTTCGGCGACGACGACCGGACCGGAGACCCGTGCAACTGTTCCCATCGATTCCTCACTTCGGCATCGCAAGCGTAACGCCGAGCACCCGTTTCGCGAGCGCTTCGACGCTCTCGACCTCGTATTCCCCGGTCGGGCCGGGGACGAAGACGACGAGCGGGGAGAGGGACGATTCGGCCGCGTTGCGCTGGCCGTCGGTGAGCGATTTCCGAACGGACTGGCTCGCCACGACGAGGCTGTGCCGGCCGTCGTTCATCGCTTTCTGGAACTCGTGGGACGCCGTTTCCGGGGTGACTTCCACGACGTCCTTCATGCCGATGAGGCGGAACCCGATCGCGAGTTCGCGCTCGCCGAGGACGACGGTCCCACCGTCGCCCGGTGGCGCTTCCGGCATGGCGGCCCCGGCGGGGAGTCGTCCTATTTAACGGCTCCCCCGGCGGAACGATTCTACCGTCGGAGAGTGGCCCGGATCGAGGCAAAAATCGGGCCGCGCGGCCCTACTTGTACGTCGAGTTGTGCACGTGCCCTTCGTCGTCCGTGATCGTGATGCATTCCCCTTCGCACTCGAACAGGCACGCTTCGCACACGATGCATTCGGGGCCGTTCACGGCGAGGGACTTCTCGCCGCGGTACTGGAACTTCGCCCCGATCGCGGGGTCGTCGACGATCTCCGGGAACTGGTCCCGGGGCTTGAGCTCAAAGACGTTGACGGGGCAGACGTCGCGGCAGTGCGCGCATCCCGTGCACTTCTCGAGCGCGATATCGACCTGGACCATCTCGCGCCTCAGCGAGCGATTGACGGGTCGTTTGATATTTAGGGTTTGGCGCACCGACGGCGTCGGCCGCGAATCCCGACCCGGAACCGGCTCGGCCCGTGGGTCGACGACGTCGGGGAATCGGTCGCTCCCGCGGCACGAGGCGGGGGCAACGCTCCCCCTCGACGCACGATCCCCGGGAGGACCCTACGACGATCCTCCGTCGCCCCCGGGATTTGGGAGGGTCTCCGACCGGCGGGCCGCGGACGCGACCCCGTCCCTCTCGCGTTGGAGCGGCGGCCGACGGATCCGGCGCGGCCGGCCGGGTCCGCTCGGGGAGCCTATTTCCCCTTCCTCCCCGTCGGACCGACAGTGGGGACGGTCCTCCTCGGCACGAGCGGGTGGGACTACCCGGAATGGGTCGGGCGGGTGTACCCCCCGCATGGGGTTCGCGACCGCCTTCGGTACTATGCGACCCGGTTCACCACGGTCGAGGTCAACTCGACGTTCTACCGGTTGCCCCCCGTCGCCGTCGCCGAGTCGTGGGCGCGGCGTACGCCGTCGGGGTTCCGTTTCGCCGCGAAGTTTCCGCAGACGATCACCCACGACCGCCGCCTCGTCGGGACCGCGGAGGAGATGCGGAGGTTCCTCGCGGTGCTCCAGCCGCTGCGGACCGCCGGAAAGTTCGCCGCGGCGCTCCTCCAGCTCCCCCCGTCGCTGAAGTTCGAGCCAGGGACGGTCCGGGCCTTCTACGAGAGCCTCCCGGCCGACCTTCCCGTCGCGGTCGAATTCCGCGAACCGTCCTGGCTCGACCCGGCGTCGTTCGACTTGTTGCGGGAGTTCCATCTCGCCTACACGATCGTCGACGAACCGATGCTACCGATCCAGCTCGAGACGACCGCGCCGTTCGCCTACGTCCGATGGCATGGGCACGGTCGGGAGGTCTGGTACGACTACACGTACTCCGCCGATGAGCTCGCAGCGTGGGTCCCGAGGGTCCAACAGCTCGCCGACCGGGTTCCCGAGGTGTACGGGTTCTTCAACAACCATTTCCGCGGCGACGCGGCGCTGAACGCGGAGACGCTCCGCGTGCGGCTCGGCGTCGGACCGCCCCCGTGGGCGCCACGCCTCGGGTGACCGCCGGACCCCCGGTGTGCGCCACCGTGGCACGAGGTAGCGCCCGGGTTCGCGAAACCTAATAGGTGCCGGGCCGGCACCGGCGCTCGAGCGAATCCCCATGCCCGAACCGACCGTACCCGACGCGCCGGAGGTCCCCCTCCCGACGGCCTCGCCCCTCGCTCCGGCGAATGGCATCTCGACCCCGGCGGCGCTGACGGGGACGCTCGTCGTGGTGGGGATCCTCGCCGCGCTCCTGATGGGGGCGCTCGACAACTTCGTCGTCCTCACCGCCCTCCCCCAGATCGTCACGGAGCTCGGCCAGCCGAACGGCGTGACGTTCGTCGTCAGCGCCTACCTAATCAGCTCGACCGTCGCGATCCCGATCTTCGCGAAACTGTCGGACCTCTACAGCCGCCGGAACGTCTTCGTCCTCGGTCTCGTCATCTTCATCCTCGGCTCGCTCGCCTCCGGGATCAGCCAGAACCTGAACGAGTTGATCGCGTTCCGCGCGATCCAGGGGTTCGGGAGCGGCGACTTCTTCCCCGTCGGGCTCTCGATCGTCGCGGTCATTTTCCCCCCCGAGACCCGGGCCCGGATCATCGGCCTCCTCTCCGGGGTGTTCGGCATCGCGACCGTGGCGGGCCCCCTCCTCGGGAGCTACATCGTCGACAACCTGAGCTGGCGCTGGGTGTTCTACGTGAACATCCCGGTCGGTCTCGTCGGGATGGTCATCCTCCTCGCGACCCTCGACGCGCTCCCCCCGACCGTGAAACGGTCGTTCGACGTCCCGGGGGCGGCGCTCCTCGCCGGATGGGTCGGGACGCTGATGTTCGCCCTGATCCAGGTCTCCGACTCGGGGTGGGCCTGGACCGACCCCCGGATCCTCGCGCTCCTCGTCGCGACGGTCGTCCTGTTCGCGGGGTTCGTCGCGTGGGAGATCCGGACCGAGCAGCCGCTCGTCCCGCTCCGCCTCTTCGCGCGGCGGGTCGTCGCCGGCGCCGGAGGGACGTCGTTCTTCGTCGGGTTCTCGGTGTTCTCCCTCGCCACGTTCGTCTCGGTCCTCGTGGGACTCGTCCTTCTCACCCCGGGCCAGTCGTCGGCGAACGTGGTGCGGGACGTCCTCTACGCGCTCATCGGGCCGCTGGTCATCGGCGCCGCGCTCGGAGGCCAGCTCCTGACCCGGACCTCCTACCGGAAGCTCACAGCGGCCGGGGCCCTCATCTCCGCCGCCGGGTTCTTCTTCCTCGCCCAGACGACCGTGACGACGCCGGTGTGGAACGTCGTCGACGGGTTCGTCCCGGTGGGCGGGATCGTCCTTCCGTTGATCCCGATCGGGTTCGGGGCGGGGCTCACGCTGCCCGTCTTCATCCTCGCGGTCCAGAACGAGGTCGCGACGGCCGACGTGGGGGCGGCCAGCGGCCTCGTCCAGTTCCTCCAGTCGCTCGGCGCCTCGATGGGGGTCTCGCTCCTCGCCGTGTTCCAGGAGTGGCGGTTCAACTCGGCCGCTCCGGCCGTGCCGGCGGGCGGGTGCGCGGCGAGCGCCCTTCCCACCCCGGCGTGCGCCGCCTACGACGGCTCGACCCTGACCGCCCTGGTCCACTCGTACGACCAGCTGTTCACGCTGATGTTCGTCCTCATGCTGGTCACGTTCGCGGTGTCGTTCCTGCTCGTCGGGCGGCTGCCGACGGGGAAGGCGCCCACGGCCGCTGCCCCGGCGCCGGCCGAGCCGGCCTAACGTTCCCCGCCCGACCCGGCGGGCCCCCGCTCAGTACTGCAGGAGCAGCGTCTTGCAATCCCGGCATCGGAAGCCGGCGATGTAGACCATCCCGTAGGTGTTGGGTTTCGAGATCTCGTCCCCGCCGAACGCGAGGCGGGTCCGTTCGAGGAACCATTTCGACCCGCCGATGAAGCTCTCGGACCCGAGGAACCCCGGTGCCATCGGCTTCGAGCAGTTCGGACAGTTCGGCATGGCGAGGGTACGAAGTAAGATGCCAGGAGGGGGGGAAGAGTTTGTCGGTGGCGGCGAACGGCGGCGGCGGGCTCAGAGGACCCAGCCGACGTCGCCGGTCGTCGGCGCGTTCCCGACCAGCGTGACGCCGTTGCCCCCGACGTACGTGGTCGTCTCGACCGTGAACGTGTCGCCGACGACGAGCGCGACCGATCCCCCGGTGGTCCAGGCGGAGGAGGCGAGGCTGGAGTTGGCGACGACCGCCCCGCTCGCGTTCGTCACGACGAACTCGAGGAGGTCCGCAGAAAGCTCCGCGACCGTGCGGTTCGAGAACGGACCCGGGAGAATCCCCGGGTGGAACGACGACGCCTCGATCGTTCCGGTGACGTGGACGATCCCCTCCACGAAGTCGAACGAGTGGACGAGGTCGACGACGGTGTCGGAGCCGTTCAGCTGGAGTGCCGCGCCTAAGGTTCCCGGGAGCGCACACTGGCCCAGCCCGGCGTGTCCGAGGTCGTAGAGCACGCGCGCGGCGGTGGCGTTCACCGCCCCGACGTAGACCGGGCTCCCGATCCCGGACGACCCGGCTTCCAGGCTTCCGGAGAAGCAGGGGGACGCCTCAATCCCCCACGCGGCGGTTCCCGAAATCGAACTCGTCTCGAACGGAGCGTCCCTCCGCGCACCGATCGCGAGCGAGTTCGGTCGGGCCCCCGGCTCACGGAACGGTGGAGGGATTCCACCCGCTGACCCGGCCCCCGTCGCTCAACGCGTCGAGCGTTCGGACCTCGTCCTCGGAGAGCGAGAAATCGAAGATCGCGCCGTTCTCCGCGATCCGCTCGCGGTGCACCGATTTCGGGATCTCGACGAACCCATGCTCGATCCCCCACCGGAGCAGGACCTGCGCGGGGGTCCGATGGTGGGTGGTCGCGATTGCCTGGACCGTCGCGTCCTCGAACCGGCGCCCTCGCGTCAGCGGCGCCCACGCCTCGATCCGGATCCCGCGCCGGTCGCAGTAGGCGACGAGCTCCGGGTCGAACACGAACGGGTGGAACTCGACCTGGTTCACGGCGGGGACGATGTCGGCCGCGTCGGTGAGTTCCTCCATGTGCCGGATCCCGTAGTTGCTGACCCCGATGGCCCGGCAGAGCCCGTCCTTGTGCAGCTTCTCGAGGCCGCGCCACGACGCCCGACGTTCGTCGGGGGAGTCGGCCCGGGGCGAGTGGATCAGGTAGAGGTCGACGTACTCGAGCCCGAGCCGGCGGAGGCTCGCGTGGGCCGCCTTCTGCGACTTCTCGAACCCGTGCTCGGACTGCCAGAGCTTGGTCGTGACGAAGAGCTCCTCCCGGGGGATCCCGCTCGCCCGGATCGCCGCTCCGACGTCGGCCTCGTTTTCGTAGAGGGCCGCGGTGTCGATGTGGCGATACCCGAGCTCGAGCGCCCACGTCACGGCTTGCTGGGTCTCGGCTCCCGGTTGGGACTGGTAGACCCCGAGGCCGAGGAGCGGGATCGAGTTCCCCTGGTTGAGGCGGACGCGGGTCGGGCCGAGCGGCTCCGGGGCGGTCGACATGCGGAGGACACGCCCCCTCGGGCCTTATCTCCGTCCGCCGGGCGAGAACGACGGCCCGTTCCGACCCGCGGGAAACGCTCTGCCCACGGCCGTTTCCGCTCCTCCGACCCGCCGCTTAACGGACGGCGGCGAGGTTCCGACGCTCCCATGGCGTCCGCGGCGGTCCCTCCGATCTCGATCGACCGGTGGCGGTCGACCCGGTTCGGCCCTTCGGCGCCGGTCCGGCCGGGCCGTCCGGTCCGACCGCGCGCGCCCCCGCGTCCGCCGACGCTCCCGCTTCCGGAGGCGCCGGCGATCTTCCCGTGGCTCGCCCCGACGCTCGCGCCGGGCGAGGCGACCGTCTGGGTCGGCGACCCCCGGATCGTCGAATCGATGCTCGAACTGCTGTACGCCGGCGTCGCCGCCCGGGGCGGCCGGATCTCGCTCATCGAGGGGTCGAACCGGTTCCTGCCGTACCGGATCGGGGAGCTCGGCCGCGCCCTCGGCGCCGACCCGGGCGAGCTCCTCGAGCGGATCCGTCTCGCGCGCGCGTTCACCGCCTACCAGATGGTCACGATGGTCGACGGCTGGGCGGCCGAGGCTCGCGCCCACCGGCCGCACCTCCTCGTCGCCCATGAGGTCCCCGAGCTGTTCCACGATGCGGAGGAACTCCCGGTCGAGGAGCGGCGCCCGCTCCTCGCCCACGTCGCCCGGACGCTCGGCGCCGTCGCCCACCGGACCGGGCTCCCCATGCTCCTCGTCCTCTCCGACGGGCTCGGACGGTTCCCCGGGCTCACCGACGGCGGCCCCCGCCTCCACGACCTCGTCCGCGCCCGGTCGCGGGGCGACGGGGCGGTCCTCGAGGCGTACCGCGACGGCCGCCGGCTCTCGACGGTCCGGCGCCCGCCGGGCCAGCTCGGGCTCGAATCGTTCGGCGCCACGACCGATCGGGAGGTGATCGCATGGGACGGACCGTCCCGACCTACCGGCAGGCGCTCGAGGA
>JAKIVZ010000026.1 GCA_022750295.1 Candidatus Lutacidiplasma silvani
GCTCCCGAGAACTCGGCTGTTCACGTCAGGCGGCCGGTTGCCAAGTACTGGATTCGAGGGAGCTTGGTTACCCTTCGCGCCAAGGGGGCGGTTCCCGCCGAATTCGTCGGAGACGGCTGGGGCATTGCAGGAAAGTCGGGCGGAGCTTGGCAGTTGAGACCCGAAGAGTTTGACGACAAGGTCGAGGAGTTCGCGACCTTTATTGCCAGGATTGCGGGCCGATTCACCCTCGACTATGTTCGGCACATGCCTTCGAGGGTCGACGACAGATGGCTGAAGTCGGTGTTCGTTCATCTCTTGTTGAACTCAATCTCGACGAGCAAACCCGAGGAAGCCGAGGTCCGCGAGTTTCCCTACATCTAACCCGGGGCCAAGGCCACCGATACACGGGAAGGGGTTTGGCCGCCTCCGAAGAGGCGGCCGCGGCGTAGCACTTCTTGTGGGCACGGTACTTCAGGTGAGCACCGTACCGAATCTCGTCCGCTGCCCAGCGGATTCGTCCGCTGCAGACGTCGCAGCGGTAATCCTTGCTGGGTCTAAAGTGCGCGCGCCGCATACCTGAAAAGGTTGTCCCGATGGTGCCTACGCACTGCGGGGCGGAGGCCCCTACTTGGTTGATTCATTTTGGTGGGATGCATTTACTCCCAACGACCGGAAGTCGTCGGTCCTCTTCAACCCTCGTTCGGGGGTTTGCGACCTGTAGCCATCCGAATTGAAATCGAGTTGGGGGGCTTTCCGGGCTCGGTCACCGAGAAGCTCAGGTCGCTGGTCGAGACGTTCAGTCGCTGGTCGAGCCTCACGAGCCCCTCATGCATCCCTTCGATGTTACAGCGGGACCCTAGCACCGAGACCTCCATCGATCGCGCGTCAAAGGTCCGCAGACCGTCGACGGGCTCCCACGAGCCCGGCTCGCCAGGCCAGATGATGACCCAGGTCTCCGGGAACGGTCGGTTGCCCGAGGCCATCCATTCGTCGAGCCGTTCATCAATGTGCTCGACAGCATCGCGCACGTCGCGGGGCATGAACTCCGCATCTTCGGAGACCCCGATATTTCGGAGCAACTCCGCTCCTCGCGCTTCCGCGCGGGCCGCGCGGTCGGGATCCCGGCGGGCCGGAGCTGGTTTCAGGAGCTTCGAGACAATCGCGCAGGCGTCAAGGAACGTGCAGACTGCGTCGTGAACGAAGGCGTCGAGCTGGGGGTCGGCCAACTGCCGCTGTCGCTCGGACTGCGGCTTGGCGTGCAACTGGATCGCCCATTTGATTCGGGTGAACGCGCGGTCCGCCGCCAAGCATTGGTCGTGAAGCTCCCCCAAGAAAACAATCTCCTTGGCGTAGTCCATGACGTGACGAGTCGATCCGCCGCTTAAATAGGGGGTGCAAAAACCATCGAATTGGTACTACCCCATGGGCGGCGTGGGCCGGGACGGATTCGAACCGTCGATTCCCGCGTTGTAAGCGCGATGTCCTAACCGCTAGACGACCGGCCCGGCGATTCGAGAGGACGTCGAATTCAAGTGGGTGTCGGTGGCGGACCGGACCCGTGCGCGCGGTGTCGGACCGTGACGGCGAGCCCATGGTCGAGCTCCGTCATCAAGCGCCCGGGAAGCTCGGCCTCTCCCACGGCGAGAAGCGCCCCCTCCCGTGTGAGGAGGACGGCGTCCCCCGCCCGGATCTCCGGGTTGGCCCGGAGCACCCCTGGAACGAAGAGATCCCCGCGAATCGGGACCCCCGGTGCGACCTCGACCTCCAGCGGGTGGGCCGGCAGCATCCGAACCCCTCCCGCGACGGTGAGCTGGAAGAGGCCGCGCTCCTCGCGCCAGGTCGCGAGATCCGTACCCTTGGCGTCCGTGATCCGCTGGAACCACGGCCGACCGTAGAGGCGAACCGGCGGCTCGAACAGGAGGCGGGCCGCCTCGGCCCCGAACTGAAGGCCCGCGAGAGATTCGAGTTCCTCGCGGACGACCGGCATCGCGGAGCGAGGGACGTCGCGGGCGAGGTCGAGCGCCGCCGAGATCGCGTCTCGCAATCGGCCGATCGCGGGAGGCGCCGTCGACTTGTGATCGGTCATGGTCCACTCGGGCTGCAGGGCCTCCGGGAACCCCGGCCGGAGGAACGAGTATTCGTTCGGATCCAGGTGGACGATCACCCGCTGATACGCTCCGGCGAGAAGTATCCGCTCGAGCGCCTCCCGGACCCCGCGGCGTTCCCCCTCGTCCCAGTCTCCGGTCACTGGGATGTCGTAGTGTCGGGCCGGAGGAACGTCCTCGAGTTCCCGCGGCACCGCCCCCAGCGGGGACGTGACCGACACGACATGGACCCCGGCCGCCCCCGGGAGGTCCTCGAACGCCGAGCGGAACCGACGGTGGGACCGGGAGTTGCGATACGGTTTCGTCTTCGAGCAGGGGACGACGAGGAGGACGCGCTTTGACGGCGGAGGACGATACCGGGTGAGGAGCCGTTCCTGGTACCGCCGCACTTCGGGGCGGCGGTGCGATTCGCGCAGCACGTAGGTATGGAGCCCGGTTCCCGTGACGGGGGTCCGTTCGTCGAGGAGACCGGCGAGGTGGCCGTCCGCGTAGCGAAGGAGCTCGGCGAGGAGCGGCTCGGCGGCCAATCGGCTCTCGACCCGCTCCCGGAGGCGGCCGAGGGCGAGAGCGGAGGCGACCGCCCTTCGTTCGGACTCCAGGACGGCGAGCGCGTGGGCGATCCGGTCCGGCGGGCCGCTCCGACGGCACGACGGGCATTCGCACCATCGGAGATCCGGCGTGCGTTCGGGCTCGGACGTTCCGGAATCGAGGTCCAGGTACGCCCCTTCGCTGGCGCGCCACACGGTCTCGGTCGAGTCCAGGAGGTCAATGCCCAGGTACGTCAGGAGCGCGAGCCGGTGCGGGAGCGCCACCCGGGGGGTCCACAGCACGGGGCGACCGCCGACCCGTTCCCGGAGTTCGCGGATCGCCTGCACGAATGGCTCACCCTCCGCGAGGAGGGCGCGGGCGTTCCCCAGGACGAGCAGCTCAGGACGACCGTCGATGAGCTTCGTCCATTGCGCGGCATCGAGCGGCCAGTGCACGACCCACGTCCCCTCGGCGGCCTGTTCGGCCGCTCCGGCGACTCCGGAGACCTCCGGCGCCGCGACCGCGAACTCGAGGGAGAGGCTCGCCGTTCCATCGGAGAGCGTGACCGATCGGTGGGCCGGGGCGTCCGCGGACGCGGCCCGCACGCTCGGGACCCCCGGGGCGCCGGTTTCTCCCGCGAGGATCGAGGGGACGGGCATTCGCAACGGCCCGATCGTGGCGAGCCCTTGGAGCGCGAGCCCATCGGCCCGTTCGACGTTCCTCAGGAGCGTTCCCCCGGCCTCGGCACAGGTGGGGTGGGATGGCCCTTGCGCCCTACTCGCTTGCCTTCGTGCCCCGTCGGGCCTTTCGGGGCACGGGGGCGGGGCCCGGGAAGAACGCCTGCCACTGGGCGACGAGGGCCTCCCGCCGGTCGGCCCCGGCTTCCGAGCGGCCTCGCTTCCCGAGCATCGGGTCGTGGGTCTCGCGGACCTGCCGGAGGAATTCGCCCGGATTCTCGCTCGCGCGCTCGAACCCGTAGAGGATCAGTTGGCGAAGGAAGCTCGACCGCCCTCGCCAGCCGATCCGCCGGCGGACGATCGGGTTCAGGTGCCGCTTCGACATTCGCCAGACCTCGTTCGTCGTGCGATAGTCCCGTGCCGAGAGCCCGATCATCACTTGCGGCATATTTTCCTCACCCGGTAGGGCCGTCGGCGAGCTTTAGCATTCCCCGCCCACCGGCTCGCGTTGGGATTCCTTCCGCTCGGGAAACCGAACCTACCGTCTCGAACTCAAAATTACTGGATTGGGAGGGGGACGAACATCGCCACGGCGACCCCGGCCAAGAAGATTGCGCCGAGCGCCATGTGAAGCCGGAACGGGCGGGTGATGTTCGTCGGGTTCCGGATCACGCGGAGGTCGATTGCCGCCGCGATGAGGGCCATCCCTCCGAGCCCCACAAAGAAGGGGAACGAGAGATGGGCGAGGGCGCCGAACAGCGCGAGGAGGAGGAGCGCCACCGCATGGAGCGCCGGAACGAGCTGCGAGGCGGGACGCGTTCCGATCCGGACGGGAATCGAGGAGAGCCCCGCGGCCCGGTCGGCGTCCACGTCTCCGAGGGAGTGGACCGTCTCGAACGCCGTCCCCCAGGCGATGAGGGCCCCGACGGCCGCGAGCGCGGCCAGGGGCAGGGACCCCCGGACCGCGATGTAGATCGCGGCGGGGGGGATCCCTTCCACGAATCCGAGGAAGACCGTCGTCAGCGCCGTGTAGCGCTTGGTGAAGCTGTAGCCGAAGACTGCGGCGAGGGCAATCGGAGCGAGCACGAGCGCGAGCGGGTTGAGGAAGAACGCGGCGACCAGAAGCGCGGCCGAGTTCAGGGCGACCATGCCGACGGCGAACGGGAGCGAGTAGCGGCCGGTGACGAGGGCCCTCTGCTGCGTCCGGGGGTTCTGCCGGTCGTAGTCCCGGTCGACGATCCGGTTGAACGCGTGGCCGGCGTTCCGGGCCCCGACGAACGCCACGACGATCCACAGGACGGTCCACCACGACGGGACCCCCATGGAGGCGGTGAGGAGGAACGCGAGGGCGAACGGGAGGTTGAGGCCGAGGTTCTGGATCTCGAGGAACCGGCCGAACTCCTCGGCCCGTCCTCGGGGAGGTTCGCTCACTTCCCCGGGCGCTCGGCGAACAGGCGGCCCAGCACGGGGTCGGCATTGGCGAGGGCGTCGATCCGGGCGACCACCTCCGGGTCCATCCGGATCTCCTCCGGCCACGGACGAGGGAACCCGTCGCTCGGGCCCTTCTTCGTCGCGTCGATCCCGACCTTCCCGCCGATGTTCGGGATGGGGTTCGAGATCGAGAGCTGGTCGACGGGCCCCCGGGCCATCTCGAAGTCGTTCGCAGGATCGGCCTGGAGTCCCACCCGATAGAGGACCTCTCCGAGGTCGTGCACGTCGACGTCGGCGTCGACGACGATGAGGTACCGCGTGAACATCAACTGGCCGAGCCCCCAGAGGGCATGCATCACCTTCCGGGGGTGCTCGGGGTACGACTTGCGGATCGAGATGATCCCGACGTTGATGAACAGCCCTTCGGCGGGGAGGTTCATGTCGACGATCTCGGGCAGCACCAGCCGAACGACCGGCAGGAACAGTCGCTCGACCGCCTTGCCGAGGACCGAGTCCTCGGTCGGAGGCTTTCCCGTGACGGTGGTGAAGTAGACGGGGTTCCGGCGGGTCGTCATGTGGGTGACGTGGAAGACCGGGAACTCCTCGGGGGCGGAGTAGTACCCGGTGTGGTCCCCGAACGGACCCTCCAGGCGGCGTTCCGCCGGGTCGACGTATCCCTCGAGCACGATCTCGGCGTTCGCCGGCACCTCGAGGTCGACGGTCTGGCACCGGACGAGCTCGAGCGGCTCCGACCGCACGAAGCTCGCGAACACCCAGTTCGAAATCCCTTCCGGAACGGGAGCGAGCCCGCTCAGGACCGTGGCCGGGTCGATCCCGATGACCGCCGCGACCGGCATCCGCTCGCCCCGGGCCGCCCATTTGCGGTAGTTGCTCGCCCCCACCCGGTGGAGCTGGGCGTGGAATCCGAGGGTGTCCGGACCGTACTGCTGGAGCCGGTAGACGCCCGTGTGGGGCTCGCCGGTCTCCGGATCCTTGGTCACGACGACCGGGAACGTGATGGTTCGCCCCCCGTCGTGGGGCCAGCATCGCAGGATCGGGAGGGTGTCGAGCTGGATCGAATCGGTCGCGACGTCCTGGCAGGGGGCGCTCGTCACCCGCTTCGGGCCGAGCGAGCGGACGGTGTCGAGTAGGTCCAGGGTCCCGGAGAGGTCCTTCAGCGCGGCGACGACCCCCGCGGGCGGGCGGAGTTTCGACAGTTTGCCGATCCGGGCCGCGGCCTCCTCCAGGGTATCCGCTCCGAGCCCGAGGGCGACCCGCCGGCGGGAGCCGAGGACGTTCATCGCGACCGGCATCGTGGCGCCGTCGACCGACTCGAAGAGGAGGGCCGGACCGTCCTGAGCGAGGGTGCGGCGGGTGATCTCGGTCAGCTCGAGATCCCGGTGGACCTTCGAGCGGATCCGGACCAGGTCTCCGCGTTTCTCGAGCTCGG
This sequence comes from Candidatus Lutacidiplasma silvani, assembly GCA_022750295.1. Lineage (GTDB taxonomy): Archaea > Thermoplasmatota > Thermoplasmata > Lutacidiplasmatales > UBA184 > Lutacidiplasma > Lutacidiplasma silvani. Next base: position 6,174 of record JAKIVZ010000026.1, read on the forward strand.
CGAGGAACTCGCCAAGCGACCGGAACGCCATGACCGTCGAGCGAGCCGGACTCGCTATTTAACGCCCGGGCGGCGGCGCGCGGGTTCATATCGGAACCCCCGATAGCGAACCTCCCGATGCAGTCGATCACGCTCGAGTTCCGGACGGAACACCTCGTCCTGATCGGCCTGCTCCCGGCCTCGTTCTTCGAGAAGTACGAGGAGGTCGAACTCCTCGAGACGCTCCGTCTCGAACGCGGATGGAGGCTCCAGCTCCTTCGGCTGCGGCGCCACGGGCCGCTCCGGCCCGACGTGGAGCTCGAGCGCGAGTCCCGGCGGATCCGGCGCCTCTACGGACTCGACAGCTTCGAGGTGGTCGAGCGGCGGCCCCGAACGAGGGACTACATCCTTCTCGTGCGACAGCGGAATCCGGCGTCCGTCCGGGCGCTCGTCTCCCTCTCCGCCGGGCGGATCACCCCGACCGCCCCATTCCGGTTGAACGCGGAGACGACGGTCGCGTCGTTCCTGGGGGAGGAGCGGACGATCCGCCGGGTCCTCGCCCGGCTCCGGAAGGAGGAGTTGCCGTTCCGGGTCGTTCGGGCCTCGAACCGCCCGGTCCTTTCGGACGCCCCGTCGACGCAGCTCACCCCGAAGCAGCGGGACGTCCTCGCCCGGGCGTGGGCGCTCGGATTCTTCGCGGTCCCTCGCCGAATCACGCTGACCCGGCTCGCCCGCACCACCGGGCAGAGCCCGCCGGCGCTCGGCAAGATGCTCCGTCGGGCGGAGGGGCATCTCGTCGCCCGATATCTCGCGGTGGAACTCCCCGGCGCCGTACCGGAGGGTTCGAGCGAGTGACCGGGCCGGAAGGGAGAAGGGAGTCGAGAGTTCCCCGTTGCGTGGTGGCCGCCCCCCATCTCCCTCGCGTCATCGTCGAGCGTCTCCCGGACGCCCCGGAGGTTCCCGTTCCCGCCCGCGCCACGACCGGTTCGGCGGGGTTCGACCTTGCGAGCGCCGAGGACGTCCGCCTGCAGAGCGGAGCGGTGACGCTCGTCCGGACCGGCTGGAAGATGCGGGCGCCGGCCGGTACGTTCCTCGAGGTCCGGCCCCGGAGCGGACTCAGCAGCCGCGGGGTGCTGATGGTCAACGCCCCCGGCACGATCGACCGGGACTACGCGGGGGAGATCAAGGTCCCCCTGACGTTCCTCTTCGACGGCGGGTACGACATCCGGGTCGGGGACCGGATCGCCCAGATCCGGCTCGTCGCCGACCGACCGGCCGAATTCACGGTCGGAGTCGTGCCCGCGGTCCGGTCCCGCTCGGGCGGGTTCGGCAGCACCGGTCGGTGACGGGACCTACGGGGCGCGAAACTCCTCGAGATTCTTCTGCACGGCCCGGGCGGGCGGCGCCGGGACGGCTCCGGCCCGGGACTCGTCCTCCAGATGGCCGAGCATCTCGTGCATCCGGCGCTCCTTCCCTCCGGTCGACCGCGCCAGACCGACATCCCGGGTACCTTCCGCCACCAGCACGACGACCCGGCCGGCCCGGGCGCGACCCGTGCGCCCCCGGCGCTGGATCGTCCGAATGAGGTCCGGAACCGGCTCATAGAACACGACGAGGTCGGTCGAGGGGATGTCGAGCCCCTCCTCCGCGACCGAGGTCGCCACGAGGCAATTGATATCGCCGGCCCGGAACCGGTCGAGGAGCCGGACCTGGTCCTTCTGGGACATCCCCGCATCGTTGTCGGTGCTCGCCTGGCCCACGAATCGGGCGGCCCGGAGGCCCGGGTCCCCGGCGTGGGTGAGTTCCTCGACGAGCCGCTCCGCGGTCTGGCGATACTGGGTGAACACGATCACCCGAGACTCGGGGGACTTGGCGAGTTCGGTCCGAACGAGCCGGACCGCGGCCGCCAGCTTGGGGTGTTCGAGGTGGAGGGTCTCGAGGATGTGACGCGCTTGGAGCACGTCCGGGTCTCCGAGGAACGAACGGAGCGCCGGCGAGCCGCGCCCCTCCCCCTGTCGTTCGAGGTATTGGCGGACCGACTCGACCCCCTGGGTCTCGGCGAGTTCCACGGCGTGCAGCGCCTTCATCGCGACGGCGTGGGAGGTGACGCCCTGCCAGAGCCGGGCCGGGGGAGACTCCCCGCGGGCGCGTGCCTGGGCGATCTGGCGGTGCAGGTCGGTCCCCAGCTCGAGGAGATCCCGCTTCGAGGCCGTGTTCTCCCGGAGAAAGTGCAGATCGGCGAGGATCTTCTCCTGCCGAGCGGCGGCGGCGCGGAAGAGGACCCCGAGCCCCTGGACCTCCGCGGGGACCTTCACCACCTCCGACTCGAACGGCACGTCGTGGACGTACGGTCGAACGTCGGCGTCCGCCACGGTCCGGTACTCGAAGTGCGCGATCCCGAGGTTCCTCCACACCTCCCGGATCGTGTCGAGGCGCGAGCCGGGGGACGCGGTCATCGCGAGCACGCGCGCCTGGGGCCCCGCGGCGTTCGCCCGAGCGATCGCCACGTACGGGTAGTCGCCCCGGGCCCGGTGGGCCTCGTCGAAGACGATCAGCGAGATCGTGTCGAGTGGGAACCGGTCGGTCGCGAGATCGTTGCCGATGACCTGGGGCGTCGCGACGATGACCTGGGGAGGATGGAGGAGTTCGGCCCGCTCGCCCGGCCCGACGGCTCCCGTGAGCACCACGGGCGCGGGGCCCAGGATCGAGCCGCGAACGCTCTCCGCGTGCTGGACCACGAGGGGCCGGGTGGGGGCGAGAAAGAGGACCGAACGGGTCGGGAACCGCCGCAGGTACTCGGCGATCACCCGGAGCGCGATCGTGGTCTTTCCGAGCCCGGTCGGGAGGACCGCGAGCGTGTTCGCCCCGGTCGCCGCGTCCGCGATCGAAGCCTGATAGCGACGCTCCTCGAGGACCCCGGGTCGAATTCGGGGGTGGACGACCGTCTCCAACCGACCGTCCCCGTCGTCGCACCCGCGCGGGCTTAATTATCCATCCGAGTCGAGCGACGTGTGCTCGAGGAGTGGCTGGTCGCGCTCCTTGCGTTCGCGACCATGGCCGCGATCGTCGTCCAAGGGATCCCCCTCTACTTCGCCGTGCAGATGCCCCGCCTCGACCCTCCCGCGGACGCGAGCGCCCCCCGTACCGGGCCGCGGATCAGCGTCATCCTCGCGGCTCGGAACGAGGAGGCCGACCTCGGTCCCGCCCTCGACGGCCTCCTCGCCCAGACGTACGCCCCGGTCGAGATCCTCGTCGTCGACGGTGGGTCGACGGACCGGACCCGGGACGTCGCCCGGTCCCGGGGTCCGAGGGTGCAGGTGATCGAGGAGCCTCCGCTCCCCCCGGGCTGGGTCGGCAAGAACTGGGCGTGCGACGTCGGGTTCCGCGCGAGCCGAGGGGAGTACCTGCTGTTCACCGACGCGGACATGCGGTACCAGCCCTCGGTGGTCGCCGCGACGCTGGCTTGGGCCGAGTCCGAGCGGGCCGACCTCGCGACGCTCGCGCCGCGCGTCGAGGCCCGGTCGTTCTGGGAGAAGGTGATCCTCCCGATGTACGTCCAGCTCGTGCTGACGTACTTCCGGACGCCCCGGGTCAACCGGGACACCTCCCACTCCGCGATGGCGAACGGGCAGTACACGCTCGTGCGGCGCGACGCGTACGAGGCGGTCGGGGGCCACGCGGCGGTCCGAGGATTCGTCCTCGAGGACGTCGCGATCGCCCGACGCCTCCGGGCCGCCGGCAAACGTCTGCGCGTCGCGTGGGCACCCGACCTGTTGGTCACCCGGATGTACCGCGACCGACGGGAGATGTTCGAGGGTCTGAAGAAGAACGTCCACGACACGCGGTTCTCGGCGGGTCGCCAGGTGGCGTTCCTCGCCGGGCTCGTGGGCCTCTTCCTCCTCCCGCTGGCGGTCCTGCCGCTCGGCCTCCTGGTCGGCTCCCTCGTCCTCACCGTGCTCGGGGCGATCGTGTACCTCGCCTGGTTCGCGAAGCACGCGTTGTTCGCCCGGGCGATCGGGATGGACGGGGCGTATGGGCTCCTGTTCCCGGTGGCGGTCGGGTTCTACCTCGTGCTCGTCTCCGCCTCGCTGGTCGACGGGATCCGGGGACGGCCGGTCGCCTGGAAGGGCCGGAGCTACGCGATGAACGGAGAGACGGGCGACTCGCCGGGCCGGTAACGGAACCCGGCTAGGGATCGAGGGCGCCGGCCCGTCGGGCCCGAAGCACGGCGATCCCGTCGAAGAAGTGACCGGGGAGCTCCCAGTCCTGGTACTCCTCGGGCATCTCGGGGGCGTCGTCCGAGGTCGCGATCTCTTCGATCCGTCGCAGGTAGTCGGCAAGGACCGAGCACGATTCGATCCCCGTGACCGGGCCGTGTCCCGGGACGAGATGCTGCGGAGCGATCTTCTCGACCTTTCCCAGCGTCGTCTGCCACTTCTCCAGGTCGGCCGACACGAGGTTCGGATGCGTTCCGACGGAGACGAGGTCGCCCGCGAACAGCGTCTCCGTCTCCGTCACGAAGACGACCGAGTCGCTCTCGCTGTGGCCGGCGCCGGCCACGATCGACACGCCCCGGTTCCCCTTGAACAGATACCGGTCCTCGACGATCTCGTCCGGGGGACGGACCCGGACCCGGTCGCGCGAGTCGCGGAGGTCGTGGCGAGCCGCCAGTTCCACGGCGATCTCCCGGCGGCGGAGCGGGTCCGGTTCCGTGTCGTGCCGGGCCTGAAGGGCGGCCGTCCGGGACCCCCACTCGGGGTCCTCGACGGTGGCGACCCAAACCGGACCGAGCTCGTTGATCCGGGTCCGGGTCCGCTCCGTTCCATAGATCGTGCAGGAGCCGAACGTCGCGTTCCCGAACGTGTGGCTCGGGTGCCAGTGGCTGTTGACGACGATCGACGGATTCCGCCCGCTCAGCATCGTGGCGGCCGATCGGAGGTCGGCGGCCGCGGGCGGGGTGCGAAACGTGTCGAAGACGAGGGTGGCGTAGCCGAGGTCGACGACCCCGGCGTTGCTCGAAGCGCCGGATTCCGGTGGGGCGATGGCGGCCCAGACCCCCTTCCCAACCTTCTCGATCGAGAAGTGCGGTGTCCGGAACGTGGGACTTCCTCCGGCGCGGGGAGGACGCGGCCGCCTTAGAAGGTAGGGGGTACGGGTCCGTCCCGCGCGACGTCCGGCGAAGGGCTATGTGGGGGAGCCCGCTCCCCGGGCGCCACCATGTCCGCAAGCTTGGAACGTCCGTTCGACCTCGTCATCGGCGGCTCCGAGACCCCGGGGAGCCGCGGCGAGCACGCGCCGGTCAAGAACCCCGCCTCCAACGCCGACCTCGCCCAGGTCGCCGTCGGTCACGCCGACGACGCCCGGCACGCGATGGAGGTCGCCCAGGCCGCGTTCGAGTCGAGCTGGTGGGCCCCCGACGACGGCGGGCGGCGGGCGAAGGCGCTCGGCAAGCTGGCGGGAATCCTCGAAACACGCCTGGAGGAGTTTGCGCGGCTTGAGACCCTCAACATGGGCAAGACGATCAAGGAGGCGCGCGGCGAGATCGGGTTCGTCGTCCGCACCCTCGAGTACGTCGCCGGCCTCGCCGACAAGATCGAGGGCGAGACGATCTCGGTCCCGGGGGCCCGACTCGACTACACGGTCCGGGAGCCGCTCGGCGTCACGGTCCACATCGCCCCCTGGAATTACCCGCTCCTGCTGGCGATCCGCGGCGTCGCACCGGCGCTGGCCGCCGGAAACGCCGCCGTCCTGAAGCCGGCGAGCCTCACGCCGCTCTCCGCGATCGCGTTCGGCCGCCTCGCCAAGGAGGCCGGGATCCCCGACGGGATCCTCAACATCGTCGTGGGGAGCGGAACCGAGGTCGGGGAATCGCTCGTCACCGATCCCCGATGCCGCTCCGTCTCGTTCACCGGCAGCGGCGAGGTCGGGCACCGGATCGCCGAACTCGCGGCGCAGCGGACGATCCCGGCGACCCTCGAACTCGGGGGGAAGAGCCCGGTCGTCGTATTCCCGGATGCCGATCTCGACCGGGCGGCCCGCGGGATCGCCTTCGGCATCTTCGGGAACGCAGGACAGATGTGCTGGGCCGGCTCCCGCCTCCTCGTTCACGCGTCGGTCCACGACGCGCTCGTCGAACGCGTGGCGAAACACGCCGCGGCGACCCGTCTCGGACCGGGGATTGAGGCCGAGAGCGAGATGGGCCCGCTCGTCTCCCCGGACCACCTCGCGAAGGTCGCCGGGTACGTCGAGTCGGCCCGATCCGAGGGAGGGAAGGTCGTCACGGGCGGAGCCCGCGTGGCGGACGCACCCCTCGCGGCGGGGAACTTCTACCGGCCGACCGTCGTCGACGGCGCCCCCGCGACCGCGAAGGCGGTCCGCGAGGAGATCTTCGGGCCGGTCCTGATGGTTCACTCGTTCGAGTCGACCGACGAGGCGATCCGCCTCGCCAACGGGACCGACTTCGGGCTGTTCGCCGCCGTCTGGACGAAGGACCTCGCGACGGCGCACACGACCGCGAAGCGCCTCGACGCCGGGATGGTCTGCGTCAACGAGGCCCCCGTGACGTTCCCCCAGACCCCGTTCGGCGGGTTCAAGGGGAGCGGGCTCGGCTTCGAGCAGGGCTCGGAGGTCGTCCGAGCGTACACGCGCCGCAAGAACGTCGTGATCAACCTCGCGGTACCGAAGCCGAAGGCCTAGGGCCCCCTCGGCTCGGAGTTCGTACGAAGGGACCATAGACCCTCCCCCGGCTCTCGGCCGTGGCCCTCCCCTCCGACCCCCACGCCGCCGAATGGGGGACGTGCGCGCTGTGCGGCGAGGCGTTCCCGCCGAACGGCGCGAAGTGTCCCACGTGCGGGGCGCTCCAGTCGGTCCGTCCTGGCACCACCGAGTCGCTCCCCGCCCGGACCCGCCGCCGGTACAAGCTCGTCATGGGCCTCCGGGCCCTCGTGGTGGTCGTCGTGATCCTCGGCCTCGCGTGGGCGACCCTCTCCGGGGCGATCTCCGGTCCCCCGACGTATCAGGACCCGCTCACCACGTCCGGCTGGCAGAACGTCGGGGCGGGGAACTTCACCTACCTCTCGGGACCGGTCACCGGCGAGGACTACATCCAGGGCAACTACTCGGTCGACAACCCGCCGGGCGCCCCGATCACGCTCGAGGTGTACAACTCGACCGACTTCCCCGACTTCGCCGCCCACGCCCCGGCGATCCCGCTCCTCGTGCAGAACGGCTCGAGCCAGACGTTCGCGTTCGCCGCGCCGTACACGGACACGTTCTACTTCGTGTTCGTCAACACGTTCGCGCCGTCGACGGGGCTCGACCTCCACATCTACGTGGTCACGGCGTACGAATCGAACGTCGTCGTCGACTGACGCCCGGGTGGGGCGGGTCGGCCCCCCGTCTCGATTACTCGGCGGTCGCGGGTTCGGCGGAGTGCCGGGCGAGGAACTTCGCCGGGACCTGGTCGGTGAGGAAGACGGTCTTCCCGGCCCGCATGATCACGATCCCCTCCGCCTGCGCCGCGTTCGCGTCGATCGCGAGGATGACGGGCTCGGGGGTCCGGACGACCCCGGCGGCCCGGGCGTCCTCGGCGGTCCGCGAGAGGTGGACCTTTCGCCGGTCGGACGGCTTGAGCCCGACCTCGAGGACGATCGACGCCTCTTCGGGGGTGACGGGGAAGTAGAGCTCGGGCGGGACGTTCTCGGTCGGGAGGTCGAGGTTGACCTCCACCGTGTGGCCGTACGTGGCCCGGACCCGGTCGTCCTTGACCTCGTACCGCCCCTTCGGGTCGCTCTCGGCGATCGCGACGAGGTGGTGGGCCCGGAGCCAGTGGTAGCCGCGGTGACGGCCCTGGATCGCCTGGACGAGGGTCGGAAGGGGGATCCATCCCTTGTCATCCACCGCGAGACCGTACTTCTCGGGGAAATGGCGGAGGACCCCCGTCATCACCCGACCGAGGTGGTCGAGCTCCCGGTCGTTCATCAGGAACCGACCGGAACCGCCGCAGACCGGGCAGCTTTCCGCCCGGAAGTACCCGTGCTGTGCGCACTCTTTCAGCATGGCTGCGCTTCCCCGCGCTACGCCTTGATCTTCTCGGCCTTCTTGTCGAAGTCCTGGAGGACGTCGCCGTACTGGTCGGCGAGGTCCTTCAGCACGCGCTTCAGGAGCTGCTGGGGCTTCTCGCCCTTGGTTTTCACGTAGAGGGTCGGTCGGTCGAGGAACGGGTGGCCGAAATAATAGCGGGCCTCGACGACGTGCTCCTCGGCCTGGAGCGCCTCCACGAGGGGGACCAGGAGGGTCTCCTCCGCTCGCGGGACCTCGATCCGGAGCGAGTCGTGCTCCTTCTCGACAACGACGAGTTCCATGGGGACCGAGCGCGCCCACACGGGTTCGGTTCTTAAGCGTGACGACAACGGCGTTCGCGGTCGGCAGTTTTGAGGATGAGAGACGAGCCCGTAGCCGGGGGTCGCCCGGCGGCGGGCGGCGACGGGACCCGTCCCTTTCCCTTCCCCGCCCCCCAGGTTAGCACGCGATTCACGCCGCGTCGCAGTGGCGTTCGCCGACTTGGTCGCAATCGAGCAATCCCTCGAGCTTCCGACCGTTCCGAAGCCCTTATTGGAAGCGAAAGGGGTTAAGAACGGAGGGGATTCGACGTGACGATGGCCACGGGGGCCGCCGCAATGCCAAGTGAGGCGCTTCCGTTCGATCGTCTCCGCGTGCAGTTCAAGGAGCTGCTTGCTTTCCTTGAGGCACACCCTCGGGAGACCGACGACGTTCGGCTGGCACTCGACGAGTTGCCGCTTTCCCCAGAGTTCTACATGACGGCAGACCCGAGGAACCCCGTCGTGGTAGCCGTTCAGGTCGGTTAGTCCGATCGATCGGACTGCGCCGGGTTCGGTTGACGGCGGACCTGAGCACCGACGTTGATTCCGTTCCGTCGAGTTTCGTAAGTTCGGAGTTGCCCGGCGGAGTTCAGCATGAACTCTGCGCGCAAGTAGTATTCCCAAACCAACTTCCAGAGTTCGTCGTCCCGCTCCAAGAACGCGATATTCAGTCCCATCTCCCGGGCTCGATCGCGGCCGATCATCTTCCCGTGGGAAAGCCACTTCGAGTAGTCGCAAAGATCCTGCGCGATGGCCTTGGCCTTCGCAGGATCGCTGCTCAGCATGTGTCGGGAAAGCCATGACTCGGCGATGGTCCGAGCAGAATCGATTGCTTTCGTACAGAAATCGAGCTGTGAGGGGGAGACCTTCTGCGCCAGCGCCGCCACAATTCGGGGGTCCGCTCCTTGCTGGATGAGTTGGTGCAACACTGCGACGCCTCCCAGAATCGAACTCGCCGGCATGTAGGACGGGCGCCCCTCGGGGGTGTAAACAAGAATCCAGTAGTTGGTAATGTTCACACATCGAGGAATTCCTCGTACCCCTGGCGTCGT
>JAKIVZ010000014.1 GCA_022750295.1 Candidatus Lutacidiplasma silvani
GTTGACCTCGGGTTGCTTCGGGGCCTTCATGACGCGCCGAGCAGCTCCGGGAGCGCCTTCGGCCCCTTCTGCTCGACGACGAGATTCACCTGAACGGTGTCCTCGCTGATCGCGTTCCCCCGGAACGTCCGTCGCTTCCGCATCCCGTGCCGCGGCGCGTGGAACCCGAACCCTTCGCCCACGAACACGCGGGTCTGGCGGGCCCCCGGCAAGTCCGGCCGGAGCGGGAATCCGCTCTTGTCGGTGCCGCCGCGGATGGTGAACGTGTAGCCGGCGAGGCCGAGCAGCTCGCCTCCGATCGTCTCCCCGATGCGCTTCCCGAGGAAACCGGCCGACTGGGGGTCCCCGACGGTGCGGGCGTACGACATCGCCCGGTCGGAGATGACCAGCTTGAACTCGACCATGTGTCCTGAGGTGGGGCGAGCGCGCCAGTTTCACTCGGTTTAAATAGGTAGCGGGGGCGTCGGAGCGCCCGGCCCTCCGATGAATTTCGTCGACGTCTCCGACGCCGCGATCGGCGTACTGATCGTCGGATTTCTCGTCGCGGCAGCGGTCGATCTGCGGACCCGGGAGGTCGACGACCGGATCTGGCTGGCCCTGGGTCTCCTCGGCGGGGCGCTCCAGGCCATCGTCCTCGCGCCGGACGGCGTCGTCCCCGTCGCGGTCTGGGCCGTCGTCGTCGCCTTCGTCGTCCAGCACCTCGTCCCGTGGGACGACGCCCTCGTCGAGGCCCACCCGTCCTGGCCGGGCGCAATCGAGATCGCGGCGTACATCGCGGTGGGGGCGCTCCTCGCCGTCGTCTCCTGGCGGGACGGAATCGGGGGGTCGGGCCTCCCGACGGCCGCGATCGCCGCGTACGCGACCGTCCTCATCGCCCGTGCGTTGTTCGAGGCCAACCTCCTGTACGGCGGGGCCGACGCGAAGGCGATCATGGTCGCCGGCGCCGTCGTTCCGTTCGACACGATGGTCGTCATGGCGCCCCACGCCGCCCTCGGGATCTTAGCGTTCTATCCGTTCGCCGTGACGGTACTGATGAACGGGGCGGTCGCGGCGGTCGCGATTCCCCTCGCGCTCTTCGCCCGAAACGCCCGCCATGGAGACTGGAACGGCGCTCGAACGTTCACCGGCTATCCGCTCGCGGTCGACCAGTTGCCGGAGCGGTTCGTCTGGGTGACCGACCCAACGTTCCATCGGGACGACGACGTCGAGACCGCGGATGACGACCGACGGCTTCGCGAACGGATCCGGGACGAGCTGAAGGCGAAGGGGGTCGCCGCCGTTTGGGTGACCCCCCAGATCCCATTCGTGGTCCTGCTGGCCGTGGGGGTCGTACTCGGGGTCGTCTTTGGCAATCTCCTCGCGGACGCGTTCTCGCTCCTCTAACGTCGTCGCCGTCGCGCAAGGCTTTTCCCCGACGGCCGGCTCGGTACCCCGGATGGCGGAACCTCGTGCCCCAACGCCGATCCGGGTCCTGATCGCGAAGCCGGGCCTCGACGGCCACGACCGGGGCGCGAAGGTCGTCGCCCGGGCCCTCCGCGACGCCGGGATGGAGGTCATCTACGCGGGGCTTCGGCAGACCCCGGAGGAGATCGTCGAGTCGGCGATCGAGGAGGACGTCGACCTGATCGGTCTCTCGTGCCTCTCGGGGGCTCACATGGCCCTGTTCCCGCGAGTCCTCAAGCTCCTCAAGACCCGCAAGGTCCGCGACGTCCCCGTGTTCGCCGGCGGGATCATCCCCGACGACGACGCGAAGCGTCTCCGTCGGATCGGCATCAAGGCGGTCTTCGGACCCGGGACCACGCTCGAGGAGATCGTCCGGACCGCCCGAGGGATCGCTCGTCATCGGACATGACCGTCCCCCGCGCCCTCCCCGCCGAAGCGCGGGCGGTCGTCCGCGGGGACCGCCGGGCGCTCGCCCAACTGATCACGCGCATCGAGAGTCGGGACCCCAGCGTCGCCCCGATCCTCCGCGCCCTCCACCCCCGGACGGGGCATGCGACCGTCGTCGGGTTGACGGGACCGCTCGGGGTCGGCAAGTCGTCGCTCGTCAACGTCCTCCTCGCGCACCTCCGGTCGCTCGGCAAGACCGTCGCCGTCGTCGCGGTCGACCCGTCGAGCCCGTTCACCGGGGGGTCGGTCCTCGGCGACCGGATCCGGCTCGAGCGCGACCCAGGCGACGCGGGGGTGTTCATCCGCTCGATGGCGAGCCGCGGCCGCGCCGGCGGGGTCGCCACGGCCACCCGGGAGGTCGTCCGTCTCCTCGATGCGGCCCACTACGACGTCGTCCTCGTGGAGACGGTGGGCAGCGGCCAGGTCGACATCGAGATCCGGGACGTGGCGTCGACGAGCGTCGTGGTCCTCGTCCCCCACCTCGGCGATGAGGTCCAGACCCTGAAGGCCGGTCTCTTCGAAATCGCCGACGTCTTCTGCGTCAACAAGTCCGACCTGCCGGGCGCCGACGCGGCGGCGAAGGACCTCTCGGAGCTGGCGGGGCTCGGCGCGGCCCGGGACGGATGGCGGCCGGTCGTCGTCTCGGCGAGCGCCCGCGACAAGACCGGGGTGACCGAACTCTGGACCGCCATCGAGGCCCACGAGGCGTTCCTCGATGCCGAACCCGGCCGGCGGGCCGAGGCGGACCGGCGCCGGATCGCGAACGAGCTCGTCGAACTCGTGCGGGACCGCGTCGCCCGCGAGGCGGCCGAACGGTTGCAGGCGGACCCATCCCATGGGAAGCTCCTCGACGAGGTCGCCGAGCGCCGGCTCGACCCGCGCACCGCCGCCGACCGGATCTACGAGCGGACCCACGGGTCGTCGTCCAGAACGCGCCGTCGATGAGCGAACTCCTCCTCGTCGCCGGGGTCTTCACCGCGATCGCGTTCGCGGCCGCGTACTTCGTCTTCGCGTCGTTCGTGTACGGGGCGGGGTACCAACCGACCCCTCGCCGGGTCGTCGAATCGATGCTCACGAAGGCCGACGTGGGGCCGAACGACGTCGTGTACGACCTCGGGGCCGGGACCGGCGCCATCGTCTTCCGGGCCGCCCGCGAGCGGGGCGCCACCGTGGTCGGCGTCGAGGTGGAGCCGCTTCGGATCGCCATTCTTCGTTTCCGCCGGCGATTCGGCGGCCCTCGGGAGCGGGTCACGATCCGGTGGGGGAACCTCTTCGACCTCGACTTCCGCCCCGCGACGGTGGTGGCCGTCTTCCTCTGGCCGGCGGCGATGGACCGCCTGAAGCCGCTCCTGGAAGCCCAACTCCGCCCGGGGAGCCGGGTCGTGAGCCACTGGCACCCCGTCCCGGGGTGGGAGCCGGTGGCCCAGGACGTCGGGAACCGGGTGTACCTGTACCGCCGGCCTTAGCCGTGGAAGTAGATCCAGAACGAACCGGCGACGGCGAAGACGACCAGGACGACGACGAGTCCGGCGATCCACCCAGCGTTCGGACTCTCGTCCGCGCGATACGTGGTGTTCACGGTCCGTCCTCCCCCACCGAGTTCCGCCCGGCTTTATCTCGCGCTAGTCCGAACGAACGGACGCGAGCGGTTCGGCCGAGCCGGTCGGAAGGGGCCCAAGCCGCGGGGCCCCGGTGGTCGCCGGCGCGGTCGTGACGTTGAACCAGCCCCACATTCCCGCGGCGTAGTGCCCGGGCATCTCGCAGATGTACTGGTAGGTTCCCGCCACGCCCGCGACGAAGTGGAAGGTCGTCATGTTCCCCGGCGCGATCCCCATGAACCGCTCGGCTCCGGTCATCCCGGCCCCGGCGAAGGCGGGGGTCGACATCGCCTTCGACGCGTTGGAGGCGTTCACGAGCACCCAGGTGTGGTTGGAACCCGCGTCACCCGCGACGTAGAACCGAACCGTGATCGAACTCCCCGCGACCACGGCCACACACGGTCCGGGGCTCGTGGCATTGAACGTGTACGTCCCCCCGAGACCGGCGACGAACGAGAACGTGAAGTTCCCCATCCGGTCGCGGCCCTCGCAGGCGGCGAGACCGGTCGGGGCCGGGCTCGGCCCGCTCCCCGTGTGGGCCCCGGGAATGCCGCTGCCCAAGTCGCCCGCGAGGCCGAGATAGAGCACCGCGCCCCCCAGGATCGCCGCGAGCGCGAACGCTCCCACGATGAAGGCGGTCGGGGAGGCGGGCGCGGTGGAGTCCGCAGCGGTGGCCATACGGTGCGCAGATGGGCCGGGGTTCTTGTCCCTGCTGTCCTTTCGCGTCGGACCGTCCGTCGGCCCGTTCGGGGGCGGAGCCAGCGGCTCGTGCGACCGCCGACGCACCTCCGTATTCCCTGTGGCAACGAATCGCAACAACGCTCTAGTAGGGCCAGTCCTACGTTCCCCCCGGCGAGGGATCCGGCGAGATGGAGTACGAGGAGCTCGTGGGCTCGGTCGCCCGGTTCGGTCTCTCCGACCGGGAGGCGAGGCTCTACCTTGCGTTGCTTCGGAAAGGGCGCGCGACCGCCCGGGAGCTGGCCCACGAGACGGGCCTCGACCGGGTCCTCGGGTACCGGATGCTCGACGCGCTCCGGATCCGGGGCGTGGTCGAAGTGACGGCCGAACGGCCTCGAAAGTATGCGGCGGTCCCGCCCCGGGCGCTCTTCGAGCGGTCGCTCCGGGAGCGCGCGACCCTCCTTCAGCAGGACGAGGTCCTCGCCACCACCCTCGCGGAATCGCTGCCCACCCTCGTCCGCGAGGTCGACGACGCGGCCCCCAAGTTCCAGGTCCTCCAGGGGACCCCGACCATTTTCGCGTACCTACGGGAGATGCTCCGCCGGGGCCAGGAAGAGGTCTGCGCGATGGTGACCCATCGGGCGCTCCGCGGCTCGGTCGACTATGGGCTCCCGGTCGAACTTCCCCGGCTCCTGAAGGGCGGGGGTCGATTCCGCCTGGTCGTCGAGTCGGACCCGCGGGTCCGGCGCCTCGTCGACCGGTTCGCCCGAATCTCCCGCCGCTACCCGCTCGCCGAGCTTCGGCAACTTTCCCCCCAACCGACCCGGCTGACGATCGTCGACCGGGCCGAGGCGATGCTCTTCCTGGTTCCCGAGGCGCGATCCGGCCAGCTCGAGGAGCTCGCCGTGTGGACCGACAACCCCGCGTTCGTCCTCGGCCAGCTCCACTACTTCAACGTGGTCTGGGACGGGGCGGGGTCCGCTTCGCTCCGACCGCCCCCGATGGCGGTGGTCCGGCCCGGTGGCGGCGCCCGCGTCCACCGTTCGTCTCGAAAAGTTTAACCCCGCGACCCAATACGCCGACGATGGCGTGGTCCCGTCCTCAGAAGTACCTGGCCGAATTCTTGGGAACGTTCGCCCTCCTTCTCCTCGGCGGCGGCTCCGCGGTGTTCAGCCTCGGCGACCTGGGGAACGCCCGGGTCGTCCTCGTCTCGCTCGCGTTCGGCGGAGTCATCGTCGGCGCGGTCTACGCGTTCGGAGACGTCTCGGGGGGCCACTTCAACCCGGCCGTCACCCTGTCGATGGCGCTCTCCCGGCGGATGCCGCTCGGGGACGTCGTCCCATACCTGGTCGCCCAGATCGTCGGCGGCATTGTCGGGATCCTGGTCGTCTTCGGCGTCGCCCACGGCTCACCGGGTGCGTTCTCTCTGGCCCAGGGGGCGGCGCTCGGCTCCCAGTGCTACTCGGGCAACGGCGCCCCGCTCGGCTGCGGGTTCTCGGTCGGCTCGGTCTTCCTCCTCGAGCTCGCGCTCACGTTCGTGTTCGTCCTGGTGATCCAGTTCGTCACCCGCTCGGAGAACGGGTCGAAGAATCTCGCGCCGCTCGCGATCGGCATCACCCTGATGGTCGCCAACCTGGTCGCGATCAACGTCGACGGCGCCTCGATCAACCCGGTCCGCAGCTTCTCCCCGGCGCTCGTGTCGCTCTACTGGTCGAACGCCACGTGGGCGATCCAGCAGTCGTGGCTGTTCTGGGTCGCGCCGGTCCTCGGCGGGCTCCTCGCCTCGGTCGTCGAGATGTGGTTCCGACCGAGCGGCCACTCTTCGTCGTAGGGGAGGCGGGGGCCCCGTCCGGAGTCCGGACGGGAACGGCGCAGTGGGCCGAGCGGCCTACTCGTCCGAGGCGGCCGGCTTCTCGGCCTTCGCCGGATGGGCGTGCGCGTGGGTGTGGCCGCCCGACTTCGCCGTTGCGGCCTTCTCGGCCTCGGCGATGTCCTTGACCTTCTCCTTCGCGGGGGTCGGGGTGACGTACTCCTCGACCACGCGAATCGACTTCGGCTTCAGATGGGTGCGGATGCGGTCGATGACGCGCGGCTTCGCCGCCATCCATCCGAAATCGAACTTCGAACGTTCGGGCACGTGGATCGTGACCACGCCGTCGGCGTGCTCGACCTGGAACTCCTTCGAGCGTCCGTACCCGAGCTCGATGAGCGCCTTCGCCTGCTCGTCGGGGGCGCTGACGCGCTCGACGACCCGGAACTTGGCGTGGACCTTGCGGCCCGAGAACGGAGGGTTGAAGTCGACGCGCACCCGGGCGGCCGTGAGGGAGACGACCCGTCCGCGCCGGCCGCCGATCGTGAGGACGGTGCCGACGTTGAGCTCCGCGTCGTCCCGCCGCATCTCGGGGAGACGACCGACCTCGTGCATGCTGAACAGCTCGATCAACTTCGGGTCTTTCTCGCCGAACGCCTCGGCCGGGGCAAAGTCCCGCTCGATCTCCTCGCCGACCTTCGCCCCCGCGATCGCCGCCTCGATCCCGCTCGGGAAGTCGTCCCCGCCGATCAGGTGGGCCCGCGGCTCGAACGTCGTGCCGTCGGGAACCGGAACGTTCGCCTCGCGCGCCACGTCCGCCTTCGTCGTATCGATGAGTTCGGTGCGGCCGCCGGCCTCGGACCAGAGTTCGTACTCGAGCAGGACGATCTCGCCGTCCTTCACCGGAGCCTTGTCGTCGGCGTGGCTCGTCATATGGCGCCGCCGAGAGTCGACCCCGCTTAAGGTTTGCCCGGATGCGCTCCGTCGGAGCCCCGTCGACCGCTCCACCCGTACGTCAGGAACCCCCGGAACGCCCCGTAGAGGGTCGCCCACCGGCGGGGGATCTCCAGCGCGCGGTACCGGAGCCCGGGGTAGCGGGCGTCCTCCCGAAGGCCGGTGATCGTGAGCCAGAGAGCGAGGAATCCGAGGCCCCCCACCCCCACGAGGGCCACGACCGCACCCGCGAATCGGGTCACCGGGTCGACGAGGAGGAGCGCTCCGACGACGGCCAGGACCGGCAGGGCGACGTACGGGAAGACACGGCCGCCCGTCGCCTCGTAGGTCGTCCCGCGGCGGCGCCACACGACGTACCCACCCTCGGCGTAGATCCGCTGCTTCCGCAACAGGGCGGGCACCGAGAGTTCGGAGAAGTCGTGATGGACCCAGGCGTCCGGCACGTACACGCCCCGGAACCCGGCCTTCAGGATCCGGTCGGCGATCTCCTGGTCCTCGCTCGCCGCTTTCCGGTAGAGCGTGGTGTCGAGCGGTCCCACCCGGTCGAGGGCCGCCTTGCGGAACGCCGAGTTTCCCATCGGGAGGGCGTGGGGCGAGTGGCGGGCCACCGTCTCGTAGAACCGTTGGAGGTAGCCGTCGTAGTACCGGGCCCCCACGGTCCGGACCGTCCCGGGCCGGCCGGGCGTCGGGCCCCCGGCGAAGCCGACCGTGAGGTCGGAGAACGGGACGAGGAGGGCGGCGAGCCACCCTGGGGGGGCGACCTCATCGGCGTCCAGGAAGGCGACGACCTCCCCCGTCGCGGCCGCGATCGCGATGTTGCGGCTCTCGGGGATGTTCCCCGGGGCGTACAAGTACCGAACCCGCGGGTCCTGCGCATGGAATCGCTCGGTGATCGTCCGGACGACGTCGGTGATGCCGCCGTCGTCCACCAGGACCTCGTCGGGGAGCCGGGTCTGCGCGAGCAGGCTCGCGAGCGTCTCGGCGACGCGCGGGTCCTTCAGGACCGTGACGACGACGGTCACCCGGAGGGACCGCGCGGGTCCGGCGTCAGGCGACGCGGCCACGGAGGAGCTCGGCGATGGTGAGGTCGACGGCCTCGGCGGAGGTTCGCTTCGCGGTCCAGCCCAGCGCCCCGATCCGGTCGACGGCGAGCAGCTGCTGCGGGATGTCCCCGACCCACCCGGTCGTCCCGCCGGTGTATTCGATGCGGGCCCGACCCCCGTGGGCGGCCACGACCTTCTCGGCGATCTCGCGGACGCTGATCCGGTCGGCGGTGCCGAGGTTGAAGACGTTCGCCGGAGCGTGGGCCCGCTCGGTCGCCAGGATCATCGCCTCGACGCACTCCTCGGTCCGGAGGTAGCTCTTCGCCTGCCGTCCGTCCCCGAGGACCTCGAGGCGGGTCGGCTCCCGACGGAGTTTCTCGAAGAAATCGTAGATGACGCCGTGGGTCATCCGGGGGCCGACGATGTTCGCGAACCGGAACATGTGGGCTTCGATCCCGTACGAGTGAGCGAACGCGCTGAGAAGCGCTTCGCTCGCGAGCTTCGCGGCGCCGTACTGGGATTGCGGGAGGAGCGGGCCGTAATTCTCCGGCGTCGGGAACACCGTCGGGTACCCGTAGACGACCGACGACGAGGAAAACCGCACGGACCGAACGTCGTGCGTTCGTGCCGCCTCGAGGACCCGGAACGTCGTCATCGTCCCCTGCTCGAGGTCGACCGAAGGGTTCGAGGTTCCGAGCCGGATGTCCGGGTTCGCCGCCAGGTGCCAGACCGCGCCCGCCCCTCGGAACTCGTCCGCGTACCGGGACGGTTCGCGCAGGTCGGCCGCAATGAGCCGGAGGCGAGGGTTCTCCCGCATCGCAGCGAGGTGCTCGGCCCGGCCGCTCGACAGGTTGTCGATGACCCGGACCTCCGCGCCCGTGGCGAGCAGGCGTTCGACGAGAAGGTGGCCGATCGCCCCGGCGCCGCCGGTCACCACCACGGGTCGGAGTTCGGCCATCGTGCCCGCGACAACCGCCCTCACGGAAGCATATATAAGAGGACGACCGCCTAAAGAACGACCACCCACGCCCGTGGGGAGCCGTCGATGCGAACCTACGTCCGCATGGTCTTCCATTCGGAAGGCGCGAGCCCGCTCGTGGTCCTGAAGCTCATGCGCGAGCTCGGATTCGAGGAGTCGATGGGGATGCACGACTTCGTCTACAAGTGGAAGGACAAGGCGTCCTTCGACGACGTGATCAAGATGGTCGCCGACATGCACGGGCGGATGAAAGGGCTCGACGTGAACTACGAGATCACGACGATCTCCTGATCGACCGGACGAACCCACGATGGAGAGGGACGGCCCCACTCGCCTGGAGCGCTCGCTCCTGCTCCATCTCCTCGAGCACCGGGGCCAGCAGGTCCGCTTCGAGGCGGACCAGTGGACGACCGAGTTCGGGATCTTCCGCGCGTTCGCCCACGAGGACCTGATGGGGCTGAAGAACACGCTCCGGGCCCTCGAGATGACCCGGTACATCTACCGCCGGGTCCAGTACGTGATCGGCTACTCCGAGCCGAAGCTGGTTTACTCGCTCACCCCGAGCGGCCATCGTAAGGCGCTCGACCTCCGGCGGGAGGACAACGGCGAGGAGGTTCCCGCGGCCGTCGAGCTCGCGCCGACCGCGCCGGACGTCCTCGCCCCGCGGGAGTCCCGAGCATGACCGAGGTTCCGACGCTCCAGGGATTCGAGCTCCGACTCCGTCCGCCCCGACCGGCGGACCTCATGACGCTCTTCGGGTGGTACAACGACCCGGAGACGATCGCGCCGTTCGACCGGTTCGCGATCGATTCGTACGACGACTTCGTCCGGTCGGTCGAAGGCGCGCCGGACGACCCGCGGTCCCTCGCGCCTCGGTTCGTCGTCGAGCGGACCAGCGACCACCGGGTCATCGGGTTCGTCGGCCACTACCAGGCCCACCCCGTCCTCGAACTCACCGACGTCTGGTACGTCCTCGGCGAGCGGTCGGAGCGGCACAAGGGGTACGGCCGCGAGGCGGTCGGCCTCCTCGTGGACTACCTGTTCCACACGACCGGGCTCGCCCGGGTCGGGGCCACATGCGACACGGACAACATCCCGTCGTTCAAGCTGCTCGAGCGGCTCGGGTTCCGGCGCGAGGGGACGCTGAAGGCGGCCCTCTTCCACCACGGCCGCTGGCACGATGTCGCGATCTACGGCGTGATGCGCGCGGAGTGGGCGACCGCCGTCCGCAACGCGAACCCGATCCGGGTCGCGTCGGCGGCCTGAACGAACGGCCGGTCAAGCTCGAACGCCCCGACCTCGCCGGTCGACCGGAGGTGGGTCCCCCCACACGGGCAGGTGTCGACGCCGTCGATCTCGATCACGCGGACCGGGTCCACCATCGGCGGCAACGGTACGAGGCCCGCCCGGGCCGAAGGGTTCGCCTCCCACTCGGCCCTCGGGAGCGCCCGGATCCGCACCTCGCGCGGGGGGGCAAGGTACGCGCCGTACGCCTCCGCGAGGGTCTCGGGGGTCTCGGACCCCGGCCACGCGCCCACCACCTCGATGGTACCGGCACCGGCCGCGAACACGGCCTTGCGGGTCTTCAGTCCGGTCCGCCGGAACACGACGGCGCTCAAGAGATGTTGGGCCGTGTGGAGCCGCATGTGGCCGTACCGCCGCTCCCAGTCAACGCTCCCGTGCACCTCGTCGCCGATCCGGAGCGCGGGCCGGGAGCCCCGGCCGAGTCGATGGAGAACGACGGCCCCGCTCTTCCCCACGTCCACCACGGCGAGGCTCGCGCCGTCGGGGCCCGCGATCGTTCCCCGGTCCGTGGGCTGCCCGCCCCCGGCGGGGTAGAACAGGGTGCGGTCGAGGACGACCGCGCCCGGGGGCAGCGCGACGACCCGCGCCGTGAACGCCCGCTCGTACGCCGCCTCGGGCGAGGCCAAGTACGCGAGCTCGGTCATTCCGCCGACCGTACGGGGTCCGAACAAAATATCGTTATCCACGGCGACCGGTACGCCGCCGGGGGGAGACGGCCGCGACCGAGGCGAAGAATCCGGCCCGACTCTTCCGGATCCCCAACTTCCGTCTCCTGTGGACGGGGAGCACCGCGTCGTCGCTCGGCGCCGCAACGACGACGGTCGTCCTTTCCTGGGTCGTCTTCTCGCAGACCCGCAACGCGATCGACGTCACGTTCCTCGGCCTCGCGAACTTCGTTCCGGGGCTGATCATCGGCCTCCTCGCGGGCGTCCTCGCCGACCGGTTCGACCGACGCGGGCTGATGCTCCGGGCCGACCTCATCCGGGCCGCGGCGATCGGTGCCCTCGCCGTCCTCCTGGTCCTCCGGGGATTCGACCTCCTCACGATCGTCGTCGCCGTCGCGGTCGTCTCCGCGCTGAGCGCCGTGTTCCGTCCGGCCTCGAACGCGATCCTCCCGTCCCTGTTCGCCGGGGGCGACCTCGCCGACGCGAACGGCCTCCTCCTCTCTGGACAGACGCTCGGCGGGTTCGCCGGGAGCGCGGTCGGCGGGCTCCTGGTGGTGACGATCGGGGCGGTCGGCGGATTCTCGCTCAACGCCTTCACGTACGCGATCTCCGCCACGATGATCTTCTTCCTCGTGGTTCCGCGTTCGAACGCGAGGGTCGCCTCCCCGACCCCGGGTCCGAAGCCGTCGTACCTCGACGACCTCTGGGAAGGATTCCAGTTCGTCCGTTCCCGGCCCGCCCTGCTCTGGACGATCCTCGCCTCGTGCGTGGCGAACTTCTTCCTCGCGTTCTACCTGCTCTATCTCGTTGTCTTCGTCCCCGACGGAGTCCACGCCGGGGCCGCCATCTTCGGACTTTCGGTCGGGCTCTCGGCGATCGGGTTCGGGGCCGGGTCGCTCGTCGTGGGGCGGTTCGGATTCGTCCGGAAGGCCGGGTGGACCTACATCCTCGGTTGGACGGGCGCGGGGGTCGTTCTCCTGCTGCTCGCCCTCTTCCCCTCGGTTCCGCTCCTCCTCGTGGCGACGCCGGCGTTCGGCGTCCTCGGCGGGATCGCCAACACGACGTACCTGACCTGCGTCCAACGGATCGTCCCCGGCCCGATGCTCGGGAGGTTCTTCGCGATCGACGAGGTCGCCAGCTTCGCGGTCATCCCCCTCGGCCAGATCGTCGGGGGGATCCTGGTCGTGATGGCGGGCATCGACGCCACGTTCGTCATCGCCGGGGTCGGGACGACGCTCTCCACCGCCCTCCTCGTCCTCTCGCGGGAGGCCCGGGAGCTGTCGGATTCCCCCCTGTCGACCCCCGCGGCGGCGGGCGCCGGCTAGGCGTCGCCGTCGACCACCGACGGACCGCGGTGGCGAACCTTTTTAGGAGGGGCCAAGGTAGCCGCGGCCGAGGCTTCGAATGTTCAAGGCGCGCGTCAAGATGGAGGTGCTCCGGGAGGTCGTCGAGGTGATCTCGACCCTCGTTTCGGAGGTCAAGCTCACGATCTCAAAGGACGGACTCGAGGTCAAGGCGGTCGACCCGTCCCACGTCGCCATGCTCGTCCTGAAGCTCAACAAGTCGGCGTTCGAGGAGTTCACCGGCGAGGCGACCGAGATCGGGATCGACGTCGAGAAGCTGAAGGAGGTTCTCCGGCTCTCCAAGCCCGGCGATATCCTCGACCTCCAGTACGACGGCGGAAAGAACCGGCTCGTCATCCACGTCGGGAAGGTCACCCGGCACATGTCGGTCGTCGACCCGGCGGGGATCACGGACCCGAAGGTCCCGAACGTTTCGCCCCCCGGGCTCGTCGTCGTCAACATGGACGAGCTCCGCCAGGGGATCCGGGGCAGCGAGAGCATCTCCGACCACGTGACGCTCACGCTCGAGCCCGACGGGTTCACGATGCACTCGGAGGGGGAGACCGACCGGGTCGACATGAAGCTCCTCAAGGAGGGGCTCGCGAAGCTCGAGGTCAAGGAGACGGTCCGGAGCATGTACCCGCTCGACTTCTTCTCGAGCATGGTGAAGTCGATCACCTCATCGGACAAGGTCACGCTTCACGTCGGGAACGAGTACCCCCTCAAGATCGAGTTCGAGGTCGCAGGCGGCAAAGGCGAAGGCCGGTTCCTCCTCGCGCCCCGTGTCGAAGAAGACTGAACGGTAGGATTCGGGTAACCGGGGCCGCCAGCCTCTTAATCGGCGCCCCGGTCGAGCGTCCGATGGCGCGCCCGCCCCGAGTCGCGGTCCTCTCGGCCGTTCGCACGCCGACCGGCAAGTACGGCGGGTCGCTCCGGACCGTCCCGGCCGTCGTGCTCGGTGGTCTCGCCGCGGCCGAGGCGGTTCGACGGGCCGCGATCCAGCCGAGCGACGTGCCGGAGGGGATCTTCGGGCACTGCCTCCAGGCCGGAACGGGCCAGAACCCGACCCGTCAGGTCCTCCGCTCGGTCGGGGTCCCGGACCACGCCGGGGCGGCGACGGTCAACATGGTCTGCGGCTCTGGACTCCAGGCGATCCGGCTCGGGGCGGCGATGATCCGCTCGGGCGACGCGCCGCTCCTCCTCGTCGGGGGGATGGAGTCGATGTCCTCGGCCCCGTTCCTCGTCCCGGCCGCGGTCCGGTGGGGGATGAAACCAGGCGCGGCGACTCTCGACGACGAAATGATGCGCGACAGCCTCCTCGACGCCTACGGCGAGCACGAGGAGATGGGCCAGACCGGCGAGCGGATCGCCCAGAAGCTCGGGCTCACCCGGGCCGAGGTCGACGCGTTCGCGGCCCGGAGCCACCAGCGGGCGGCCCGGGCAAACGCCGACGGCACGTTCGCCGCCGAGATGGTGCCGATCCCGGCGAACCTGACGACCACGCGCTCGGTCTTCGAGCGGGACGAGGGGCCGCGCGGCGACTCGACCGTCGAGAGCCTCGCAAAGCTCCGACCGTCGTTCCGGCCGAACGGCCTCCTGACCGCGGGCAACTCGTCGCAACTCTCCGATGGGGCCTCGGCGCTGGTGCTGGCCAGCGAGGCCGAGGCGGCCCGGCTCGGGAGGACCCCGATCGCCTACCTCCACTCCTCCGCCGTCGACGGCGTCGCCCCGTTCGAAGTGATGGAGGCGCCGATCCCGACGGTCCGCAAGCACCTCGCGGCGGTGGGGGTCGCCCCCGGCGACATTGACCGGATCGAGCACAACGAGGCGTTCGCCTCCGCCTCGATCGCCGTCCAGCGCGCGTTCGGGTTCCCGGACGACCGGTTCAACGTCCACGGCGGTGCCGTCGCGCTCGGTCACCCGATCGGGTCGAGCGGCGCGCGGATCGTCGTGACGCTGATCCACGAGCTCGCCCGGTCCGGGACCCGACTCGGCCTCGCCACCCTCTGCATGGGGGGCGGGAACGGGCTCAGCCTGCTCGTCGAGCGGGACGGTTCGTAGGGCGGTCGGAGACCCCCGAAAGGCGGGTCCCGAGGAGCGAATCGATCGCGACCAATTCCCGGTTCACGGCCGCCCGGGACCCGCGGGGGTACCGCGGGTCGGCGCGGGAGGCAAGGGCGGCGGCGTAGGCCTCGAGCCGCCCGATGGCGCGGTCGGCGCCCAGCCGGTCGGCGATGTCCCGGTGGACGCGGGTTCGGAGCTGCCGGAGCCCCGCGACCGGGACCAAGCCGCCCGCGCCGCTCGGGACGGCGGCCCGGAGCTCGTGCCGGACCCGTTCGACCCGGGCCGTGGCTCTCCGGAAGCCGCCGTCCGTCCACTCGAGCCGCTCGGTGACCGGGGTTCCGAGGAGGTACCACCGGAGACCGTCCCGCCCGCCCTCGTCGAGCGCCTCGGCGAGCGGGACGAGGTTCCCGGTCGATTTCGCCATCTTCTTGCCGTTCTGGGTGACGAACGGCAGGTGGAGGAACGACCGGGAGAACAGCGTCCCGTCGAGGGTCATGGCGACCTCGTTCTCGGTGAAATGGTGCGGGAAGATCAGGTCGGTCCCGCCCCCGTGAAGGTCGACCGGCAGGCCGAGGAGCCGATGGGCCATCGCGTAACACTCGAGGTGCCAGCCGGGGGCGCCCATGCCCCAGGGGCTCGACCAGCGGGGCGCCGGCGGCTCCTGCGCCCGCCAGAGGACGAACCGGGTCGCCGTGCCATCGTCGGGCGGGGGGGGAGCCCCGGGCTCGGGGACGAGCTGGGCATCGAACCCGTGCCCTTCGGAGAAGTTTCGGTGGCAGACGTTTCGGGGAGGCGCGTAGATGAGGTCGCCGCCGGCCCGCTCGACCAGCTTCGCCTTTTCGAGGCGGCGGATCGCCTTCACCATCTCGGGGACGTAGTCGCTCGCGCGGGGGGCGTCGGTCGGCGGGAGGACCCCGAGCCGACCGAGGTCGTCGAAGAATCCCCGTTCCTCGCGTCGGGCGAGGGTGCGCCAGGGGACCCGGAGCGCCGCCGCGCGGGCGGTGAGCTTGTCCTCGAAATCCGTGATGTTCATCACGTGGCGGACCCGCCGACCTTCGGCGAGGAGGAACCGTCGGACGACGTCGAAGTAGAGGTAGGTCCGGGCGTGGCCGACGTGGCTCCGGTCGTAGACGGTCGGGCCGCAGACGTAGAGCCGGACCGGGCCCCGCGCCGGCGGGTGGAACCTTCGGACGGTGTCGTGGAGGGTTTCGCGGAACGAGAGAAGCATCGGGCCGAACTCGGTTCGGGCCGCGCGGCATAAGCCTTTTCGGGCCACGGTCGGCGGGGCCGGATTCGGTAGGTTCAAGAGCCGTAGCTTCCGTGGGCCCGGGCGGCAGAGGGGTCCGACGGATGGAGACGCTCTACCTGCTCGTCGAGACCGAGGTGGGCCGCCTCGAGGATGTCCTCAAGCGGCTGAAGGCGGTACCGAACGTCGTCGAGGTCGAGGCGGTCACGGGCCCGTTCGACCTGATCGTGAAGGTCCAGGCCGAGCACATCAACGCCGCGCTCGACATCGTGATGACGCGGATCCGTAAGGTCCCCGGGATCAAGGGGACGGAAACGCTCGTCACCGTCAGTAGCGGCTGAGCGGGTTCCGGAGACCCCGCCGATCGTCCGGCCGGGCGGATTTGGAGCGGCCGGGCCTCTCCGAGGTCGCCGAATCGACGGGCGATCCGTGGGCGCCCAGGTCCCTCGCACTCCCGATAAATATCCGCGCCGGGATGGCCCCGCATGGTGGAAGTCGGAGATTCCGCGCCCGAGTTCGAGGGACCCAGTTCGCTCGGCGGGAACTTCAAACTCTCGGAGCACAAGGGGCACCCCGTCGTGGTCTACTTCTACCCGGCGGCCAGCACGCCCGGCTGCCGGATCGAGACCAAGGCGTTCCAGGACCTGCACGCCGAGTTCCAGAAGCGGCACGTGACCCTCGTGGGCGTCAGCGTGGACTCCCCGGAGGCGGAGGCGAAATTCGCGGGCGAGTGCGCCACCGGCTTCGGGCTCGTCGCCGACTCGAAGGGGTCGATCGCGACCGCGTACGGCGTGATGGGGCCGTCCGGGCGGGCGAGCCGCGTGACGTTCCTCCTCGCCCCGGACGGCAAGGTCGTCGAGAAGGTCTCCGGCTCGCCGTTGACGCACGTCGAGCGGGCGAAGGCCCGGTTCCTCTCCGGCTGAGCCGGTCGGTTACGGCGGGACGTCGGCGCCCGGCGGGCGGGCCGGTGGCGAGGCGGTCGGCGCCTTTCCCCAGACCCGGTCGCCGAGCAGGTGGAGCGTCGCCGGGACGAGGTACGTCCGCACGACCATCGCATCGAGGACGATGGCGATCGCGACGGCGAAGCCGATCGCGCGCAGGAGGAGGAAGTTCCCCGTGATCAAGATCGCGAACGCGCTCGCGAGGATCACGGCGGCGGCGGTGATGATCCCACCCGTCCGCCCAACCGCTTCGACCACCGCTTCGGTCGACGACCGGCCGCGCAGCCGTTCTTCCCGGACCCGCGTGAGCAGGAAGATGTTGTAGTCGATGCCGAGACCGAGGATCAGGATGAACAGGATCACGGGGACGAAGTAGAACAGCGGCACCCCGAAGCCGAGGTCGAGCACGAGGTACGTGATCGCCCACGACCAGCCGATCGAGAGGCCGATCGTGGCGACCGCCATCGGGGGGATGAGGTACGAACGGAGGGCGACGAAGAGGACGATCAGGAGGCCGATCGACACCACGATCGCCATCCGCTGGAGGGCGAGCGCCGTCTGCGCCTGGATGTCCGACGTCTCCGAGGCGCCCCCGCCGTAGGCGAGGCCGGTGACCTCCGGATGGGTGGTGGCGAACCCGCTCGCCTCCGACTCGAGCGTGTGGAGGAGGTTGACCGCGTCGACGGAGAGCCCCGTCGACGTCGGGACAACCGTGAACCAGACGGTCCGACCGTCGGTGCCCAGGTACGGCGCGAGGCTTCCGGACAGCATCGCCTGGACCGCCGGTGGCGACGTCGACCAGTTCAGCCACGCGCCGAGCGCGGCGCCCGACGGCCCGACGGGGGAATCGACCCGTTGGACCCCGGACGTCGCGGCGAACGTATGGGTGAGGTTCGCCACGTCGGCGAACTCTCCGGCGTTCGGCGTCGACCCGACCACGAGCGGCGCGGAGAACGTGACGAGCACGTCCGTCGGGAACGCGAATCCGTTTCCGAACTTCTCGTTCAGTTCCGTCAGCCCGGTCACCGCCGCGTGCCCCGCCGGGAGCTGGCCGTAGAAGTCGTACGATTCGGGGACGTTGAGCGCGACGTAGAGGAGCGGGACCGAGACGATCAGGATCACGGCGATGATCGTCTTCGGCCGACGCTGGCTGAGCCGCCCGGCCCGGTAGAAGTACCCGGCTTCGCTTGCGATCCGGGCCCGGCGTTTCTCGGCGGCCGCGGTGAATTTCGCCCCGGTCTCGGGCCAGAAGATCCGGGGGCCGACCAGCGCGAGGAGGGCGGGGATCAACGTGAGGGAGATCAGGACCGTGATCAGGATCGCGAGGGAGAGGACCGAACCCCACTGGCTGAGGAGCGCGACGCCCGAGAACGTGAGCGCGAGGGTCGCGAGGATCGCGGTCCCCCCGCTCGTGGCGATCGACTGGCCGGCCCACGTCGTGGAGGTGACGAGCGCCTCCTGGGAGGTGCGGCCCGCGATCAGTTCCTCCCGGTACCGGGCGACGAGGAAGATCGCATAGTCGGTCCCCACCCCTAAGACGAACGTCGTCACGAGTTCCACCGAAGTCACGTCGACGTGGCCGACGAGGGTCCCGACGACCACGACGCCGGCGGTCGCGAGACCGAGCGCGAGCCCGAGGGTGCTGAAGGTGATCAGCGGGGCGAGCGGGGCCCGGAAGTAGAGGATCGTGATGATCACGAGGACGAGGAGCGTCAGCGGGAGGACGATCCCGAGGCTCGAGCTCAGGTCGGTCGCCTCGTTCTGGTCGAGGGCGGCCCCCCCCGTCTGGTAGAACTGGACGGTGTTCGCGACGCCCGAATCGTTCAGGGAGGCGGGGACCACGCGGTCCAGCTCGAGGACGTCGGAGTAGATCGGGGTGGCCCCGGAGGCGGTGGTGTACCCGTCCTCCACCGTGAACGCGACGATCACGAGGGTCGCGGTCCCGTCAGGGGAGAGGAACTGGGTCCGGATCGACGGCGGGATCGGAAGCGGGTAGCTCCCGACCGGCGTGGTGTTCGCGACGTTCTGCGCCCACGCGGCGGCGGCCGCGTCCGACGGACCCGACGACGGCCACGCGGCCCAGACGTCGGCGACCCAGGCGGGGGAGAGTCCCGCTCCCGTGGCGAGCACCGTCGCCGCCGTGTCCCGCACCGCCGGCCAGATCGTGAAGTTCTCGATCCCGAGGGTGGCGAGGACGGCGGTCGCCACGGCCCGCTCGGTGAGATTGGGAGCGAGGGTCGGGAGGAGCGCCGCCTCGCCGGTCCGCGCCGCCCCGTCGCTGCAGGCGACGACGTTGGCAGGGTTCGACGCGCAGTCCGCCGAACCGTTGAATCCGGTCCCCGCGTAGAAGGCGTTCAGGACGGCGATCGACGTCGCGTTCCCGCCGAGGCTCGCGAGCGTGGTGTTGTACGACGGGGCGTTCGCGTCGGACGCGGGATCGCCCGGATGGGCGGCCACGAACGACTGCCAGGCCTGCACGAACGTCGTCGGAACCCCCCAGAGGAGTTGCGCCGAGCCGTTGAGGGAGGGGAGGAGCGGCGCCGCACCCGTCGTCCCCGCGACCACGACCCCGTTCGCGAGCTCGGTCAAGCCCCCGAGGTAGCCGCCGTACGCCGTGTAAAGGCTCGAAACCCCGCCGACGTACGTCAGATTCCGGTCGGCGGAGATCCGATTCGTCACGCGGACGGTGGCCGCTTGGCCCGCCGGGTCCGTGACGTCCGGCCCGACCAGGAGCACGTAGCTCGCCGAGGGGGCGGTCTCGTTCGGGAAGAGGTGGCCGATCTCGTTCGCGGCCTCGGCGCTCGGGGCGGTCGACGGGAGATTCGTCGCCGAGTTGGTCGTGACGGTGCCGACCTTCGGGAGGAGCGGGAGGGCGACGACGAGGAGGAGGATCCAGAAGATCACCGGGTACCACGGGTGGCGGTGGATGCCTCGGCCGAGCCGGCCGAACGCCCGGGCGCCGAACGTCGCGTCGGCCGGACCTCCGGACACGGCGCCGGCGGGCCGACGGCGACGATAACGCTAACCGGTCCCTTTCGGGGGGTCGGTCGGGGCGGGCGGTTTCCGCCAACTCGCGGGGTAGTCCGAGGCGTCGGCGACGACGCGGCCGGCGTCGATCACCCACCCCTGCTTCCGTCGGGCGAGGTCGACGGAGTCGACGAGGGCGCGCCCCAGCGCGACCAGGTCGCCCGAGCGGGAGACGAGGGCGACCGATTGGCCGGCCGAGAACGGACGGAGGACCCGGTCGATCCCGCCCCCGGCGAGGTCGGCGCCGTGGGCCACCGCGGCGGCCGCCGAGTCGCGGAGGACGACCTGGGGGAACTCCTGCCAGACCTCGCGCATCGGGTGGAGGAGGGCGAGGAGCGGTTCCGGCGCCCCCGCCTTCGCCCGGACGACCGCGTCGCCGAGGACCGCGACCGGGACCGCCTGCGCCTCGACGAACGGACCGGTCCCGGTCCGCCGGAGCTCCTCGAGGTGACCGCCGACGCCGAGCGCGTCGCCCAGGTCGACGGCGAGGGTGCGAACGTACGTTCCGGAGTCGCCGACGACGTCGAGGAGGAGCTTCGTCCCGTTCCGCTCGAGGAGGTCGAGGCGGTGGATGGTCCGGATCCGGCGCTCCCGTTTGACCGCCGAGCGGACGGGCGGGGTCTGGAAGACGGGGCCGCGGAATTCGAGGAGCGCGGCGTGCACGGCGGCGTCGGGGACCTCGCCGTGGAGGACGGCGACGCCGATGTACCGCTTCGGGAACTGGAGCACGAGCGGGAGGAGCTTCAGCGCCGGTCCGACGCCGATCCACAGGATCCCCGAGACGTTCGGGTCGAGGGTGCCGGCGTGGCCGGCCCGCTCGAGGCCGAGGAGGTCGCGGACCCACGCGGTCACCTGGTGGGACGTCGGGCCGCGCGGCTTGTCGATGAGGAGGAACGCGCCTTCGGCGATCCGCACCGTCACGACGGCCGGGAGCGGCTCGACGGGGGCGGGAGGTTCGGTCACGCCGCCTCCGGGGCCCGGAGGAAGGCGGCGATCGTCCGGACGACGTCGGGGGCCGGGACGTGAGTCGAATCGACCCGGAGGTCGGGGACCTCGGTCTCGAGGTCGATGTCGTAGTACGTCCGGTACCGGGCCCGCTCGCTCGCTTCGCGGGCGCTCGTCAACCGGCCGACCTCGTCGAGCGAGCCGCCGTCCCGGTGGACGAGCCGCTCCCACCGGACCCGCTCGTCGGCGGTGACGACGATGTACCGGTTCGGGATCCCGCGCCGACGGAGCAGCGGCCCGGTGAGCCGACCGTCGAGGAGTCGCGAAGGCGACGCCCGCCGGACCATCTCGTCGTCGAGCGCCCGGTCGATCGACGGGTCGCGCTCGGCGATCGCGCCGAGCTCGGCGAGGGAGATCCCACGCCGCCGCGCCTCGGCCCGGAAGAGTTCCCCCGCGCTCACGAACTCGAGCGAGAGTTCGGCGGCGAGCGCCCGGCCGGCGGTCGACTTCCCGCTGCCGGGAGGCCCGCCGATCGTGACGACCCGGTCGGTCACGCGCCCGGCCCAGCCGCGCCGATGGCGGCCGGCGTTGCGAGGCCGTGGGCCGCTTCGTAGCGCCGGAGGGCGTAGTGCTTCAGCAGCCGCCGGAAGACGAGCGACAGCGGGACGGTGTAGAGGGTGAACAGCAGGAACCATACCGGGATCGGGAGCGGATGGAGCGGGGCGAGGAGGTTGATCTGCGCGCCCCCGAGGCTGACGACCGTGTCGGTCGACGCCGCGATGAAGAGGCCGACCCACGTGTAGATCGCGATGACGAGGAACCAGGTGACCGCCATCCCCTTGAGTTGGGCGATCGACACCTCGCCGGAGAGCTTCGTCAGCTCCGCCTGGTGGGGCTTCAGCGCCTCGACCCGGTCCTTCTTGCCGGACTTGACGGCCGCCATCTGGACCTTGCGGAACGCCGCGCTCCAGCTCTGGACCTTCGCCGCCTTGACCCAGTCGGTCGTCCAGTTGTAGGCGATCGCGGTGAGGAGCATCTCGATCACCGCGGCCGCGAACATCGTGCCGAGGAGGTAGTTGTGGCCGAACCCGATCAGCGGGGCGAGACCGAGGCCGAAGGTGGTGGCGACGCCGTCGCGGGTGCTCGTCGAGAAGATCATCCAGAGACCGAGGATGAACAGGAACGTCAGGAGGAACGTCGAGACCTTGAACGTCGGGGCCGGGGGCCGGACCGGTTTGTCGTCGGCCGTGGTCGACGCCTCGGTCGCCTCCGGGTCGTCGGCGGTGGAGAGCGGCTCCGCCGTCTCGTCGGCGTCGCTCGGGAGCGGCAGCTGCGCCGCCATCGGTCTATTCTCCCCCGAGGAACCGGCGAAGCAGCGGGTTCATCTCCATCAGCTGCTCGCGGCCCATCGCCTCATACAGATTGATGATGATCCCGACGGTGAGCAGCACGCCCGTGCCGCTCGCGTTCCCGACGGTGCCGATCAGGTCGGCTCCGGCGGCGAGGGCGCCGACGGCGGCCCCCGAGATGATCGTGATCACCGGGATGTACCGCTCGAGGACGCGGCGGAGGACCCGCGGTTCCCGACGGAACCCGGGGATCTGCATCCCCGACGCCTCGATCTGGCGGGCGACCGCCTCCGGGCCCATGTTCGTCGTCTGGATCCAGAACCGGGCGAAGATGATCGACCCCGTGACCATCACGGAGAAGTAGATCACCACGTGGGCGAGGTCCTGCCACCACGAGTGGCCGACGAGGAGCGAACCGTACGTCTGGGCGTTCAGGAGCGGCAACAGCCACGATTCGAGGCCGTTGACCGTGGACAGGTAGTACGCCCCGCCGGTGAGGGGGGTCGTCGCACTCACCCCCAACGCGGTGGCGGCCGTCTGGCTGGCCGGGTACGACCCGATCCACCATTGATGGCCCAGGAGCGGGAAGTGCATCAGGGTCGGATTCGACCACAAGAGGATCGAGAACATCGAGACGTTGGCGAGCAGGGCGGCCATCAAGATGACCGGGATATTGCTCGCGTAGATCAGCCGCAACGGGTAGCGGCCGCGGGCGCCCCGGGCCTCGGCGTGCGACAGGGGGAGCTCGATCCGCGTCGACTCGGTCCACGCCACGAGGAAGAAGATCGCGGCGGTTCCGGCGAGCGCGACGACGGGGTTCGGCGAATGGAGGAGGACCTGTTCCCAGCCGCCGCCGGCCATCTGGCCGGCGTTCAGATTGGTGAAGAACCAGTACGCTTTCGGGATCGTGCCGCTCGGCGGATTCGTCTGGCTGATCGGGGCGGTCGACGTCGCCGGGAGCCAGTTCAGCGTCCCCTGGACGATCTGCTGGCTGACGCCCGCGGCGATGAACAGCGAGATGCCGCTGCCGATCCCCCACTTCGAGACGACCTCGTCCATCAGGAAGACGAGGTAGCTGCCGAAGACGAGCTGGGCGATGATGATCACCTCGGCGAGCATCATCCCGTTCCCCGCCGAGCTCGCGTTGAGGCTCGAGACGAGGCTCGCCGACGGGGTCAGGTACCCGAAGACCTGGGGGACCGCCTCGACGAAGATCATCGCGACGACCATGACCTTCTGGGTCCCCTGGTACATCCCCTTGTCCTCGTCGTCGGTGAGGTCCAGGTTGATGATCTTCGCCCCGGTGAACAGTTGCATGATGATCGACCCGGTGACGATCGGGCCGATGCCCAGATGCATCAGCGTCCCCTGCTGGCCGGCGAGGATCGCGCGGTAGCTCTGGAACAGGTCGATGACGGTCGCCTGGTCGACGCCGTACAGGAAGATGTTCGTGAGCACGAAGTACAGCAGCAGGACCCCGACGGTCCAGAACATCTTCGTGCGGAACTGGACGTGGCCCTTCGGCTGCGAGACCGCGGGCATCCGCGACGTGATCGGCTTCAGCCCGTACAGCTTGGACTTCGGGCCGTCGTACGAAAGTCCGAGGAAGAACAGGCTGAAGATCGTGAAGATCGTGAGAACGGTGATCCCGAACGCGATCGGGGTCGGATGGGCCCAGACCCAGTCGGTGCCGAGCAGGCCGACGGCGACCACCAGGAGCGGGATCGCCCACCGGTAATCGCGCGGGATCTCCTCCTCGGCCATGAACCGCGGCTCGACCCCCGCCGCTGCTTATATTCTCTTCGGGGAGCGAGGACGAACTACGACGCCAACGTCGGCGCCGCGGCGAGGAGCTCTACTTTCGTCTTGGCGTGCTTCGTCGCGTGGGGGACGAACACCTTCCACGGCTTCGCGGTCGTGCCTCCGCCGAGGAGCCGGTCGACCCCGATCCGGGTCAGGTCGGCGACGTACCCCGCCGCCGACTCGGTGAGCGCGTTCGCGGCCTTCAGGACCGGGACGAGGCCGTCGAGCTGCCCGACGTTCAGGCTCACCGGATTCGCAACGATCTCCGGCGGGCGCTTGAACCCGTGCCGGCCGAAGTGGTCCGGCGCGTAGATCAGCATCGACTTGAACTTGTACTTGTGGAGCCCGGCGTTCCCGCGGCCCCCCTGCTTCCCCGCGCCCCGACCCGCCTTGATCCCGCGGCCGTGGGTGCGGAGTCCCCGGAACTTCCTCGTGCGGCTCGGCATCTGGACCTCCCCGTTACATCATCCGGCGCGCGAGGTCGTTCACCGCGCGGCCGCGGTACCCCAGCGCCCCGCCGAGGGCGAACGGCTTCTTCGTCGATCGCCACCCGCCCTTCGGCGGGCGGAGGCGCATCAGCGGGCGGACCCCGGGGGTCCGGGAGAGCCCCTCGGCGAGAATGGTGCGCGTGAGGTCGTTGAAGTCCTTCGCCCGGGCGACCTCCCGGGCGGTCTCGTCGGTGAGCCGCTCGCCGGTCGTGCTCTCGCCCCGCTCCTTGAGCAGCAGGCTCAAGGTATCGGGCTCCGCCTCGCCCCAGGTGACGTACCCCTGGACCTTCGTGAGCATCCCCCGGACGTCGGGCGCCTCGCGGACGACCGTCGCGTGGTTCGGGCGGGTGAGGTGGAGGGAGTCGAGGGTCTGGACGATGTCGTGGCGAGCGTGGATCGAGCCGCGGACGCGGATCACCATCCACGCCATCGCTAGGCCCCTCCGGACGGCGGGCGCGGCGGACCGGGCCGCGGCGGGCCGCGACCGGGCGGGCCCCCGCGGCCCGGAGGTCCGCGCCCGGGGCCGCCCCGGCCCCGTCCGCGTCCCCGGCCGCCGGGTCCGCCGCGGCGGCCGGACATCGCCCCTTCCTCCTTCGGAGGGAGGATCGACGTGCCGATGCCGCCCCGGACGACCTTCAGCCGCTGGGCGTCCTCGGGGGTGAGCTTGAGGTCGGAAAGGGCGACGAGCGAGGCGAACGCCGCCTGGGCGTAGTTCACGGTCGTCTTCGTGTGGCCGACGGTGTACCCCCACGCGTCGGTGATGCCGGCGAACCGGAGGATCGGCTTCGCGACGTCGCCGACGGCGAGGCCGACGCCCCGGGGCGCGGGCTTGAACGTGACGACGACCGAGCCGGACCGGCCGTGGACCTGGAACGGGACCGTGTGGGACCGGCCGCAGCCGCACTCCCACGAACCGCATCCGCGGAACACCTCGACGATCTCGAGCTTCGCCCGGTCGATGGCGCGCCGGATCGTCGGGCCGACCTCGCGGCCCTTCGCCCGGCCGAGGCCGACGTACCCGTCGCCGTTCCCGACGACGACCGTGACCGCGAACTTGAACCGGCGACCGGAGTCGGTCATCCGCTGGACCATGTTCACGTCGAGGACCTCGTCGTGGAGACCGGGGAGGAGCTTGTCGATGATCTGCGGCTCCCGCAGGGGAAGCCCCGCGTGCAGCGCGTCGGCGATCGACGTGATGGATCCCGCGTGGACCCGGCGGCCGAGCTCGGTCTTCGGGACCCAGGGAGGCGGGGGCGCGGGTCCGGTCGGGCCGGAGCCGAACCGGCGACCTTCCGACGGGGGCGACGACGAGGCCGACATCGCGGTCATGCGGTCGCGCTCTCCCGGACCACGACGTTCGGGATCTCCACCTTGAACGATTCGAGCGGCTTCGGCAGCGGCGTCTTCAGGTGGGTCCCGTTGAGCCGCTCGGGCTTCGGGAACACCGTCTCGCCGTGCGGGATCTCGATCCCGGCGTCGAGGAGCCCCTTGAGCGCCCCCAGGATCCGCCCGCCGGCCGTCGGGTGGCGGAGCCCCACGTCGAGGACCGCCTCCTCCGTGCCGGCCGATTTGGCGCGGAGTCCCGCGAGGTACCCGGTGAGGTACGCCGCGGGCGTGGAGACCTGGCTCGAAGCGGGGAAGCCGATCCGGCCGAGCTCGGTCGAGTCGGCGGCGGCGACGACGCGGTCGCCGACCGGGTCGTAGGAAGTGATCGCGACGACGATCCGTCCGCGCGAGAGTCGGACGACCGCGCGGGGTTGGCCGGACTTGAGGAGCGCGAGGCGGCTGCGGTAGTCGGTGAGACCATCGCGTCGGCGGCGAAACGCGACGCGGTGGCGGGGACCCGAGCTCATGCCGCTTTTTCCTCCGGTAGGTGACCCGCGAGTCGCAGGTTGATAAGAAGGTGCGCCCGGCTGCGGAACATTCCGCCCTTCGCCCGGCGATAGAACGTGCGGTACACCGACGGTGGGATCTTCTTCGAGGTGCGGAGCTCCCGCAACAGGTCGCGCTGCGCGCGGATCCGCCGGATCCACCGGGTCTTCCGGGGCAGCCGGGCGGACGGCGTGCCGCGCCGCGAGCCGGGGCCGGCGTGCCGACCCTTCGCGACCTCGGCGGCGTGGATCCGGGCGCGGACCCGGGACGTCCCCTGGATCGCCTTGCGGCGGATGACGCGGGCCTTGATCGCGCTGCGGATATCGGCGCGGGTGACCGCGTCGGCGATCTCCTGCTCGCTCGCGGGGTCGATCCAGACGCGGCCGAGGCCGCACTTCAGGATCGCCGCGGCCATCCGGCGCTGGTTCGAGAGGTCGGGCACGTTCACTCCTCCCGGTCGCGGCCGATCGGGTTCAGCACGTGGAGCCCCTTCTGCCGGGCCGTCTCCTCGAGGACGAGCCGCCGGCGCGTGCCGACGGTCCGGGCGATCAGGACCGCGTCGCGGACCGGGTCGAGGGCGTTCAGCGCCTCGGCGGTCCGGACGAGGACCGGGCGGAAGCCGCTCGGGGTGAGGCCGCGGGTCGCTTTCGGGGACCCGAACCCGATCGAGACGACGACGGGGCGGTAGCCGTAATGGCGGCGCTGCTTCGACTGCTGGCCGCGGGGACGGCGCCACGAAACCCACCGACCGACCCGCCAGTACCGGTGGGACGCGGTGCGGACGAACTTCGGGCGGCGGACATCGGTCGCGTCGCGGACGTGGAGGAGGCGGGCGAGCTCGGGCTCGAGGGTCGGCCGACGGGGGGCCCTGGGGGCCTCCTTCTTCGCCGGCTTCGCGGCCTTCTCGGCGGGCTTCGCCGACTTCGAGCGGGCGTCGGACTTCTTCCGCGTCGGAGCGGTCGTCTCCTCCTTCGGCTCGTCCGCGACCGGGACGTCCTTCGGCTTCGCGGGCGCGTCGGAGTCGGCCATCTCACGCCTCCTTCGGGTGGGCGTGCTCGACGAGGTAGATCCCGTCCTGGAAGACGCGCGGGTCGTAGTCGCGGATCCGCGTCGTCCGCTCGATATTGGCGGCCGACTGGCCGACGATCTCGACGTCGTGGCCGCTCAGGATCACGAAGTCGCCGTCGACCTTCGCCGTGACGCCCGGGAGGAGCTTCGCGGTCCGGGGGTACTTCTCGCCGAGGAAGTTCTCGATCACGAGCTCCCCGTCCTTCGCCTGGACCTTCATCGGGAAGTGCGCGGCGACGACCTTCATCTTCGCCTCGAACCCCTTCGTGACGCCGGTCGCGAGGTTCCCCAGGTGCCGCTCCCACGAGTGGAGGAGCGCCTGCGCCTGCCGGCGGTTCGGGGGGATCTGGAGCGTGAGGCTCGCCTCGCCGCTCGCGAGCGCGTAGGTGAGGACGTCGTTCGGGAACGGACGGGTGACCGTGCCGAGCGGCCCCTTCGCCGTGATCGTCCGCCGGCCCACCGTCACCGTGACCCCCTTCGGGATCGGGACGGTGACCGAGTCGCGGAGGCTCTCGTCAGTAGACATAGGCGACGAGCTTCCCCCCGATCTGCAGTTCGCGGGCCTTCTGCTGGTCCATCACGCCCTGGTTGGTCGAGAGGACGAGGAGCCCGAAGTCCTGGGCGGGGAGGAACCGGGATTCGTACGACTCGAGGTCGCGGCTCCGGACGGCGAGCCGGGGCTTGACGACCCCGCACGAGTTGATCCGCCGGGACAGGGTGACGTCGTACTGGCCGCCGCGGCCGTTCGCGACGAACGTGAACTCCGCGATGTACTTGTGCTCGCGGAAGATCCGGAGGACCTCGCCGATGAGGCGGGACGTCGGGGCGAGCGTCGCTTGCGCCTTCCCTTGCCGGTCGGCGTGGCGGAGCGCCACGAGCGCGTCGTTGAGGAGATCGTGCTGCATCGTTGGACCTACTGGTACTTCCGGAAGCCGAGGTCCATGGCGACCTCGCGGAAGCACTGGCGGCACAGGTGGAGGCCGTAGCGCCGGACGATCGCCCGCTTGCGGTCGCACCGCAGGCATCCGACCTTCCGCCCGAACAGCTTCTTCGGCTTCATCGCGCGGTTCACTCCAGGAACGTCAGGCGGAACTGTTCGGCGAGGAACGCGCGGGTCTCGTCCTGCGTCGGTCGGGCCGACTTCGGGAGCCGACGGGCCCGGGTCGCGCGCTCGCGGATCCGGTACCCGGCCCGGCCCATCTCGACGCAGATGTCGAGGCCGTGGATCCCGATCTGCGGGTCGTACTTCATGCCGGCGAAGTCGGTGTAGTCGGACATCCCGAACGAGAAGTTCCCGGCCCGGTCGATCGACTCCGGGTCGAACTGGCGGTCGCGGGCCTCGAACGCCCGGTCGAGGAACTCGCGGGCGGCGACCCCCCGGAGGGTGACTTTCGCCCCGATCTCCTGGCCCATCCGGATCCCGAAATCCCGGTTGGTCGCCTTCGACCGGGTCGCGACCGGCTTCTGGTGGGTGATCATCTGGAGGACCTTCTCCGCCTTGGTGCGCGGGTCCCCGGACTCCCCGACGCCGGCGTTGACGACGACCTTGATCACGCGCAGCGCGTGCCAGCGGTTCCCGGCGGGAGTCGGGGCGGGAGGGGTCGCGGCGGTGGCCGACGGGGCGCTCATTGGGCGAGCGCCTCCGGCATCGTGACGAGCGGCGCCTGGTCGCCGACGACGTAGACGTACTCCTTGATCGTCGAGAACCCCTCCTTGAAGTGGACGAGGTTAGGCTGGGAAGAGTTGCGGACTTCGACCCGTTCGACGCGGCCGAGCTGGCCGACGTGGGAGCCGCCCGCGACGTAGGCGAGCTTGCCGGGGGCGAGGGCGTGGTGGGAGACGACCTTCTGCTGGGGAAGTTCGAGCTGGACCGAGTCGCCGACCCGCCACGGGCTCGTGGGGGCGACGAGGAGGTTCCGCCCGTCGTGGAGGGTGACCTCGACCTTCCCGCCCGGCACGGCGTGCTTGAACCGGACCCGGCCGATCTTCGTCGTCGCCTCCTTGGCGGGGATCGGGACGAGGACGAGCCGGCCGGACCGGTCGCGGAGGACGCGGAAGTGCTCGTCGAGCGGCTTGTCCAGCGAGATCGTGTCGAAGAGTCCGACCCCCCAGGCGAGGTCCTTCACGACCCGGCCGTCGACGCGGACGCTCCCCTGGCGGAGGAGGATCCGGGCCTCGCGGGCCGAGGTGACGAGCTTGCGGACATCGCGGAGGACGAGGAGGATCGGGATCGCGGCGTCCTGCGAGTGGGGACCGGGGGCCGGTCGCTTCACCCACTTCGTCCCCTTCCGGGGGATCGTCCACGCGCGGGGGGCGGCGCCCCGCTTCAGCCGGAACGTCATGGCTTCGCCTCGGGGGTCGACGACGGGCCGGTCGGGGTCTCGTTCGACCCTCCGGGGCCTTCGGTCTCGACCTCGGCGTCCGGGACCTTGAGGACCCGGCGGCGCCACGGGTCGGAGAGGTTGAGCTTCGTGAGGACGAGGTGGCTCGGGCGGATCGGGAGCGGTTTCAGCTTCGCGTCGGCGGTCTTCGTCGTGACGTTGTCAAGGGTCAACCGATAGTGCTCCCGGTCGACCTTCGCGACGCGGCGCTCCTCGCCGACAGTGCTGTAGCTCCCGGCGAGGACCCGGACGGTGTCGCCCTTGCGGACGGGGAGCGACCGGCGGCCGTACCGCGTGCGGAGTTCGCGGGAGAGGGGGACCGCCATCCGGCGGCGGCGCTCCTGGTGGTCGGCGGTGAACACCGCCTTCCGCTGGCGCCGGGGTTGGATCGAACGCGT
Source organism: Candidatus Lutacidiplasma silvani (assembly GCA_022750295.1). Lineage (GTDB taxonomy): Archaea > Thermoplasmatota > Thermoplasmata > Lutacidiplasmatales > UBA184 > Lutacidiplasma > Lutacidiplasma silvani. The sequence continues at coordinate 29,848 of JAKIVZ010000014.1, forward strand.
GCTCATGGGATCCTCAGATGATGATCGACGAAGCGGCCGCGACCCGCGGCCATCGCTCCGCCGCCTCCTTCGCGACGGGCCCCTTGATCTGGCTCCCCTTGAGCTCGCCGGTCTCGGTCGTGATCACGGCGGCGTTGTCCTCGAACTGGAGCCGGGTGCCGTCGGCGCGGCGCATCGGGTACCGGGACCGGACGATCACCGCGTGGAGGACCTGGCGCCGCATCTCGGGGGTCCCCTTCTTGACGGAGACGATCACGAGGTCGGCGATCCCCGCGCGAGGGTACCGTCGGTGGGTCCCGTGCCAGTTGCGGACCGCGATGATCTCGACGACCTTCGCGCCGGTGTTGTCGACGCAGTCGAGCCGGGCGCCCTTCGGGAGGCCGCGGCCGCGACGACCGGCGAGCCCCTTCATGCCGACTCCTCGGCCGCCGGGGCGGCGGGCGCGGGGACCGGGGCCCGTTCCTCGCCGCGGACCCGCAGGGCCGCCTCGCCGAGGTCCTCGACGATGCAGAACGACACGAGCTTGGAGAGCGGACGGGTCTCGGCGATCCGGACCTGGTGGCCGAGCGGGACCTTCAGGCACGGCGGGTTGTGCGCGAGGTACCGACGGCGGCGCTTCTCGTACCGCTCGTACTTGTGAACAAAGTGAAGCAACGTGCGCTCGACGACGGCGGTCTTTTCCATGGAGAGGGACACGACGGTCCCTTCGAGGACCTGGCCCCGGACGGGAAGCCGCCCGTGGAACGGACAGTGCCGGTCGTCGCACGCCTCCTTGGGGCCCCGGACGTCGAGCCCGATGTCGCGGGCGCGCGGCGCCGCCTTCTTTTTCGGGGCCGCACGGGCCGGGCTCATCGAGTTCCTCCGCGGGAACCGCGCAGCGAAAGGCGCTTCGTGCGGTCCTCGGGACGCACGCGAAGTTGGTCGCCAGATAACGGTATCTCACGTCCGCCGAGGGAGATCGTGCCGACGGCGCCGGACTTCCCCACGCGGACGACCCGGCCGCTCGCGAGCCGGACCACGAACAGCCCGAGCGTTTCATCGACCAGGGTCCCGCGGACCGGCTCCGCGATCCCCGGATGCGAGAGCGCGACGGGGGCGCCGAGGATCTCCCCGGCGAGGGCGTCGATGGAACGGTCGTCGGTCGCGTGCACGGGTCCTCTTACCGGGCGGCGGATTTGGCGCGCGCCGCGCGCTCCCGCTCGCCGAGCACGGTGAGCGCCCGCGCGACGTTCGTCCGCAGCGCGCGCATCCGGCCGGGGCTCGGCGGGGCGCCACCCATCGCCGCGATCCCGCGTTCCCGCAACAGGTCGTTCTCGATCTCGCCGATCTTCCGGTAGAGCTCCTCCTCCTCGAGGGCGCGGAGCTCCTTCATCCGCAGCAGCGTCACGGGAGCGTCGCTCCTCCCGGCAGCGCGAGCGGGTCGGGCACGAGGGCGGCCCCGGCCGGCTCGAGCGGCGGGAGCATCTCCGGCGGCGGCGCCACGACGGGCGCGACGACGCCCTTGACGTGGATCTCGTCGGGGAGCTTCGCCGTCGGCTTCATGATCCAGACGGTGACGCCGATGACCCCCGGCTTGAGGCGGGCCTGGTAGAATCCCTTGTCCATCCAGAGCAGGACGGCCTCGCCACAGTACTTGATCGTCCCGGCCTTGAACCGTTCGGTCCGGTGCCGCTCCCCGGTGAGCTTGCCGGAGAGGATCACCTGGCAGCCGCGGGCGCCCGACTCCATGATCCGCCGGACCGTCGAGTGGCCGGCGCGCCGGAAGTGCCAGCCCCGCTCGAGGGTGCTCGCGAGCTTCTCGGCCATGAGCTGCGCGTTGAGCGACGGTTGCCGCTCCTCCTGGACCTCGATCTGCGGGTTGTCGAGGTCGAATCGGTTCTTGATGTCCTGCGTGAGCTGCTTGATCAGCTCGCCGCGGCGCCCGATCAGGATGCCGGGCCGCTCGCAGATCAGCGTGACGCGTGTCCCCATCGGGGTCCGCTGGATGTCGAGGCCGCCGAACCCCGCGCGGGCGCTCTCGCCGACGAGGAAGTCCTTCAGGAGCACCCGCCGGGTCGCCTCCTGGATCACCTTCCGCTCGCTCGCCATCGACTAGCCTCCCCGCTCGGCGAGGACGATCTCGACGTTCGTCGTCTGCTCGTTCCACGCCGTCGCGCGGCCGTGGGCGCGGGGCATGTTCGCCTTCTTGATCCGGCCCCGGGCGCACGCGGCGACCCGGACGACGAGGGCGTCGGTGTCGATCCCCTCGTACTCGGCGTTCGCCTCCGCGTTCGTCAGAACCTGGAGGACCGTCTTCGCGACCTTCTTCGGGTACCGCCCGGGACCGACGCCGGTCTTGTGGGCGGTCTCCTGGTTGTACCGTCGGAACGGGATCGCGCGCCGCTCCTCGATGACGTCCTCGAGGAGCGCCTTCGCCTTCTCGAGCGGGAGGCCCCGGATCGCGTTCAGGACCTCGTACGTCTTCTTCGGGGACATCGGCGCCTCGATGGCGCGGGCCCGGGCGACCTCGTCGGTCCCCTCGGTCTGGTAGGTGTATCCGCGCACGTCCGTCCCTCTACTTCAACGGCATGAACTTCGACGAGCGCGTCGCGCCGACGCCCGGTCCGGAGTGCTTCTCGAACCGGCGGGTGAGGGCGAACTCGCCGTAGTAGTGACCGATCATCTCGGGGCGGACCTCGACTTCCTTGAACTCCTTCCCGGTGTGCACGGCGACCCTTCGGCCGACGTGGTCGGGGAGGACGAGGGCGTCGCGCGTGTGCGTCCAGAGGACCGAGTCCTTCGGCGAGGAACGCATCTTCTCGAAGAAGATCGTCGTCTCGGAGTTGAACCCGCGGCGGATCGACCGCCTCGCGCGGGCACCGAGGAGCTTCGCGAGCTCGCTGAGGGGGAGTTCCTGGAGCTCGGGCAACGTCCGGCCGCGGAGCGTGAACTCCTTCTTCCGGCGGACCTCGACCTTCTTCGCCTTCCGACCTTTCGGCATCGCCTACCGACCTCCCTTCCCGATCCGCTTGCGCCGCTGCGAGCGGGAGAACCGGCCGACCTTCGCGCCGGGCCACGTCCCCGAGCTGACGGTGCTCGGGCGGCCGACGTGCTGGTGGGCGCCCCCACCGTGGGGGTGGTTGACGGGGTTCATCGCGACCCCGCGGACCTTGAACGCGGGCTTCGAGAGCGTCCGGTAGGCGTTGACCTTCTTGCCGGCCTTGATGATCGGCCGCTCGAGGCGACCGCCCCCGCCGACGGTGCCGACCTGGGCGCGGCACGTGGGGAGGAACGTCTTGAACCGGCCCGAGGGCAGCTGGATCGTGACCTCGCGGGCGGTGTGGGCGACGACGAGCGCGCTCGTCCCGGCGGCCCGCACGAGGCGGCCCCCGTCGAACGGATTGACCTCGAGGTTGGAGACCAGCGTCCCATCGGGGATCGTGGCGAGGGAGAGGATCGAGCCGCGATTGAGCGGTCCCGTGTGCAGGGAGATCGAGTCGCCGGTGGCGAGCCCCGCGGGGGCGAGGAGGCGGAGCCGGACGCCGGACGGCGTACGGACGATCGCGACCGGCGCGGACCGGCCCGGCGCCTGCCGGACGTCCTCGACCTTCGCTTCGCCGGTGATCGACGGGGACGGGTGGTACACCGCGCCGTGGTGGCGGTGGCTCGGGGATCGGTACGGACCGGTCCCGGCACCGCGGCGACGGGAGATGATCCGCTTCCCCATCAGAACACCCCGGCGCGACCGCCGATGTCTTCCGCCGAGTACGGCGGGGCGAACTTCACCGTCGCGATCTTCCCGGATTGGACGATCTTGACGTTGACCTTCGCGACCTTGCAGTTGTAGAGCTCCTCGACGGCCCGGCGGATCTCGGCGCGGTTCGCGCGCCGGTCGACCATGAACTCGAGCTTGTTCATCCGCTCCATCTCGTCCATCGACTTCTCCGTCACGTAGGCGTGGAGGAGGATCCGGTGGCGGAGGTTCGGCGGCATTACTTCGCTCCCTCGAGCCGGGTCTGGAGCCGCTCGATGGCGGCGGCCGAGTAGAGCGTGAGGCGGCCCGGGTCGCCGCCCGGCGCGAGGTCTTCGGGGCCGAGCCGCCCGACATCGACGACGTCGACGCCGGAGAGGTTGCGGAAGCCGCGGGCCTTCGTGGGCGCGCTGACGACGATGAGGAGGCTCTTCGGGCCCCGGCGGAACCGACCCCGGCGCTTGCCGCGGCCGGCCCGGACGTGGACCCCCGCCTGCGCGCGGTCGACGTCGGCCCAGAGCTTCAGCTTGGCGAGCATCGTCCGCGCCGCGGCGGTCGAGTCGATCGCTTCCATCGAGTTCTCGAGGACGACGGGAAGGTGGAGTCCTTCGGGGAACGTATGACCGCGACCCTTCGCGAGCGTCGGCTCCCGCGTCGCCGCGAGGGCGGCGGCGAACGCCGCCCGGCGCTCGCTCTTGTTGATCTTCTTCGCCCAGATCGTGTCGACCCGCGGGGGGTGGGCTTGGCCCCCGCCGACGGTGTTCGGGGCCTGAGCCCCCGTCATCCCTCCCATCAGCCTCGGGGTACGCGCGACGCCGCGGCCCTTCCCGGACCACTCGACCGAGTGGCGTCGGCCCGCGGTCGGCTTCGTCCCGTGCGGCTGGATCCGATGCGAGCGGGCGGCGACGACCGCCCGGCGGATGAGGTCGCGGCGGACGGGCGAGGAGAAGGCGAGGGGGAGCGGAACGAGTTCGCCGGCTTTTCCCTGGAGCGAGAGGACGTGGACCCGATGTTGGACCGCGTGGCCCTCGGGGGCCGCCGATTCCTTCGCAGCCCCGGACGCCACGGCGTCGTCGGCGCTCATGCGCCCTGCTTCGAGGCGGTGCTGAAGTACCGGATGTCGACCTTCTCGACCGCGGCCACGTGGCTGCGCATCGGCAGGCGGAACCGGAGGAGCCGCTTCGCCGGGCCGGGAAGCGACCCATGGAGGACGACGCAGCCGGACCGGACCTCCCCGTAGTGCGGGAATCCGCCGGACGGCGACACCGGCTCGGCCCGGGGGTCCTTCACGACGCGAAGGACGCGCAGGTTGTAGACCGTACGGCGGTGGTACCCCATCTGGCCCGCCTGGGGGATCCGGTACGTGACGAAGCTCGGGTTGTGGGGACCGAGGGTTCCGATCATCCGGCGGTGCTTCGAGTTCTTCCGGGGCTGGAGCTTGACGCCCCACCGCTTGGTGTGGCCCTGGAACCCCTTGCCCTTGGTCACGCCGAGGACGTCGAGGAACTCCCCTTCCTTGGCGAGCTGGTCGACGGTCAGTTCCTTCCCGACCTGGGTGACCGCGAACGCTCGGCGCTCCTCGAACTTGTCGCCGGAGACGCGGACCTCGAAGATCGCCGGGGTCTTCGAGGGGACGCCCGTGATCAGGTCGGGCTGCGTGTGGACCAGGAGCCGGACCTCGTCGCCCAGCGTCTTCGAGAAACTCTCCCGCTGCTCCGACGAGGAGGCGGGGTGGGGGGTCATGGCGCGCTCGAGCGTTTCCGATGGGGAGTCTCCCCAGAGCTCGCTGATCACGCGCATCCCGTACGGGTCCCGCCGGTAGAGGCGGGCTCCGACGATCCGAATGGGAGGAACCTCGACGACGGTGACGGGGACCGAGACCTCTTGGCCGGCGGTCGTCGAGCGCTTCCGGTAGTCGACCATGAAGGCGTGCGTCATTCCGACCTTGAAGCCGGCGAACCCCTCGAGCGCGGGGGTCTTCGGCCCGGCGGGCCACGAACGGATCCGGGGGACGGGCCGGGCGGCCCGGACGCGCGGCGAAAACCCTAGGGACCCCCGACGGGGTCGGTGACGTCGTGCCATCGGTCGATGAGAGGCTCTGCCTCGGTGGGGACGGGGGAGAAACGTGCCCTATATAACGGAGCGCGGCGGGCTCGTCGGAGCCCCGTCGGAAACTCGATTTTTCGACGGAAGCGGCGCGCGAGCCGCGACCGGTTCCCGAACGCGCGCGTAGAGGGACGGGTCCCAAATGTTCCCCCCCCGAACCGTTATCCCCGGGGGTCCTGTGGGGACTCGCGATGGGGGGTGCGGCCTCGCCCGCGGGCGCCACGGGCCCGCTGCCGGTGACCCTCGACGACGTCCGAAGAGCGGCGGTCGCGATCCGCGGCAGCGTCCGGACGACGCCGCTCCTCGACGCCCCCCCCTTCCCCGGACTTCCGTCGACCGGGCTCTACCTCAAGCTCGAGAACCTCCAGCGGACCGGCGCGTTCAAGTTGCGCGGCGCGACGAACCGGATCGCCCAGCTTTCTCCGGAGCAGGCGAAACGGGGGGTGATCGCCGCCTCGGCGGGAAATCACGCGCAAGGGGTCGCGTGGGCGGCCCGGGCCCGGGGGATCCCGGCGACCGTCGTCATGGCCCGCTCCGCGTCGCCCCTGAAGGTCCGGTCGAGCCGGGAGCTCGGGGCGAAGGTCGTCCTCCACGGGGCCGATTTCGAGGAGGCGAACGAGGAGGCGCTCCGACGGGCGCAGGCGGACGGGCTCACGTACATCGCCCCGTTCGACGACGCCGCGGTCATCGCCGGGCAGGGGACGGTGGGCCTCGAGATCGTGGAAGCGCTGCCCGACGTCCGCCGCATCGTGGTGGGCGTCGGCGGCGGGGGCCTCGCCGCGGGGATCGCGGTCGCGGCGTGCTCGCTCCGGCCCGAGGTCGAGATCGTCTGCGTGCAACCGGCGGGGTCCGACACCCTCCGCGCGTCGCTGGCGCAGAAGCGGGTCGTTCTCGGCGGCCGACCGACGACGTTCGCCGACGGCCTCGCGACGCGCCACGTCGGGGACCTTCCCCTCCAGATCCTCCTCGCCTACCGGGCCCGGGCCGTCGTCGTCGACGACCGGACGATCGCGCGGGCGTCGTTCCTCCTTCTCGAGCAGGCGAAGGTCCTCGCCGAGGGAGCGGGGGCGACCCCGCTCGCGGCGCTCCTGACCGACCCGTCGCTCGCCGACGGCGGGCCGACGGTCCTCGTGGTCAGCGGGGGGAACCTCGACCCGTTCACGATCGACCGGGTCCTCTTCGCGGGCCTCGCCGCGGAGGGGAGGCTCCTCCGGATCTCGGCGACGCTCCCGGACGCGCCCGGCCGCCTCGCGGAGTTCCTCCAGGTCGCGGCCGAGACGAACGCGAACGTCCGCCACATCGTCCACGACCGGGATTCGGCGACCCGCGGTCCCCGGGACGTGACCGTCTCGCTCGAGCTCGAGGTCCGCGACGCGGAGCACGGCGCCGAGGTCGTCGCCCACTTCGGCGAGCGGGGATGGGCGGTGGAGCGGACCGACGGCGGTAACATTCCCGTTCGCGAACCCGTAAATAGAATCCCGGGCATCGATTGATTGGTCCGGGCATGGGAGACTCCACCGACGCCGTGAAGCTCCCGGAGCCGGCCCGGTTCTGGACCGTGCCGGAGGCGAACCTCCGCCTCGAGGGACTCCGCGAGCTCCTCCCGAGGATCCGGGCGTGGGTCGCGCGGCTCCGCGCGATCGGCGAGGAGCGCGACCGACTCTCCACGTTCTGGGGCCCCGAGCTCCAGGCGTCCGACCACCCGGACCGAGGGCTCCTCGACCGGCTCGACCAGGAGGCCACCACGCTTCGGCGCCAGCTCGACCACGAGGTCGAGGGGTTGCAGGCGGAGGGGATCGAGGTGAAGGACCTCGACTCCGGGCTCGTCGACTTCTACGCCGTGCTCGACCAGGAGGTCGTCTTCCTCTGCTGGCGCCGGGGCGAGCCCGACGTCGGCTACTTCCACCGGCTCGACGGCGGGTTCCGGACCCGGCGCCCGATCGTCCCGTCGGCCGGCGACCCCGTCGCCAGTCGGCGGACCCACTCGTAGCCGGCGCCTCGCGGCCGGGCCGGTTAGTTCGGCTCGCCCGAATCCGGCGGCGTGCCGAGCGTCGCGAGCCGGACGGTGGCGATCCCCAGCGCGACCGCGCCCGTCGTGATCGCGAGCCCCGCGAACCACGTGACGATCGGGAACGCCGTCTCGAGGCCGAGGAGCCCCGGCGCGAGCGAACCCGCGATCGCGGCCCCGGCGCCGGCGACCGCGTACGGGAGCCGTCGACCCCGGTACGCGGCCACCGCGCCCACCGCCGTCACGACCGCCCCGAACCCGAGGAGGACCGCGGACGATCCGATGCTCGTGAGGAACCCGTCGAGGTCGCCGAACGGGCTCTCCGACTCGTACGTCACGTTCCCGGTGGACCCGGGGGAGAGGGTGACGTCGACCGACCGGCCGACGCCCGCGGTCGCGTAGACGGACGAGGCAAACAACTGGAGCAGAAGCGGCCCGTAGCCGACCGCGCTGATGTTGAGCACCACCCCGCCGGCCGGTACCTGGGAGATGACGAACGAACCGCCCGGTCCGGTGGCGACCGTGCGAGTCTCCCCCGTCTCGCTGGTGAGGTTCACGACGGCGCCGACCCCCGGCTCCGACGTTCCCCCGGTCGAGAGGAGCACGACGCCCTCGATCGTGAACTGCCCCGGGGAGAGCGAGGAGACCCCGGCCCAGCTCAGGCCACCCGCGAGCCCGACGAGCACGAGCGCCGCGGTCACGAGGAGCGCGACGAGGAGCCGGCCGACCGCCGGACCCGGGACCTTCGGGGCTTGCGCCGGAGGATATAGATGGGGATAGACCTCCCACGAGAACAGCGGCGGCGGGTCGCGGGGCGCGACCACCGGCAGCGGCTGGGCGCAATGCGGGCACGCGAACCACGCCGGCTCCGCCCCGGGCGGGGCCGGGGCGACGAGGAACCGCCCGCACCGGACGCACCGGATCGTCACGAGCGGCCCGCTCACGGTACGTCCCGGACCCGGCGGTCGCCTATATCCTTGGGCCGGGCCCTCGCGAAGGAGCACGTGCGGGTCGTCGGCGTCGACGACGGACCGTTCCACCGGGGCGCCGACCGGGCGCTCGTGGCCCTCGTGGTCTGCTCGCTTCCCCAGCGGGTCGACGGGGTCGCGTTCACCGACGTCTCGGTCGACGGGTCCGACGCGACCCGGCGAATTGCGGCGGCGCTCCTCCGATCCCCGCACCTCGACGGACTCCGGGCGGTCCTCCTCGATGGCGCGACCGTCGGGGGATTCAACGTCGTCGACCTTGCGGCGCTTTCGCGATCGGTCGCCCGCCCGGTCGTCGCGGTCACGCCGCGCCGCCCGGACTTCGCGGCGATCGACTCGGCGCTCCGGACCTACTTTCCCGGGGACCGGGGGCGACGCCGTCGGCTCCTCCGGAGCCGCCCGCTCTTTCCGGTCCGGCTCCCGGGCGGGACGGTGTTCGCGGCGGTGGCCGGCGCGACGCGCGCGGAGGCGTCGCAGCTCGTTCGGCGGGCGACGCTCGAAGGACTCCGGGCCGAGCCGCTCCGCCTCGCCCGTCTCCTCGCCCGGGGAGCGGCCGGGGTCCGCGATCCCGACCGCCCGGCGCGGTCGGTCCGCCCGGGGCCTCGCGCCCGGCCCGTCGGCCGGACGCGCCGGGCCCGCGCGTTCCCGGCGGCGCCAAAGAATTAATCCCCGGGACGGGATGGAACCGTCGGGCCTGTAGCTTAGCCAGGACGAAGTACTGGCCTTCTAAGCCAGCACACTCGGGTTCAAAGGCGACGGCGAACCAACGCCGGCGCGGGAACTCCCGACAGGCCCGCTCGAGCTCCGGAGGGGAGTCCCCCCGGTCGGCGCCCGGCACGCCCTACGTCGGGGCCGAGTCGTCGCCGACCTCGGCCTGGCAGCGGGCGCAGAGGAGACCCCGGTGCCCCGGGGGGAGCGAGTCGCCGCAGAGCGGGCACGTCGCCCGCGAGTCGGCGGCGGCGATCAGCTCGAGGACGTTCGTGCGCAGCTGCGGGTGGGGGACCGGCGCCGGCTCGCCGAGGTCGGGGGTCGCGCCGCCGGGGACGAACGTCTCGAACCGCGGGCGGAAGAGTCCGGTCCGACGGTCGAACGTCGCGAGCCGCCGGGCCGCGAGCCCCTGGAGGGTCGTCTGCACGAGTTCGCGCGCGCCGCGGAACACCGGGGCGAGCTCGACGGCCGACGTCCCGTGGGTCTCGGACAGGACCTCGAGGACCCGGCACGAGACGACGGGGAGGGTGCCGCGGGCGACGAACGAGTCGACGCCGTACGCGACCCGGGGGGGCCGACGCACCCGCCGGGCCGCCGGGAACCGCCCGGTCCGGACGTCCCGCAGGAGCCGGTCCTCGAGGACGTCGAGCTCGAGCCGGATCCGCTCCTCCGAAAAGTACAGCAGGATGGCGACGGAGAACGGGACGACGCCGGTCTGGCGGACGTACTCGACGGCCTGGACGGGGGTGGCGAGCGCCCGGGTCGCGGCGCGGAGCGCCCGGGGGCTGGACCCCTCCGTCGGCGCGACGTACCCGTCCCGCAGGAGGACCCGTGCGATCGCCCGGGTCGGCGGTCCCCCGTCCGGGCCGAACACCTCGGCCGAGCCGTCGGGCGAGAAGACGATCCGGGAGAACGGCCGCAGGAACTCCCACGCCGGCCCCGGCTTCGGCGGGTCGACGAGGGCGAGTTCGGCGGTGCCGAAGTCGAACGACCGGTCGGCGATCGCCCCGAAGAGCGTCCCGCCCTCCCCCGGACGTCCGAACCGGAAGCTGGCGAGCGGTTCGCCCCGTTGCGGGAGGTACTCGTGGTACGCCGCCGTGAGCGCCGCCACGTCGAGGCGGGGCCCGACGGCTCCCCGGGCGAACGTTTCGAGGTCAGTGAGCGTCGACGGTGGCACCGTGGCGCCTCTCGGCAAGAAGTAGCTCGTAGAGGGAGATAAAGCGGCGGGCGGTCCCTTCGATCGACGCCGAGCGGACGACCCACGCGCGCGCCGCCGCGGCGAGCCGTCGCCGTTCGGCGTCGTCGTCGAGGAGGACGCCGAGCGCGCGGGCGAGCGCGCCCCCCGCCCGGACCGGGACGAGCCGGCCGGTCGCCCCGTCCTGGACGATCTCGCTCGGCCCGCCGACGTCGGAGGCGACGCACGTCGCCTCGCACGCCATCGCCTCGAGCAACGCCACCGAGCCCGTGTCGGACGTCGAGGGGAGGACGAACAGGTCGGTCTGGGAGAGGAGCGCCGCCTTCTCCTCCTCGGCGACGGGACCGACGTAGCGGACCCGTCCGAAGAGCGCCGGCTCGGTCGCGATCCGGGCGCGGACGGCGGCCTCCTCGGGCCCGACCCCGCCCACGATCGCGGCCAGGTCGCGGCGCCCGGCGAGCCCGGCCACCGCGTCGAGGAACCGGTGGACCCCCTTGTCCTGCGTCAACCGGCCGAGGTACGTCAGCAGCGGGCCGTCGGGGAGCCCGCACCGGGCCCTCCAATCCGGCGTGACGACCCCCGGCCGGAACCGGTCGACCTCGATCCCGTTCCCGACGACCTCGATCGGCCGCACGAACGGCTTGCGCGAACCCCGGACGAGCGCGTCCCGGGCCGGGGCGGTCGGGGTGGTGACGACGTCGCAGCGGGTGTACGTCCCGAGGGTGTACCACCACGCGGCGCGGAAGAACAACCGGACCGGGATCGTCGCCGGGAACGAGTGGCGCATCTCCCAGACGTTCGTGTGGAACGTGCCGACGAGCGGCTTGTCCCACCGGCGCGCCGACAGGAACGCCGCGCTGCCGAGCATCCCGGGGGTGTGCAGATGGAGGACGTCGACCGTCTCGCGGATCCGCTCGGAGCGGAGCGCGGGAAACGGCCAGAGCGGCCAGCGGTACCCCGAGTACAGGGGAACGGGGAGCGACCGGACCCGGAGGACCGGAACGCCGTCCACGATCTCGCGCCGGGGCGACTCGCCGGCGACCGGGTTCGGGGCGTACACCCGGACCCCGTGGCCGAGCCGCGTCAGCGCGACCGCGAGGGCGCTCACCTCGTGGGCGACCCCGTCCCGGGTCGGGAGGTAGCTTTCGGTGAAGAACGCGATCTCGATGGTCGTCCCCCCTACGAGAACTGGTGGAACGCGCGCTCGAGCTTGGAGACGTCGCGGGGGTCGAGGGCGCGGGGGGCGAGCGAGGCGATCACGGCCGACCCGTTCCCCACGCCGTTCTCGACGATCCACCCCACGACCCGGAGCATCATGTCCGGTTGGTACTCGGTCGTCAGGAACTCGATGGCGTCGAGGTAGACGAGCGCCGAACCCTCGTCGACCGCCGCGCGGATCCGGCCCGAGAACGCGCTCGGGTCGAGGCTCCCGGGGGTCCCGGCGTCGGCCCGGGCGCCGGCCGGGACGATCGCCTCGACCCGGTCGGCGGGGATCCCGGGAAGGTCGGGGGGCCGCTGGCTCACGAGGACGACCCGGCGGAACCGCGGGGCGGAGCTCCGGAGGAGCTCGACGGCCCGTTCGGGTCGGTCCTCACGGACCAGGTAGCTGCGGCCCGGCTCGACCGGCACGACGGGGAGGCCGGTCCGGGGCGGGGACCATGCGGGGGCGGACGGGGGTCGCAGCAGGCTCTGCCACGGGGCCCGACGGGGCGGCGTGAGCAGCCCCTTCCGACGGATCGCGACGTCGTCCGGGATCCGGGCGAGTCGGCTCTCGATGAGCATCCGGAGCTCTTGCGGCGACGCGCCGCGGCCGGCGTGGGCGCGAAGTTCGCGCAGCGCCTCGCGGAGGCCGTCGCCGTACCCCTTCGCGTACCCCTCGATGTACTCGTCGTCGGCGGTCGACCGTGGGGGGCCCGACCCGGCGTCCGAGTCGTTCACGCGCGGGCTTCCGACCCGACCGTCGTGGTCGTGGCGGTCGTCGCGGGGAGGCGGGTCCCACCGGCCGGCCGGTCGGGCGGATGGTGGGTCGCGTCCATCGGGGCGAACTTGTACCCGTAGTGGATGACCCCGGCCCGGCCCTCCTCGCGCAGTTTACGGAACGTCGCGCGGACCTTGAGCCCGATCTTCACGTCGGCGGGGTCGATGTCGACGACCGCCGCCGTGAGCTGCGGACCCTCCTTGGCCCGGACGATCGCCATCACGTACGGCACCTGCATCTCGAACCCTTCGGCCGCTTCGTGGACGAGGGTGAACGTGACGACCTCGCCCTCGCCCGAGAGCTGGAACGGCTCCATCCGGCCGATCGAGCGCCGGTGGTTCACGCACACCGGGCAGACCGACCGGGGCGGGAAGTAGACGGTCTGGCACGTGGGGCACCGGCATCCGCCAAGGTTGTACCGTCGGGGGGTCTCTCTCCAGAATCGTGCGATCGACATCGTGGCCCTCCTCAGTTCACCCGCTCCATCAGATGGACCACGCTCGTCGCCCCCGTCCCGCCCACGTCGTGGGCGAGGCCGAGGCTCGCGCCGGCGACTTGCCGGTCGCCGGCTTCCCCGCGCAACTGGCGAACGATCTCGACGACCTGCGCGACGCCGACCGCGCCGAACGGCCGGCCCTGGGACTTGAGGCCGCCGGAGGTGTTGACCGTGACCTTGCCGCCGGGGCCGAACGCGCCGGAGACGAACGCCGGGCCCGCGGCCCCCTTGTCGACGAAGCCGAGGTCCTCGAGCGCCACGAGGGCGCTGATCGTGTACCCGTCGTGGATCTCGGCGACGCGGACGTCGGCCGGGGTCCGCCGGGCCTGGTCGAACGCCCGCTTCGCCGCGACGACCGTCGAATCGAGGGTGGTGAGGTCGCGGCGGTGGTGGAGCGCCATCGTGTCGCAGGCGACCTGGCTCGCGGCGAGCCGGATCGGCGTGTCGGTGAACTTCCGGGCCCGCTCGAGCGGGCCGAGGACGAGGGCAGCCGCCCCGTCGGAGAACGGCGCGCAGTCGAGCATCCCGAGCGGCTCGGCGACCGGGCTCGCGCCGAGGACCGCCTCGAGGGAGATCTTGTTCCGGTAGTGGGCGTTCGGGTTCCTCGACCCGTTCTCGTGGGCGTTGACGGCGACCTGCGCGAGCTGCTCGCGGGTCGTGCCGTAGTCGTGCATGTGGCGGCGGGCGACCATCGCCCAGAGCGCGGGGAGCGTCGCGCCGAACACCCCTTCCCACTCGTGGTCGGCCGTCCCCGTGACGACCCGGTTCGCCTCGGCGTCGGGGACGTCGGTGAGCTTCTCCGCGCCGCCGACGACCACGAAATCGTGGGCGCCGCTCGCGACGGCGAGCCACCCCTCGTGGAGCGCGAGCGCGCCCGAGGCGCCGCCGCCCTCGATCCGGATCCCGCCGAGGTGGTGCCCGGCGAGCCCCGCGTAATCGAGGATCATCGGGGCGATGTGCTCCTGGTCGATCAGCGAGCCGCTCGCCATGTTGCCGAGGTAGAGCGCGCCGAGGTCCTGCGACGACAGCTTCGCATCGACGAGCGCCTGGAGCCCCGCTTCGATCCCGATCTCCCGGAACGACCGGTCCCAGAGTTCGCCGAACCGCGTCTGGCCGACGCCGAGGATCGCCACGTCCCGCATCTACGCCTCCCCGCCCATGTGGATCTTCCCCCGGAACTTCGCGTACACCGAGTACGGGATCTCGACGCCACCCTCGAGGAACTCCTGGACGGGCGTCCCGAACGACCGGTCGTACGTCGCGAGCTCGTCGGTCACCTGGAAGTCGAATGCGTCGGAGCCGGCGCCGCTCCCATAGCCGACCATGAGGACGAGGTCGCCGGGTTTCGCGACGTCGAGGACGTTCGCGAGGCCGATCAGCGCCGCGCCGGAGTACGTGTTGCCGATCGAGGGTGTCACGAGGCCGTAGCGCATCTGGGCCTCGGAAAAGCCGAGCTGCTTCCCCACCCGCTGGGGGAACTTCCCGTTCGGCTGGTGGAAGACGACGTGGGCGTACGAGGCCGCCGTCGTGCCGGCCCGGTCCATGATCCGCCGGGTGCACTCGGTCACGTGCCGGAAGTACGCGGGTTCGCCGGTGAATCGACCGCCGTGGCTCGGGTACCGCTGCCCCTCGCGCCGCCAGAAGTCCGGGGTGTCGGTCGTGTACGACAGGGTGTGGCGGACCCGGGCGAGGACGTGTTCGCGACCGATGACGAACGCCGCGCCCCCCGCGCTCGCGGAGTACTCGAGGGCGTCCCCGGGGGCGCCCTGGCTCGTGTCGGAACCGATGGCGACGCCGTAGCGGATCATCTCCGCCCCGACGAGTCCGAGGCACGTCTGGATCGCCGCGGTGCCGGCCTTGCAGGCGAACTCGAAGTCGGCGGCCGTGAGGTTCGGGGTCGCGCCGACCGCCTGGGCGACGACGGTCGCGGACGGTTTCACCGCGTACGGATGCGATTCGCTCCCGATGTAGAGCGCGCCGATCTCCTGCGGGTCGATCGCGCCCCGGATGAGGGCGGTCCGCAGCGCCTCGGTCGAGATCGTGATCGTGTCTTCGTCGGGGGCCGGCACGCTCTTTCGCCGCACGCCGAGGCTGGCGCCCATGGCGGCCCCATCGGTGCCCCAGACCCGGCCGATCTCGGCCGGCGTGATCCGATACCGCGGTACGTACGCTCCGTAACTGACGATCCCGACGTCTTGCTTCATTCGATTCCCCTTACAGTTCTTCCAGGCGCTCGAGGACCTCGGTGGCCCCCAGGGTCGTGACGAGGAGCGGGATATTCTCGATCTCGCTCAGCCGGATCGCGAGCGGGTCGACGCGGCCGGGGTGGGCGAAGACGACCGCGGCCGGCTTGAGCGGGTGGGCCCGGATCGCCACCATCGGCGAGCGGCCGTACCGGACGTTCGAGAAGATGAGCGCGCGTTGCGTCGTCCACCCGTACACCTCGACGAAGCGGCTCGCGTCGATCGAGAGGATCGCCCGCGGGGCGTCGAGGAGCGTGAACCCGTGGATGTCCCGGTGGAGGTCGACCCGGCTCGCCGCTTCGGCCTGGAGCCGCTCGACGAGCGCCTTCAGGGGGACGGCCACGGCGAATTCCCGGAGCGCGACGATCCCGTCGGAGTGGGCCTTCAGCCCGAGCCGCTGTCCGATCCGGCCGCCGGTCCGCCGGTCGACCTCGAGGAGGGCGCCGACGTACCGCCGGATGAAGGCGGCCCCGGGGCTCGCCCGGCGCTCCGACTCGTAGTCGCTCACGACCGACGGGACGGTCGCGAGCGATTTGGCGAGGTCGCGCTGGGAGATGCCGAAATCCTCCCGCCACTTGCGGAGGGTCCGGCCCGGATGCGCGGAGAGGACGACCTCCCCGGCGATCTTCTCCGCGAGCTCGGTTTCCACGCCCCGCACTTTGGCCGGGCGTATAAATCGGTTCGGTTGGATGTCGTCCGGGGGGTTCGACACCGGCCGAACCCGCTCGACGGTGGGAGCCGGCCGTTCCGGCGCGGCCGGCGGAAATGGACCGGGCGAGAGTCTCCGGGTCCGGCGCCGCCGGACCCCTTTGAACTCGCGGCCTCTACCTTGCCAAGGTAGCGATCTTCCGGACTGATCTACCGGCCCACGTCCGGGCGGCGGAGGCGGTCGGGAGAATAAGGACTTCGTGCGGCCACGGGACGATTTTGATGCGTCGCGCGTCCCCTTCCGCCGGTCGGCGCGCCTCGTCGATAACAACCCTTATGGCCCGGCCCCGGCTCGGAGCGGTTCGATGAGCGACGGGCCCGGCGCGGGCGAGCCCATCGATATCCTTCTGAAGAGCACCCGAGACCTCCTCCGCCCCGAGGAGATCGTCCAGGAGGCGGCCCGCGACATCGTCAAGGAAGAGATTCGCCGGCATCTGGAGAAAACCCTTCGCGACGAGCCGAAGCTCGCGCAGGACCTCAAGGACTCGGTGCGGGCCCTGCTCGAGGCCCGGGCGCTCGAGTACGCCGCGTTGCTCCGGATCGGGACGTGCACCGCCCGGCTCGGACTCGCGACGATGCCGCCCGCGATCCGCACCGCGCTGACGAAGGACATCGTCGACATGATCGGGCGGGAGCTCGGCCAGATCGCCGAGAGGTCCCTCTGACCCCATGCGGCTCCAGGCGGACGAAGTCCGGATCTACGAGGTCAAGCGGGTCGACGTCGAGGGCGCGATCGTCATCGACGGGTTCCCTTCGGTGGGGCTCGTCAGCTCGATCGTCGCGAATTATCTGATCGACACCCTCGGGATGGAGCAGATCGGGATCGTCGAATCGCCGGCGTTCCCGACGGTCTCGCTCGTCCGGAACGGGAACCCCCAGCACCCGGTCCGGATCTACGCCGGGCACCCGCCCCAGGACCGGAAGGGCCGGGTCGCGGACAAGATCGTCGCGTTCGTTTCCGAATTCCACCCCGCCCCGGCGATCATCCACCCGCTCGCGACGACGATCCTCGACTGGGTCCAGGAGCAGCGGTGCGGGATGCTCGTCTCGCCGGAGGGACTCGTCGTGGACCGGCCGGCCGGCCCCCCCGGCGCCCACAAGCCGATGAAGCTCTCCGACGTGAAGATCTACGGCGTCGCGAGCACCCAGAAGGCCCGGGAGCTGTACATCGAGCCCAACATGAGCCCGTTCGTCGAGGGTGTCATCACCGGGATCGCGGGGGTCCTCCTCAACGAGGGGCGACGCCGCGGGTTCGATGTCCTCACGTTCCTCGCCGAGGCCCAGGCGGAGTACCCCGACGCGCGCGCGGCCGCGAAGGTGATCGAGGCGATTAACCGGATCTTGCTGCGGACGCCGCTCGACGCCGTCCCGCTGTACCACGAGGCCGAGCGGATCGAGCAGCAGCTGCTGACGATCCAGCGGCGCGCTTCGGAGAAGGGGCACTCCGACCGGCCCGCGCCGGCGTCGGGGCCGATGTACCGGTAGGCCCGCCCGGCATCCGCTCGAGGAGCTCGCGGACCCCGGCGACCAGGCGGTCGGCGTCCGAATCGTCGGTGTAGAGGTAGAACGAGGCCCGGACGTTCCCGTCGAGGCCCCGCTCGGCGTACCACGAGTGGACGCAGTGTCGCCCGGAGCGGACCATCACCCCGTGCCCCTCGTCGAGGAACAGCGCGGCGTCGTGCGGGTCGATCCCATCGAGGGAGAACGCGAAGATGCTCGGCCGGGCCGCCGGGTCGGACGGACCCATCCGGCGGACCCGGGGTTCGTCGGCGAGGGCGCGGGTGACGCGGGCGTTGACCGACCGGTCGTGCGCCTCGATCTCGGCGAGCCCGGTCCGGGTCAGGAAATCGACGCCGGCCGCGGCGCCGAGGACGCCGGCGTAGTTCTGGAGCCCGGCCTCGAACCGGTACGGCGCGGGCCGCAGGGCGTGGTCGGTCAGCGTCGACCACTCGACGGTCTCGCCGCCGGCGACCAACGGCCGAAGCCCCGCGAGCGCCTCGGGTCGACCTGCGAGGACGCCGGTCCCGGTCGGTCCGAGCATCTTGTGGGCCGAGATCGCGTAGAAGTCGACCCCGTCCCGGTCGAGGTGGACCGGACGGTGGGGCGCCGCCTGGCACCCGTCGATCAGGACGAGCGCCCCCCGCGCGTGGGCGCGCTCGACGATCTCGCGGACCGGGAGGGAGCGACCGTCGAGGTTCGAGGTGTGGAACAGGCTGACGAGGCGGACCCCGCCGGCGAGCGCTTCGTCGAACGCGTCGCCGTCGAACGTGCCGTCGTCGGGGAGCCGAAGGATCTCGAGCCGTACGCCGCGTTCCGGGCCGAGCCGCTGCCAGAGGATCAGGTTCGAGTTGTGCTCCTGGTCCGAGACGAGGACCCGGTCGCCGCGCTTCCACGGGAGCCCCTGGCCGACGACGTTGATCGCCTCGGTGGAATTTCGCACGAAGACGATCCCGCTGGCCGCCGGTGCCTCGAGGAACTTCGCGAACGTCTCGCGGGCGGCCTCGAACCGGTGCGAGACTTCCTCCGCGAACCGGTGGAGCGAGCGGCCGGCGCAGCCGGGGTAGTCCCGGTAGTACTCCTCCATCGCGTGCAGGGTCGCCTCGGGAACGAGCGACATGCAGGCGGAGTCGAGGTACGCCGGCACGAACCCATCGCTTCGGGTGCGGAGCGCGGGGAACTGATCGCGGACCCCGGCGAGCGGCGTCGTCATCGGGACTGCAACCCCATCGTCGCGGCCGCCAAGACGGCCGCCCCTATGACAAGTGTTTCCTCGGGGGGAGCGAACGTCGGACTGTGCAAGGTGGCCGGAGGACCCGGGACTCCGGCCCCCAGCCGGAGGAACGTACCGGGGACCCGCTCCAGGTAGCGGGCGAAGTCCTCGGCGCCCATCGACGGGGCCGGAAGCTCGACGAGCCGGTCGTCGCCGAACTCCTCGCCCAGGATCCCGACGAGCCGCTCGGTCACGGGGGGGGAGTTGGTGAGGACCGGGTAGCCGCGGTGATAGTCGACCCGCGTCGACGCCCCCTGGCTCTTCGCGACGTGTCGGACCCGTCGTAGGATGAGCTGCTCGACCTCGTCGCGGGTCTCGGCGCGGAGGGTTCGCACGGTCCCTTCGAGCTCGACGGTCTCGGGCAGGATGTTCGGACGGGTGCCGCCATGGATCATGCCGACCGAGACCACCACGGGGTCGACGGGGTCGCGTCCCCGACTCACGACCGATTGAAGGCTCTGCACGATCTCGGCGGCGACGAGGATCGCGTCCGGACCCCGATGGGGGTACGCGGCGTGCCCGCCGTGGCCGCGCACGACGATCCGGAACCGGTCGGCGGCCGCCATCGTCGGGCCCTTCCGCCAGCCGACCATCCCCGCGGGCACCTCCGGTGTGACGTGCTGTCCGACGACGAAGTCGACGGTCGGAGACTCGAGACAGCCGCGCGTGAGGAACGGTCCGGCCCCGCCGGTCTCCCCCTCTTCCTCCGCCGGTTGGAAGATCAACCGCACCGGCCCGCGCACCTTGTCCCCGGCCCGGACGAGGAGCGTCGCGGCGCCGAGGAGGCAGCTCATGTGGACGTCGTGGCCGCACGCGTGCATCCGACCCGGGGTTGCGGAATGGAACGGCAGCGAGCTCGCCTCGGTGACGGGGAGGGCGTCCATATCGGCGCGGAGGGCGACCACGGGACCCGCGCGCCCGGCGCCGATCGTGGCGAGAACCCCGGTGAAGTCGTCGTACACCGTCGGCGTGAGGCCCAGTTCGCGAAGTGTCCGGACGAGCTTGTCCCGGGTCTTCCGCTCCTCGTACGCGAGCTCGGGCTCCTCGTGGAACGATTTCCTCCACGCCCGCATCGCGGGCAGGATCCGCCGGGCCGCCGTCGTCCAAGGTCCGGAGGAGCGGAGCATGGGGGCCCTCGGAACCCCGGCGTGGTATAACTCGTCGGGGACGCCACCGGAGCGAGGGGCCCGGGTCCCGAATCGGCCGGTCCCCGTCCGCCCCCTCCGCGCCGCGGAACCGGGCCGGACAGCGGTATATCTCGGCGAGAGTTCCGTGCCGGGAACCTACCGCGCGACGAGCCCCGTCCTCTCCCGACTCCGTCCGGGGAAGGAGCGTATGGGCTTAGGGATTTTAATGGCCGCAGGGACGGCCTTGGGAAAATAACCGGGCAAGTTGGGAATCAAACCCGTGCGCGCGACCCGGCTTTGTAACGCAATCCCGCGACAGAAACGAAATCGTTGATTCTGGACGAACCCCTCTGCTCTGACGGAGGATCCCCGTTTGTTGAACCCTTCCTGCGATCCGACGCGATATCGGTCTCGCAATCGTGAAGGGCCTGGACCGGGGGTGAGCCGACCTACGCCGTCGCTTCGGGTGGGGGTCGAAACGCGTCGCTCTCCGGGATGACGTAGGCGAGTCGACGATCCTCGCTGATGAAGAAGACGACCTTCTCGTCTTTCTTTAGCCCGAGGCCATCCCGGATGACCTTGGGTAGGTGCATCAAGCCCTTCGCCGAAACTGCCGCCACAACCGGTACGAGCTTTGCATTCATCGGGGACTCCCAAAGGGGACTGCCGGTCCGGTCTAAAGAAACCTCCCTCAAAAGAGAACCCGGCCAAGTCTCATATATCTAAGAAAACATGGGAAAGCTGGTCGCGCCTCACGGGCGCGAAGAAGCCCCATGCGAAAGGTCCCGATCTCATGTTCTGAGTGCGGGTGGCAACTCGGCCTCGGACGGCCAGGGGCGATCGTCCCGTGCCTGCATTGCGGCTGCTGGGTGGCCGGCAAGGCACTCGACGGGGAGCTCGAGAGCGCTGCGTCCGGCTTGTTCGGCGTCGCGGTCTTCGTACTCTTGGCACTCATTTTCGCTGTGATTCTCGTAGCGATCTTTGGCCGCTCGGGCCCGGGATCTGGATAGCGCGAAGGACCTTGGAGGGAAGCTGCATGTCATTCCGACGGGAGTTGGCGAAGGTGGTGCTTGCCGGAGTTGTGTCCTCCGCCGCGGCCAATCGTGCTCAGCGGCTCAGAGCTAGCGCCCGAGCGGATCCACCGGGACTCTACAGAGACTCGAAGCGAGCAATCGCTGGGGCCGCCAACCAGATCTCCGAAGATCCGCAGCCGGTCGTCGACCTCATCGAGGCGCTGTGGGATGGACCTCGTCGGAGACGCATGGAGCGGTAGCCCATGATGATCCGGGAGAGCCTCTTCGTCTTCCGTCGGGTCAATCGCCTCAGCGGGATTCTGATCATCGCAGGGCTCCTCGTTGGCACGCTTGCCGTCCCCTGGAGCTTCGCCGCGAGCAGCTCAGCGGAGAGCGGGTTCGGGGTTCGGTCATCTAGCCACGTCGCCGCCGTCGGCTCTTCTAGTGCCGCCCCGTCTCCCCTCGTCGCTCTGAGCTCCACCCCTCATCCGAACCTTCGCCCGACTCCGCTCACGGCGACGACAGTCACCTCGACCAACGTGGGATCCTCCCCTGATTACTCGGTGTACGCTTCGAACAGCCGGGACCTTTACGTGGTAGACTCCGGAGGGTCCACCGTCTCGGTGATCGCCAGCAGTGGGAAGGTGGTCGCGACCCTCAACGTGGGATCGGGGCCGACTGGAGCGGCCTACGATATGTCAAACCGCGAGGTCTACGTGAGCAATGCCCTTTCGAACAACCTCTCAATCATCGATACCGCGACGAACCTCGTCGTCGGCTCCGTTGGCGTCGGCTCCAATCCCACCGCGGTAGCATTTGACCCGGCCAACAACGAGGTCTACGTCACCAACCTGTTCGGCGGAACGGTCTCGGCCGTCTCGGGTAGTTCCGTCTCCGCGACCATTCCCGTCGGCCTGAGCCCCGCCAACCTGCTCTTCGACCCCGCCTCCAACGCAATGCTTTGCGCCAATTCGGGATCGGCGAATGTCTCGGTCATCTCAAGCGCGACAAACCTCGTGACCACCACTTTCCCGACGGGCAACAGTCCCGACTCTCTGACCTACAACGCACTGAACGGCGAGATCTACGTGGCCAACTACGCATCCCACAACGTCACCGTCGTCGGCGGCGTCATCTATTCGAGCGTCGCCAATGTCCCGGTTGGATCGGTCCCGGTTGCGTTGTCGTATGACTCAGCAAACTTCGACGTCTACGTGTCAAACTACGTTTCCTCGAACGTTTCGGTCATCAAGGGAACGACCAATCGTGTCATCGCGAACATCCCGGTCGGCTCGAACCCGGCTGGACTCGCGTACGATCCGTTGTCGACAGATACCTACGTACCGAACTCAGGGTCTGGCAACGTGTCGGTCATTCGCGACGCGTCGAACTCGATCGAAGGCGCGGTCAACGTCGGAACGACGCCCATCTCCCTAACGTACGACCCCGCGAACCGAACCATGCTCGTTGAGGACGAGGGATCCGGCCAGGTTTCCGGTATCCTCGGATACGTGCCAGGATTCAGCTCCTTTTCAAACGCAGGGTACGTGACCGTGGCCCCGGCAAACTCCGTTTCTCGAGTCGGCGGCTCCTGGACGGTTCCGGCCGTTTCGTGTCCCACTGGGTCGAGTGCCGAGGTCGCCATTTGGGTGGGGATTGAGGACGGCTCGACGATTGAACAAGTCGGGACTCTCGCGAGCTGCGGATCCCCGATTGTGTACGAGGCGGTCTACTACATGGGTACAGGCGGCGCGGGCACGGGCACTGCCTCGGTCTGGGGCTCAATCAACGCCGGGGACACGGTTTTCGTTAACGAGTCCTTCTCGGGATCGACCTCCAGGTTCTCGTCGTCGCTCCACGACGCAATGCTGACGGGGGCTCCGTTCTCCGCGAGTGCCTCCGTCGCGGGGGCGACGCGAACATCCGCTGAGTGGATCGTCGAGGCCCCGTCTACTGGATGTCCGAGCTGCACCCTGCTGAAACTTGCGAATTTCGGGGCTCTGAGTTTCTTGAACGGGCGAGCTACGATTTCGGGCGTAAACAGTGGTATCGCGTCCTACGGACCGGCAACACTCGACCAGATATTCATGGTCAGATTCTCGAACAGCAATTTCGCAAAAGCCTCTGTGGCTCCAATCGTGAGCGGTGGTTCAGGGTTCACGGTCACCTGGAGAAGTGCGGGTCCGTAGGTCCCACTGCGTTCGTGTGGAGGGCGTCTACGCCCTTGAGCCTGTCGCGACCGCTCCGTTGGGGTCGTGGGGGGAACTACGGCTCCGCCTCCTTGTGCGGGATAGACATCTCTTGCGTACGGGGTCCGTTCATTCGCCCCCGTTGGGCCCTGTCCCGCTGCCCGAGGGACATAGACCTAAGAGGTTTTCATCACTACCGAGGTTAGCGTGAACGATACCGTTCCTGTCGCCGTCGCACCGCTCCCGATGGGGGATCCCGCCGTCCCCGAGTAAACGTTCAGCTGGAAGTGGAAGTCGAAGTAGTCGGGCACGCCGTACCGGTACGTCCCGCTCGTAAGATTCTGATTGAACGTTCCGTAGTTATGGGCCACCCTTGAGTTGCAGACCGAGTTCGTGGCTGCGAAGAGCGCCGTCGATGCCACGCCATGGTTGCCGGATGGAGTCCCTCCGTGCATCCAAACCGTCACCGAGGCGTTGGTGTTTCCGGATGCGGTTCCGCCCCCAGTGCAGTGGGTCGCGATCGAGTAGCTCGCCGTAAGTTTCGCGTGGAACGTCACCGACACGTTGACGCCGCCAGAGTTGAACAAATAGGGCCGAACGCAAACCGGAATTACGTACTCGGTACCGTGAAGGTACCTTACTCCGCTCCCGCTGGTCTCGCTTGCGTTTATTCCGCCCGTGCCAGCTGAGTAGGATGGAGCCGTGAACGACGCGTTCCCGCTCGCGCCCTGCCATGAGGTCGAGAAGGCGCAGCCTCCGGGGTAGGGGCTCGTCCAAGTCGTGAGCACGATCCCCGCGAGAGCTGTAGGGGCCAACAAGAGTAAGACGACGATAGTTGCCCCACCACCGGCCAGAAGGCCCCGGCCGGTTGTCCGCAGCCGACGCGTCACGTCGATTCCGTTTTCCCCCATTCCCTCTCCGTTGTCCGTGGGTCAGCGGGGAGTCGATTCTCGCCTATTTAGATTCGATTTCCCTGCGGGGGTGAAACCGCTGCTGTTTTCCGACATTCTTCCGTGTGAAATACGCATCCAATCAAGAATCCTTAGCGGCGGGGGGGGGGGGGGGGGGGGGGGGGGG
>JAKIVZ010000015.1 GCA_022750295.1 Candidatus Lutacidiplasma silvani
GGCCCTGAACGGCCACGTTCAGGTTGTCGGTGAGACGGCCGTCAAGCCCTTTCGTGAAGGGTTACAACGGGGCGCTCACTGGCTTATGGACAACGACCCTGAGGACCCTCTCGTCCTGGTCCCGTTCCTTCGCTTGTCGGTCCAGATAATTCGGAGTCGCAGTCCTATAGAGAACCTAGACGACGTGATCCAGGTCCTGATCGAGCAAACCCTTCCGCCAGCGTGTTCCGAGCGCCTCATCGCTGAGGGCGCCGAACCTTGTGGCGTCTCGTCGGTCTGAGTCCGGGCGAACTAGCTCGGGCCCCACTGAGGGCTTTCGACGGGATACCACCCCCCAGGGCCCGCCGACGGACAGAACCCTCGCGAGTTCGTTGATATGATTCGGCTTGGCCCGCACCCCGCGCCTGAAAAATCACAAGTGAATCGAAACAATCACATCTGGACCGGACCCTCAGAAAAAATCCCACAGACCATTCGGCGCCTCCAGACGGGCACCCCCGTCAGAAATCGGCCGTAGTCGCGCTCCCTCGCGCGCCGGGTCTTCGAAGGACCGCGAGCGATCCCGACCGCGCGCGACGCAGCTCGTTGGGCTCCGAGGGTCCGGGCCCTCGGCGGGACCAGGTTCGCAGCGGGGCCTCGAGGCGCGATTCTCCGGCCCGCGGGACGCGCAAACCGCGTCGGGGCCTCACCGTGCCCCTTCCGCGGTTCACCATCCTCCCGGATCGGGCGCCCTAGACGAGGCGGACCGAGTCGAGCCGGGTTCCGTTCAGGCCCGGGCCGAGGTTGACCGAGACGGTGGCCGTGCTCGTCCCGGGTCCGACTTCGATGAGTTCGATCCCCACCACGATCAGGAACAGCTCGTAGGCGTGGCTCTGATTCAGGGTAACGTTGAACCACGTCGTGACGGCCCGGTCGGTCACGTTCCGGTAGTAGCTCCCATGCGTGAGATTGTGCTCGACGAAAAACACGTGCGAGGCCCCCCCGAGATTGCCACCGGTGGTCGTGTCGACGACCTCTGCCCCAACCTCGAGTTCGTACTCGGCGAGCGCCGTCTGGGTCGGGCTGCCGCGCGTCGCGGCGAGGTGGACCTTGTAGCTGAGGCTCCAGTGCGCGGTCAAGTTATGGTGCCCCGACGACATGTTCGTGAGGGGGAGGCTTTCGAGTCCGGCCGCGAACTCCGCCGCCGCGGTTCCGTTCGTCCCGAGACAGGACGTGAGCGAGATCTTGGCGGACTGGTGCGACCTTCCCGTCGTCGTGTTGAATACCGGGTAGACTGGGATGGAAACCTTTCCGCAACCGTCGAGAGCGGAGGTGAACACTTCGTAGGGAATGGCGCGGTACGGCGGCGTCGCGGTGCCCGGGGGGCTCCCTACCGGTGCCGGCGAGGCGGCGGCGGTCCCCACCGAAAGTACGACGAGAGCGACGGCGACGACCACGCTCAGACCGCCGAACAGCGCTCGCGGTCCCTGACGACGGCTCGACTCCGATCCTAGCTCGCTTGGCCTCATCCTGGGACCCCCGGTTCGCGCCCCGGCCGACCCCAGCGGGAGGTCGGCGACAGGCGCCGCAGGGATGGAACGAGGCTACTTAGCCCGGTAGGCCGCAGCGGACTCCCTGCCCACGGTCGAACCTCCCGGGGTGTTCGGC
Organism: Candidatus Lutacidiplasma silvani; assembly: GCA_022750295.1. Taxonomy (GTDB): domain Archaea; phylum Thermoplasmatota; class Thermoplasmata; order Lutacidiplasmatales; family UBA184; genus Lutacidiplasma; species Lutacidiplasma silvani. The sequence goes on from JAKIVZ010000015.1 coordinate 1,648, forward strand.
GAGGTCGGGATGCGCCGACCTCCCCCGCCCCCTCGCGGTCGAGCGGGAGGGCCAGCCGCCGGCGGACCGGCCTCGACGCTCACGGCTTCTCCTCCTTCATCCAGGGGATCATCCACATGAGGAAGTCTTTCGGAGGAGGTTCCGACTCGCTGCCGAGCTTCAGTCGGCGCAGTTCGTCCTCGAGACGTTGGCGCTCGGTGACGTCCAGCACCGTTCCACGCAACCGGGACGCCCGACCGTCGATCGTCTCCGAAACCGCGATCTGGCTCTGCAGCGCACGCCGCTCCCCGTTGGGAAGCCTCAGCCGGTAGCGGTGCTCGGGGAGGGGGACGTCCTGCGCTGAAGGGGCGTCAAGAACCGCCCGCAGCTCGGCGAGGAACGTCGCCCGGTCGGAGCGTTCCATCCGCTCGAGCCCGGTGCCCAGCACCACGGGGAATCGAGCACTCCCGTAGCCAAAGATTTGGTACATCTCGTCGGACCAGACGAGCTTTCCAGATCCCGCCTCGAGCGTCCAAGTGCCGACGGTGGCGAGCGATTTCGCCGCGTCGAGCTGCGAGTTGCGCTCGATGAGCATCTGCTGGAGAGCCTTGCGGGCATCGTACAGTTCGGTCTCGAGACGGTGATGCTGGGTGACCTCGGCGGCGACGAGAAGGGCGGTGAGCACGAGCGAGCCGATGAACACGCGGAGCGCGAGCAGGGCGACGTCGGGGGGGAACGCAGCGAACGGTCCCTCGCCGCGGACCGTGGCGACGAGGGCGATCACCGACACCGCGCTGACCGATCCAATCGCCCCAACGGTCCCGAACCGGGTCGCGCCCCAGACGACAGGAGGAACCACGAGAAACTCGAGCGGGTATCCCCCGAGCACCGTCGAGGTCGGACGGGCGAACACGAGGAGGGCCACCGCGGCGGTGACCGCGCCGACAATCCCCGCCTCCGCCCGACCGGGGGTCCCCCAAACCGGGCGGGGCCGCGTCACCCGGGGCGCGAGGGCGAGGATCAGAGGGGCGACCTCGATCGCGCCGATGGCATCCCCGAGCCACCACGAGCCCCACACGTTGAGAACCGCGCCCGGGCGGGCCAAATGGGCGAGCGTGAGCGTCGTCGTCCCGATCGTCGCCGCCACCGCGGCCGCGCCGGCCCCGGAGAGGAGGGCGAACAGGAGGACGTTCCGGGGCTGCTCGAACATCCGACGCCCCCCGGCAAACCGATTGGCGAGGTAGGCACCGACGAGCGCCTCGAGGGTGTTCCCGGAAGCGATCCCGAGACTGCTCGCGACGTCCCACGTCGTCGTCAGATTCACGAAGAATGCGCCCACGAAGATCGCGGGCCAAAGGGTCGAATCCCCGAGGAGCAACGCGGCGATGGCGATGCCGGTCGGAGGCCAGACCGCCGAGACGCTCGAGTTGCCGATCGCGAGGAGGAGCCCCACCTTTCCCGCAGCGAAGTAGCTCGAGCCGAGGAGGCCGAGGGCCGCCGCCGTGCGCCACCACGATGAACGATACCACGGCTCGGCAGGGCGCGGCCGAACGTGGGGGCTCGAAGGAGGCATATCCACCATCGCGGGGCGGCGACCGGTTCGAACGAGACCGGTACCGGACGTCGGATAGCTAGTCGATATCGAATCCGGAGCCCAAAAACCTGCTGGAGACGGCGGTCGTTCCTCGGGACCCCACGCGAGGTCGCGCTCCGAGGGGAGTGCGTGCGACCGCCCCGAATCGACGGCCCCGAACGGGTTCTCCGATGGACCCGGGTCCCGGAATCTGAGTGGGACGCCATGCCGCTCGGTCGCCCGCTACCATACGGCGCACGGGAGCTGGGTTCCTCCGTCGCCGAGTCGCCCGAGCCGCGGGCACTGCGTTGGCCCGTTCCGGGCCGGGCCCACCTGGCGATCGGGCCGCGGATTTCGAGGGCGCAGGGGGATAAGCGACGATGGGCTCGTGCGGTCATGGCCACCCCGACGTCCGGCAAACTCGAGCGCGCGACCCTCGGCGGAGGATGCTTCTGGTGCACGGAGGCCGTGTTCCGAGCGGTCCGGGGGGTCGTGGACGTCATCCCGGGGTACGCGGGGGGAGCGACGGAGAACCCGAGCTACGAGGACGTCTGCACCGGGGAGACCGGCCACGCGGAGGTCATTCAGGTTACCTTCGACCCGGCGGTTCTCCCCTACCGGGACGTGCTCGAGATCTTCTTCGCGACTCACGACCCCACGACGATGAACCGGCAGGGCGGCGATGTGGGGACCCAGTACCGGTCGGTCATCCTCTACGCCTCCCCGAGCCAGCTCGCCACCGCCCAGGAGGTCATCGCCGAAATGAAGGGCGAGCAAAAGTGGGGCCACCGGGTCGTCACCGAGCTCGTTCCCCTCGCCAAGTTCTACCCCGCCGAGGAGTACCATCACGACTACTTCCGGAAGAATCCGGATCGGGGGTATTGCCAGGCGGTCATCTCGCCGAAGATGACGAAGTTCCGCGCAAAGTTCGCCGAACGGCTGAAACCGGCCATGTAGCGCGATCGACCCCCGGCCCGTTCAGGCCCGGGGCAGCAGGAACAGGATCCCCGCGACCAGCGTGAGGACGAATCCGATCAGCACGAGCACGCCCGAGCCGATCAAGATCAGCCCGATCACGCTCACGACGACGAGGACCACGCCGCCGGCCGTGGCCCGGTCGGTCGACCGCGAACTGGCGAGCGCGACGAAGAACAGGAGGAGGACGCCGAAGACGAGCTGTTCGAGGGCGGTGGCGGTGCTCCCCAACCCCTCTCGAAGCGACCGGTCGACGGCCGCGTAGACGATCCCGAAGAAGAAGGTGAAGACGGAACCGAGGAGGACGAGGATCCCTCCGAGGTAGCCGAACGTTCGCGCGAGCCCGTGCGACCGCATTCAATCTCCCCGGAGTCCGATCAGTCCGACGGGGGATTAAACCCGACGCACCGCGGGTTCGGACCTCACGGGAGCATTTCCCCGGGGACGGCGGCGGTCGTCGGGGGCGGCTCGGCGGCGATCGTCGGACGGTGCGGCGCCGGTTGGAACCCGAGGGACCGCAATTGCGGGAACGCGGCCATGAGGACGGCGATGGCGATCGTCCCGACCCCGGCCAGGACGAACGGGGTCTGGGCCGAGCCGAGGAGGAGCGTGAGCGTCCCTCCCAAATACTGCCCGATCGGGACCATCGCGTAACTGCCGACCTCGTCGGCCGCGAGGACCCGTCCGAGGAGGTCGTTGGGGACCGTCGCCTGGAGGGTCGCCAGAAAGACGGTCATGTACATCCCCGGGAACACGCCGAACAGGACCATGTCCGGGAGGCTGATCCAGATCGAGTGGCTGAGCCCCAGAATGAGCACGCTCACCCCCTCGCCAAGGGTGACGAGGGCGAGGGTACGTCCGGCGACCTTCTCGAACCGGATCCGGCCCATCAGCAGGCTGCCGATCGCGACCCCGATGCTCGACCCGGTGACCATTCCGCCGTAGAGGAGGGCGTCGGAGACTCCGAGCGTGTGGGTGACGTAGAGCCCGAGCTCGACGAACGCGGCGGTCGTGAGGGAGTTGATCGCGAGGGCGGTGATCGTGATCTGAAGGAGCGCCTTCCGACGCCACAGGTAGGCGTATCCCCGTCGAGCGTCCTGGACGAACGTCGTGCCGGGGGCCCCGCTCGGCCTCGGCCGGTCCACGGAAATCCCGCCGAGCGCGACCTGGGCGACGGCGAGGAGTCCGAGCGGGAGTGCCGCGGCGACGAACGCGTGGGTGGCCCCGAGGTTCAGGATCCCAGTCGCGAGCAGGGAGGCGACGACGCTGATCGCGATCGAGAGCGCGAAGATGAGGCCGTTCGCCCCCGCGAGCTCCGCCGTCGGCAGAAGATTGGGGAGCGCCGCGTTGTACGCCGGCCGGAACATCGTGGTCGCCGCGCTGACGGCGGCCCACGCGGGCATCATGAGAAGCATCCAGAGCGGGAGGAAGTACCCCGAGGGACCCGGCAGCGGGATCGCCGTCTCGGGGCGGACGTAGAGGTCGAGGAGGATTCCGAACGTCCCGGCGACGGCGAGCGCGTTCGTAAGCCGCATGAGGCGCCGGCGTTCCATCCGGTCGGCGAGGGTCCCCGAGACGAGGGCCGCCACGAGGGTCGGAACCGTGGCGGCCAGTCCTTCTAGGGCGAGGGAGGGCGCGACGAACGAGAGCCGCCCGGCGTATTCGGGAGCGGTCGCGATCGACCAGACGAGGACGAGGACGAGCGCCGCGGGGGCGGCGTACGAGAACGAGCCGGCGATGGCGAAGGTCCGGATCCGGGCGTCGCCGAGCAGCGAGCGGTAGGTGGCCAGCCGAGTCCCCCCGATGGCGGCGACTCCGGGAGAGGTCCATAAGAGTTCCGAATGGCGAACGGTGCCGAACGGTGGGGCACCCCGCGGGGCCGGCCCTCCGGACGCCGCACCGGTCGGCGAAGCGTCGGTGGGCGCAGGTTTTGACCGAGGGGCGGCTCGACCCGGTCCCGGGATGCGGATCGTTCACGAAGACCCGAAGCTAGGGGAACGGAAGCTCCTCCTGCAGACGCCGAGCGACCTCTGGCGGGCCGCCCGGCTCGTTCGACCGGGCGACCGGGTCGGGGCGTCGACGACCCGCCGGGACCCCGAGGCTCCCGAGGACGCCCCCGCGGCCCAGCGGGAGCGCCGCCGCGTGTTCCTCGTCGTCGTCGCGGAGCAGGTCGAGTTCCACGGGTTCACGAAGCACATCCGGGTGACCGGGCCGATCGTCGAGGGTCCGTTCGACATCGGGCGCCACCACACGCTCGACGTCGACGTCGGGGAGACGCTCGCGGTCCGGAAGGAAGCGTGGACCGCCGGGGACCATGCGCTCCTCCAAGAAGGGCTCGCGGGCGCCGGCGAACCGACGGTGGTCGTGGCGACCGTCGACTGGGGCGAGGCGACGATCGTCCGGCTCCGCGGCCGCTCGGTCGAGACGGTCGCCGACGTCCGGCGGACCCTCGCGGGGAAGCGCGAAGGGTCGGGGCAGGCCGAGAAGGACCGCCGCACGTACCTCGAAGAACTCGTGGGGATCCTGGTCCCCACCCTCGCGGAGGCGACGACGGTGGTCGTCGCGGGACCGGGGTTCCTCAAGGAGCAGCTCGCGGCGGCCGTGATCGAAGCGGCGCCGGCCCAGCGCGCGAAGCTGCACGTGGTCGCGACGGCGGAGTCCGGGCGGGTCGGTCTCGACGAGCTCCTCCGGTCGGGGAAGGCCGCCGAGGCGCTGCGGGGGTCGGTGGCCGCCGAGGAGGCGGACCTCGTTGAGCGGCTCGTCACCGCCCTTGGGGGGGCCCGGGCCGCGGTCGGCCCGGTCGAGGTGGCGGAGGCGGTCGACACCGGCGCGGCCGAGACGCTCCTCGTCTCGGAGTCCCGGCTCGCCGAGCCCGAGACCCAGGCGACGCTCGAGGCATCGAAGGGGGCGCGGGCCCGCGTGTTCATCGTCCGCGACGAGGGGGACGCGGGCAAGCGCCTCCGCGGGCTCGGGGGAATCGGGGCGCTCCTCCGGTACGATTGGACGCCGTCCACGGGACGGCGCGCGGCCGGGGCGCGGTAGTCGGACCTACGGGATCGCCTGGACCGCCTCGCGGAGTTCCTCGAACCGCCGCTTGAGGTCCTTCAGGGCGTATCGGAGCGCCTCGCGCGCGGTGAGGCTGCCGTCGGTCTGGAACTGGAGGAAGAACTTCTCGGTGTCCGGCTCGACGTGGACGCTGCCGTGCTCGCAACTCTTCTCGCACGCCCAGCAGAGGATGCACTTCGTCTCGTCGGTGACCGTGATCTTGCCGGCGTCGAACTCGAGGATGTTCACCGGGCACGACTGCGCCGCCCGCTTCAGGCACGCGTCGGTGCAGCCGGACTTCTTCGCGATCTTGATGTGCGGCCGGGGGGACACGCCGACCGCGTGGGCGACCTGCCACTTCGCGTGCTCCCGGGCGGTGCCGACCGTCGCGGTTGCGTAGGCGAGGAGCGCCTGGCGGGCGCCGAGTCGGACGATCGGGACCTCGGGCTCGAGGATCGCGAGGCTCGCGTCGCCGAGCGGGGTGACGTCCCGCGCGTAGACGGTGCACGGGCCCTTCTTGTCGATCGAGAACATCACTTGGCAGTGGGCGCAGCCCGCGCCCTCGCAGGTGCACTCGGATCGTCGGCGGAACTGCCCGAGGTCGGTGGGGACGGGGAGGAGGCCGAGGCGGAGCGCGACGCCCTCGTCGAACATGCTGGTCGACGAATCGTAGTCCTTGCCGGTCGCCTCGTCCCGGATCGGGCCGAGGTGGAACTCGACGTCCTCGATGGCGAGTTTCGGAACGTCCGTGATCAGCGTCCGCCGGATCGCGTTGATTTTCGAGGCGCTGGCGCTCGAGAACTCGATGCGGAGTTCGCGGGGCTTTAGATCGGTGATCGCAACGTCCACGTTACACCCGCCGGCCGCGCCGGCCTCCCTTCGCCTTCGTGCCGTCGTGAGGGACCGGGGTGACGTCCTCGATCCGGCTGATCTTCATCCCCGCGCGGGCGAGGGCGCGGATCGCGGCCTGCGCTCCGGGGCCCGGGGACCGGGCCTTGTTCCCGCCGGGGGCGCGGACGCGCACGTGGAGGGTGTCGTACCCCTTCTCCTTCATCGTGGCGGCGACCTGGTCGGCGGCTTTCATGGCCGCGTACGGGCTCGACTCGTCGCGAGCGGCCTTGACGACCATCCCGCCGGTCGCCTTCGTCAGGGTTTCGGCGCCCGTGATGTCGGTGACGGTGATGTGAATGTTGTTGTAGCTCGCGAAAATGTGCGCGATCCCGATCTTCGGCATGCGTTACGCTCCCCCGGGGGCGGGACCGGGCGGGGGCGGCGCGCTTTCCTGGCTTCGCCGGGACAGCTTCTCGCGGATCGCGACGCGGACCGGATGTTCCTCGGAGGTGAGGCCGGACGACGGAGCGTACTGGATGTCCAGCTCCTCGGCGGCGAGGACAAGGTACCCCGGACGGGTCATCTTGTGATTCCCGATCGTCAGGTGGCCGTGGACGATCAGCTGGCGCGCCCCCTTCGGGGTCGGGGCGAGCTCCCGCCGGAACGCGATCCACTCGAACCGACGCTGGAGCACCACTTCCGGAGTCAGGGCGAGCACATCGTCGAGACTGGAGCTGCCGGCCGGGAGGACCCCGAGCCGGGTCAGCCGGCCGAGGAGGCCGTCGGACTCCCGCTTCGCCTGGGTCTCGCCGGCCCGGACCCGGGCCTGGAGCTCCCGCGCTTGGCGGCGGAATCCGCGGAGGATCGACTGGGCCTTCCAAAGCTCCCGCTTGTTCTTCAGCCCGTACTTCGTGACGAGCTTCCGCTCCTCGTCCATCCGGGCGGCTTCCCAGGGGTGCTTCGGCGTGTCGTAGAACCGGCGCAGGAATTTCGGGTCGCCCATCGAACTACCCCTTCTTCTTGTCGGCGGGTGCGGGGGCCTTCTTGTCGGCGGTCCCCGGGGCGGCGGCCGGCGCGGCGGGCGTGGCCGGTGCGGCGGGCGTCGCGGCCTTGCCGCCGCCTCCGCCCCGTCCGCCCGAGTCGTCCTTGCCCGAGGCGGCGGCCGCTTCCTTCGCGGCCTTCTTCATGACGCCGGCGGCCATCCCCGTCCGTCCGTTCGAGCGGGTCCGTTGGCCCCGGACCTTCTGCCCGCGCTCGTGGCGAACTCCGCGGTACGACCGGATCATCTTCATCCGGTTCACGTCGTCGCGCCGGGTGGTGTCGAGGTCGGCGCCAAAGAAGTGGTGGGTCTCCCCCGTCGTCGGGTCGGAGACGTGATTGATCATCCAGGAAGGGATCTTGGCGGGCAGGTCGGCGAGGACGAGTTCGAGCCCGTCGATGGCCGGCTCGGGCACGTTGCCGATCATCTCGGACGGGCTCACGCCCGCCAGTTGGCACGCGACCTCCGCAATGCGCGGCCCGACGCCGCGAACGCCGGTGATGGCGAGCGCCGTGGCGCGGGTCCCGTCGAGGTCGCTCCCAGCAAGCCGGACGATGTAGCGGAAGTTCGGGTTGTCGGGAATCGGCTTCCCCTTCCGCTCCTTCTTCTCTCCGGGGGCGCCGGTCTTGCCGGACTTCCCCTTCCCCTCCTTCGGCGGAATGCCGTCCTTGCCCTTCGCCGGCTTCTCCTTCTTGCCGCCTTTCTCGGCGGCGGGAGCCTCGGCCGGGGCGGGAGTCACGGACGGCGTCTCGTCCTTCGGGGTCTTGGGCGCGATCCTCACTCTCCTCGATGATTGGGGCGTCTCGGGCGATCGGTCACGTCGACCGGCCCTTAGGCCCCGGGTGCGGGCGCCGAGAAAGCCGTCCCTTTTAAGCGCTTCGGCGAGGGCGGCAGGGCGCGCGAGAGAGAACGCCGCCCCAGGGCCCCGGCCGTGCGCCGGCGCGACGTCCCCCCGACGAGAACCGTACCTCGAACGGCTGACCCCCCCCCGACCCGAACGGGAATAACCGACCGTGGGGTGGGCGCGCGCCGTGACGGAGCCGCTCGAGGTCTCGGTGGTCGTGCCGACCCTCAACGAGCGGGAGTCGATCGATCTCCTCGCCCCGCGGATCGCCGACGCGCTCCGAAGGTACCGGTACGAGGTGGTCGTCGTCGACGACGACTCGAACGACGGGACCGGCGAAGCGGTCCGGCAGATCGCGACGAAATTCCCCTGGCGGCTCTACGTCCGGCGCGGCGAGCGGGGGCTGGCGAGCGCCGTCGTCCTCGGGATGCACAACGCCACCGGCCACGTGATCGTCGGAATCGACGCCGACGGGAGCCACCCGCCCGAGCTTCTCCCGTCGCTCATCCTTCCGATCCTCTCGGGGAGCGCCGAAATGACGGTCGCGAGCCGCCACGTTCCCGGCGGGTCCGCGCCGGGGCTCGACCGGACGCGCCGCGTGGTCTCCTGGGGCGCCACGATGCTCGCCCGCCCTCTCACGTCCGTCAAGGATCCGATGAGCGGCTTCTTCGCGGTTCGCCGCGACGTCCTCGACCGGGCGGCCCTCGAACCGGTCGGGTACAAGATCGTCCTCGAGATCCTCGTGAAGTGCCGGCCCACCCCGACGGTCGAGGTCCCGTTCGTGTTCGCGGAACGGACCGCCGGCACCAGCAAGCTCGGCTCCGGGGAGTTCGGGCGGTACCTCCGCCACGTCGCTCGGCTCTACGCTTGGTCGATCGCCGGCCGCCGCCGGGCCTCGACGACCCGGTAGCCGCTCCCGCGGGCGAGGACCTCGACCCCGCGGGCCCAGTGCTCGGCGAGCCACCGCTGATAGTACAGGATCCCCTGGCTCCCCTTCCCGACGACGAGGAGCCTCCCGTCGTCGGTGAGGTGATCCGGGGCGGCGGTCAGCAGTTCGAGGATCAGCTCGCGGCCGGCGTGAAACGGAGGATTCGTCGCGATCACGTCGTACCGCTCGGGACCGGCCGTGGCGAAGAGCGAGCCCGCCCGCACCTCGGCGTTCGCGAGCTTGTTCCGGCGCACGTTCCGCCGAGCCAGGGCAATGGCCCGCCGGTTCACGTCGGTCATCACGACGTGCCCGCCGGGCGCCGCCTTGGCGGCGGCGACCCCGACCGCCCCCCACCCGCATCCCAGGTCGAGGACCCGGTCGGCGGGACGGACCCCGAGCGATTCGATCAGGAGCGCGGTCCCGGGGTCGAGCCCGGACGAGCCGAACACGCCCCGGTCGACCTCGAATACGAGGACCGAGCCGCGGAACAGGAATCGCAGTTCGCGCCGCTGCGAGACCGACCGGGGTCGTTCGGTGAAGTAGTGGTCCGGTGCGTCGGGGACGTCTTCCGTCGGCACCGGGTCACCCCCGTCGCCCGAAGAGGCCGCCGCGCGGCCGGGCCGCCGTGGCGGTGTCCGCCCCCAGCGCTTCGCGGAGGAGGTCCTTCTGGTGGGCGCTCAGGTGCTTCGGCAGCTCGACGTGGACGAGGACGATCTCATCGCCCCGTCCGGTCCCGCGGAACGTCGGGAACCCCTCGCCCCGCAGCCGGAACTGGGCTTCGGGCTGGGTCCCCGGCGGGATCTTGAGCGCGGCCTCGCCGGTCACCGTCGGGACCCGAACCTCCCCGCCGAATACGGCGAGGGAGACGGAGATCGTCGTCTCGGTGTGGGCGTCCCGGCCCTCCCGGCGCAGCCGGGGGTCCGGCTCGAGCATCACCTGGACGAACAGGTCGCCCGACCGGCCGTTCGCCGGCGCAGCGCCCCCCTGGCCCGCCAGCCGGAGGACCGACCCGTCCTCCATCCCTGGCGGGACCGTGACGCGGATGTGCCGGACCTGCCGGACGGTTCCCCGTCCCTTGCACACCGGGCACGCGATCCGGATCCGCTGCCCAGTGCCGTGGCACGTCGGACATTCGGAGACGGAGATCATCTGGGTGTACCCCCGGCTCGTCGAGCGTCGGATCTGGCCCCGTCCCTCGCACTGCGGGCACGTTTCGAGCTCGGTCCCGTCCTTCGCTCCCGTCCCCCGGCACGCGGCGCAGGCGTCGGTCGTGGGGACGGTGAGCTCGGGCTCGGCGCCGGTGACGGCGGCGGCGAGGGGGAGCCGGATCGAGACCTCGACGTCGCTGCCGCGGAACGACGGGCTGGCCCGGGGGTCCCGCCCGGTGGTGAACGTCCCGCCGATGAACCCCTGCCGAAGCAGCTGCTCGAGGAGGTCGTTCCCCCCGAGAAGGTCCTCCAGGTCGGCCCGGTGGGTGAAGTTCTGCCAGGTGAATCCGCCGGGGCCGAAGTCGCTCTCGACCCCGCCGAACCCCATCTGGTCGTACCGGCGGCGCTTCTCGGGGTCGACGATGACCTCGTACGCCTCGCTGACCTCCTTGAATTTCTCCTCGGCGGCCTTGACGTCGCCGGCGTTGACGTCGGGGTGGTGGAGGCGGGCGAGCCGACGGTACGCCGACTTCACCTCGTCGGTCGACGCGGTGCGGGGAACCCCGAGCACCTCGTAGTAGTCGCGCTTCGCCACGATGCGTCCCTCGCGGTCGTGAACTCCGGCCGTCCCTTGCGATGGCGCTAGTTAACCGCTTCCCAAGGCCGGACGACCCGGCACTCGGAATCGGGGAACGAAGCCGCCTAGGACTTCATGATCGCGACCAGGAAGATCGCGATGGCGGCGAGCGCGCCGACGGCGGCGGCGACAATCACGAGGATCGTCTGCTCGAGAAGCCCCGTGAGCGCGAGCCCGGAGCCGTGGTCGATGTGGTACCAGTACGCGGAAATCACGTCGACGATCACGCCGACGAGCAGGAGGACAACGCCGATGGTCCGGCTCTTGCCGCTCCCAAAGTAGGCGGTGAAGAGGCCCGCCAGGATCAGGAACAGCCCGAAGACCAGCAGGAGGATCGTCGCGAACTGGCTCAGCCCCACGGTCAGCCCGGTGTCGACAAGTGTGTTGATCATGGTGGTTTCCGTTGCTGGGATCAGAACTTGATGCCGGTGAGCGTCTTCGTGTCGATGACGCCCGAGACCGACCGGATCTTGTCGACCACGAGTTGACCGAGCGCGTTGAAGTCCTCGGCCTCGACCTTGGCAATGAGGTCGTACTCCCCGAAGAGCGGGTGGAGCTCCACGATCCCCTTCACGCGAAGGAGTTCGGTGTAGACTTCGTGCTCCTTCGCGGGAGCCGTGCTGATGAGGACAAAGCCGATTGCCACGGAGGAATCCCTCGACGGTACCGGGGCGGCCGACAACGGCCTTGGCTATAAGCGTACTGGCCGAGTTGGCGACGACGCCCACTGAAAGCGCGCCTCCATAAACCCGGCGAGGGTGAAAAATCGTTCCGGGCGGTTTCGATGGTTCGCTCCGTTCCCACCTGGCCCCGGCGGCTCATCGCCCGCCCTTGGCTCCTCGCCTTCGTCCCGGTGAACGCCGCGACTTCGGGGTTCGGGGTCGTCCTTCCGCTGTTCATCCTCATCTCGCTGCATGGCGCGTGGACCGACGTCGCGCTGGCGGCCACCCTGTTCAACGGGGCGGTCATCCTTTCGTCGATCGGCTGGGGGTGGGTCTCCGACCGGTTCCGCTCGCGACGGATCCTCCTCGCCGTCAACTTCGCCGGGTTCGCCGTCGTGTACGCGGCCCTCGGCGAGGTCCACACCCTCACGTCGTTGCTCGTTCTCTACACGATCGTCGGCGTCCTCGCGCCGGCGGGGACGAACGCCGCCAACCTGCTCATCCTCGAGAAGTTCGGCTCGACCGAGCGGCCGAGCGCGTACGCGTCGTTCCAGCTGATGAGCATGATCGGGGCCGTCGGCGGCCTTCTCGTCGGGTACTTCTGGCTCGCCGACGGCCGACCGCTCGGGCCGCTCCTCTGGGTCCTCGGCACCCTCGCCGCCGCGTCGGCGGTCGCGATCCTCGTCGGGGTCTCGGAGCCGGACCGCTCCGTCCACGCGAGCCAGGTCGCCCGACACTCCGACAGCCTCGCGTCGCGGATGCGCCACTGGGTCCCGCTGCGCATGTTCGTGCCGTTCTTCCCGGTGCGTCCCTCGCTCGGAGCCGGGAGCGTCCGGAGGTTTCGGACCTGGGTCCGCGAGGAGCTCCACCATGAACTGCCGCTGATCTTCGCCGCGACGCTTCTCTTCAACCTCAGCTCGAACCTTTTCAACATCTCGTACACGCCGTACCTCTACTCCTTGGGAGTCGGGGCCGCATCGATCTTCCTCGTCAACCTCGCGAACAACAGCGCGCAGGCGGTCGTCTATCCCGCGAGCGGCTCGCTCACCAACCGGATCGGTCCGGACCGGCTCGTCGGCCGGGCCACGTACGTCCGGAGCCTCGGCTACCTCGGCGTGGCCGGGTTCACGTTCCTCCCCCTCGTGGCGTTCGCGGCGTTCGTGGCGAACGTCGTGGCGTTCGCGGTCCTCGGGGTCGCGATCGCCTTCTACTCGACCGCCTCGTCGATCCTGCTCTTCCGCGCCCTCGAGGGGCGCGACGCGGGCCGGCTCCTCGGGTTCAGCAGCGCGCTCGGCGGGATCGCCGCGGTCGCTGGCGCGGCCCTCTCGGGCGTCCTTTCGGTGTTCGGGAGCTACCGGCTCGTCTTCCTCGTCTCGGCGGGGGCGCTGCTCGTCTCGCTCCCCATCTGGTCGGCGGCGACCGTCGCCTACGCGCGACGCCATCCCTCGGCCGTTCCGCTCGTCCCGCCGGCGCCGGTGGCGGCCCCCCGGCCGGTCCGGGCGGCCGAAACCGATTAACCTCACCCCCGGTCCCATTCCGTCGGAAGCGAATCGGATGGTCGAGCCGGCGGACGTTCAGAAGGGCCTCGAGGACGTCATCGCCCTCGAGTCGCGGATCTGCTACATCGACGGAAAGGGCGGCCGCCTGATCTACGACGGGTACGACATCCGCGACCTCGCGGCCAACTCGAACTTCGAGGAGGTCGCCTACCTCCTGTGGTACGGCCGCCTCCCGACGTCGACCCAGCTCGCCGAGCTGAAGCAGCGACTCGCGGGGCTCCGGGAACTCCCCGCCCCGGTCCTCCGGCTCCTGACCGCGATGCCCCGCGACGCCCTCCCGATGGACGTCCTGCGGACGGTCGTGAGCGCGCTGGCGGTCTACGAGCCGGACGAGACGAAACCGGGCGAGGCGTCGATCGGGGGCGCCCAGCGGCTTTCGGCGATCCTGCCGGCGATCCTCGGCACGATCCACCGGCTCCGGAACGGGCTCCCCGCGCTCGCCCCCCGGCCCGAGCTCTCCCACGCCTCCTGGCTCCTCTACGCGATCCGCGGCACCGACTCGAACGAGCTCGAGACCCGGGCGCTCGACGTCGCCCTCATCCTCCACGCCGACCACGAGCTGAACGCCTCGACGTTCGCGGCGCGCGTCACCGCCTCGACGCTCTCCGACCTCTATTCGGCGGTCACGAGCGCGATCGGGACCCTGAAGGGACCGCTGCATGGCGGTGCGAACGAGCGCGTCATGGAGCTCCTCGAGGAGATCGGAACCCCGGAGAAGGCCGAGGAGGTCGTCCGGGCGAAGCTCGCCCGCCACGAGCGGATCATGGGGTTCGGCCACCGGGTCTACAAGGTCGAGGACCCGCGGGCGACGATCCTCCGCGAATGGTCCAAACGGATCGGCGAGGCGAAGGGGAACCTCCGGTACTACGACCTCCTGCGGGCCGTCGAAGGGGTCGTCCACCGCGAGAAGGGGCTCTACCCCAACGTCGACCTCTACTCGGGGTCGGTGTATACGCTGCTCGGGATCCCGAAGGACCTGTTCACGCCGGTGTTCGCGGCGAGCCGCGTCGCCGGCTGGACCGCGCACGTCCTCGAGGAGTACCAGGACCTCCGCCTGATCCGTCCGACCGCGCGGTACGTCGGACCGGTCGACCTCGTCTACTCCCCGATCGGTTCCCGCGGGTAACCGCCGGTCCGACGGCGACGACCCGCATCAGCGGGTACCGGAGGTCGGGCCGGTGCACGAGCTCGGCCCGGACCGTCTCGTGGCCGTCCGACAGGGTCACCTCGGCCGAGAGCATTTCCGCGACCAGGTACCGGTACGCGAACGCTCCCTCGCCGAGCGGGCCGGCGCGGGAGGGGTCGATGGTGACCCGGATCGACCGGACATACGGTTGGAGCCGAACGGCGTCCTCGATCGTCCGGGCGAGCCGCCGGGCGGTCCGCTCGCCGACCGGCGTCCCGAGGTACTGATGGAAGACCCCGCCCAGCTTGATCCCCGCCTCGAAGAGCAGCGCCTCGCGACGCGTCAGGGGGACGGCGTGGAGGTCGGCCGGCCCGCCGGTCATGCCTGTCCCCCGGAGGCCGGATCGGGGTTCGGGGGCGGCACCGTGAACGGGCCGACGAGGTAGTAGAGGACGATCCCGATCGCGGCCACGGCGCTCGCGGCTTCGGCGGCGAGGAAGAACGGAGTTCCCGCCGACGGCCGGAACTGGAGGACGAGGACCGCCACGACCACGGCGACGGCCGTGCCGATCATCGCGGGGCGGAGCGGGGCGCCGCGGCGGATCTTGGGGAAGGGGACCGGGACGACCATCGCGACCGCGATCGCGGCGGCCCCGACGAGCGCCGCGGCGGGGACCGTCCCGAGGAACCCGGGCACGTCGACGAACAGCAGGAGGGCGATGACCGCGAGCGCCGCTTGCGGCGTCGGGGCGCCGAGGAAGTCGGCGTGACGGAATCCCCGCAGCGTGAAGTAGATCAGGCGGCCGATGGCGAGCGCGGCGTAGAGGACCGCGACCGCGACCGCGACCCCGGTCCACGGACTCCAGAGGGAGTGGGCCGTCGTGTGGACGAGGAGGAGGGTCGCCGGCGCGAGCCCGAACGTGACCGCGTCGGAGACCGAATCGGCGGCGCGGCCGAAGGCGTTCCCGGGGAGGCCGCTGCGTCGGGACAGGAATCCGTCCAGCCCGTCGAACCCGATCCCCGAGACGATGAGGAGCATCGCCCACAGCGGGTTGCCCGCGAGGACGTAGACGATCGCCCCCACGCCGACGAGACCGTTCGCGAGCGTCGCGAGGTTCGCCGGCCAGCGGCCGCCCCTCACGTCCCGACCTCCCGGGCGATCCGCGTGACCCCCGCGACGACCCGGTCCCCCACCTCGACGGTCGGTCGAGCCTGGGTCCGGTCGAAGAGGACGTCGACGCGCGACCCCAGGACGATCATCCCGAGCCGGTCGCCCTTGGCCCGTTCGTCCCCGACGTCGACGAACGGAACGATCCGGCGGGCGACGACGCCGGTCATCTGGACGACCTCGAGGTTCCCGGCCGACGTCGCGATCGTCGTCTTCCGCCACACGTTATGCACCGCATCCGGGTGGAACGCCGGCCGGAACCCCTCCCCCCCGTCCTCGACCGCGGTGACGGTTCCGGCGAGCGGGAACCGGTTGACGTGGACGTCGGTGACGTTCATGAACACGGCGATCCGGGTCCGGTCGCCGTCCGGGCCGACGGCGAGGACCTTCCCGTCGGCGGCCGAGACGATCCCCGGTCCCGGCGTCCGCTCGGGGTCCCGGAAGAACCAGAGGAAGAATCCGAGGAACCCCCAACCGAGGAGGAGCGTGCCGAGGAACGGCGTCCCGCCCTTCGGAATGTCGCCGAGTGCGAAGGTGACCGAGATGACCGCGAGCAGGAGGACGGCGACCCCGAGGTACCGGCCGGTGGCCGGGGCGAACACGTCGCTTCTCAGCTCTTCAGGACGATCTCGATGTTGACGCCGTCGGGGACCTGGATCCGCATCACCTGGCGGAGGGCCCGTTCGTCGGCGTCGATGTCAATGAGCCGCTTGTGGATTCGCATCTCCCAGTGGTCGATCGTGCTCGAGCCGCCGCCGTCCGGGCCCTTGCGGACCGGGACCTTGAGCCGCTTCGTGGGGAGCGGGATCGGGCCGGCGATCCGGACCCCGGTCTTTTGCGAGATGTCCCGGATCTGCCGGCACACCGAGTCGACCTTGCCGGAGTCGACGCCGCTCAACGAGATCCTCGCTTTCTGCGGCATCCGACCCTCGAAGGCTCCCGGAACTGGGGGGGCGGCCTACGCCTCTCGCTTCTTGACGTCGACAACGACGCCGGCCGCGACCGTCTGTCCCATGTCGCGGACCGCGAAGCGGCCGAGCTGGGGGAACTCTTTGTACTTCTCGATGACGAGCGGACGCTTCGGCGTGATTCTGACGACCGCCGCGTCGCCGGTCTTGAGGGTCTGGGGGTTCTCCTCCGCGACCTGGCCCGTCTTCGGGTCGAGCCGCTTCAGGAGCTCCGTGAACTCGCACGCGACCTGCGCGGTGTGGCAGTGGAACACCGGCGTGTAGCCCGCCGTGATCACCGACGGGTGGTTCAGGACCTGGATGTTCGCCGTGAAGCTCTCCACGACCGTCGGGGGGTTCGACGCCGGCCCGGCGACCTCGCCGCGCCGGATGTCGTTCTTGTCGATGCCGCGCACGTTGAACCCGACGTTGTCGCCCGGGATCGCCTCGGCGACCGTCTCGTGGTGCATCTCGATCGTCTTCACCTCGCCCGACTTTCCGCCGGGCATGAAGACGATCTTCGCGCCGATCTGCAGCTTCCCGGTCTCGACCCGACCGACCGGCACAGTGCCGATCCCCGTGATCGTGTAGACATCCTGGATCGGCAGGCGGAGCGGCTTGTCCGTCGGCTTCTCCGGGACCTTCAGGTTGTCGAGCGACTGGAGCAGCGTGGGGCCCTTGAACCACGGCATGTTGGGCGACGCCTTGTCGATGTTGTCGTCCTTGAACGCCGAGATCGGGATGAACACGACCTGCTGGTCGACCTTGAACCCGACGTTCTTGAGGAGCTTCGTCAGCTCGTCCTTGACCTCGTTGTACTTCGCCTCGGAGTACTTGACCTCCTGGCGGTCCATCTTGTTGATGGCGCAGATCATCTGGGCCACGCCCAGCGTCCGCGACAGGAAGATGTGCTCGCGGGTCTGCTCCTGGATCCCGTCGGCGGCCGAACAGACGAGCACGGCCGCATCGGCCTGGCTCGTCCCCGTGATCATGTTCTTGACGAAGTCGCGGTGACCGGGGGCGTCGATGATGGTGAAGTAGTACTTCTGGGTGTCAAACCGGCGGTGGGCGATGTCGATGGTGACGCCGCGCTCCCGCTCTTCCTTGAGGTCATCCATGACCCAAGCGAACTCGAACGTCGCCTTGCCCTTCGCCTCGGCCTCGATCCGGAACTTCTCGATCTCTTCCTTCCGGATGACGCCGGTGTCGACGAGCAAGCGACCGACCGTCGTCGACTTGCCGTGGTCGACGTGGCCGATGAAGACGATGTTGAGGTGGGGCTTCTGTGCCATCTGGTGCCTCGGGGCGCGCCGAAAAGGTGCCCCTATTTAGGTGTTCCTCGACCGGACCGCCGGAGAAATCCGACGGCGAGCGCCCCGCGGCCCGTCGAGCGTCCGGGCCCCGAATCGGGGCCTCAAACTCGGAGTCGGCCGGCCTCGATTCCTCCCCCGGCGCCCGCGCCGACGGGTCGGTCCCGGTCGGGGGGCTGAATCGACGCCCGCGGCCCACCCCCTCCCGATCGTGGCGCTCCCGCGGCGGTCGATGAAGTGGCCCCCGCCCCCTCCGGGGCGGCCGGAGTGGGCGTGGTTGCTCCAACTCCCGCCGCGCGGGTGGATGTTGCGTCAGCTCCTCCGGCCGGCGGCCCTCTCGCTTCCCGACGGGGCACTGGTCGTTTCGGTGGGGGGCGGCCCCGGCTACGAATTCGAACAGCTCGACCGGCTCCGTCCGCCAGGACAGCGCTGGCGGTTCGTGCTCCTCGACGCCCAGGGCGCGATGCTCGACCACGCGAAGGCGCGAGCGGCCCGGCGCCCGCAGTTCGTCGCGCCGGCCCTGTCGCGGGGCGACGCCGTCGCGCTCCCGTTCCGCTCCGGGGCGGTCGATGTGGTCGTTTCCCTCGGCGTCCTCTGTTGCATGACGGAGCCCGGGGTCGATCTCGCGGTTGAAGAGACGTGGCGGGCCGTGTGCCCCGGTGGGTTCGTCGTCCTTTCCGTCCCCCGATGGCGCGGGGCCGCCGACGAGGCCCGTCACCTCCGGACCGGGTTCGTGCGACGCGCGGGTTGGCGGCCCGGCCGCGCGGTGTTCCAGAAACCCCTATAGCGCGGGGGACGCTGCGACCGTGCCAGGCCGGCTTCGCCGGCCGGTGCGGGGTCTCCGAGTGTCGTCCGAGGGCGCCCACACGGTCGCCGCGAGTCGGTCGTCGGTCGTGCGGTTGATGGTCCCCTCCGACGCGAACTTCATGGGGAACATCTTCGGCGGCACGATCCTCGCCGAGGTCGACCGGGTCGCGTACATCACGGCGACCCGGCACGCCGGAGCGGATTGCGTGACCGCCTCGTTCGACCGGGTCGACTTCATCGCCCCCGTCCACGTCGGCGACGTCGTCGAGTTCGTCGCGACCCTGACGTTCGTCGGCCGGAGCGCGATGGAGGTCTGGGTCGAGGTCCGGGCGGAGGACCTCAAGGGGGGTGGACGAAGGCTCGTCGGAAACGCCTACGTGACGATGGTCGCGGTCGACGATGCCGGCGCCCCCCGCCCGGTCCCGCCGTTGACGATCGCGAACGACGCCGAACGACGGCGGCACGGAGAGGCCGAGCGACGGATGGCGGTCCGTCGGAAGACCCGAGCGACCGAGCGGGCGGCGGCGGCCCGACCGGAGGAGTGAACGAACGATGTTGTGCGAAATGTGCGGCCAGGATGTCCCGGCGACGAACGCGGTGCGCGTCGAGAGCTCGGTGCTCCAGCTGTGTCCGAACTGCAGCAAGTTCGGCGTGGCCGTGGCCCCGCCGGTCCTTCCGGCCGGTTCGGCCCCTCCTCCTTCGTCGACCGGCGCCGCTCGACCGTACGCCCGGGCGGGCCGCCGCGTGGAGGAGCGCGACCTCTACACCGAGCTTCCCGAGATGGAACTCGCCCCGGACTGGGGGAAGCGGATCCGGGTCGCCCGGGAGGCGCTCGCCTGGACTCCCGAGGAGTTCGGCAAGCGACTGAACGAGAAGAAGAGCCTCGTCCTCAAGCTCGAGTCCGGCTCGTTCCGGCCCCCGGACGCCACGATCCGCAAGATCGAGAAGCTCCTGCGGATCCGGCTCCGGGCCGATCCGGAGCCGGCCGCGTAACGGCCGCCGGTCCCCTATCGCGCGGGCGCCGGCAGGACGTGCTCCAGGATCGCTTTCTGGGCGTGCAACCGGTTCTCCGCCTGGTCCCAGATGGCGGCGCGCGGCCCGTCCATCACCTCGTCGGTGATCTCCTGGCCCCGGTGGGCGGGAAGGTCGTGGAGGACCCAGACTCCGGAGTTCGCCCGCGCGAGCAGTTCCGTATCGACCTGGTAGCCCCGGAACGCGGTCTCCCGCGCGTCCTTCTCGGCCTCGTCCCCCATCGAGACCCAGACGTCGGTGTAGATCGCATCGGCGCCCCGGGCCGCGTCGCCCGGGGATTCCACGACCCGCACCGTCGAGCCGGAACGTCCGGCGAGCGCTTCGGCCTGGGTGACGATCGACGGGGCGGGACGGTACTTGCTCGGGGTCGCGGCCACGATGTTGAGCCCGACGATCGCCGCGCCAAGCAGAAGGGAGTTCAGCACGTTGTTCCCGTCGCCGACGTACGCGAGGGTCTTGCCGGCGAACTTCCCTGCCCAGCGCTCGTGGAGGGTGAGGAGGTCCGCGACGATCTGGCAGGGGTGCTCGCGGTCGTCGAGCGCGTTGAGGACGGGGACGGTCGCCGAGTCGGCAAGCGCGCGCATGTCCTCGTGCCGGTACGCGCGGTAGCAGATCGCATCGACGTAGCGGGAGAGGACGCGCGCCGTATCCCCGATCGTCTCGCCGCGTCCGAGCTGGAGGTCGCGGGACGACATGTACAGGCCGTGGCCCCCGAGGTCGTTCATGGCGACCTCGAACGACGTCCGCGTTCGCGTCGACGACTTCTCGAAGATCATGGCCAGATTCGTCCCCGGCCGGGTCGGCGAACGGTCGCCGTGCGTCCGGGCCCGCTTCATCGCCTCGGCCCTCCGAAGGATCGTCGGGAGGGCGGGGGCGAGGTCGACGATCGAAACGACGTCGGACTTGGCGGTCGGCATCGGGAGCGAATCGTCGATTCCGCTTCTTAGCGGTTCTGACACGCCCGAGTCGCCGTTCGGCCCGTCTTCGGCCCGGCGCGACGCATACGTTCAAGAACGGGACCGCGCTCGCGCCCCTCCGAGGGACCGAATTGCCCGCACGGTCAAAGCCGAAGACAAAGAGCCCCGCCCCGACCGCGACGCACCACGCCCGGGGAGGGCGGCGGGTGTTCATGGTCGCCGGCGGCGTCACGAAGTTCGCGAAGGCCCACCCGGCGATGGACTTCCGGCTGATGGTCCGGAAGGCGTGGGACGCGGCCGTCGCCGATGCGCCGAACCTCACCAAGGACCGGATCGACGGGTCTCGGATCTCGTACTTCTCCGACCACTTCACGCGCCAGCTGAAGGCGGCGAGCATGGTCCAGGACTACCTCGGGCTGAACCCGAAGGGGTCGGTCCGAATCGAGTGGGGCGGCGCCACCGGCGGCGAGTGCTTCCAGGCCGCCTACGAGGCGGTCGCCTCGGGCCGGATGGACGTCTGCCTCGCGGCCGGGTTCGAGACGATGAGCCGGGTCCAGACGTGGAAGGGGAACGAGTTCATCGCGCTCGCCTCCGACACGAACTACGACTTCCCGCTCGGCGGGTTCTACACCGGCTACTACGCGCTGATGGTCCAGCGGCACATCCACGAGTACCTTCGGAAGACCCGGTTCGCCCACGTCAAGGACGAACGGGAGGCCCAGCGGCTCGCGACGGCCGAGGGAAGCCGGATCATGAGCCTCGTCTCGGTGAAGAACCACGTCAACGCGCTCCACAACCCCTACGCGCAGTATCCGAAGCAGCTGAGCGTCGACGACGTCCTCCGTTCGGAGATGATCAGCTACCCGCTGACCCGCGAGCAGATCTGCACGATGAGCGACGGGGCCGCCGTCGCGGTCGTCTGCACGGCCGACCGGGCGAAGGAATTCACCGACAAGCCGATCGAGATCATCGGCGTTGGAACGGGGACCGACACGATGCGGCTCGCCGACCGGCCGTTCGGGAAGGTCCCGCTCATGGCCCACGAGAGCGCCAAGGACTACGCGAACCTCGACTACCCCGGGGTCCACTCGTTCCGGGCCGGCCGCTCCGCGGGGCTCGAGGCGTACAAGATGGCGGGGATCACCGCCCCGAAGAAGGAGCTCGACTTCATCGAGCTTCACGACGCCTACGCGTCGAGCGAGATCCAGACGTACGAGGACCTCGGTCTGTGCCGGTACGGCGAGGGGTACTCCTTCACCGAATCGGGCGCCCCGTTCCTCCCGAACGTGAAGTACCCGTTCCCCACGCCGAAGGCGGGCGAGATCCCGGTGAACCCGTCGGGGGGGCTCATCGCGTGCGGCCACCCGGTCGGGGCGACCGGCCTCATGCAGGCGGTGTTCGCCTACTGGCAGCTCGAGAGGTCGATCGGCAAGCACTTCGGGGATACGACGCTCCAGATCCCGAACGCGAAACGCGGGGCGATCCACAGCCACGCGGGGACGGGGTCGGCCGTGACCGTCTCGATCCTCGAGCGGGGGTACTGATGGCGCCTCCGAAGCCCAAGAAGTACACGAAGTTCCGCGACGTCCAGGCGGAGATCCTGAAGTCCGGCTCCGCGATCTTCCGGGACGCGAACGGCGTCGAGAGCCTCATCGTCGACAGCCCGTACTCGATCCGGTACATCCACAGCTACGCCGAGGATTCCCCGTTCTTCCTCGGTCTCGCCGGAGGGAAGCTGATGGGGTCGAAATGCACCGGCTGCGGGTTCGTCTACGCGACCCCGCGCGGCCACTGCATGGAGTGCGGCGAGCCGACCGAATGGCTCGAGCTCCCGAACTCCGGCCGGGTCCACGCCTGGACGACCTGCCAGTTCGGCAGCGAGGCGTTCCTGAAGGACACGCCGTACAACCTCTGCCTCGTCGAGTTCGACGGCGCCGGCAGCCTCCTGCTCGCCCGGCTGAAGGACTGCACGCAGGACCAGATCTGGATCGGGATGCCGGTCGTCGCGAAGTTCTCCGCGACCCCGAAGTACTCGATCACCGACGTCTGGTTCGTCCCGAAGAAGTAGGGCGTACCCCGTCCGGGTCGGCGCGCCAGTTCCCCTCGGCAGGTCGAGAGACAACGCTCTTCTCGGAGCGGAGTTCTGGCCGGGCCGTGCCGAGCACCCGGAAGGAACCCGAGCCCGCCCTCGCCGCGCCCGGGCTGATTGGTCCGTTCTCGATCGAGAAGCCCCCCGGGATCGGCCCCCGGTCGGCCCGACGGAGCCGCGCCCGCTCCTACCGTCACGTCCATCTCGAGGTCGACCTCGCGCCCCAGCCGCGGGACCCGAAGGGGGTCCCCGCGCTCGTGCGGCTCTCCGGCCTGCTGAAGGAGCGGAGGATCGTCGAGCAGGGGACGCTCATCGTCCTCGCCGCGGCGACGCTGCACGCCCTCTCCGCCCGGCGGTTCCGACGGGTCGACCACTGGGAGGTCTCCCCCGGCGGGTGGCTCCCTCCGCCCCGGCCGTCGGAGTCGCCGGACGGCTCCGAGCCGGTCGGCGACCTCATCGAAGCGCTCGAGGGCGGCGGCTGGGAGCCGGTCGCGATCGCGCGGTCGTTCTCCGTCCGGGTCTCCGACCTCTCGGGGGGGCGGGTCGACGTCACGATCCGCCGGATCCACCGGGAGCGGCGCCACGCCCTCTCCCTCGACCTCTGGGGGTCGTGGACGAAGGCGACGGTCAAGGACCTGCAGGGATCGCTCGCCGAGCGGCTCCCCGTCGATCAGGTCACGATGACGAAGTTCCAGTACGAGTAGGGCCGGGACCGCCCGAACGGTTCTCATCTCGCGACGGCAGCGGGTCGCCCGGCCCCCGGACCCATCCGACGACGCCCACGAGCGGCTGGAATCCGACCCGCTCGAGGATCGGCCGGCTCGTGGCCAACGCGTCGACGGTGACGTACCGGTACCCCCGAGCGCGGGCGAGCGCGACCCGGGCGGCGACGAGCGCCCGGTAGATCCCGCGCCCCCGGAACTCGGGGGCGGTGCCCCCGCCCCAGAGGCTTGCGAACGCCCGACCGACGGGAAGTTCGAGACGACCGGCCGAGACCGTCTCGTTGCCCACCCGGGCCGCGAACACCTCGAAGGTGGGGGTCCCGAGACGGAGGAGGTACTCGTCGAGGTCCCATCCCTGGCCGGACGGGAACGCCTTCCGGCTCACGTCGCACGCCCGCTCCAATCCGGCCGGATCGGACACCCGTTCCACCACGAGGTCCCGAGCCGGCGGCCCGAACTCCGGCGACGCGCGGAGGTCGAGCACCATCAGGGTCTCGGGAGGGTCGGGGGCGAAGCCGTTCTCCTCGAGGAGGAGAGCGAGGGTCCGGGGAGAATCGTGCGCGAACAGTTTCCACTCGAGTTCGATCCCCTCCGCGTGGGCGCGCTCCACCTCCGCCCGCACGGCGGCCGGGGCCTCGGTCTCCGAAAGCCCGGAGTAGGCGATCCAGGCTCGGGTGCCTACGACGCGAACGATCGAACCGACCCGCTCGACCCGTTCGCCGGGATCCACCGAGGGGTCCCTTCGCATCGTCGCGTCAAACTCCGCGAGGATCTCCTCGCGGCGGCCGCTCCCGGGGCCGGAGGAACTCATCCCGCGGGTCGAGCCGTCCGAACCGGCGTTGGCGGGTGGGGCGACCCCTTGGGGGTTGAAGGGGGCCGAATCGTCGCTGGGCGGGCGAAGGATGCCGCGGGCCGGGCTTGAACCGGCGGCTTCAAGATCTTCAGTCTTGCACTCTCCCAAACTGAGTTACCGCGGCAGCCGGGCGCGCCGACTCCCCGGCGAGTATATGGGGCTGCCGTTCGGCGGTCGCGTGGGGTCCCCGGACCGAGGGGGTCCGACCCCGGTCCACGGAAGCTCCGAACGCGCGCGCTCGTGCGTTCTCACCGTCCCGGCCGGCCCCGGCGTCCCTCGAATTTATCTAGCCCGCGCGACCTCGATACGCTCCAACCGTGAACCGCACTCTCGTCGTCGCTGAGAAATTCAACACCGCGCTCCGCATCGCGATCGTCCTCTCGGACGGTCTCATGAAGCGGTCCCGGATCGAGGGGACGAACGTCTTCCGGTTCGAGCGGGAGGGGATCGAGTACGCGGTCGTCGGTCTCCGGGGCCATATCGTCGAGCTCGATTACCCGAAGGAGTTCGCCGACTGGTCGCTCGAGACGCTCCCGAAGCTCCTCGACGCCGAGCCGCTCAAGCGGGTCACCGCCGAAGGGATCGTCTCCACGCTCCAGGGGATGGTCCGGGAGTTCGACCGGGTGGTCATCGCGACCGACTTCGACCGGGAAGGCGAGCTGATCGGCCTCGAGTGCCTCCAGCTCCTCCAGAAGATCCACCCTGACATCGAGGTCCGCCGGGTCCACTACAGCGCCCTCACCCGGGAGGAGATCGAGGGCGCGTTCGCGAAGATGGTCGACCTCGACCATGCGCTCGCCGAGGCCGCGGAGGCCCGCCAGGAGATCGACCTCCTGTGGGGCGCCCTCCTCACCCGGTTCCTCTCGATCACCGCCGAGCAGCGGGGCCGCAGTTTCCTCTCCGTCGGCCGGGTCCAGACTCCGACGCTCGCGCTCCTCGTCGAGCGCGACCAGGCGATCAAGGAGTTCGTCCCGACACCGTTCTGGAAGGTCGAGGCCGACGCCGAGCACGACGGGACCGCGTTCTCCCTCTCCCACGAACACGGGACGTTCGAGTCGAAGGGACCGGCCGACGCGATCGTCGCCCGGCTCGAGGGGGTCACCTCGGGGAAGGTCCTCGAATACGCGGAGGAGCCAACCAAGCGCCGGCCGCCGATCCCATTCAGCACGACGCTGTTCGTCGCCGAGGCGACCCGGCAGGGTCTCGGCGCCGCCTACGCGATGCGGATCGCCGAGGACCTCTACACCCAGGGTCTGATCAGCTACCCGCGGACGGACAACACCGTCTATCCCCGGGGGGTCGGCCTCCGCCCGCTCGTCGAGAAGTTCCTCACGACCCCGTTCCACGAGGCCGCGGAGTACGTCCTTACCCAGCCGTCGTTCCACCCGTCCCGCGGCCGGACCGAAACGACCGACCACCCCCCGATCTACCCGACCAGCGCCATCGACCCGGCGAAGCTGAAGCCGGATCACGCCCGGATGTACGAGCTCATCGTCCGACGGTTCCTCGCCACCGTGGCGCCCGACTCCACGGGGCTGGCGCGCACCACGAAGGTCGACCTCCAGACCGAGATGTTCCTCGGCAAGGGCCAGATTCTCGTCGAGCCGGGATGGTACCGGGTGTACCCCTACTCGAAGCCCGAGGAGAGCCCGATGCCCCCGCTCCCCGTCGGGGGGACGGTCGCCATCCGCGCCGTCCGGCTCGTCGAGGACCAGACCAAACCCCCGCGGCGGTTCACGCAGGGTTCGCTCATCCAGGAGATGGAACGGCTCGGGCTCGGGACGAAGTCGACGCGTCACGACGTCCTGCAGAAGCTGTTCGACCGGCACTACGTGACGCAGCGGGCGCTCGAACCGACGAGCACCGGGATCGCGGTCACCGAGGCGCTGAAGGCCCACGCGCCGGTGATCACCCGGCCCGAGATGACCCACCGGCTCGAGGACGACATGGAACTCGTCGCTGAGTCGAAGAAACCGAAGGCCGAGGTGATCTCCGAATCGCGCGAGATGCTCCGCGAGGCGTACGAGCTGCTCACCCGGAACACCGAGGGGGTCAAGGCGACGATCCGCGGCGCGCTCGACCGGCAGCGGTTCGTCGGCCCGTGCGCGAAGTGCGGCGGCGCGCTGCAGATCACGCGGAGCCCCCGCGGGGCGCGCTGGGTCCAGTGCGTCAACAACCCGGCGACGTGTCCGGTGAACTACGTACTTCCGTCCGCGGGGTTCATCGAGCCGGCGCCCGAGTTCCTGTGCGCGACGTGCCAGGTCCCCCGGGTCAAGATCACGTTCCGCGGCCAGCGTCCCGACCTCTACTGCATCAACCCGGAGTGTGCCGAGCACCACAAGGCGTTCCGGATCGGCGAATGCCCCTCGTGCCGGTCGCCGCTCGCCATCCGCTATTCATTCGCCGGCAACCGATTCGTCGGGTGCACGGGGTACCCGACCTGCAAGGTCACCTACCCGCTGCCCCAGCGCGGGAAGCTCGAGAAGGATCAGCCTCCGTGCCCCGTGTGCCGCGCCCCCGTCGTCACCGCGATCGAACGTGGCCGTCCCCCGTGGACCCTCTGCATCAATCCCGAGTGCCCCACCCGCAAGGAGAAGCAGGCGGAGCGGGAGG
Source organism: Candidatus Lutacidiplasma silvani (assembly GCA_022750295.1). Classification (GTDB taxonomy): domain Archaea; phylum Thermoplasmatota; class Thermoplasmata; order Lutacidiplasmatales; family UBA184; genus Lutacidiplasma; species Lutacidiplasma silvani. The sequence continues at coordinate 28,451 of JAKIVZ010000015.1, forward strand.
CGAAGGCCGCCGAACGAAAGAAGGCCGCAGCGGCGAAGACCCGCGCGAAGGCGAAGCGCCCGAAGGCGGCGTCTCCCGCGGACTCCGGGGCCCCTGCGGCCGAGGCTCCCGCCCCCTCCCCGACTCCCGTCTCGAAACCGAAGGCGAAGTCGGCCCGGGCCGCGAAGGCTCCGGCCCCGCGGGGCCGTCGACGCGAATCCGCCGAGGCCGGCGGGGAAGCCGCGCCACCCGCCGACGACGCCGCCGGCCCGGCGTAGCCCGTTCGAACCCCAGCGCGACCCGGCGCCCGCCGATGAAACCTCGCCCTACGGGGGGCGTTTCGTTCCCTTCCGTCCCGCGTTAAATACGCTCCGAGGGTCCGAACGCCGAGGAACCGTTGGCAGAGCTGCTCGAGCTGGATTCGCGGTCGTTCGAGCGCCGGCTCGCCGACCGACCGCTCGTGATCGTCCCCGTCGGCGCGCTCGAGGCCCACGGCCCCCACCTTCCGCTGGGCGCCGATCAGATCCAGGCCGAAGTCACCGCGCGGGCGCTCGCGGACCGGGTCGGGGCGATCGTCGCGCCGACGATCCCGTACGGGGTCTGCTTCGGCGCCCGGAACTTTCCCGGCACGGTCGATGTGCCGATGGGCGTCTTCGCGCGGTACGTCGAGGCGGTCCTGAGCGACCTCGCCCGGCACGGGGTGACGAAGCTCCTCGTGCTCTCGGGCCACGCCGCGCGCGAGCACATCGCCGCGCTCCGCGGCGCGGCCGACGCCACGATGCGGGCCGTTCCGTCGACGAAGGTGGCCGTCCTCAGCGACTACGACTTCGTGTACGAACGCCGGGGGCAGGACGCCCCGGTGAGCGACGGACACGCCGGCCTCCTCGAAACGTCTCGCGTCCTCGCGATGCGGCCCGGTCTCGTCGGCGCCCAGCGTCCGTCGGGGGTCCGCGGCGGGTCCCCGTTCGTCCCCGGCCCGCCGTCGCCGTCCGATTGGTCGGAGAGCGTCGCGGGGGACACCCGCCCCGCCTCGGCCGAACTCGGCGCCCGGGTGCAAGCGTATGTGCTCGACCGGCTCGAGGCGACGGTCCGCGAGCTGTGGACCGACTGAACGAGGCCGCATGGTCGCAAAACCACCGACGGAGCCTCGACCGGACGACGCGATCCGGATCCGCGGCGCCCGCCAGCACAACCTGAAGAACGTCAACCTGGACCTGCCGCGGAACCGGTTCATCGTCATCACCGGCGTCTCCGGCTCCGGCAAGTCGTCGCTCGCGTTCGACACGTTGTATGCGGAGGGCCAGCGGCGGTACATCGAGAGCCTCTCCGCCTACGCGCGCCAGTTCCTCGGCCAGATGGACAAGCCGGACGTCGACGCGATCGAGGGGCTCTCGCCCGCGATCGCGATCGAGCAGCGGGCCGGCAGCCGAAACCCGCGCTCGACCGTCGGAACCGTCACCGAGGTCCACGACTACCTCCGGCTCCTCTACGCCCGGATCGGCGTCCCGCACTGCCCCAACGACGGGGAGGAGATCGCGCCGCAGTCGGTCGACCGGATCGTCGCCGCCGTGCAGGAGCGGGCGAAGGGCGAGAAGGTCGACGTCCTCGCCCCCGTCGTCCGCGGGATGAAGGGCGAACAGCGCGACGTCATCGAGCGGCTCCGGCGGGAGGGGTACCGGCGCGCGGTCGTCGACGGCGTCGAGGTCCGGCTGGGGAGTTCCGAGCTCCGTCTCGAGAAGAACAAGAAGCACACGATCGAGGTCGTCGTCGACACCCTCGAGGCGTCCGAAGAGGAGGCGACCCGCCTCGCCGAGGCGGTCACCCTCGCCCGGGACCTCGCCGACGGCCTCGTGATCCTCCGACGGTCCGGCGGACGGCGGGAGTCGTTCTCCAGCCGGCGGGCGTGCCCGGTGTGCGGGTTCTCCATCGAGGAGCTCACCCCCCGGATGTTCTCGTTCAACAATCCGTTCGGGGCGTGTCCGGAGTGCTCGGGGATCGGCGCGACGCTCCACGCCGACCCGACGCTCATCGTGCCGGACAAGTCGAAGCCGCTCGCGAAGGCGATCGCGGTCTGGGGACTGACGCCCGAGCGGGACGCGCTCGAACGATTCGGCAAGGCGTTCGACTTCGACGTCGACCATCCGGTGAGCGAGCTCTCCGAGAAGGGGTGGAAGGCGATGTTCTACGGCTCCGACGCGCCGGTCGGCGGCACGGGCCGGTGGTCGAGCTACTGGTGGCACGGCGGGTGGCTCAAGGAGGGGCTCGTCGCCGCGGTCGAGCGCCGTTGGAAGGCGACGAAGAGCGAGAGCGCGAAGGAGTACTACCTCGGTTTCATGACGTTCACGCCGTGCCGCGCGTGCGGCGGCCGGCGCCTGAAACCGGCGAGCCTCGGCGTCACCGTGATGGGCCGCTCGATCGCCGAGCTCTCGGCGATGAGCGTGGAGGAGCTCCTCCAGCGGGTCGAGACGCTGAAACTTTCGGAGAAGGACGAACAGATCGTCGGGCAGGTCCGCAAGGAGATCCGCTCCCGCCTCGGGTTCCTCGTGAACGTCGGCCTCACGTACCTCTCGCTCGACCGTGCGTCGGCGACCCTTTCGGGCGGCGAAGCGGAGCGGATCGCGCTCGCGACCCAGATCGGTTCGGGGCTCGTCGGGGTCCTCTACATCCTCGACGAGCCGTCGATCGGGCTCCACCCCCGTGACCACGAGCGGCTCCTCGCCACGCTCGAGACGCTCCGGGACCTCGGGAACACGCTCCTCGTCGTCGAGCACGACGAGATGACGATGCGTCGCGCCGACTGGCTCGTCGACCTCGGTCCGGGGGCCGGGCGCCTGGGCGGCGAGGTCCTGTACGCCGGGGTTCCCGACGCGATCGGGCGGGCGCCGCGCTCGCTGACCGGTGCGTTCCTCTCCGGCCGTCGGTCGATCGCGGTACCGGAGCGTCGCGTGAGCCCGACGGCCCGGTGGCTCGTCCTCCACGGGCCCCGGGAGAACAATCTGAAGGGGGAGGACGTCAAGATCCCGCTCGGGACGCTGACGGCCATCTCCGGGGTCTCCGGGAGCGGCAAGTCGACCCTCCTCACCGAGCTCGTCTACAAGGCGGTCCGACGCCACCTCGGGCTGTCGCGCGAAGTTCCCGGGAAGCACGATTTCATCGAAGGGATCGACCAGATCGACCGGGTCCTCCTGATCGACCAGTCGCCGATCGGCCGAACGCCGCGGAGCAATCCGGCGACGTACACCGGGGTCATGACCCCGATCCGGGAACTCTACTCGGGGCTCCCCGAGGCGAAGGCCCGGGGGTTCGGCCCGGGCCGGTTCAGCTTCAACGTCGCGGGCGGCCGGTGCGAGGCGTGCGAGGGCGACGGCGTCATCCGCTACGAGATGCACTTCCTGCCCGACGTCTACGTCGTCTGCGAGGAGTGCGGCGGGAAGCGGTTCAACGCCGAGACGCTCCAGGTCCTGTTCAAGGGGAAGTCGATCGCCGACGTCCTCGCGCTGACCGTCGAGGAAGGGCTCGCGTTCTTCGCCCACCACCGCCGGATCGCGTCCCGGCTCCAGCTGCTGGTCGACGTCGGGCTCGGGTACATCTCCCTCGGGCAGAGCGCGACGACCCTCTCCGGCGGCGAGGCGCAGCGGATCAAGATCGCCTTCGAGCTTGCGAAGACCCCCACCGGCCGCACCCTCTACCTCCTCGACGAGCCGACGACCGGGCTCCATTTCGCCGACGTCGAGCGGCTCCTCGAGGTCCTCCATCGGCTCCGCGAGGGCGGGAACACCGTCGTGGTCATCGAGCACAACCTCGACGTGCTGAAATGCGCCGACTGGCTCATCGACTTGGGCCCGGAAGGCGGCGCCGCCGGGGGTCACATCATCGCCGCCGGTCCCCCCGAGCAGGTCGCGCGCATCCGGGGCTCCTACACGGGACGATTCCTCGCCCCGCTCCTCGCGCCCCCGGCTCTGGCGGCGCCCCGACGATGAGCGGCCCGACGCCCGGCCCGGCCGGGTTCGTGCCCGCGAGCGAGCTCCGCGCCGCGGACGCCGACCGATTCCACCCCGGCCCGTCGACCCCGGGCGTCTACCTGTTCCGCTCGCCCCGTGGCGAGGTCGTCTACGTCGGGAAGGCGCTCCGGCTCCGGCGCCGGATCCTCGACCACCTCCACGCCCGCGTCGAGATCGACGGATCGATCCTCGCCCGGAGCGGCTCGGTCGAGTTCGTGCCGACCGTGACCGAGCGGGAGGCGCTCCTCCTCGAGGCGAGCCTGGTGAAGCAGTACCAGCCGCCGTGCAACACGCTCCTGAAGGACGACAAGAGCTACCCGTACCTCGCCGTCACCGTCGGCGAGGCGTTCCCCCGGGTCCTCCTCGTGCGACGGCCCCGGCGCTCGAGCCGCTACCTCCTGTTCGGGCCGTACACGAGCGCGCGCGAGGCGCGGAGCGTCGCCCAGCTCCTCACCGAGACATTCCGGCTCCGCCGGTGCGTTCGGCTTCCGAAGCGCGAATGCCTGTACTACCACATCGGCGCCTGTCCGGCGCCGTGCATCGGCGCCATCGGGATCGACGCCTACCAGGAGCAGGTCGACGGCGCGGTGCGGGCGCTGAAGCGCCACGGCGACGGCCTCGCCCCGGCGCTCGCGACGGAGATGGCGCGGGCCGCGGCGGCGGAAGAGTTCGAGCGGGCCGCGTTGCTGCGCGACGCGCTCGAGGGGTTCAAGGCGCTCACCGAGCGGCAGCGGGTCGTGGGGCCGGGGGCCGGCCGGGCCGACTTCGTCGCGCTCGCCTACCCGAACGATCCCGCGACCCTCCGCATCGCGGTCGGGCTCCTCCACGTCGTCGACGGCGAGGTCCGGGGCACCGAGCCGCATCTCCTCGCCGTCCCCGCCGACGACGTCCCGGAGCCGGGGGAGCTCTTGCGCCAGTTCCTGACGCAGTACTACGGGGAGCGGCTGATCGTCCCCGACCGGATCTACATCCAGGGGCCCCGACCGGACGGGGTCGACGACGTCGTCGACTGGCTCGAGGGGGAGCGGGGGATTCCGGTCAGCTTCCGTCCGACCGGCCACCCGGCCGCCCTCGCGGGACTCGCCGAGCGGCTCGCCCGGGCGACCGTCGAACAGGTCGTCGTCCGCGCGCCCCCGCGCGACGTCCTCGTCGCGGTCCAGCGGCTCCTGAACCTCCCGACGCTGCCGAACCGGATCGAGGGGATCGACATCTCGATCTTCCAGGGGTCCGAGGGGGTCGCCTCGGTCGTCGTCTTCGAGCGGGGGGCCCCCGCGAAATCGGAGTACCGGCGCTACAAGATCCGGACCGTCGAGGGGACGAACGACTTCGCGAGCATCGCCGAGGTCGTCCGGAGGAGATTTGAACGGCGCGCCGAAGAGGGGGAGCCGTTGCCGGACGTCCTCCTCATCGACGGGGGCCGCGGGCAACTCGCCGCCGCGATGGAGGTGCTGAAGGACCTCCACCTCGACGAGCGGATCCCGACGATCGGGCTCGCCAAGCGGGAGGAAGAAGTGTACCTTCCCGACCGGGCCGAGCCGCTCAAGCCGAACAAGAACGCGCCCCCGATGCTGCTGCTCCGGTCGGTCCGGGACGAGGCCCACCGGTTCGCGGTGACGTACCACCGGACGCGCCGGCGGATGCGCCTGCGCGAGGAGTTCGACGACGCCCGTCGGGCTACTTCGCGTTCTTCGCGCGGTCCGGCGTCCCGATGAACGGCATCCCCTGGACACGACGGGCGACCTCGGAGGGCGCGAGCCGCCGAAGCTCCGCTTCGGGCTCCAGGATCGCGACGTCGAGCGCCTCGGGCGGGAACGGGGAAGGGGACCCCTCCGCGACGGCCTGGACGGCGAGCTTGAACGCGGCTTCCTCGTTCCGGTCGCCGACGATCTTCTCTTCGAGGAAATCGGCGACGGCGCGGCGGTTGCGGCCGATCGCGTAGGCCTTCCAACCGATCGTCGCCCCGCTCGGGTCGAGTTCGACGAGCCCCGGGACGCGCCCCGAGAATCCTCCGAGGAGGAGGGACACCGCGAACGGACGGGTGCCGCCGAACTGGGTGAACTGCTGCAGGTGACCGCCCAAGGCGTGGGCGAGGAGCGAGTAAGGGGCGGCTTCCCCGAAGGTGATCCGGTGGCGCTGTGCCTCGAGACGGAGGAATTCCACGAGGACCCGGGAATCGGCGATGAGGCCGGCCGTGACGCAGCCGAGGCCGGCGTCGATGGCGAAGCTCTTCTCGATCGAGCCCGCCTCCGCGAGCGAGCTGACGGGGAGGTTCCGGTACGCCACAAAGACGATCCCGGAGTCGTACGTCACCGCGACCGCGGTGCCGCCCATCTGAATCGCTTGGAGCGCGTACTCCACCTGGAACAGCCGACCGTCCGGGGAGAAGACGGTGCTCGCGCGGTCGTACGCCATTTGACCCGGTTGCATCTCCATTCGACTCGCACGCCTCCAGAAACGCTCGCGCCCAGACAGGTGCCCGATTTGAGCGTTCCGTGGGTGGTTGCGTCGGGCTCACCACCTACCGGGGGCGCCGGCCGCGTTCGCCCGAGCCACCCCGGCAACGCTCAAGAGCGGAGCGCCCGGTGGGCCGAGTCCCCCATGCCCGCGAACGGCCTCCACGTGCTGCCGATGGCGTCGAGCCACCGGGGCGCCCTCTCGCAAGCGTGCGTGCAATGTGCCGAGGGGAAGAAGATGGTCCTGTTCGTCACCGGCCTCTGCCGGTTCCGGTGCTTCTACTGCCCGGTTTCGATGAAACGGAACCAGGTCGACGTGGTGTACGCGAACGAGCGTCTCGTCACCTGCGACGCCGACATCCTCGACGAGGCCCGGTCGATCGGCGCCGCCGGGACCGGCATCACCGGCGGCGACCCCCTCGGCGTGATCGACCGGACCGAGCACTACGTCCGATTGCTCAAGGAAACGTTCGGCCCGCAGCACAACATCCACCTCTACACGCACGAGCCGAATCCGGAGAAGCTCCAGCGACTTGTGGCCGCCGGACTCGACGAGTTCCGCCTCCACATCCCGCACTACCTGTGGGGTCCGCTCTCCGCCGACGGCGGGGCGTACCGGAAGGTCCTCGAGGACGCCCCGTCGTGGGGGATCCGGCGCGGGGTCGAGATCCCCGTCCTCCCCGACAAGGAGGCCGAACTCGTCCGGCTCCTCCACACGCTCGACGAGATCGGCGTCGACTTCGTGAACCTGAACGAGCTCGAGTTCTCCGAGACGAACGAGGACAAGCTGCACGGTCGCGCGTACGAGCTCGACCCGTCGAACGGCTGGGGGGTCCGGGGGAGCCGCGCCGTCGCCCAGCGGGTCGTCCGCGAGGTCCGGCTCTCGGTCCCCGTCCACTACTGCTCCTCCCGGTTCAAGGACGGGATCCAGCTCAAGCAGCGACTCCACCGGCGGGCCGAACGGACGCGGGCGCCGTTCGCCGAGACGACGTCGGACGGCACGGTCGTGTTCGGCGTCGTGGAGGCCCCGGTCGGGCGCGATCTCGCCCGATGGGCGCACCGGCTGGTGCGGCAGCACCGACTCGGCCCGAACGCCTATCGGGTCGACTTCGGACGACGCCGGCTCGAGCTCGGCGCCGAACGGCTTCGCCGGCTCGCCCCGCGGCTCGGAGCCGCCGCCTTCGAGGTCGAGGAATACCCCACCGCCGACGCCCTCGAGGTCGAGCGGGAGCCGCTCAACCGGGCCGCCTTCCCCGAGTTCGCGGGCGGCGGAACGTAACCCTCGTCGCACGCGTGGCCCCCGAACGTCAGGTAGCGGGCGTCTCCGCGCCGATTCTTGATCGAGCACGGACCCCATCCTTCGTCGTCGGCGCCGTACCACATCGGGCAGTCCCGACAGTGGAGGCCCGCCGATTTCGCGGGCGGAGGCGTCATGTGGGCCGCCCCCGCCCCAGAAGCGCCCAGGCTTGGACGGTGTTCTCCATCAGTGCCGCGACGGTCATCGGACCGACGCCGCCCGGGACCGGCGTGAGCGCCCGAGCCCAGCCGTCGAGCGACCCGGCGTCCGCGTCCCCCGCGGCCCTCTGCCCGGACGGGGCACCGGGGTCCGGGATCGTCGCGAGGCCGATGTCGACGATGGCGGCCCCTTCTGGAACGTTCGAGCGGTCGAGCAGCCCGGGGTGGCCCGCGGCGGAGAACACGACGTCGGCGCCCCGCAGGGCCTCCGCGAGATCCCGGGTCCTCGAGTGGGCCACGGTGACCGTCGCCTCGGCGCCGAGACCTCGGGCGGCAAGCAGGAGCGCGAGCGGGAGTCCGACCGTCTCGGACCGTCCGACGACACCGACGTTCCGACCCAGGAACTCCGTCCCGTAATGCCGGGCGAGGACGATCGCTCCGCGCGCGACCGCCGGGGCGTGGACCGGTTGTCCCGCGACCAGGCGGCCGAGGCTCGCGGCCCCCACGCCGTCGACGTCCTTCTCCAGCCGAAGGGTCGAGGCCGCGGAAAGGAACCCGAATTCGGGGGGGAGCGGGTGTTCGAGGAGCACGGCGTCGACCGACGGGTCGCGGTCGAGCTCCGCGATCCGCGCGCGCAAGGTCGCCGAGGTCGTCTCCGGGGGAAGCGTCTCATCCCGGAACGCCACGCCGATCCGCTCGGAGGCCCGGGCCTGTTGACGGAGGTAGTATTGGAACGGCGACGCCTCTCCCCGATGGACGCTCACGAGGCTCGGCGGACGTCCGCCGTCCGCCACTCCGGACTCGATCGCGCGACGGGCCCCTTCCAGGAGGCCGTCGGCGACCGCCCGGCCGTCCCAGCGCGTGGTCAACCGATTCCCCACCCGAGGAACCCGGTTCGGTAGATAACGGGCCGCGCGGCGACCCGTCCGGGCGTCCCGGCCGTCGCAAAGCGACGCTTGGTAACCCGTTCTCTCGCGAGAGGCTTTATAGAGTGGTCCCCTCGGTACAGTGGGTGCGGTCCGCCGAGGACGGTACCGCAGCCATCGGGGCAGTTACGGACCCACAGGGCGCCGCATCCGCGGATTCGGGCACGAGGGAGGACCTCGACGCCTGGGGCCGTACGCTCTCCTACGAGACCACGGCGAACGTCGAGGTCCCCGCCCGGCTCCTCGACCAGGTCATCGGGCAGGACGACGCCGTCGAGGTCGCCAAGAAGGCCGCGACACAGAAGCGGCACATGATCCTGATCGGCGACCCCGGCACGGGAAAAAGCATGCTCGCCCGCGCCATGGTCGACTTCCTTCCGAAGGAGCCGCTCCAGGACATCCTCGCGTACCCGAACACCGACGACCCGAACGAGCCGAAGATCCGGGTCGTTCCGGCGGGGAAGGGAAAGGAGATCGTCGCCGCCCAGAAGCTCGAAGCGGCCCAGAAGAAGGAGCAGAAGATGCTCCTCCTCGCGATCGTCGCGGTCGTCATCTTCCTCCTGGCCGGCTACGTCACGCTCGTCACCCACGACCTGACCGCGCTTCTGATCGCCGTCATCGTCGTGATCTTCCTCTACGTGCTGGTCCGGTTCTCGAGCGGCCGGTCCGACGGCGCCAACGCCGTCGCGAAGCTCCTCGTCGGCCACCAGCCGGACGAGCGCCCCCCGTTCATTGACGCCACGGGCGCCCACGCTGGAGCCCTCCTCGGCGACGTCAAGCACGACCCGTTCCAGTCGGGCGGCCTCGAGACCCCCCCCCACGAGCGGGTCGAGGTCGGCGCGATCCACAAGGCGAACGGCGGCGTCCTCTTCGTCGACGAGATCAACCTGCTGAAGATCGAGAGCCAGCACTCGCTCCTCACGACCCTCCAGGAGCGGAAGTTCCCGATCGTCGGCCAGTCGGAGCGGTCGGCCGGTGCGATGGTCAAGACCGAGCCGGTCCCGGCCGACTTCGTCCTCGTCGCCGCGGGGAACATCGACAGCGTCCAATCGATGCACCCGGCGCTCCGCTCGCGGATCCGCGGCTACGGGTACGAGCTCTACGTTCACACGACGATGCCCGACACGATCGAGAACCGGATGAAGATCGTCCGGTTCGTCGCCCAGGAGGTCGTGAAGGACCGGAAGATCCCTCACTTCGACATGCCCGCGGTCATCGAGATCGTCCGGGAGGCGCAGCGCCGGTCCGGGCGATCGGGCCAACTGACCCTCCGGCTCCGGGAGCTCGGCGGGCTCGTCCGAGTCGCCGGCGACGTCGCGAACGCCGAAGGGGCCCGAGTCACGACCGCCGACCACGTCGTCCGCGCCAAGCGGACGAGCCGATCCCTCGAGCAGCAGATCGCCGATCGGTACATCGAGCGCCGCAAGGAGTACCGTATGTTCGCGGTCGACGGAGCGGCGGTCGGGATCGTCAACGGCCTTGCTGCGATCAACGCCCAATCCGGGATGTCGGAGTTCTCCGGCATCGTGCTCCCGATCGTCGCCGAGGTGACCCCGGCCCAGACCCGCGACGGCGGGGTCGTGGTGGCGACGGGGAAGCTCGGGGAGATCGCCCGCGAGGCGGTCCAGAACGTGAGCGCGCTCGTCAAGAAGTACACCGGCGAGGACATCAGCCGGTACGACATCCACATCCAATTCGTCGGGACCTCCGACGGGGTCGAGGGCGACAGCGCCTCGGTCTCGATCGCGACCGCCGTGATCAGCGCTCTCGAAGGGGTGCCGGTCGACCAGTCGTGCGCGATGACCGGCTCGCTCTCCGTCCGCGGCCAGGTCCTCCCGGTGGGCGGCGTGACCGCCAAGGTCGAGGCGGCCGCCGACTCCGGCCTCCGCCGCGTCCTGATCCCCGAGGACAACATGGGCGACCTCGTCCTCGAATCCCGCTACCGCGGGATGATCGAGGTGATTCCGGTCCGGACCCTCCGCGACGTGCTGAAGTACGCGCTCGTGGGCAAGGAGACCGCGAAGGACTCGCTCCTCGAGCGGCTCGCCGCCATGGTTCACGCCACCAGCCGAACGGACATCGGCGGGGACCGGGTGCCGCCGCCGTCGGGCCGTCCGGCGGGCACGTGAGGAGTTCGAGCCGTCTCCCGACCCACCGGCTCGCCCCGAGCTGGCACCCGTCGAAGGAGCCGTCCGACCCCGACGAAGGGGAGGATCGGTTCCGCAACCGACCGTGCTACGTGTTCAACCCGTCGCTGAAGCCGAACTTGAACGACCAGGCGTGCGGCCACTGCCGGTACTACCTGACGTCGTCGTGCCCGCACATCGACGAGTTCATCGACGACGTCGAGGACCTCTCGCCGGAGTAGGGGCGCGCACGTGCGCGGGCTCCTCGTCGGCCGGTTCCAGCCGTTCCACTCCGGCCACGTCGACGTCGTCCGGCACGTGACCCAGGCCCGGCCCGAGGACGAGCTCATCCTCGGGATCGGCAGCGCGGAGGACTCCTACACCGTCGAGAACCCGTTCACGGCGGCCGAGCGGTTCGAGATGATCTCGCGCGCGCTGCGCGAAGCGAAGCTCGACCACTGGATCGCGGTCCCAATCCCGGACATCCACCGCCACGCCCTCTGGGTCGCCCACGTCGCGGAACTCGTTCCGCCGTTCGATCGGGTCTACACGAACAACGCGCTCACCCGGACGCTGTTCGAGCGGGCCGGGTACAAGGTCGAGTCGACCCCGATGTTCGGCCGCGACCGACTGGAAGGAACCGCGATCCGGCGACTCCTCTCGGAGGGGTCCGAGGAATGGAGCGCGCGAGTCCCCGCCCCCGTGGCCGACTACCTCCGGGAGCTGAACGCGACCGACCGACTCCGCTCCCTGACGGCCGGCCGCGGGGCATGAGCGGGCCGGACCCCGCTTCGGCGCCCCCTCGCCCCAAGTTCCATCCCTTGCCCGAATGGGTCGGGCCCGCGACCCGCGCGGTCCACGCGGGAGCTCGCGAAGATGCCAACGCGGGGTCGGTGGTCTTCCCGATCTACCAGACTTCGACGTTCCATTTCCCGGCCGAATTCTCCGAGGCGCGAGACCCCCGGGACGTCCAGTTGTACACCCGGCTCGGCAACCCGACCCAGGAGGTCGCCGCGGAGGTCCTCGCCTCGCTCGAGGGAGCCGAGGCGGCCCGGGTCTTCGGCTCGGGGATGGGGGCGATCGCGGCGACGGTCCTGACGTTCGTCTCGCCCGGCGACGAGGTCGTCGCCCTGAGCGACCTCTACGGAGGGACCCTCGACCTCCTCGGCGAACTCCTCCCCCGGTTCGGCGTCCGCGTCCGGTTCCTCTCGGCGGCCGAAGCCGCCCGTCCCGAATCGGCGATCGGGCCGTCGACGAAGCTCGTGTACTTCGAATCCCCGACGAACCCCCTCCTCCGGATCCACGACATCCGTCGATGGACCGACGCTGCGCACGCGGTCGGCGCCCTCGCCGTCTTCGACAACACGTTCGCGACCCCGATCGGCCAGCACCCGTTGGCGCGGGGCGTCGACCTCGTGCTTCATTCCGCCTCCAAGTCGCTCGGCGGCCACTCCGACGTGATCGCGGGCGCGGTAGCGGGGTCGGCGGACCTCCTCGAGCGGGTCGACCGCACCCGATCGATCCTCGGATCCCCGCTCGATCCGTTCGCCGCGTTCCTGCTCACGCGGGGGATGAAGACGCTCCCCCTCCGCGTGGCGAAGCAGAGCGAGAACGCACGGAAGCTCGTCGGGGCCCTCGCGCCGCACCCGGCCGTCGCCGAGGTCCACTATCCGGGGCGGGAAGGTCCGGCGGCCGAGTCCGTCGCATCGGCCCAGATGCGCTTCCGCGGAGGCGTCGTCGGGCTGGAGCTCGCGGGAGGGCGTGCCGCCGTCCGACGGTTCCTGGGGAACCTGCGGCTGGTCCACGTCGCGGCGAGCCTCGGCGGGGTGGAGAGCCTCGCCAGCGTTCCCCGGGAGACGTCCCACCGCGGGTTGTCCGACGCCGATTGCCTGGCCCGGGGGATTCGCCCCGGGCTCGTGCGGCTCTCGCTCGGGATCGAGGACGCCGAGGACCTGATTCGGGACGTTTCCGAGGCGCTCGCCGGAGCGTGACGGAAGTCGGACCGCCACTATTATGGCCCGAGGGTCCTCGGCCCGACCAACGCCACTGTAGCTCAGCTCGGTAGAGCGGCTGATTCGTAATCAGCAGGTCGAGGGTTCAAGTCCCTCCAGTGGCTGCCCGACCCACCTCCCACAGGATTCCATGGATGGACAAGTTGGACCAAGTTTGCTATCTCGATGCCGCCATCGTTGCCCGCAAGTGATATCGATGGAGACGGACACGGTTTCACCGAAGTATCAGGTCGTGATCCCCGCGCGCGTCCGCGAGGAGTTCAACATTCGGGCCGGCGACAAGATGGCGGTCATCGTGAAGCACGGGATCTTGCACTACGTGCCCGTACGACCATTCGACCAGACCAAGGGGATGACCCTGGGACTGGACGCGAAGGACCTGCGGGACACGCACGATCGCCCCTAGCGCGGCGGGACGAAATGATTTCGATCACCGCTCTGGCTGGATCGAGCGATTCGGTGCCGGGCCGAAGCACGCGGCCTACAACCGGGTGACCGATTCCGTCGTGCCGGACCAGATCCTCACGTCTGTGGTCACCGTGTATGAGGTCTACAAGAAGGCCAAGTCGATTCGAGGGGAGCACGCGGCGCTCGAAGACGTCGCGGCCCTCGGCCACACTCGGGTCCTGCCCGTGGACCAAGAAATCGCGCTGGCGGCCGCCGATTACAGCCTCGCGAACGGCCTCCACTTCGCGGACGCTCTCATCTACGCGACGGCGCGGCGGCACAACGCGGATCTCTCCACCAGCGACCCGGCGCTCCGCCCGCTCCCTGGCGTTCGATTCGTCGGAAGGGGGGGCCTTCCCCGCCCGCGAGCCGAACCGACCGCGGACGGGGGGCGGACCCCGTCTTGCGGCTCACGTCCGGCGGCGCGGTAGGGGGTACGAGCGCCTCGGCTCGTCTCCGCCCAGCCCAACTCGAGCGTCGACACTCGGGCGGTTCCGGGCGGTCATTGCCCGCATCCCCCGAGGTAAGGTGACCACGTACGGTCAGGTCGCCGCCGCGGCCGGGTTTCCCGGGGCCGCCCGTCTCACCGTGCGGGCGCTCCAAGGAGAGAGGGGTCTGCCGTGGCACCGCGTGGTCGGCGCCGGCGGGCGGATCGCCCTACATGGAATGGAGGGGGAGGAGCAGCGTCTGCGGCTCGCCCTCGAGGGTATCAAGTTCCGCGGTCGTCGGGTCCGGATGGACCTCCATGGGTGGATCCCGAGAGCCCCAGCTCGCCCCTCGGAGACGCCCCGCTGAGGTCCGAGGGCCTGGAACTCGGGCCACTCCCCCCGGCCGATGGCCCATCGGCGGGTTGGCGAGGGGCGGGCTCCGCCGTCCCCCGCGGCCGGCGCGTGCGGGAATTCGGGGTCGGGTCTACGAGGCGATGTAGATCCCGATCGAATGGTTGATCGCCGTGATCTTGCTGATCCTCACCATCGTAGAGCCGGTGACGTAGACCCCGATGGAGTAGCCCGACGCGCGGATATGGGTGACGGACACCCCCGAGGAGTCGGTGATGTTCACGCCCGTCGAGTTGTCTTTCGCGAGCCCCCACGTGACAGTGACCATCCGCGAGTCATTGACGACAACCCCCGTCGACCAGACCCACGTCGACGCCGCCATGACCGACACATTCTGTGAATTGAAGACGGAGACCCCCGTCGACCGGACCGAGGTCACGACGTGAAAGACAGAGACCCCGGACGCGTGATCGGTCACGACTCCGACTGAGTCGTTCGACGCCCACACCCACGCGACCGTCGTGTGTTGGGACAGCGAGATGTTGGCTCCCGTCGATCCGCTGCTTGCGAAGACGTCGCTCAGCGAGAGGCCCGTCGTCCCCGGCAGGTAGTAGTACGCGTCGTAATCGGTCCCGATCCCGTAGTCTTCGCCAGTCGCCACGCCCATGGCGCCGCCCGAGGCCCAGATCCACGAGAAGGTTCCGTGCGAGCTGGTGTACCCGTAGACGCCTACGCTGGGGTGCCCGGGGCCGGCGGTCCCGACCGCGAAGATCTCCGAACCCGTCGTGTGGGTCGACCCGATGTCGGTGATGCCCGTGGCGCCGGTGTAGGCCCACACCCAGCTGACGGTCGTGCCGGTCGAGTCGCCGACCCAAACGCCCGCGCCCCCGTACTCGGAGACGACCTGGGAGACCCACGCGTCCGTGTCGCCCCAGAGGTTGACCTGCAACCCATACGCGCTCGCCGCGACCGTCTCATTGGTGACCTGGTCGTTGTGCCCGCCGAAGATGTTGATCCCCGACGTGAAGTATGGGAGCGAACCGGTCGTGATCGGACCCGGGGTGAGGATGCCGGTCGCGGCGCCCCCGGGTGCGAAGTCGTAGATGTAGAAGTTGCCGGCCGCCGAGTCCTGGCCCTGGTAAGTGTCGTTGACCTCGACCGGGTTCGTCACGCCCTGCGTCATGAACAGGACGAACTCCGGATACCCGTAGTCGTTCACGTGATTGAACGAGAAGTTCATGTTCACCGTCAGGCCGTTGAAGTCGTACGGCGGGGCCGCCGAACCGGTGACGTGCATCGCGAGGCTGGACGCCTGCGCGTTCGAGAACGCGTACAACGGGGCGTTCAGCGTCCCCGGCGACGGCCGCAGGTTGAGGGCGTACGTCGTGGTCGACCCGGTGACGGAGGTTCCGTTCTTCTCCGCGAATCCGTCCGCGAACCCCTGGACGTAGTAGCTCGAAGTCCATGGCGCGCCGAGCGGCGGGAGGTAGGTGTTGAAGGCGCCCGAGTTCGACGTCGGGAGCCAGCTCATGTTGGAGACGTGGCCGACGACCCACGGGTTGAAGATCGGGTGGGTGTTCCCCACGAGGACGAACCCGTACGAGGGCGAGATCGTACCGGCCAGGTGGATGTCCCCCGACTTCACCGACGCCCACGGCGCGGCGTTCCAGAGGCCGTAGAGCATCGCGGGTCCTTGGTTGATGTGGAGCGTGTGGCTCGCGGTCCAGTAGTCGGCGATCCCGGTCGATGTCTCGCCCGTGTCGCCTCCCCAGTTGTACGCGGAGGGGACGTTCTGCCAGCCGCCCGTGCTCGCGTTGGTGTACTCCAGGTTGATCGCTCCGCTCAGGGAGCGGAAGACGGAGTTGTCGCCGCCGATGTCGCCAACGAGGACGATCTCGGCGTCCCGGAAGAGGCCCGCGGGCGCCCCGGAGAAGCCGTCGATCGAGAATCCGGGGGTGTTCGCCGGGGCCGCGTGGGGCGCTCCTGGGCTGTTGAACACGATGGTGTCGCTGACACCGGTGTAGAGCGTACCGGTCCCCGTCTCGACGATCCGGTAGCCGTACGCGACCTGCGTGCGGTTTTGCGCGTTGACGGTCGCGTTGTTGTAGAGCTGGATGGTGACGGGGTACGACGCGGGGGTCAGCGGAATCGTCCCGCCGACGCACTGGAAGACGCCCCCGTAGTTGTACAGAATTTTATCGATCCCGGCCGTGCTGTTGTGGCAGGCAGAGTAGATCGTCCCCGGCTCGATGACGAACGGGTTCTGGGTCCCGGACGTCAGGTTGAACGTGTCGTCGACGAAGTGGATCCCCGTGTCGTTCCAGTTCACGACGTTCTGGGTCCAGAAGAATCCCTGGTCGGAACCGGGGATCGACATGTTGGTCGCGACAGTGTTCAGCTGGATGCCGAACTCGTAGACGCTGCCCACGTAACCGTCGTGCTGACCGGACGGCTCGATGAGGCCGTCGGAGCTTGGGTCGGTGACGTTGGGGGGAGCGTTGAACGTCACCTGCCCCATCAGGCGGGAGACGTTGTAGGAGTAGGTCGTCGCGCCGAGCCCGTAGTCCGCGAGCCCGAGCGGAGCGGGCTGCGCGACGTAGAACGGATTGACGGGGCCGTCCGTGGTCTGGGGATGCTCGAGGAGGGCGAAGTTGGGGACGGAGGTGAGCGGGAGGAGACTCGGGCCCTGGTGGGTCAGCGACTGGACCCACGGGGCGCGGCTCACGCTCGCCGGAAGCTGGGAGAACAACGAAGAATCGGTCGGGGCGGTCGGAGCGAGGGACAGCGACGACGTCCCGGTCGCCGGCGCTGCGACGACCGCGGAACTCGGGACCGCTGCGAGGGTCCCCGTGGAGAGCCCCGACGACGATCCAGCCGTGGAGACCGACGCGACGACCGAACTCGCCGGGAGAACCATCAGGGCGCAGACGGCGACGACGATCGGCAACAGCCACGCGATCTTCGGAATCGAGGGCAACTTCGGCATGGTAGGGGCGGGGAGGGTTTTTGGTTATACATACCTTGGCTGTGGCCCATATCCGGAATCGATCCGGGGCCGGTTCGCGGGGACCTCGGAGGGCCGGGACCCGTGTTGCGCGACGGTGGAATCAGACCCGACCGGATGGCGGGGCCGTGTCCGCCAGTCGGCCCACGTTCTTCGGACCGATGTTGATGGTCCGCAATTTCGAATCGGCCCTCGCGTTCTACAACGACGTCCTGGGGCTCGAACGAGGGGGGGCGAGTCCGTAGGCGGAGTACGGTTCGAATTCGGGCCAGCTGGTCCTCCTCGACCCCGCGTTCTTGGCTTCAACGGGCGCGAGCGGAGGGCCCGCGCCGATCGTCGGGCAGCGTGAAGGAGTCGCCCTCGCGGTTCAGGTCGCCGATGTCGACGCCGGGTATCGGAGGAGGCCGGCGGCGGGGGTCGTAATCGCGTCCCCGCCCGCCGACCGGCCGACGAGGGGATTCCGGAACTTCCGGGGGTACGACCCGGACGGGAACCTCGGGGAACGGACCTCTCCCCCCCCGAGGCGATCGGCCGCGCTGTGAGGACCGCCCTACCGGGGGCTCGGTCGCTCGAACCGCGGGCGCCGGGAGCCGGGTCCCTTCAGACCCCGCTCAACTGGAACAGCGAGATGCTGAACACGAGCGACGTTTGTTTCCCGGAGACGTAGTCCAGGTAGAGGGTACACGCGTTCTGGACCGTGAAGCACCACAGCGGGGCGCCGTGGTAGTCGTCGTCCGGGTAGTAGCCGCTGCGGTCCGTGAAGTCGAGCTTGGGGTGGGAATAGACGACGAGGATGTCCCCCTGCTCGATGCCGGGGATCCCCGGGGTTTTCTGCTGGTAGTAAAGAAGGCGATTGAAGTACGTGCCCGACGTACCGAGCCCGCTGCCCCAGTCCCACGTCCCGCAGTTCTTCAGAACGGGCGCCCCCGAGCCGGGGTTCGCACCCGATCCGGGCACGACCTCGAGGGCCTGCAGACTCCCGTTCATGAGCTGCGTTCCATTGCAGATGAACACGAGTTCGAGTTGGGCGAGGGAGATGTACGAGGGGGTGAACGAGGTGACGCTGATGAACACGGCGGGGAGGGAGTCGCAGGCGGCGTAGATCGAGGTGTTCGTGCAGTCGGTTGGGTCGCCCCAAGCTTCCTCCGACTCGTTCCCTTGCGCGGTGTACCACACGTGCGGGGATTGGGTCGGGAGATTGAACCGGAAGGTGGCGACGACCGCGACGAGGATCACCGTAAGTGCGAGCAGGAGCACGACGGCGATGACGGAGGAGACCGCCCGGAAGCCCGTCGGCCGGCGGTGGCGGTAGTAACGCATCGCAGGTGTAAGAACGCATGGGGATGCGCATAAACCTATCCGCCCGCTCCCGCGCCCTCCGGATATCACCGACGGGTCCCCCGGCGCTACTTCGCGAGGGGATGGGTATCCAACCGTTCCCCGTTCGACCGACCGGGGTTATCTACCGTGGAGGCGCCTGATTCTGCTATGGCCGCGCCACCCGCGATCTGGCGGTTCGCCCGGTTGTTCCGGATCCTGGCGGTGGTCTGGATCGTCGCGGTCGGCGTGTTCCTCGCTACGGTCGCCTACTCGGGCTCCCAGCTCCGTCCCGAAGGGGAGACGGGGCCGAGCACGCCCCCGGTGGTCTCGGGAAACGACACGATCAGCCTCACGGGGGCGGTAAACCTCTCGAACCCGGGCTGGTACTCCCTCAACGACGTCACGCTGTACACCGTCGTCGACGAACCGAACGGGTCGCTCCTCGCGACGGGCGGATCGCCGGTGACCACCGTCGCGGCCGGTGGGACCACGACCGTGCCGTTCACGATCACCCTCGGGCTGGACACAAAACCGTACGCGCGGACGCTCCTCACCGACGATGCGATCCTCCCGTCGACGACGTGGGCGAATGCGACGTACGTCCGACTGTTCGCCGTCCGGCTGACCGTCCCCCAGAACGTCTCGTGGGGCGCCCCCCTGTACGGCCTCAACGTCACCCCCGGCGCGGGGTCGGTGGAGCCGAACGGCACCGCCCTCGTCCCGCTGACCCTCACGTTCGCCGACCACGCCAAGTTTCCCGTCGACGGGACGGCGAAGTACTCGGTCACGAGCGGCGGCGAGTCCTGTTACGCAGGGTCGCTGCCCGTCGCCGTGGCGAGCGGCGGGTCGTACGACCAGACGACCAACGCGTACCTCCGGCCGGGCTGCCCCGTGAGCGGGGCGACACTCTCCCTCAGGTTCCTCGGGAGCGGCTGGGCCCTGAATCCGTTCCCCGTGGTGCTCCGATGAACCCCCGCTTCCCCGTCCCCAACATCCCGTCCCTCGCCCGCCGGATCGTGTACGCGACCCTTCGGCTCGTCGGGCTGCTGATTTTCTTCGTCGCGATCCCGCTCGGCCTCCTCAACCTGTTGATGGCCCACGGAATCCACCCACCGGTGTCTCTCCTCACCGTGTCGACCGTCGGGATCCTGCTGAGCGTGATCGGCGCGGCCGGGACGATCGCCCGGCCGACCCGGGCGTACGGCCCGATCGCGATGAGCGGGGCGGTGCTCTTCTTCCTCTACCTGATCTTCCTCGCGCGGAACGGCGTCCTCAGTGTCGGCATCGGCTCAGGCGGGACGTTCCAGCTCTCGTACGGGAGCGCGATCCTCCTGATCGCCGTCGCCCCGGTCCTCAGCGCGATCGCCGCGACCCTCACGACGATCGAGGACGTGAACCGGCCGGGGCAACGACTGCCGTTCGACTACCCGCCGAAGCGGCGCCGGGGCTGACGAACCTACGCGACCGTGGCGGTCCGGATCGTGACCGTCGTCTTCGGACGGTCGGACCGGTCCCGGGGGAGCCCCGCGATCTTGTCGACGGTATCCTGCCCGCCCACGACCTTCCCGAAGATCGCGTGCTTGCCGTCGAGCCATCCGGTCGCGGCGAGCGTGATGAAGAACTGGCTACCGCCGGTGTTCGGCCCGGCGTTCGCCATCGAGACGATGCCGGGTCCGGTGTGCTTCAGCAACGGGTGGAACTCGTCGGGGATCTCGTACCCCGGCCCGCCCGTGCCGTTCCCGTTCGGGCAGCCGCCCTGGATCATGAATCCGGGGATCACGCGGTGGAACGTGAGGCCGTTGTAGAACCCTTTCCGGGTCAGGTCGAGGAAGTTCTTCGCCGTCTTGGGCGCCTTGTCCTGGAAGATCTCGAGCCGGATCGGTCCTTCGGTCGTGTCCAGGGTCACCACGGGGTTCGCCATCGTCGGGGGCACCGCTCGCGGCCTAAAACGGCTCGGTACGGGCCGTCTCAGATGAAGTGGCGATGGACGGCGAGGAGGTAGATCAGCAACAGGACGAGGATGATCCCGCTGAGGGTGAGCAGGGCGCCGCGGAAAATATCCCCGACGACGAGGATCCCCACGACGATGATCGAGAGGACGAGGGCCCACAGCTCCTGATCCCAGAGGCCGAAGGCGACGGCGAGGAGAATGATCGCGAGGATCGAGAGGAGCAGTCCCCCCACCAAGCCCCCGCCGAAGACGGCGAGGCCCGGGATCGTGTACCCGATGACCCCGACCGCGAGGAGGAGAACCCCCGCGATCAGGTAGATGAACCCGAAGATCCCGATGAGCACCGCAATGATCGCGACGCCGATCGGAAGGTTGCCCGGTGACTGGACGGTGGCGGACACGACCGCTCGACCGAGCCCTCGGGTATTTGGACTTTGGTCGGCGTCCTAACCGCCGGGTAACGACTGCGCGCCCGGCCCCGGGTTTATTATTGGGCCGACCGATGATTCGTAGCGCGGGACTCGCCGACCGTCCCCGCTGACAGGGCGGGCATGAACCGGTCGATCGTCTTCGTCGGCCTCGCCCTGATGATCCTCGCGATCGGGCTGTTCGCCTACCCGGAGATCTTGACCGGCGCGGAGGCGGTCGACCTCGAGGTCCAGGTGGGGATCGTCGTCCTTCCCCTCGGGATCGCGGTGATCGTCCTCGGGGCGGCCGCCCCCGACCCCCGCCTGACGACCGTCGGGGGAATGTTCGGGAACGCCGACGAGAACGAGATGCGGAAGCGGCTCGCGCGGTCCCCGCCGACCGGCCAGGCCCGGTTCCTCCCGAGCCCCCTCGAGTCGGTCAACTGCCGCAAGTGCTACACCGCCGTACCCGCCCAGATGGCCGACTGCCCGCGGTGCGGGACTCACCGGGAATGCCGGGGGTGCAACAAGCCGCTCTACGTCCTCGCCGGGGCGGTCCGCTGCGCGCCCTGCTTAAAGGACGAAGTGTACTGCTCCTGCCCGAAGGTCCGCAAGCCCGGCGCCGGCCGGCGCACGAGCGGCCACTGGTAGGGGCGAATGGACGCGCAGCTACCGCGGGGAACGGTCGTGACCGGGTTGCCGGTCCGGATCCATTTCGACGGGGCGTGCGAACCTCCGCGCGGCGGCGGAGTCGCGACCTACGGGTTCACCCTCGAGGGTCCCGAGCTCGAGCACGAGGAGTTCGGCCTCGCCGTACCGCCGGGGTCGGAACGGGCGACCAACAACGTCGCGGAATACGTCGGGGCGATCCGCGCGCTCGAGTTCCTCGTCTCCATCGGGTACCGGGGACCGGTCCTCGTGTTCGGCGACAGCCAGCTGGTCATCCGCCAGATGTCCGGCGAGTACGAAGTCCGCGCCGAGCACCTGCGGGCGTACCACGAGCACCTGGGGGCGCTCGCCGCCCGGATCGGGGATGTGCAGTTCCAGTGGGTCCCGCGCGAGGAGAATGCGCGGGCCGACGAACTCAGCAAACGCGCGATCGCCGAGGCCCGACGCGATGCCGAGCTCCGCGAACGACTGGCGCGACGGCCGCCGGTGCAACCCGAGATCCGCGGTCTCGCCGCCGATGACACGGCCCGGCCGGACTAGTTCCAGCGGACCGTGTAGACCAGCGTCCGCCCCTCGAGGGCGGCGCGGGCCCGGGCGGTGTCCACGACCGTCGCAAATGCGGCGGCGGCTTCGGGGGTGAGGCGGGGGCGGATGCCGTACCCGCGCGGGGTCCCGGCGCCGAGAAACAGCTTGCGAGGCGCGACGGTCGGCCGAGGGTCCGTCGGGAGGGGAAGGGCCACGTCGCTCACCGGCGCCCCCAGTTGACCGACCGCTCGAGAACTTCTCGGTAGGTCGGCGCCTCGGGGATTCCCCGTGGGATGTACGCGATCGGAAGGTCGACGTTCTCGGGCGTCTCGGGCGCCGTCAGCGCGGCGAGTGCTGCGAGAGGAACCCATCGCTCGGCTTCGTGTCCCACGTTGGCCACCTCCCGATTGTCGGACGCTTGTCATACATAAAGCAGGGAGCTGGACAGGAATGGGTGGGGTCCGGAGGGTGGTTTCCGTCGAAGGATGGCTTCCGACAACCGGCGGACACGGGGCAGGTCCGAGGCGGACCGTGCCCAGGACGGACTGGGCGTGCGGACGGGGGGCGACCGTAGTGGGGCTCCATGAACTGCGTAGAGGATTACGCTCGACTCCTTGTTTCTGCGTAGGAATCGACCCTTATATGCGCCATCGGCTCATCGTTGAACGATGAGCGAGTTGAGCGCGGAGTCGACTCCCCGGCCCCGCGACCCTCCCCCACCGCCGCCCCACCGGGCGCCGATCGGCTCCGCGCCGTGCGGCGACGAAGAGGGCGGAGCCAGGGCGTGCGAGTGGTGCGGCGCGAGCGAGTAGGCCCCGGGTTCTCGCGATCTCACCGGTTCGACGGTCCAGCCCCCTGCGCGGGCGGCGAGAGTTGCAACACCATCCACTCGTGGTCGATGTATCGCCCGTTTCGGCGAAGCCCGTTGGGGAGCGTCCCCCAGCGCCGGAAACCAAGGGACTCGTAGAGCCGTCGAGCGTGGGCGTTCGTCGCGAACACGGAGAGCTCGACCATCTCGAACTTCCCCCGGGATTGGGCGAGGGCTTCGATCATCAGCGCCCGACCGATGCCCTTGGCCCGCCACTTCTGGTCGACGAGGAGGCCGAGGACGCCAACGTGGCGGGACTCCGGCCCGGAATTGGGTCTCACGGCGCAATGCCCGACGGCGCGACCCTCCTCCTCGGCGATGACGGCCACGGCGGCTCCCTCGTGGACCGACCGGAAGAGTGAGGCGAACCACTCGATTTCGTCCGCGAACGACGGCTTCTGAGGGAACAGGCTGATGCCCACCTCGGGATCCGTCTGGACCTCGTCGTAGAGGGCGAAGTAGGTATCCACCATCGCGGGGAAGTCCTTCCACTCGAGCCCTCGAATTCGCACGGCCGGGGAGAGTTAGGGGAGCGACTAAACCCTTCGTTGCCCCGTGGTCCGTTCGAGGCCTCTTGGGCGCCAGTCGGGTTCGGACGCGGAGACGTTCGCGAGAAGCCCGTCGTTCCCGACTTGAACTCCTCCCCATCGTGATGGCACCGATCCTCGACAGCTCCGGGTGGATTGCGGTTGGAAATGGCTGCGGGGAGAGATCGAACCTACTTCGGGCGAGAACCCCCGCTTCCCCGTGGTGGAAGCGGGGCATTCGGCGGCTCCTGACGGGCGTCATGGTCATCTATAAGTGGCTATAGCGCAACGGGAGTGTCATGGCCACGACCACCATCCAACTCACTTCGGCCCTGAAGCACGAGCTCACTGCGATGAAGATTCATCCCCGGGAATCCTACCAGGACGTACTCGAACGGGTGCTCGAAGACCTGCGAGAGCTCGACTCGAAGACGCGAAAGGAACTTGCCAGGGCCGAGGCAGAGATTGAAAAGGGATCGTCCGTCACGCATCGGCAACTCGGCGCGAAGATGGGCTTTGTTTGATGCCCTTCGAGATCGTATGGTCGGACTCCGCGACACGGCAACTCCAAAAGCTGGACCGAGCGGTCGCCCGTCGGATTTACGGTAAAGTTGGCGAACTCCGCCACGAACCGTCCCGGAACGTCCGCCGCGTCGCCGGCGAGCCTTACTACCGGCTTCGAGTCGGGGATTATCGGGTCATCCTGCGAATTCGCGAAACGGAGCTCCAGGTTCTGGTCCTCAAAGTAGGGCATCGCGAGTCGGACTACGACTAGGAGCCTGTGGCGCAGCTCCGAATCCCCCTCGAGGGTCGTCTATTGTGGTT
>JAKIVZ010000016.1 GCA_022750295.1 Candidatus Lutacidiplasma silvani
CTAGGTGAGCCGATACTCGCGACGTCGGGAGTCCACGAGAGAGACCCCCTCGCGGACGAGTCCCTGGCGTCGGAGCGACTCGAGGCCGCTCTGGACCGTCCGTCGAGGAAGTCGGGAGAGGCGGACGAGCTCCGACTGGTCGAGCCCCCGGTAGGTCTCGAGGAGGAAGTAGAGGAATTTCGTCGCCGGCGGACCACGGACCGGGCGGGACGACCGGATGTTCCCGAACGTATCTCCCCGGAGGCCCAGCCGTTCGGTGGCGAGGGGCGCGACCGATTGGAGCGCGATGTTGCCAAGGTTGGTGCCGGAGCCGAGCTCCTTCAGGAGGGCGATCTGCTGGGGCTCCTGCGGCGCCTCGAAGATCAGATCCTCCGCGGGGTGGTCCGCCACGATCGCGCGGACCCAGTCCCACTTGATGGCTCCCTCCCCGTCGTAGATCCCGACCCCGCGGCCGGATTCCCGGCTCTCGATAATCACTTTTCGGGGGTTGAGGCCCCGGGCGTGGCCGATCCGGTCGAGCGTCTCTCGCAGCGAGAGTTGATTCTGGGGATTTTTCTTCCCGACCTCGATGAATACGTCCATCCGGTGGGAGCGGACCTCCTCCGCGAGCTTGGCGATCTGCGGAGGGGCCATCTCGATCACCCCGTCGGACACCTCGACGATGTCGAAGCCGAGCTCCTTCGCCTCGGTGATCGCGGCCGACGCCCGATCCCGAGCGACGGCGTACTCGAGCAGCGTTCCGCCGGTCGACACCTCGACCCCGAGGTCGTGGTAGAACCGGATCCGCTTGCGGACCAACTCGCGTGGGAGGAGGAGCGGGAGTCCCCACCCGATCTTGACCACGTCGATGTACCGCGCGAGGGGGCGCAGCCACTCGTCCGAGAGCGAGTCGAGTCGGTCGAGGACGTGGGTCATTCCGGTCTTTCGGGGCCGTGTCGGAACGGGAGGGTCGGACGGAAAGAACGTAGGAACTGCCTTCCGATGCGCCGGGACTGCCATCTTCGCGGGTCCTTGGGCGCAGGACCGTGCGTTTTAGACTATAATATTTTCCCGGCGCCGCCCACCGGTTCGCCCTGGGCCGGCGGGATGAGATTGCGGGGTGGACCCCTTCCACGTCTGAATCGGGGCGTCACCCGTTATTTGCCGGGGCACGGTGGGCCGAGGGGTCGTCATGAAAGTCGGCATCATCGGCTCGGGCGAGGTCGGGCAGCATCTGGGGATCGGGTTTGCGGCCACTGGTCACACCGTCAGGATTGGGAGCCGGGAACCGTCGCACGAAAAGCTGACGAAGTGGAAGGCGAGCGCGGGCGCGAACGCGTCGACCGGCACGTTCGAGGAGGCGGCTCGGTTCGGGGAGCTGGTCGTCGTTGCAACGTTGTGGAGCGGGACCGAGAACGCGCTGCGACTCGCAGGGGCGGGGAATTTTGCCGGCAAGGTCGTCATCGACTCGACGAACCCCCTCGTGTTTCGGGAGAACGCTCCGCCGGGGCTCGCGCTCGGGCATACGGACTCCGGGGGCGAGCAGGTGCAACGTTGGCTGCCGAACTCCCACGTCGTGAAGGCCTTCAACATCGTTGGCAACGGCGATATGTTCCGGCCCACCTTCGCCGGCGGGCCGCCGGATATGTTCTTCTGCGGGAACGACGCCGCCGCGAAGAAGTCCGTCTCCGGGATCCTGCAGTCGTTCGGCTGGAATGCGATCGACATCGGAGGGATTGAGGGGGCCAGGGTCCTCGAATCGCTCTGCATGCTTTGGGTCGGGTACATGTTCAGCACTGGATCGCAACACCACGCCCTCAAGATGCTCCACGGCTAGGACCTCCCGCGCCCGGCGGAGTCCGCCCCCCCGAGGCGCCCCGGCATGACCGTACGGGCGAGGGTGGCGTCCCGCGGGCTTTAACTATGCATATGCATATGGCTATGCATGTCGTCCCGAAATGTGGCGATCCGGAAGGACGTCTACGACGCACTGCACAAAGAAAAGCGACCCCAGGAGAGCTTTACCCGGCTTTTCCTTCGCCTGCTGAACCAGAAGGCACCGCTTGACCAAGCCGTCGGAGCGTGGGGGAGCCTCGACCGGCGACGAGCCAACCGGCTCCTCCACCAGCTGCGCGGCACCCCGGCGAGGAAGGGCGAATGAAGGGACTAGATACCCCCGTTCTTCTCGAGATCCTCGAGGGACGGCCGACGGCGGTGAAGCTCCTGAAGCGTCTCACCGGGGAGGAGCTCTGCACAACGGAGTCGAACCTGTTCGAGCTAGAGGCGATCGCCCGCCTCGACAAAGGGGCGCCTTTGGAGCGTCGGCTCGCTGCGGTCGAACGGATCCGTCGAGGGGTCACCGTCCTGCCCTTGGACGAGCGCGCGGCGCGAGCCGCAGGCGCTCGGTGCCGGGGAGGGGGGCAAGGATTGAGTTCGCAGACGTGGCTGATCTACGGGGCTCTCGAGGCGAACGGCTGCACCGAGTGGCTGACCTCCCGATCCGCGGCCTTCCCGACCGTCCCCGGGAAGGTCCGCGTAGCGCGTTGCGTACCTTGAGGCTATAGCCTCATAGGAGCGCACATTGGAGTCTTACGCGCGTGACTCTTCCGGGTTATCGTCGGTGAGCTCGCCCGTGGCCCACGGAGCTTCGATCGCAGGAGGGAGCGCCAAATGGGGCGGAAGGTCGCACCAGGGCTCAGTCTCCAATCCGGGGTGTTTCGTCTCCAAAGTGCGCGACTATTCATTCTTAGATGGATTCAACCGAGACTCCTAGGCAAAGCGGCTCCCCATCCTGGATGGAATCGGGAGATCTCCCAGAGACTCTCCGTCGAGAAGTTGTATAACACGAGTTATACGAACCCCATTGGCGGGCACCGGACCGCCGGAAACCGGGCTGGGCCGCTGGGTTCTGGGTCGGGACTGCGTGGGCAGGGCGGGGTCGATAGGAACCACCCCGTCGTCGGTGATGACGGGAGCAGGCGGTGGGGCGAACATCGAATTCCGTCGTCTGAAGCCCCGGGCCGACCAATTCCGGCGTTTGATCGTCCAATCTGGGGTCGGCCATGGGTCGCCGTCGGCCGGTCTGGCTCAGTTGTCAAGATTCGAAGTCGAGCGCATTTGCGACCCGAGCGATAGTCGGAGGCGCGTTCGGTTCAGATCATGTGGCTTCGAGGACCGACCCCCCGTACGCCTCCGACTGCCGGGTCACTCACGCACGCGGATTCGCAACTCGCGCTGCAGTCAATATATGAGTATACATATGTGGATTAGCACCTGCGAAGCGAGTCGAGCGTGTAATTTGACCCTTCGAGTGCTCGGGGGCGAAGTACCCGTACGCCCTCGAATTGATCGGTACTTGTGGCGTGCAGGTCGGCGGGTTCGTCCCCCGATCCTATTCACGTAATTCCAAGACGGGGACGGGCCGGAGATCGATTGAGGCCGTTCCGGCTTACGAGGGTGCGGGGATGCCGGGCCAGAGGTGGGAGGTCGAAATTCCGGTCGCCGCGGAATCGCGCGAGCTGTCGCAACTCCGACCCCGTGCCGCTCCGTCGAATACGTCGGGCGCGATTTATATATCAGTAACTCACGCGACGGCCGTGGCGGCGGGAGCCTCGGGAGGCCGGAACGCCCGTCCCCCGGATGTCGTGGTCGTCGTTCTCGACTGCGTGCGGGCGGGGTCGTTCCCCGGTACCGGGGGCCCGGAAGGGGCGTTTCCCGTCCTGGAGGCGATCCGGGACGAGTGCACCGTGTTTACGCACGCCTCGACGGTGGCGCCCTGGACCCTCCCCTCTCATGCCAGCCTGTTCACAGGTCGGTACCCCTGGGAACACGGGGTCTTGGGAGAGGGGCGGCTCCAGTACGAGAGCTCCCTCCCGACCGTCGCCGGAGCCCTGCGGGAGGCCGGGTACGCGACACTCGGGCTGAGCGCGAACGGGCTCCTCTACCCCCTGTTCGCCTCGGCGGGCTCGTACGAGCAGTTCCGGTGCGCCGAATGGTGGGAGAAGTCGTTTCGGTGGATTCGCCCCGAGTCGCTCGACCGGGCCACCGCCACGCGACCCCGGAACGGACGGAACGCGCTCGCCATCGTCGCTCGAGGGAGTCTTCCCGGCCACGATCGCACCCCCTCGCTCTCGTACCTTCGACGGGAGGAGGCGACCGGGTCGCTCCCGGACGCCATCCGGTCGACTCGACCCGAGGAGGTTGCGCTGGGTCGGACGGCCGGAACCCTCGCGTGGGCCGGGCTCGACCTCTCGAACCGGCTGGCCCGGGTCTTTCGGACGCCCGATGACCCGCATCCGCTTCCCATCGCACCCTGGATCGAGCCCACGTTCGCGGCCTGGCTCGCCGGGCAATCTCCGGAGCGGCCGATCCACTGTTTCGTCAACTTCCTCGACGCCCATGAGAAGTATCTCAGCGACGCGGCGCTCGTGCGCGGGCTCGGTGACTGGGGGAAGTTCGTCCGGATCCCTCAAAATCCCCGGCTGTGGCTCGAGGGGGACTGGTCCCCGTCGCCGGACGAGCTCGCCCTCCTGCGGCGCCTTTACGAAGCCACCATCGATCGGCTGAGCCGCCGGGTGGAAGGCCTCATCTCAGCCCTGAAGGCCGCTGGGCGATGGGAGAACACGTTGCTCATCGTGACGAGCGACCACGGCCAAGCGTTCGGGGAGGAGGGCGAACTCTTCCACGAGCGGAGCCCGATCGAGCCGCTGCTCCACATTCCGCTCTGGGTCCGCTGGCCGCGCGGGTTCGAGGCCCCCCGGGTGCGGACGGACCGGGTCAGCGTGATCGACATCGCGGCCACCGTGCTGGTGGCGGCCCACATGGAGAACCCGTTTCCGAACTCCGGGGTTCCACTGCAGACGGTCCCAGCCGAACCTCGAGAGCCCCCGGTACTGGCGATGGCCGACGGGTACCCGACGATCGAGAACTACCGCAAACGGCTCGACGGAGACCTCCTGCGCCGTCTCCAGCGTTCGTACGGCGTGGCGTACCACGTGGGGGTCAAGGCGATCGTCGGAGTCCAAAATGGAGACATCCGAACGTTCCGCGTGGGCTCCGGCTCGGAGTCGGCCTCGGTTCCCGGGAGTGGAACCGATGCGGCGACGGCCCGAGCCACCGATGCGGCGCGAGACGTGGCGGAACTCCTCCGCCGGGCCGCCGAGGGAACGATGGATTCGTCGGTGGAGGACCGGCTCCGATCGTGGGGCTACCTATGATTCGGGCCCCCGAAGGTCCGGGTCGGACCGTGCGCGAATCGGAAGGGGCAACGACGTCTCCGGAGCGCCGCTGGGAGCGGGAGGGCCCTCTGTCTCCCGTGGCGTGGAGGCTGACCAACTTGCCGAACGTCGAATCAGCGAGGCGCGCCCATGGATGACGCGTCGAACGAGTTGGACGAAATCCACGCCGCGCGACAGGCCGCGGGGAGAGTCCAGGCCCTCCGTGCTCGCGGGATTCCGTTCGACCCGGTCACCCAGATCGTGGCGCTCCGGAAGTCGCTGTCCGGGGCGGGCCCGGAGAGCACCGCCCGCCTCGCGGCGGCGCTCGAAACCACCTGCGACCGGGTCGAGGTGACGTGGAACGAACTCGAAACCCTCCGGCCTTCGATCTCCCGCCTCTCCATCGCAGTCCGGCGTCGTTGGGGCCGGTCGGCGCCTTCCCTCCTCGTCGCGGCGGAGTTCCTGCGAACGTGGAGCGACCCGTTCGTCGATTCCGCCGGCATCGAGACCCGGCTCGAGCTGGCCCGGCAAGCGCTGACCGAGCTGCAGCATCAGCTGGGGGTGGAGGCGGGTTCGTCAGCCGTGACCCCGAGTGCGGCCCCGACGCGACCGTCCGCGCCGGTGGCCCCGAAGCCCCCAGCCGCCCCGCCAGCCTGGTCCGAGCGGCCTCCGTCAGCGGCCCCGACTCGTCCGAGGGTGTCAGCCCCGGCGATTCCCGCGCGTCGACCCGTCCAATCCTCCCCGAGCCGTCTGTCGGACTCTCCGGTGGCATCTCCCGGGGCGCCTCCGGGGCCGATTCCGCAACCCCTCATCGCCTGGCTCCAGACCGCGGGCGGAGCGACGTTCCTCGTTGTCGGGGTCCTGGTCCTCATCGGGGCGTATGACCGCCTCCACGCGCTCGGCGCCCTCTCCCTGTGGAACGACGAGGCGCAGTCGACCCTCCTCGCGTTCAGCGTCCTCCGGACCGGGTATCCGGTGATTTCGTCGCAGCACCTGATCAACAACTACGAGCCCCTCTATCCGTACTTTGAGGCCGCTTCGATCCGCCTGTTCGGACAGACGAACTTTGCCTACCGACTCCCGTCCGCCTTCTTCGGGATTGTCCTCATCCCGGTCGCCTACTATGTCGGCTCCCGACTTCGGGACCGGTACGTCGGGATCTCCCTGGCCGCGATGACGGCGTTCTCCTCGGAGTTCATCGCGTGGTCGCGCCAGGCGCGGTGGTACATCCTCCTCGTCCTGATCATGGCCATTGCGTTCCTCTTCGCCACCGCGTGGGCCCGGACCGCAGTACGACGGGAACGCTGGCTTCTATTCCTCGGACTCGTGGCGCTGGCGGCGTTGGGGTGCCTTGCGAGCTTCGGCCTGTTCCTCGTCTACGTCCCCGCCATCTTTGCCGGCGGATTCACGTACTATGTCGCCCGCCACTGGGAGGGAATCCGACGGCAGTTCGGCCTCCCGTCGATCTCGGACGCACCGCTTCCGCGGGCCCGCTTCCTTTCCTACCCGCAACGCCGTTGGCTCGCGGTCCTACTGCCACTTGGGGTTCTGGGATTCGTGGCGATCGCGTACGCCTCGCTTTCTCAACTGACGACGAGACTGATCTCGAGGGTCGTGGGCTTCACGCCTTACCCCATCGTTTGGAGCTCGAACTTTGGGACGTACCTTGCCCAGTACTACCTTGGGGTTCTCGTCCTCGTGGCCATCGGGGCCATAGTCATCGTGATTCGCCGGAACCCCGTCGAACTGGCCCTCCTAGCGTTCTGCGTGACCGGGTTCGTTGGAGTCAGCACACTCGCCTCCCTCACGAACGATATCGCCACCATCGACTCGTCGTTCGAGCGGCACCTGGTTCCGCTGCTCTTCTTCCTGTTCCTCGTGGCGGCGATCGGGATCGTCGAGATCCTTCGGTACGCCCGCCAACTTCTCACCCACGTGCCGACGTTCGGCCGGCCACGCCGTCGGGCTTGGCGCCCTCTCGCGTTCGGGGTCATCGTCGTGGTCCTCCTGGTGCTTCCAGGAGTGGTCGTGCCGTCCGGGCAAACCGTCAATCAGCGACCTGCCGCGTTCCCCACCGGGACGCTCATCGCTTGGAACCCATTCTCCATCGACCCCAAGCAGCCCTCGATCATCTACCAGGCGGAGCAGGCCGATTACCAAGGTGCGGCGGAGTACGTGTTGGCCCACCGGACGGCCAATCAAGTCCTGGCCGCAACCAATCCGGGTCCCCCGCAAATCTACCTGGGACAAGTACAGTACTGGGTTCGGGGAAATCCGGACAACAATACGATCGTCTACGTCGGCGGTCAGGCAACTTTCTTCCAGACAGACTCCGACCTGATCGACAACACGTCCTTGATGGAGGGGATGCTGTTCAACAGCTCCGGCTGGTTCATCAGTGACGTGCCGGCCGTTCCGTCGCCGAAGGGGATTGTCTTTCCCGGGGCGATGTGGGACTTGCTGATTCTATTCTTCTCGAACGTCACGGCCGCAGACGGTCCGTCGATCGTACTGTACGAATGGAACCAGACTTCCGTTCCCGGCATGCTCCTCACCCTCGGGCAAAAGCTCGCTCCGCTCCACCGATTCGGCACCAACTTGTCCGCCATTACCGACTGGGCGGCGACATCGGGCGTCACCTGGAGCCAATGGCGCGACTTCTTCGTCTCGATCGAACCGTATTTGGTCCGTCACGCCTCCAGCTCCGCGCTCCCGCTCGCCGTGCTCTTCCAGCTCTACAACGACAATCCGTCCTTGCAGAGCGCGTTCCCGCAGGTCCTGACGGGGATCCAGCACAATCCGACGGAGATCAATCAAGGGGCGCTGGTCCAGTGGGCGATTGGCACCGCCGAAGGCAAGAATCCGACGCCCGTGGTCCCGGGAGCCAGGGCGATGTTGGCACCCTATCTTTCCGAGTATGAGTCCGATGAGTGAGGCGCCCCGCCTTCGGGTCCTGTTCGCCGGCGCGAGCCTCGAACCGGACTGGCAGGGTGGTGAGCCGGTCGTCCTCGACCTCCTGAGACGGGGGCTCGAGCACCTCGGCGTCGAGGTCGTGGAACGCGGGTCCCGCCGTTCATTCCTCGACCTCGTGGCGCTGACGGCGACGCCGTACGACGCGGAGATCCGACGTGTTCGCTCGTACCGGAAGACGCTTCGCGAGCTGCGGCCCGACGCGGTGCTGGTGTTCTACGACTTCGACTGTTCGTGGGTGATCGCCGCTCGGAAGGAGGGAATTCCGGTGCTCCCGGATATCCAGATCTACTGGGCGACTTGCCCCGTCGGGACCCACTACATCGAGGGTGTCGGAACCTGCGCCGGGCCGGAACTCGGAAAATGCCTCCGCCACATGGCTCGGGCGCCCCCTTCGCCGAATCTCGCCCTTCCCGTCCCGGGTCTCCCGGCGCCCCTCGGTTTCGCGCTCTACTCCAAGCTCTGGACCCGCCCCGCCGCCCTCGGCCAGGCCGATGCGCTCATCGCGAACAGTAGATTCACGGCGGGGGTTCTCGCCCGGGCCGGATACGAGAAGATCGTGACGATTCCCAATTCGGTCGACGCCGAGCTGTTCCGGGAGGGGGCCTGGGCGGGCGGGAGCAAGATCGTGCTCTACCCCGTGGCGCGCTCGCTTCAGGAACGGAAGGGGTACCCGCACTTTGTCGAGCTCGCCAAGGCCGTGAAGGCGAAGATGCCCGAGGTCCGGTTCCAGGTACTCAACCATGCGGGCGACGACCTGCTCGAGGGGACGGCGTACCTCTCACGCCAGGAGCTTTCCGACAAGTTCCGCTCGGTGTACCTCGCGGTGCTGCCGGGGCTCTGGGATGAGCCGTTCGGACTCGTCACGGTCGAGGCGATGGCCGCCGGTCGCCCCGTCGTGGCGTACGAGGGCGGGGCGATGTCGGAGATCATCGAGAACGGAGTGTCCGGGGTGATCGTGCCGCGGGGTAACGTCGCCGCGCTCACCGCCGCGGTCGTGGACCTGCTCAACGATGAGGAGAAAGCCCGCCGGATCGGCCACGCGGCCCGGGCGCGGGTCGAGGCGGAGTACACTTACCAGAAGATGGCGGGTCGGTACCTGGCGCTCCTTCAACGGGTCATCCAGGAACGTTCCGCCCCCGATCGCCGCCCGGCCGCGGCGGGATGAACATTCCGCGGGGGGGGGCGAGGAGCCCGGAGGCAAGGGCACGCCAGCGGCGTTAGGGCGAAGAGAACGGACCGGTCACCGGCAACTGGTGGTCGGATTCGGCCGGGTCTCCGGCCAACGCGGGGAGCGAGGTGCCGTTCGTCGCGTCCCGGTGGAACTCGCGCCAGACGCGGAGGAGCGCGATGAACTGTTGGGCCGAGACCTTGCTGATGACCGACCTCGCCGCGACCTTGCTCTTTCCCTGGTAGCGGGGGAGGTGGCGCACGGGGACTTCCGCGAACGAATAGTTCTCGGCCCGCCACCGGACCATGAACTCGTTCCAGAAGCTCCCGTTCATGTATCGCGTCCGGGCCGCGACGTTCCGGATCGTCTCGGTGCGGCCCGCCCGCAATGAGGTGGTCGGGTCGTGGGCCGCGTGGTGGAAGAACAAGAACAGGAGCCCCCGGAACCCGACGGAGATCGCCGTCCGAACGAACGGGTCGGCCCGTTGCGTTCTCCACCCGAGGGCGAGCTCGTTGCCGCTCTCGAGGACGGCGAGGAGGATGGGGAGGTCGCGCGGGTCGTACTGGCCGTCGGCGTCCGTGAACGCCACCCACCGAGTTCGGGTGTTCGCAATTCCGACTTTCAGCGCGCCGCCGAAGCCGCGAGACACCGGGTTACGGATCACGCGGATGGGGAACTCCGACTGAAGTTCCCGAAGGATCTTCGGGGTGTCGTCGGTGCTCGCGTCGTCGACGACGAGGATCTGCATCGCCACCCCGCGGGGCCGGTCGGCCCAGCACTCGCGCAGGACGTGTCGGATCGACTCCGCCTCGTTGTGGCTCGGGACGATGAGGGTGAGCTCGTCCACCCGAACGACGGGAGGGCGCGCCCGTCGGCTCGGGCTGCTGGTGGCCCGCACCTCGGGGGTCTCGACGGGGGCCACCTCCGCGGAAGGCTCGAATTCCGGGGAAAGGAAGGGCAGGTCCTGGGCGTCGGCCGACATGATGATCCTTCCTCGCCCGATACGCGGGCGTGTGGGTTCCCTAAAACCGCGCCGTTATAAAGGGTCGCGCCGAAGAAACACGGTTCCGGGTTCCGTGAGACGCGTACTATCACGGCACATCGCCGCCTAGGATAAGGGGCCCCTCCCCTAGCACAGTTTGATGCCGGGAGTATCCGCGGTCGACGGTCGCGCGGGTACCCTCCCGCGCCCATGGATCCGGGGAGATCGCTGACGCATGCGAGTGCTCGTCACCGGAAGCAGCGGTCTCCTCGGACGACCGCTGTGCGAGGCGTTTCGCGCGCGGGGGGACGTCGTCGACGAGTTCGACCTCGCGCCCCGACCCGATCGGACCCGGCCAAGTTCGTTCCGGTCCCGGGATATCCGGGATCCGAATTCCCTCGGGGCCGCGGTCGCGCAGGTCGACGGGGTCGTCCACCTCGCCGCGATCTCCCGGTGCGCTCCCGCCGAGGCGGACCCGGCAATGGCCCGCGAGATCAACGTCGGGGGCACGCACAACGTGCTGGAGGCGCTGCGCGCGGCGCGCCGTCCGTCCTGGTTCGTCTTCGCGAGCAGCCGCGAGGTCTACGGCGAAGCGATCACCCTTCCGGTCACCGAGATGTTTCCGGTCCGCCCCAAGGCTGTGTACGGCCAGACGAAAGCCGACGGCGAAGCGGAGGTCCGGCGGGCCGCGGAGTCGACCCCTCGACCGTCCACGATCCTTCGATTCTCGAACCTGTACGGCAGCCGGTGGGACTACGCGGATCGAGTGATCCCCGCGTTCGTCTCTCGAGCGCGACGGAACGACCCTCTCGAGGTCCGGGGTCCCGGTCAGGTACTCGACTTCCTCGATGTGCGGGACGCCGTCGGGGCGATTCTTCGCGCCGCCGACCGCTCCACCGCATCCGGTGGGGGGGTCGAGGTCGTGAACGTCGCGAGCGGGCAGCCGTTCACGCTTCGCGAGCTCGCGGACCGGGTCGTCCGATTGACCGGTTCGCACTCCACGGTACGCGAAGTCGCCCCGGTGGCCTGGACCCCGTCGAAGTTCGTCGCCGATATCTCACGGGCCCGGAGCGTCCTCGGATGGGAGCCGTCGATCCCGCTCGACCAGGGGCTCGCCGACCTTTCGGCGGAATACGCCGCGGCTCCCGCGGCCGGGTAGGGCGGGGCGCCCTGGACGGGCCCCCGTCTACCCGCTGTCGCTCGCGCCGGCGACCCCGCGGACCTGCAACCCGGAGCGCGGCGCGTTCGCGACCGGTTGGGAAAACCCCGAAAGTTCGCCGCCGACGATCTTGACGTTCGTGATCGAGCCGACCGGGTTGAATCCGAATCCGAACATCTGGGCCGAACCGGTCGTGTCGTGGGACCGGCAGTTCTCGAACGTCACGCGGTCGGTCGTCGTGCCCCGGCTCGAGGCGACCCCGAGACCGGCGGCGTTGACGAACTTGAGCCCGCGTCCGCAGTTGGTGGCGACGCAGTTGCGGACGGTGATGTCCGCGATCGATTCGGTCTGGCTTCCCCCGTCCCCGACGAGGATTCCCACCCCGTTGCAGTCCTGGGCGACGCAGTCGGAGACGACGGCGCGGGAGGCCACGCACGAGACGAGGTCGCAGCAGCGGTCGCCCGTCACAGCGCTGACCTGCACGTCCACGCAGTGGTTGATGTCGAGACCATCGGCGAGGCCGGCCGACGGGACCGGGATCGAGTTCCGGAGCTGGAGGTTCGCGCACTTCACGCCCGCGATGTTCCCCGCCCCCGGGGCCCCGAACACCCGGACCAGCCCGGAGACCTTCTGGATCCCGCCGCCGTCCATCTGGCAGTCGTGGACGCTCACTCCGCCCGTGGAGCCGGCCGCCCCGTCGCTCATCACCGCGACCAGCGCGAGCGGGACGACGGCCGTGAGGCCCCCGGGGGCCGTGTGGACCCCGGAGACGTCGACCTGCGACCAATCGTTCGTCCGGATCACGGTCGAATCGAGCGTGACCGTCCGCCCGCGGAGGGTGAGGTTCCGACCGCCGGTCGGGCCCTGGGGATTGCAGTTGATCAGGAATTTGCCGGGGGAAGAGGCGAAGTCGGAGACCTGGCACGTCCAGTCGAAGAGGACGTTCGAGCATCCGTTGAGGAGGAATCCGAAGCCGGCGAAACCGGCGCTCCGACCCCCGGCGAACCGGACCGTTCCGGAGAATGTGAGATTCGACTGGCCCCCGGCCTGGAACATATTGACACTCCCGCCGAGCGTCAGGGTCGCGTCATCGAATTCGAGGTGTACGTTCGACCCGAGGTTGGTCGGGGCCGTCACGGTGAACGCGCCCCGGACGACGACCTTCGCTGCCCCGGACCGGAGCGCCTCGAGGAATCCGTTCGTCCCGCTCGCGGAGTTTCCGGGGCCGAAGTCGACGCCGGCGCAGGGCCCGTTTGAGGCCACGACGACGGTCTTCCCGCCGTCGGCGGACGCCGAGTTCGAGGCGGGTAGACGGTTCTCGACGTTCGACACGGGTTCGACCGCGGTCTCCCACTCCGATCGCGGTTATAGGACCCCGGCCCGAAACCCCCGTCCGATCGGTTCCGGCGTTCGTCGGGCGGAGCGTTAGCCGACCGGAGCCGACCCGGTGGATCGACGGGTCGGCGGTCGTCGTGGAGGGGGAGCGCCGACCTCCTCCGTGAGGAACGTCCGGAGCCGCTCGCCGAACTGCGGGTCGCGGAGGGCGAACTCGAGATTCGTCTTCAGCCAGAGGAATTTGTCCCCGATGTCGTACCGGGTCCCCTCGAACGTCACGGCGTAGACCGGTTCCTTTTCGAGGAGGAGCTTCAGCGCGTCGGTCAGCTGGACCTCGCCATTCCGGCCCGGGGGAGTCTTGCGGAGGCACTCGAAGATCGCGGGGGTCAGCCAGTACGCCCCCGTGATCCCGTAGCGACTCGGGGCGTCGGCGAGCGCCGGTTTCTCGACGAGCCCAGTGACCTTGATGACCCCCGGCGAGACCTCGTCACCCGCGACGATCCCGTAGTCGGAGACCTTCGAGTCGGGGACCACATCGACGGCGATCACGCTCGCCTTCCCCCCGAGCTTCTGGAAATGGTCGTACAGCTGGCGGAGGAGCGGCGTATCGCAGACGTTGATCGTGTCCCCGAGGAGGACCCCGAACGGCTCGTTGCCGACGTGGCGGGCCGCACACGCCACGGCGTCCCCGAGGCCGCGGGGCCGGCGCTGCCGAACGTAGAAGATCTTGGCTCGTTCGGAAAGCTCGTCGAGGTGGGCGAGCGCTGCGTGGTCCCCATGCTCCGGACTGTAGTCGAAGTGGTCCTCGACCGCCCGCTTCGACCGGCCGGTGACGATGATGATGTCGTCGGCGCCGGATTCGACGGCCTCCTCGACGACGTACTGGATGATCGGCCGGTCCAGGACCGGCAACATCTCCTTCGGCATGCTCTTCGTCGCCGGCAGGAAGCGCACGCCCAACCCGGCCGCGGGGATGACGACCTTCATCCCGTTCCCTCCGAACGGGCGGCGCGAAGCGCCGGACGGGGAACTCCCGCGTCCGGGGCCCCCTGTCGGGCCGAACCGGAACTCGCCGGGGGAACGGTCCCAACTCCGGGCCGGCCATCGCCGAGCCGAACCAGCCGCAGATGCTCGGCCGCCGCGCGGTCCTCGGAGAACGCCCGGCGGAGGTCGACGAGCACCGGGTGGCGCATCGCCCGGGTCCAGGCGCTCGGCCAGCTCAGATACTCCGGCCAGGGGACCTGGAGCGCGGCGACGTCGGCCCCGGTGACGGTCTCTTCGGCCGCGGCGCAGATCCGAACCCGATCGCGGATGTCGACCGGCCGGCCCTGGAGCCAGGTCGCGAATTTTCCGGAGGAAACCGGGTCATGGGCCCGAACCTCGATGCCGGCCCCGGCCAGCCGCTCGACGATCGGGAGCGCCCGGGATTCCCGGAGGTCGTCGGTCCCTTCCTTGAACGCGAGTCCGAGCAGGGCCACGGTCCCCTTCCCCTCGGGAAGCTGGCCGGCGATCAGGTCCCCGGCGTGGCGGGTCTGGGCGTCGTTGACGGTCATGATCTGTTCGACGAGCGAAAGGCGGACCCCCCGATCCCGTGCCGCGCGCGCGAACGCCTGGACGTCCTTCGAGAAGCAGCTGCCGCCGAAACCGGGACCGGCCTGGAGAAACCGGTGGCCGATGCGCGGGTCGCTCCCGACCCCCCGGACGACGTCGTCGACGTTCACGCCGACTTGTTCGGCAAAACGGGCGAGCTCGTTCGCGAACGAGATCTTGAGGGCGAGGAACGAGTTCGAGGCGTACTTTGTCATCTCGGCCCCGGCGGGGGTCACGACGATGAGCGGCGAATCGAACACGGCGTAGAGCGAGCGGAGCAGCTCGGCCGCCCGCGGGTGGGAGACTCCCACCACGATGCGGTCCGGGTGAAGGGCATCCTCGACCATCCGCCCTTCGGCGAGGAACTCCGGGTTCGAGGCGACGGCGATCTGGTCGCCGGTTTTCCCCGAGGCGCCAAGGAGCGCGGGTCCGACGACCGTCTCGGTCGTCCCGGGGACGACCGTGCTCTTGACGACGACGACGCGGAACCCGTCGACTCGGGCGAGCGCTCGCCCGAGCTCGGCGGCGCCCCCTTCGATCGGGCGGAGGTCGATCTCCCCATCGTCCCGCGGGGGAGTCGGCAGGCAGAGGAAGATCACCGCCGCCCGCTCCGCCACATCGGCCATCGTCTCGGCGACCGTCAGTCGCCCGCTCCGAACCTCGGTCTGGAGCAGCTCCTCGAGGCCGTCCTCGTGGAAGGGCGACATCCCCGCGCGGACCGCGGCCCGACGGTCCGGGAGGACGTCGTAGCCGACCGTCGTCACCCCGTGGCGGGCGAACGCGGCCGCCGTCGCGAGCCCCATGTAGCCGAGCCCGAGGATTCCCACGACGGGGGGGGAGTCGGACCGGGGAGGGCGCGGTTCAGGCGACAACGGTCCCTCGAAGCTCGGTCCGGAAGTGGGCCAGCGTTGCTTCGATCCCGTCGCGCAGCGGGACCTCGGGACTCCAACCGAGCCACTCGCGCGCCCTCGAGATATTTGGGCACCGCCGCCGGGGGTCGTCGACGGCGCGGGGGCCGTTCTCGACATGGAGCGGAACGCCCGCCAACTCCGCCACGATGCGGGCGAGTTCGCCGACCGTGGTCTCGGTCGGGTTGCCGAGGTTGACCGGTCCCCCGTCGGGGACCTTCTCGGCGTCCATGAGGGCGCGGAGACCCCGGACGAGGTCGGAGACGTAGCAGAACGAGCGGGTCTGGGAGCCGGTCCCGTAAATCGTCAGCGGACGGCCCCCGATCGCCTGGGTCACGAAGTTGGAAACCACGCGGCCATCGTTCGGGTCCATCCGGGGCCCGTACGTGTTGAAGATCCTCGCGATGCGGACGTCGAGGCCGTACGTGCGCCGGTACGCCATCGAGATCGCTTCGGCGAACCGCTTCCCCTCGTCGTAGCAGCTCCGAATCCCGATCGGATTGACGCTCCCCCAGTAACTCTCGACCTGGGGATGGACCTCGGGGTCCCCGTACACCTCGCTCGTGGAGGCCAGCAGGACCCGGCAGTCGGAGCGTCGGGCGCTCTCGAGGACGTTCTTCGTACCCGCCGCGTTGACCCACAGGGTCTCGATCGGACGCGCTTGGTACCCGGGCGGCGACGCCGGGGACGCGAGATGGAAGATCCCCCCCGATTGCGGAAAATCGGGGGAGCCGCTCACGTCGGCCTGCACGACGTTGCACTTCCCGGTCGCGACGGCGGCGGCGAGGTTGCGCGACCGGCCGGTGACCAGGTTGTCGAAGACGGCCACCGACCGGCCGGCGCCGAGCAGGCTATCCACGAGGTGGGAGCCGACGAACCCGGACCCCCCGGTAACGACGATGGGGAAGGCCCCGGAAGCGCCCAAACCGACGTCCTCGGGAGCCCGGGGGACGGACGGTATAAGGTCCTTTCCACGCGGGCTCACCTCCGGGCTCGTCCTCGCATCGAGCATCGTCACGACCGCTGCGACCGGCGCCCCGGACCCGTACTTCCGGCTCGTGCGGTCTCCATCAGCCGATCACTCCCGCGGGGAGAACGGGAGCCCCCGCCTGGTGGCTCTCCAGGTAGTTCTCGAGCCAGGGGGACCGGAATCCGAGCCGCTTCTGGACGGTGCGGTAGAGGACGATGTCGGCGTGCTCCACCGACCGGGTCAGGGGGATCGCGGCGAGGCAGACCACGAACGCGACGATCACCAGGCCGAAGAGGAGAACGTACGACGCCCCGGGGACCGGAATGAGCAGGAAGAGCGGGGTCAGGATCGCGAGCGACACGATCAGCGGGCGGGAGAACGGCCGCGCGAACGGGGTCATCCCGTAGACCCGCCAGATGAACCCGAGGCAGAGGCCGATGTAGATCAGTCGGGCCACCGACCACGCGACCGCCGCGCCCACGAGGCCGTACGATGGAATCAGGGCGAAGCTCAGGGCGACGTTCGCGACGAGGGAGGTCCCGGCGGAGATCATGTTCGCGATCGGGTGGCCCAGACCGCTCAATCCCGCGTTCGCCGGCCCGATGACGACCGAAACGAATCCGGCGAGGCTGAGGATCCGCAACGCGAGGACGCCGTTCGCGTAGTTCGAGCCGAAGACGAAGGTGAGCGTCGCCCCCGGGTCGAAGAAGAAGACGCAGAAGATCGGCAGCGTGATCACGGTCACCCACCGGGCCGAAGTGACGTAGCTCCGGCGGAGGCCGTCGAAGTCGCGCTCGCGGCGGAGCCGGGTGGACACGGGGAGATAGATGTACACCAGTGAGGACGCCCCCGCGAGGAACAATCGGGCGAGTGTCATCCCCGCCGCGTAGAGCCCGACGATGGAGGTCGAGCGATAGGCGCCGAGGATCAGCGTGTCGGCGAACTGGGTCAGCAGGTTCAGGCTGGCGGCCCCGAACAGGGTGATCGTCATGACGAGCAGGGAGACCCGGCCCGACGGGTCGGCCTCCTCCGCGTGCGGGCTATGGGCGAGGGCCGGCGGGAGTTTCCGCCACGTGTAGACCGCGACCGCGCCGCAGGCGACCCCCGCCGAGAGCGAGTAGGCGACGAGGATCCCGAAGAAGCCGGTGTCGAGGACGAGGGCGACGACGACGAAGCCGAAGAAGAGCCCCGGGTTGAGCGCGTTGTTGAAGATCGCGTTCGGAGCGACGCGTTCCATTCCCTGGAAGTACGCCGCGAGGACGGTGGAGATGACCGTGAATCCGATCGCAGGGGCGAACAGCTCGAAGACGATCGTCAGGTGAGCGTCGTGGAAGACGCTCGCGAGCGGGGCGGCCGCGACGTAGACGACGACGGTCCCGCCGATCGCGGAGAGGATCGAGGCGATGAGCGTGATCCGGACGATGGCGCGACGCTCCTCGTGCTTCGGTTCGTAGGAGAGCGCCCGGGAGACCGCGCTCGGGAGGCCGAGGGCGATGATGATCGCGAGGAGGCTGGAAAGCGCGAGGCCGAGGGAGAACTCGCCCCACTGCTGGAGGGAGACGGTCCGGGCGATCGTGACCCGTGCGAGGAAGCTGAGGAAGACGAACGCCGCCGTGGAGATGATGAGAGTCGCCGTCCCTCCGCCGACGGTCTGCATCGTGTGGTCCATCTTCGCCGCGCCGGGCCCCGCCGGCTCCGGTGCTTGGACCCGGGGGAGCGAACCTTCGTCGATCACGATCGGTCCCTCCATGGGGTGGGTCGGGTTTCGCGTC
The DNA here is from genome assembly GCA_022750295.1 of Candidatus Lutacidiplasma silvani. GTDB lineage: Archaea > Thermoplasmatota > Thermoplasmata > Lutacidiplasmatales > UBA184 > Lutacidiplasma > Lutacidiplasma silvani. The sequence goes on from JAKIVZ010000016.1 coordinate 18,053, forward strand.
GGAGCCATGCCATCATGCGCATCGAGGACTCCGACGACGCGCGACGGGAAGCCGTTGATTTATAAGCGAACCGGGGAGCGCACGAACGGTCGCTCGTGCCGACTCACGACGGGATGTTCGAGGGGCCCGAAGCACCCCCGGAGACCTCGTGGGGGAGGATCTCGTCGCGGCGTCCGGCTCGGATCCCAGGCTTCGCGGCGCGGAACGTCGCCCGGCTCACGAACCAACCGTCGACGGCGGGTTCCGGAGGGGACGGAAGGGCGACCGCGGGAAATGGAACGGGTTGAACCCCCTCGGTCGACGGGGGGGGTTCCGATACGGCGGGTCCCTCCGGTCTACGTGAAGGTACCCGTGACGGTCCCCGCGCCGTCGATGGTCACGTAGGTCGAGGCCTTGGTCGACGAGAATGTGATCGTCCCGGTCGTGACGGTCTTGCTCCAGGCGCTGAACGGCACGCCGGTGCCGTTCTCCGCCATGAGGGGCAAGATCGTGTTCCCGAGATAGTAGGCCGTCCCCGAGGGAGAGATCGTGCCGCCGACGGTGCCGCCTGTCTGGAACGTCACCTGGAACTCCTTCGCGTAAACGACCGCGACGTACGCCTCGGTCGGGACCGCAATCCCGCCCGAGGTGTCGAGGGCGTCCCACTGGACTCCCTTCCCGCCGTACATGGTCGTCGAGGCGCTCCAGCCGTAGGAGCCGTACGGGACGCCGGTCACGTTGATCCACGGGGAGGCGGAATAGTAGTTCTGCCCCGAGAGCGAAACCCCCCAGGTCGTCCCCTTCGGAAGGCCGTACTCGACGTAGTGGGCGGTCGCCGTGGGCACGACGAAGTTGGCCGTCAAAGTCGCCGGGCCCTTCACCGTGAACGCAGTCGACGCCTTGCCGGCCGCCGTCAGCGTGAGGTTGGCGTTGCTCGCCGTCCAGGACGAGAACTTGTACGACGCCGTCCCGACCGCCGAGTTGGTGGACTGGCTTCCCGCGACGTACCAGCCGGACCCGTAGCTCACGCCAGCACCGGAATACTGGGGGTTGACCGCCATCGTGACGTAGTATTCCTTCACGTAGACGAAGGTGATCGAGGCCGTCTCGCCGAAGTACCAGTAGCCGCTCGCCGTCTGGCTTTCCGGGTAGTATTGGACGCCGTACTGGCCGCTCCCGAGGGGGGAGTAGGCGCTCCAGCTCGCGGCCGCTGTAAGCCCGGTGACGGCAATCGAGCCGTTCTTGGTCGTGTATTGGTTCCCGTTGAACCCGACGCCCCATCCGGTCCCCGTCGGAAGGCCGACTTCGTAGAACGTCAGGGAGCAAGTCGTGCACGCCGTTCCCGATACGAATTTCGCCGTCAACGTCCCGGTCCCGGCAATCGTCGCGTTGGTCCCGGCCGTCGTCTTGCTGTTGATCCCGAGGATGGCCGCGTTGCTCGACGACCATCCGGAGAACTGCCAGGTGCCCGAGTCCCACGCGGTGATCGGCAGGTTGGTCCCGTTCGTGTAGTAGGCGGAGCCCACCCCGGGGGTCGTCGACCCGGAGGACGCGGGGTTCGTCGCGATCGTCACGCTGAACTGCTTGACGAACACGATGGTCTGGGTCGTCAGGTACGGGACGCTCATACTGCCCGAGGCCGGGCTGGCCGCGTACGAGACGCCGTGCGGGAGGGCGACCGATGCGACGGTCCAGGCGATCGAGCCCGCCCCGTGGGAACCGGTCGCGACGGTCGAAGTGCTGCTGAGATAGGACGTGCCGCCGTAGACGACCGACCACGCCGTTCCCGTGGGGAGCCCGACTTCGGTGAAGGTGGTCGCGTACTTCGTCGCGTTGAAGTGGGCGGTCACGGTGCCGGTTCCGAGGACCGTGAGTTCGGTCGCCGCGCGCGTCGGTACAGCGAGGACGAAATTGGAAGTCTTCGTCGCGGTCCAGTCGTGGAAGGCGTAGCCGTACGTCGCCGCCGACTGGATCTCAATCGTCGAGTCGTTGGTGTACCAGTTCGTGCCCGGGTACGCCGAACCCGAGCTCACGGGCGTCACACCGAACGTCACGGAGTACTGGGTGGTGAACGGGTCGGTGACCGTCAACTGGTTCGGAACGGTGATGCAGCCGTACGTCGAGTACGCCGCGTACCGGGTCGTCGAAGGCGAGCCCGAAACGGGGCTCGTCACGGTGTAGCAGTACGAGCCGGCGGAGAGACCAGAGTACGTCAGGCTCGTCCCGGTTCCCGAGTTCGTGACGCCGTTGAACACCGCCGTCCAGCTCGTCCCGGACGGCAGACCCGTCTCGTTGATGGCGACCGAGTAGGTCGTCGTCGCGGAGACCAGTCCGGTCCCGAGGTTCCCCAACATCAATGCCACGATCGCCACGCCGGTCAACGCCGCCCAAAATCGCCAATTCTTCGTCACAGAGCCATCCCATTGGGCTCGGCCCCCCGGGTCGAGCGAGCCGCATTGGGGTCCCGCCTACTTCAGGGAAGTGAGCCCGGTCGGTGACTATTATGAGCCCGCCCCTACATTCGTCGCCGCTCCGAAGAAGGAAATCGCATGGCTCCCGTTCCCCCCCCACCCGATGCGGGATCGTCGCTGCGCAACCTGCTGGAGCTCGACCGGAGCCTCAGCCCCTCCGACCGGAAGATCCTCGAAGTCCTCCTCCTCCGAGGTTCGGAGCTCAGCGCGCGCGACTTGAGTCGGGCGACGGGGACGAACCTCCAGGCCCTGTACGGAGCGCTCGACCGGCTCGAGCTCCGTGGATTCGTGACCCGCGACCGCCGGGGCGGTTCGACCCAGTTCCGGTCGGCCCATCCGAGCGTGATCCTCCACTCGCTGCTCGAGCCCGGAAAGCGGGCGGCGGCCCTCGCGGGCCACTTGGAGTCGGACCTCCGGAGGATCTACGAGGGCGGGGACCCGGACGGGGCCGACCCGCGCGAGCGGCACGCGACCTCGACGGCGTCGCTTACCGCTGCGTCGAGTTGGCTCCACGACCTCATCGGCCGAGCGGTCGGCGAAGTGTGGTTCCTCGGCGACGAGTCGCCTTGGTTCGTCCCCGGGGCGAGCCTCGAAGGCGAGATCGCCGCCCGCGGGGGGTTCGAGAACGGTGTCCAGGTTCGGATGCTCGTTCCCCCTCCGTCGGCGATGGACCCCGACCGTGCCCACCTCGATCGCCTCGGACGTGCGGGCGTCGACGTGCGGTATTCGCGACAGTTCAACGCCGCGACGGTCATCGTCGACCGGAGGTGGCTGCTCCTCCGGAGTGGGACGTCCGAAGCCGGCGGCCGGGGCCGACCCGTCTACCTCCGTTTGGACTCCCCGGACCTGTGCCGTGACCTCCTTTCGGTGGGCCAGGACGTCTGGTCAAGATCGAGCACCCGCGAAGCCACGGAGCGCCGCAGAGCGGATGGCCCCCGCTCGTCGCCCGGCCCCTCCCCGACGGTCGGGTCCCGTCGTCGAACCTAGTCGAGACATCCCCGGCCACCCGTCCGGGAACGGTGCCCGGCCCGTCCGGGTCGGAGACCTCGAAGATCAGGGGGGTGTTCGTCCTCCGGTCGGCCGACGCCGGTGCGGCGACCTGGGCGGCCGTGAGCGCCGAAAGCGACGGGATCCCGGCCGTGCCGGCGGGGTTGGGGAAGACGCTCCCGTTCGTCACCGGCACGACGACGAGGCTCCACCACGCGTCGACCTGGTGGAAGTTCGTCGTAAGGGAGTGGGTCTGGCCGGGGAGGGGCACGAGACCGCGCCCCGGCACCTCGATCGTCGCCGAGGGGTCCGAACACGTGGCCACCGTTGCCGGGGCGCACATCTCCCGGATCCCGCAGACGGCGGGATTGCACCCAGGGGCGTTTGAGTCGTTCGCGGGGCCCCTCCACGGCACCACGACCGGGAAGTCCTGGGGGGTCGCCTTCGCCGCCGGGAAGACGTTCGGCGTGACGCCGATCGCGGCCGGCCCGGCCATCGGCTCGAGGCCGTGGGTCGGGTTGTTCGCGTTGAACGTCCCGACATCGTTCCCCGGCCGGGAGATCGTGTTGACGATCGACCCGCTTGGGAACGCGGGCGTCCGCTCGGCGTCGCGGAGCAGACGCTGGGGGGCGGGTTGCGGGGCAAGCCGCAGCGCGCCCACGGGGATGTTCGTCGTCCGGTTGGCTCCGGAAGCACTCGGGACCGCGATCCGGCAGGCGATCGCGAACGTCGCAATCACGCTCGCAATCGCCAACCCGACGGTCCGTTTTCTAGGGTTGGTCATTTGACCGCTCTCCGGCACGGCCGACCGAGTTGCGTGAGATGGCTCTCGGTTGTCCGAGTTCGGACCACAGCCCGTCCGGGCCGAACCCGACGCCTCCGGACCGCCCCGCGGGACAGGCGCTGGACAATCGAACAAAACGTCCTCGGGCGGGCGCGCCGCGTCGACCAACGCGTGGACGTACGCGCAGTTTTGGGTGGTCTTATAGGGGCGGCCGCCTAGTGAGTTACCGTCGGAGCGCGCGCGCCGGCAGAGGGTCAGAGCGATGATGGCCACGCAGGGCAAGAAGGTCTGGATGGACGGCACCCTCGTCGACTTCGCCGACGCGAAGGTCCACGTTCTGAACCACTCGCTCCACTACGGAGTCGGGGTGTTCGAGGGGATCCGTGGCTACGCCGGCCCGAACGGTCCGGTCATCTTCCGGCTTCCCGAGCACGTCAAGCGGCTCCTCGATTCGGCCCGCCTCTACCGGATGTCGGTCCCGTTCACCGCCGAGGAGATCGCCCGCGCGGTCCTCGAGACGCAGGCCGCGAACGACTTCGTCCCGTCGTACATCCGACCGATCCTCTACCGGGGGGAGCCCGCGCTCGGGGTGAAGAACCGGGGCGGGAAGGTCTCGCTCGCGATCGGGGCGATCCCGGCGAAGAAGTACCTCGGCGAGGCGTCCGAGACCGGGGTCCGCGCGAAGATCTCGCAATACCGAAAGCCACGGTCGGACGCGATCCCGTCGTACGCGAAAGCCGCCGGGAACTACCTCAACAGCTACCTGGCCGGCGTCGACGCAGCGGACGATGGGTACGAGGAGGCGATCCTCCTCGACGCGAACGGGTACGTCGCCGAGGGTTCGGGGGAGAACATCTTCCTCGTCCGGGACGGCAAGCTCTACACCCCGGGACTCGAGTCCGACATCCTCCTCGGGATCACCCGGACTTCGGTCCTGCAGATCGCGAAGGACCTCGGCTATCCGGTCGTCGAGAAGCTCGTCAGCGTCAACGAGCTCCTCACCGCCGACGAGGTGTTCTTCTCCGGAACGTACGCCGAGATCGCGCCGGTGCGGGAGATCTCCCACTTCCCGGTGGGCGATGGACGCGCCGGACCGGTCACGCGCGACATCATGGACGTCTTTTACCGCGCCGTACGCGGCGAGGAGCCGAAGTACGCGTCCTGGCTCACTCCCGTCCCGCCGCTCGCCCGGGTCGTCCCCCGGGCGACCCGACGGGAAAAAGGGTCAGCCTGAGTCGTCGTCTGGGTCGAGCGGAGGCGCCGGCGGCGCCGGGTTCGCGCACTTGTGGGTCTCCGGGTCCGGCCGGTAGACGAGCTCGATCCGGAGCCCATCGGGACCCTTCAGGTAGAGCGAGCGGGAGTTGTCTCGCTCCTTCTCGGCGGTCACCTCGATCCGGGCCCGGGTGATCCGGCTGCGAAGCCCGAGCCAGGAGTCGACCCGCAGAGCGATGTGGTCGACCCCGGACGCCCGGTCACCCTTCTTGGCATCGCGGAGGCCGAGGACCTGGTTGCCGAGGAGGAGGAACGTGTGGTCCGGCCCCTCGCCAAGGACATCGAGCCCGAGCTGTTCGACGAAGAACCGCCGCGCCTTCGCCCGGTCCGGGACGCGCAAGTCGACGTGGTCGAATCCGGTCATTCCGAAGTCGACGCTTTTCCGGACCACTCCGAACTCCTCGACGTCGGTGAAGGAGCCCGGTATATGGAGGCTTTCGGACGCCGTGGGTCCGGTCGCACCCCGCACCGTCATCCGCGCCTTCGATTCGGGGGGATCGTGCCGCGACCCCCGGCCGAGGCGACGACGTCGTCCCCCCGGGTCGTCCTGTTCGACATGGACGACACGCTGTTCGACCACACGTTCGCGCTCCGGCAGGCGCTCGTCGCGACCTGGCGGCGGGATGCGGGCCTGCGTCGTCGGCCATTGCACGCGGTCGTCGACGAATACGCCCGGCTCCTAGACGACATCCACCCGGACGTCCTGCGCGGCCTCCGAACGCATGCGGAGGCCCGGGCCGAGCGGTTTCGCCGCCTGTTCGAGTGGGCCGATTCGCCGCGCACCGCCGAGGAGATCGCGGGCCTCTCGGCCGCGTACCGGGCTACGTACCAATCCTCCCGCCGAACGGTCCCCGGCGCCATGCCGCTCCTGCGCGCGCTCCGCGGCCGGGCGACGGTCGGGATCGTAACCAACAACCACACCGTGGAACAGCGAGAGAAGCTCGAGGCGACGGGGCTCGCACCGTGGATCGACTTCCTCCTCACGTCCGAAGACGCGGGGTTCGAGAAACCGGATCCGGCGATCTTCCGGATGGCGCTCGAGCGCGCCGGGGCGGCCCCGGTCGACGCGGTGATGGTCGGCGACCGTTGGGAGGCCGACGTCGTCGGCGCGCGGGCGGCCGGGATCCGCCCGGTCTGGTACAACCCCACCGGAAGGGCCCGGCCCGAGCCGGGGACCGACGTCGTCGAGATCCGATCGTTCCGGCCGGTGCGCGCCCTCGCGCCCCGACTCCTCGCGCCGGGAAGCGATCCGGCCGTCGGGGGCGGGAGTTCGAGTCCGGGGTTATAGGGAGCGGGGATTCTGACCCCCCGATGTCGGGCCTCCGGGATTCGGAAGACGCCGTCACGCGCGCGCTCGGCCGGATTGCCCCGAATACCTCGTACGCGGAGGCCATGGCCGAGCGGAGCGACGGACTCCGTCTGCGGCTCGACCGGTCCCAGACGTCGCTCGGTGTCGACCCCCGGCTCGAGGGGGCGGTCTTCCGGGCGTGGGCCGGCGACGAGTGGGTCGAGGCGGCGTCGAGCGGACTCGATGCGGCCAGTCTCACGGCCACCGCCGACGCCCTCCGCTCCCACCTGGGCGCGAAGGCGAAGTCGACTCCCCCGCCGGGGATCTCGGCGACCGGGAGCGGGGAGCGGCAGACGCACGCCAAGCGGCCGGTCGCGGCGCTGTCGCCCGAGGAGCGGCTCGAGATCGCCCGCCGGATGTCCGAGACCGCGAAGTCGGTCGGTGGGATCCACGACGTCATCGTCACCTTGGTCGGCCAGACGGAGGAGCGGCTGTTCGTGTCGACCGCGGGCGCCCGACGGTGGCAGCAGATCGAACGCACCCGGGCGGCCGTCGTCCCGATCGCGATGGAGAACGGAAAGGTCGAGTACGACTACGTGAGCCTCGGCGGAACCGGCGGCCTCGAGGTCCTCGACGGCCTGACCGACGACGAGATCGTTCGGACCGCGAAGGAGGCGAAGGCCCTCCTGATGGCCGGCTCCGCCCCGACGGGGTCCATGAACGTCATCCTCGACCCCGGGACCGCCGGGACGTTCGCCCACGAGTCGTTCGGCCACGGCACCGAGGCCGACCAACTGCTCCGGGACCGGTCGTACTTGAAGCCGCTCCTCGGGGAGATGGTCGGACCGGAGTTCCTCACCCTCGTCGACGACGGCTCGTACCCGCAAGGGTGGGGGTCGGTGTTCTTCGACGACGAGGGCCACCCGTCCCAACGGACGGTCCTGGTCGACCACGGGAAATTCGTCTCGGTGCTCCACGATCGCGAGTCGGCTGCGTTCTTCGGCCGGACCGCCACCGGGAACACCCGACGGGCCGATTTCCTGAGCCGACCGTTCGTCCGGATGACCAACACGTTCGTCGAACCCGGGGATTGGTCGCTGGACGAGCTCGTGAAGGAGGCGAAGGACGGCCTCCTCCTCCAGAACTGCACGAGCGGGATCGAGGACCCGCTCGGCGGTCAGATGCAGATCAAGGTGAAGAAGGCCCGCCGGATCGTCCACGGCGAGCTTGGAGCGGTCGGCCCCTCGATGGCGCTCTCCGGGAAGGTCCTCGACTTCCTGAAGGGGATCCGGGGGGTCGGCAGGGCCGACGTCTTCGGGATCTTCCCCGGTTCGTGCGGGAAGGGCCATACCGACCTCATTCCGGCGGGAACTGGCGGCTCGTACCTCCTCTCCCACGCCGTCGTGGGGCCTGCATGACCGATCCGACGTTCGGCGCCGAGACCGCGTACCGGGCGGCCGACCACCTCCGGAAGACCTCGCTCGCCGGTACCTGGGACGTCTTCGGCGAGAAGGCCGAGCGGTTCGAGATCCACCTGAACGGCACGAAGCGGGAGATGGTCCGGGGGCCGGTCCGCATCGAAGGGATCGGGCTCCGGGTCCTGCGGCCGGTCGACGGCCAGCTGGGGATCGGGTTCGCGGCGACCTCCGACCGCTCGGCCGAGTCGCTCTCTCGGGCGGTCCAGGACGCCGAGGCCGCGGCCCGGTACTCGCGCTTCCCGGCGGCCCACGTCGAGCTCCCGGCGGCGGCGCCGAACGCGGGTCCGGTCGATTCGGTCGACCGGGGCGCGTGGGCGAAGCCGCTCGAATCGCTCAACGCCTACGTGCACGAGCTCGTTTCCGCCTTCGAGGGCCGGCACGGGGTCGTGCCCAGCTTCGGTTCGGTCCACCTGACGCTCGGGGAATCCACGCTCGCGAATTCGGCGGGGCTGGAACACCGGGCCAGCCGGACCCTCGTCGACGTCGAGGTCGCGGTCAAGGCGTTCGGGGGCCCGGAGGGCCGGCCGCCGGGGGAATACTGGGTCGTCGGACACAGCGTCCGGCTCGACCCGTCGAACGTCCGGTCGGACGTGGAGACCTGGTGCCAGCGGGCGAAGGACGTCCGGGTCGCGAAATCCCCGACCGCGGGGGAGCAGACGGTGGTCATCCCGCCCCGGGCCCTCGCCGACGTCCTTCCCGACATTCTGAGCTTCCGACTCTCGGGCGCCGCCCAACTTCGGGGGATGGCCCCGAAGCCGGGCGAGACGATCGGGGCGGAACCGATCTCGATCTGGGACGACGGGACGCTTCCGTTCGCCCTCGGCACGGCGACCGCCGACGACGAGGGGCACGCCCAGAGCCGTCGACGGCTCGTCCACGCCGGCCGGGCCGAGGCGACCCTCTACGATGTCCTCCATGGGGGCGCCTCGCAGGTCCCCTCCACCGGCAATGGGCGCCGCGACATTCTCTCCTACCCAGACTGGGAACGGTTCTCCCATGCCCCGGGACCGATGGCGACGACGCTGGTCGTCGGCACCGGCGACGTGGCGACCGACGCCGAACTCGCCGAGGTCGCGGGGGAGGGGATCTGGCTCGACCAGCTCGGATACGCGTTCCCCGACGCCCTGAGCGGCGCCTACGGCGGCGAGATCCGGATCGGCTACCGGATCCACCGGGGCAAGATCACAGAGCCACTGCGCGGTGGCACCATCGGCGGTCTGGTGGTGGCGGGAACGGGCGAACGGTCGCTCTTGAACTCCGTCGTGGCCATGGGGTCCCGAGCCGAGCTGATGCCGCACCTCTCGTGCCCGACGCTCGTGGTCGAAAAGATGGGCGTCGGCGGCGCGGACTAGCCGGTCGGCGCGGCGACTCGGGGCTCGATCTGCCCCACGCCCCGGTCGGGGCGGGGCGATCGCCTACCGCTTCGGGCCGTTGAGCTCGATCGAGCCGCAGGCCGGGCATCGCGAGCCCGGGAGGTTGGCCGAGTAGGTGCCGCTGAACCCGGTGCCGACGAGGACCTCCAGACCGTTCGGCCGGAGCCGGGAGGCGGTCGACTCCCGCGACCAGAACAGGCCGGAGCCGTTCGAGGTCGCCACGAAGCCGCTCTCGAGCTCGCCGCCGCACTTTGCGCACCGCCCTGCCATTGGATCGGAACCCGGGCGCCCCACCCCCGGTCGGGTATCTGTGGTTTGCGCTCAAAAGAATGGGAAGGGGGGTCGGACGCCCCCCAGAATTGGACCGCCCCTACCGGGGCCCCCCGCGCGTCTTCCGCGGGGGAAAACACGACCCCCGCCGAGCTCCGGGTAAGCCCGGCGGGGGCCAAAGACATCGTGATTAGAGACCCACCAGCATCTATTCGCTCCGAGCGGAAGGGAGGGAGGCGACGGCGCCGCTGCGCTTCCAGCCGGCGTCGACAGGGGCCAGCCACGAGGGCCAGCGGTACGCGGCGAACATCGGGACCGTCGGCTCGCCCTCCGCCGAGGGGTACGACCCCTGGCGGAGAGCGGGCGCCCGCCGAACACGCGGCAGGCTGGGAACCCCGGGCCCTTCTGGAAGCAGCATCATAGGAACTCCTCCGACTGGGTGGGCATCACCCAGGGGATCGAGAGGCCCGAGCGGCGCGCGTTGAGCACGGGGCTCGCGACGACCTTCGCGGGGGCCGGGAAGACGAACTCCGGCTCGGAGGACGCGAGGTCCTCGTCGCCGGCGACCTCGCCGGCTTCGGTGGTGCCGAAGCCGGCCATCATCGGGAAGGCACCGAGGATCGCGGGGCACTCCTCGGAGGGCTGGGCGCGGAAGCGGAAGAGGTGGTCCTCGTGGACCCGGCCGCACGCCGTGCAGACATCGGTCTGCGTGAGCATGGTGCCAATCCCCGAGAGGTAGGCACCGCTTGCCGCCGTCCGCGCCATAGCAAGAGGGAGTGGGCGTTTTTGAGTATTTAAATCGAATTTGATATTTTGTACAAATTAACGATATGTAGTCGAGGGCCCCTATTCCGGGTACCGGTGCCCGTCCAGACCTACCTCCCGACGGAGATCCTCGACTACGTCGAGACGCACGCCCCTCCCGCCGACAGTGCATTCGGGATCAGCCAGCGGGAGCTCGCCAAGTCGCTCGGCTACCACCCCTGCTCGATGTCCCGCCCCCTTGCCGACCTCGTCCGGGACGGGCTCCTGAACCGCCAGCGGGGCCACGTCCGGGGGGGGGAGCGCCGCCAGCTGGTCTACGGGCTCACCGAGCGGGGGCGGGAGAAACTCAAGGCGCAGACCCGGGACGTCCCGGTCCTCTCCGGGGACCTCCCCGCCCCTCCGAACCCGTTCGTCGGCCGGAAGCCGGAGCTGAAGGAGCTCTGGAACTACTCGAAGGAAGGGGGGGCGATCGTCTTTGTCCAAGGGTCGAGCGGGATGGGAAAAACCGCCCTGGTCAGCCGCCACGTCCGCCGGTTCCGGGGCGGCTGGGTCCCGTTCTGGTTCACGATCCGGGTCGGAAGCTCGGTCCGCCAGTTCACCTCCGCCCTCTCCCACGCCCTCGCGGTCCTCGGGGCGCCCCAGCTCGCCTACTACTCCCAGCTTCCCCGCCAGCCCGTCGGTCGGGAGGTCGCCGACCTCGCCCAACGGGCCCTCGGCGACCGCCCGCTCCTCGCCGTGGTCGACGACCTGCAGAACGCCGACCCGGACCTCAAGGCGTTCCTCCGGGACATGGTCCAAAGCCTTGGACCGGAACACCGCCACCTGTTCGTTTTGATGGGCCACGACGGCCCGTACTTCCAGCCGCAGCGGATCGCGACCCACCACTTCGTCCTCGGGGGCCTCGACCGGTCCGCGGCCCACGAGCTGACCGACCGCCACGGGGGCCTCGCGGACCGGTTCGAGTCGATCTACCAGGCGACCCTGGGAAGTCCGCTCCTGCTCCAGCTCTCGGTCACGAACCCCGGGCTCGACGCCTCCCCCCAGGCGTTGCCGGCGGCCGTCGTGGAGCGGCTCCCGCTCGACGAGGCGACCGCCCTGCTGCCGGTGGCGATCGCGCACGAGCCGCTCCCGCTCGCCTTTGTGCGGGACACCTGCGGTCTCGAGTCGGGGCGGATCGACGAGCTCCGGCGGATGGGGATCGTCCAGACGACCGTCGAAGGGCACATCGAGCTGCTCCAAGTCGTGCGGGCGGCGCTGATCGGCCGCCTCGGGCCGATCGAGGAGCGCGAAGCCCACATCCGGCTGGCGGCGTTCTACGGCCGCAGCCACCGACCGGAGGCGATCCGCGAGCGGTTCCTCCACCTGACGTCGGGCGAGCGGTGGGACGACGCGGTCCAGGTCCTCACCCGGCACGAGCGGGCGCTTCTCGCGCTCGGGTACGCCGAGGCGTTCCGGAGCGCCCTCAGCCACATGACGCTCGCCATGCCGACCGGCCTCCACCGGGTCCGGGCGCTCCGGATGGAGGCGATGGTGCTCCGGTCCCACTCGGAGTACCCCGAGGCGATCCTCGCCTTCCGGCGGGCGATCCTGGAGGCGACCGGCGACGGTCGGATCGAGGCGGAGTGTCTCAACCAGATCGTCGACCTCTACGTCCGACTCCACCAGGTCGACGAGGCGGAGCGGGCCCTCATCGAAGCCCGGAGCCGTGGTACGTCGACCAAGCGGCAGCAAGCGATGCTCCTCCTCTCCGAGTCGCGGATCGTCGAGTCCCGCGGCGACCTGTTCCGGGCCAAAGGGATGTTCCAGGAAACGTTCGACTTCGCCCGGCGGTCCCGCCTGCCCGACCTCGAGCTCGAGGCGGTCGCCGCGTGGTCCCGGCTGGCCGCGATGGGAGGCGACCACGAAGCGGCGCTCCGCGTCGTCGCCCAGGGTCTCCCGGAGGCGCGGCAGGCCGGTCGGATCGACATCGTGCTCCACCTCCTCCTCGTCCGGGCCCGGAGCTACGCCGAGACCGGCCGGCGCGAGATCGCCGAGCAGGAGATGCAGGCGATGCGGGTGGAAGCCGAATCGCTCGGGTACCTCGGCCAGCTCGCGTACACGCTGAGCGGTCTCGCGGCGATGGCGACCGAAGCCGGCCGGTGGGCCGAAGGGATCAGCTACGCTCGGCAGGCGAGCAACCTCGCCGAGCGGCTCGGGAACGACCTCGTCCTCGGCCACACCCTCGGGCTCATGGCGTCCGGCGAGACCCGGCAGGGGCTGTTCCAGGAGGCGATCCAGCACGCCGAGCGAAGCGTGACCGTCCTTCGCCGGCTGCCCGCGTCGGACTCGCTCGCGATCTCGATCGCCTACCTCTCGGAGGCGTACCTGGCGAGCGGGGAACTGACGCTCGGGAAACGGTACTACACGGAGTCGCTTCGGGTCGCCGACTCGCTCGGGATGCCGCAGTGGCGCGAGTCGATCGAGCGCGAGCTCGGCGCGATGATCGCGAAGCTCGAGAGCGCCGGGGGAGAGAACGAATCCGGAACCCCCAACTGAGCCGCAGGTCGCCGCCAGCCCGACCCGCTCGCGTGGAGTCGAACTGGCGGCGAGAGGGGCCGGAGCCCCTCAAGTCGTCGAAGGAGTTTACAGCTGCTCGGTCGGAACGGGGGGCACGCAGGGGATGTACATCGGTGGGTCACCTCCGAGCGTCCCCGCGGAAAGGCGGTAGATAAATGTTCTGTGAATCGTTCGACGCCGATGCGCGGTTATACGCCACGCATTCGTGAGGGTGAATGCGCACCCAGATAAGAATCCTCAGAACGTCCGACGCGCGCTGTATTCCGTCTCACGAAACCCACCGCTCGTGAGCCGGACGACGGACCCGGCGGCCGACGCTCGTACCCGCTCCGGGAGTTCCACGTCAGCTCCCGTCGGGAGATTGGAAGGCCCCTCCCGGCCCCGTTCGGACGGACCCGAAACCGGAACGGGCTCCGACGAACTCCGGTTCCGCACTGCCGTTTCCTTAATGGCGGCGATCTCGCTCCCCGAAACCGAATGGTCGCGCCGCCGATCCTGCGCTCGAGGCACCCACTCTGGATCGGGGTCGTCGTCGCCGCTCTGGCGATGGTGCTCCTCGTGCCGTTGGCGTTCGGCGGGGGCCTCGCCGTGCACTCCGAGTGTACGCTCGCCCCCGTGGGCACGGAATCGGTGTGGACTCCCGGGGTCACCGTGAACTCTCCTCCAAATGGGACGGCGACCGGGTGGGCCAACGGAAGCGTGCTCGGGGCGGACGAGGAAAGTTCCCCCATGCACAACGGTTCGGCGGGCGTCCTAGAGGTCCTCATGAATTGGACGGTCGACCGTACCACCATGGACTGGACGACGGGCCCGGGGCTTCGCGACGCGTGCACCCGACCGTACTGGGCGACGGCCGCCGGACCGGTCGGAGCCACCGCCGACGCCGTGTGGTGCCTCCTTCAGGGTCCTGGCAACGGCTCCGATATCGGGCTCTCGACGGAAACTCCGGTGACCGGCTGCCCGTTCCTCGGCACTCCGCAGGCGGCGGAGTTCAACGAATCCTTCGGGGTGGGCTGCCCGTCCGGTTCGGCTCTCGAGGGCGGCTGCGGCGCCCGGACCCTGGAGGACGGCGGGAGCATTCGGAGCACGTTCCACGCGTCCGTCGTCGGACTCTCCGTCGAGATCCCCCTACCGCGGGGTCCGGCCGGCTCATGGATCGAAGTCGCCGACCCGATGAACCAGGCGGTGACCTACACAACGTTCGGCCCCGGGTGCTGGGTCTATGAATCCCCGGCGGGCCCCGAGTCCGGGTTGCTCACCTGGGGCCCGTACGCGGCGATTCCCCCCCCCGGGCCCAACGCGGTCTGCACGTTCGGATGATCCGGCCCAGAGGCCGGGCCGTCGCCGGACTACTTCGATGCGCCGCGGCGGACCGAGACGTCGACCTCGTCGCCCGTCCAGTCGAAGCGGAGCCGCGAGCGGGGTTGCCAGACCTTTCGACGGTCCCAGAGCGCCCCGATCAGGAGCGGCAGCCCGATTGACGCGTCCAGGTGGGCCATCGAGCGGGTCGCCGTCTTCGAGATCTTCCCCCACGACTGCGCCTCGTCGAGGGTCGACCCCGAAAGGCCCCCCCAGTGCGGGACGTCGGTGGTGATCTGGAGGGCATAGAAGTGGCCCTCGCCTTCACGCCCGAACGCGTAGTTCGCCATCACAATCCCGTCGTTGATCCAGTTCTTCGGCGTCCCCCCGCCGATGTAGACGACGGCGGTCCGGGGCGAATGCGCGAGGATCTGGACGAGCTCGTAGTTGTCCCGGACCGAGTCGAGGAGGAACCGGGCCTTGTCGCGGTTCTTCTGGTAGTGGAGGGTGAGGCCGATCCCGATCGAACTGTCGATCAGAGCTGGGGAAAAGACCGGGACCCCGCGCCGGGCGGCGGTGCTGACGATCGAGTCCGGGTTCGGGAATTGCTCCCCGAGGAATTGGAGATACTCCCGGGACGAGGCGGGGCGCGGAGGGAACTTCTCGGTGACGGCTCCGATCGCCCGGTCGGTGTCCTCGAACTTGAGTTCATCGACGTACGTGTCGTAGATCCGGTCGAGGTACAGCTCCCGGAGCTGGACGTCGTCGGCGCTCGGGGTACCGACCCAGTGCTTCCCCCCGATCGTCTGGTAGATGTCCTGGTAGAGGACCGCCCCCGTGGAGACAACGACATCGACGAGTCCCCAATCGATCGCGTCGCGAAGGACCTTTCGGAGGCCGGCGGCGATCAGGGGCCCGGAGAGGCCGAGAAAGATGGTGGGCCGCTTCGGGTCGGTGAGGGCGTTCTCCCACACCTCGAGTGCCCGGCCGAGGTTCCGCGCCTGAATCGAGGTTCCCTGGAATTGGCGGAGGAGGGCTCCGAGGCCGTCGACCTTCGTGACGTCGATCGGGGCGACGCTCTTCTTCAGGATCGCCCGCCGCGCCGCGTCGACCTTCTTCGACACGGGCGTCCGAACGACGGCCCGTTCATAAACCGGCCGGGGTCGCGGGCCCCGACGCACGGAAGTAGGGGAGCGTTGCTCTTCCTTCCCGCCGATGCCGTTGACCCGCGCCCCGGTCGCCCGATCGCTCAGCGGTCTCGCGGAGGGGAGCGGGCGGACGCTCGTCATCACCGGCCCGCCGCTCTCCGGGAAGAGCGAGCTCCTCGCGGAGCTCCGTTCGGCGCTCGCGGCCCGCCCGGTCCGGATGATCGAGCTGCGGGGCACGTACCGCGACCGGACGACCCCGTACGCCACGTTTGCCGCCGCAGAACCCCGTTCGGCCGATGCGCCCGAGCCGGACCCCGTGGTCGGCCCGTTCGCCGAACCGGAGCCGGAGATCGCCCCTGAGGTCGTCTTGGAGCTCCCCGCGTCCCCGTTCGCGTTCGGACCCGTCGACGACCCTCCCCGGAGCCGGCGCCGCCCGGAGCGGGGCCGGACCTCGTTCTTCGGACCGTCCCGGCCCCGCGGGGAGGCAATGGTCGACCCGCGGGAGTACTACCGGAATCTTGTCGAGGGGTTCCGGACCGACCCCGGTACGGCCGTCGCGATGCTCGTCGAGGACGCGACCCTCGTCGACGCGGAGAGCCGCGACGTCGTCCTCCACGTCAGCGAGCGGACCCGGTGGCGACCGCTCCTCGTGGTCCTGGTCCTGGACACCTCGTTGCCGGCGTACTCGGCGTGGGAAGAGCGGCTCCTCGGCCGTGGCGACGTCGACTGGGTCCGGATCCCCCAGGCGAAGCCCGACCCCCGCGAGGCGCATCGCCTCGGGGAGAACTTCGAGACGATCCCCGACGCAACCCGTCGGGTCCTCGTCTTCACCGCGTTGATGGGGGGGTCGGTCACCGAAGTGAGCCTGGGACGGGCCACCCGCCTCAACTTCCGGGCGCTCGCCGAGACGCTGGCCCCAGCGGTCGAGGCGAACCTGGTGCGGGTCGCCGACGGCCGGGTGACCATCCCCCATCTCGCCTGGGTCGGGCTCCTTCCCGAGCTCGTCCCCGAGCCGGTCCGGAAGGAGATGGAACGTGAGATCGGGGACGCGCTGGCGGCGCTGAACCCCGAGCCTGACCTGAAACGGCGGATCGAGCTCGCCAACCACTACTACGCCGCGGCCCCGGACCCCACCGCGCTCCGGTACCTTCTCGAGACGGCGGAGATCAGCGAGCGCCTGGCCGCGTACGACGCGAGCGAAGAGGCGGTGGCGAAGGCGCTCACCTGCCTTCCGTCCCTCCCGGCCGCCGACCGCCCGGAGGCCGAAGCCGAGCTCGAGATGTTCCACGCTCGGACGCTCGTCTTCACGGGCCGGGTCGCCGAGGCCGAGCTCGCGCTCGAGGAAGGAATCTCCACCGCCCTGAACGAGAAGGTGCCCCCCGAGAGACTCGAAGAATGGGTCGAGCTCCTCCTTCCGGCGCTCCGGGCCGGAGGACCCCGCCCGTCCCTCGTCCTGGAGCTTTCGGAGCTTGCCGACCGGTGTCACGATTCCGGAGCGATTGCCGCCGAGGTCCTGCTGCTCATCGCGTTGAGCGAATTCGCCATCGACCGGGAACAGCGGGACCGCGCCCGGCTGGACGCGGAACGGGCGTTGAAAATGGCCCGGACCCTCGGGCCCGGGCCGGTCCAGGGCCTTGCCCTCCTCTCGATGGGAACGATCCTCGCCGAGGGGACCGGGCCGGAACGGGCGTTGGCGCAACGGTTCTTCGCAAGCGCGCGGAGCATGCTCGCCGCCTCGCGGCGGTACGGCCTCGAGCAGATCGCGGAGGAGCTCCGGCTTCGGATCCTCGAACACCGGCGCGACGCCAAGGACGCCATCTCGGGGCACGAGCGCGCGATCCCCGTTTCCCAACGACTCCGTGCGGGCGTGGTGGAACTGTACCACCATCTCGACGTCGCCAGCCTTCTCTACGACGGGCCGGAGACCGGGTATGGCCGGGCGACGAAGTCGGTCCAACGGGCCCGCGAGCTGACGGAGACCCTCCACCTGCTCCCGCCCTCGTCGGGCTTCCTCCGCGAGTGGGTGCTCGAAGGGCGGCTGGCGGCGGCGGACGAGCGGCTCGACGTCGCGCGGGACCGGTGGACGGCCATCCTCGACCGACCCGGACCGGTGCTCTACCCGCGGATCCGGGCGGAGGCGGCGCTCCGACTCGCGTTGCTGGAATTCGCCGACCACCGACCGAACGAGGCGCGCGCGTACCTCGACCGGCTCCACGGCGAGGAATTGGAAAAATCGCTGCCGAAGAGCTGGGTGATCGGGCCGGAGACCCTCGAACAGAAGGCGGAGGGTCTCCACCATGGGGCCGGGCCGCTCCCGACGACGAAGTCGTCCCGTTAGCCGAGGGCCGACGGGAACCAGCCCGGCATCAGGGCGTACACGATCGTCACCACGCCCGCGACGGCCAGGATCACGACGACCACCCGCTCGAGGAGCCTCGGCTCGACCCTCGCCCCCAACCGGGATCCGATCAGCGAGGCGGTGGCGGCGACCCCGGCGAGCGCGGTCCCGGCCGCCAGGCCAACGAGGACCGGATTCTGGATCGTGCTCACGAAGAGGATGGTGAAGATCATCGTGGTATCGCCGAGCTCGAGCAGGAAGATCAGGAGAAAGGCGGTGGCGAACGCCGATCGACCGGCGGGGGGACGCCGGTCGGCCTCCGGGACGACGACCAGGTACGCGGCGTAGCCGAGAAGAAAGAGACCGCCCCCGAGCCGGAGATAGATCAGGTGGCCGCCGAGCGCGTCCAGGAGGGCGGTCCCGACCGCAACCGCGAGCAGCGTGGTCAGCGCGAATGCGCTTGCCGCCCCGGCCCACGTCGGACGAGGGTCCTGCTTCGCGGCGAGGCCGATCAGGGCAAAGTTCGTCCGGTCGAGGAACTCGAGGCCACCCACGACGACGAAGACGAGCGCGAATTCGGCGACCAGGTCGGCCACGGCCCGAGACCTACTCGTCTAGGCGAGGTGGAGCAGGAAGTCGTCGACGAGCCGCTCGCAGTAGGCGCAACGGAGGACGACGGGCCGACGCCGGGCGACGTCGAATTCGCTCTCGACCGGCTCCCGCTGGTTCGTAATGCAGCTCGGGTTGGGGCACCGGACGACGCCCACGATCCGCTCGGGAAGGTCGACGACCCGTTTCTCCCGGACCTTGAACTCCCGAATGATCGAGATCGTCGCCGTCGGCGCGATGAGCGCGATCGCGTTCACCTTCCGCGGGGAGAGCTCCATGTTCTCGACCTTCACGATGTCCTTCCAGCCGAGCTTCTGACTGCGCACGTGCAGGACCACCGAAACGGTCGAGTCCTTGTCGAGGTCGTTGACGCCGATGATCCGCAGGACCTCGAGCGACAGCCCGTTGCCGATGTGGTCGATGACCGTCCCGTTCTTGATCGGCGTGATCTTCAGCTCGCGCATCGCAGCCGTCACACCGCCTTTCCGGTGAGGATCAACGAGAGGAGCGCCATCCGGGTGGGAACCCCAAGGAACGCCTGTCGGAAGTACGCGGCGTGGGGGCTCCCATCGACCTCTGGGGCGATCTCGGTCGTCCGGGGAAGCGGATGCATGACGATCAGTCGGGGCTTGGCCCCGGACAGGAGCGCGGAATCGACCCGGTAGGAGCCGGCGACCTTCGCGTACTCCGACTCGTCGGCGAACCGCTCCCTCTGGATGCGGGTCACGTAGAGCACATCGGCCTCCCGTACCGCCTGATGGAGCTGGTCGACCTCCGTGACCTTGGCGCCAAGGTGATCGAGGTCCTCGCGGACATCCTCGGGAAGGGCGAGGGAGGAGGGGGAGGCGAGAACGAGCTCGGCCCCGAACACCCCGAGGGCGTGGGCCAGCGAGTGGACCGTTCGACCGTACCGAAGGTCGCCGAGGAGCACGACCCGAAGCCCCGTCAGGGTCCCGAACGCTTCCTGCATCGTCGCAAGATCGAGCAGGGTCTGGCTGGGATGCTGGCCCGCTCCATCCCCGGCGTTGATGACCGGTTTGTCCGACGCCTGCGCGGCCAGACGTCCGGCGCCCTCGTTGGGGTGCCGAAGTACGATGGCATCCCCGTACGCGGAGAGCATCCGCGTGGTGTCGTACAGGCTCTCGCCTTTCTTCACCGAGCTCGCCGCCGGGTCGGTGATCGATGCGGTCCGGCCGCCCAGCCGCTGCATCGCGGTCTCGAAGGAGAGGCGGGTGCGGGTGGACGGTTCCAAGAACGCCAGCATGAGCAGTTTGCCCGCCAGCTGCTGACCGACCTTGGATCCCTCGGCGTACGGGATCATCCGTCGAGTTCCTTTCAGGACCTCCTCGATGTCCTCCCGAGAAAGGTCCCGGATGGAGATCACGTCGCGGCCCTTCAGCCCCATCCGAACGGCCGAACGGGGGGCCCAACATAATCGTTTGGCCGACGGGCCCCGAGTCGCAGCTCCCCAACCTACCCGGCCGGCCGCCGGAGCCGACGCAGGGAATGGGGGAGGAGCGGAGAACAATTATTGGACTCTAGGACATTCCCCGAACGACACGGGTCCGTCGGGAATGGCGAGAATCGGTCCCTTCCGCGGCATGGCGGCGATCCTCTCGGGGTTCATTCTTCTCATCACCCTCCTCTTCGTTCTCTCGAACGTCCCTCTGAGCTTCCTCCTCGTCGGGTGGATTCTCCTCTGGTGGACCGGATTCCTGTGGGGCGTGGGACTCCTGGCCTGGCCGTTCGGAGGGCTCGCCCACGCGCCCGCGAGGACCGACCTCGCCGACGACCGGTAACCCGTGCGGGTTCTGAACCGGGCTCGGTGCGACGGACCCCGGCGGGCCCTCCGCCGAGGGCGGAGGGAGCCGGGAGGGAATCCGGCGAATCGGACGCAGACCGGCTCCGCAAAACTTTGCTCAAAACTTCCAGCTCCGCTCGAAGAGAGGTGCGGTGGTCGACAGGTAAGTCCTCGTAGACCTCGGCGAGCCTCGCCCGATACTCCCGACGAGCTGCGTCCCGCACTCGTCTCCCGGCGGCCGTGAGGTCCAGGAGGTAGGCCCGACCGTCGGAGGGATGGGGTCGTGTCTGCACCCAACCCTTCCCGCGAACCTGCGCCACGAGGTCGGTCATCGACGCCGGGGCGAGCCCGAGGTTTTCCGCGAGCTGGGAGGGCGTGCGGGGTCCCTCCACGAGCCGATTCAACACGCGGTACTCTCCGAGATGGATCCCGCGGCGGGCGACGCCGGCCCGGAGCTCGTCGCGGATCCGACGATGGCAGTCCCGGAGGGTGTCCCAGAGGGAATCGCTCCCATCTTCCGTCTGGAACGAAGCGTTCGGGTTCGGGGACGTGGGGTGTCGAGGCATCTCAGCTCCTCTCGAGAACCGGCACGGCGCTCCGGCCGGGGCACTGATCCCACGGTGGGACATCGCCAACGCGGGTCGAGAATTCGCGCGGCTCGAAACTTGAACACGGCACGTGCTCGGCGACTCCCGTTGGCTTGACCCCCACCGTCCCGGCTCAGGGACCCAAGAACTATTAAGGTTCCGTAGCAGTTGGGCGGTCATGGAGAGTTCGGCCGCGGTCCTCGTGGAAGGGCTCACCAAGGAGTACGGGCCGGTACGGGCCCTCGACGCGGTCGACCTCACCGTCCGGCGCGGGGAAGTCTTCGCACTTCTCGGGCCGAACGGCGCGGGCAAAACGTCGCTGCTGCGCGTCCTCGTGACGCTCACGCTCCCGACGTCGGGATCGGTCGAGGTGTTCGGGCACGACGTCCGGAACGAGGCCAGCCGGGTCCGAGCTTTGCTGGGCTACCTTCCGCAGCAGCTCTCGGTCGACGGCGCGCTGACCGCGCGCGAGAACGTTTGGCTCTTCGCCGGTCTCTACGACATCCCCTGGCGGGAGCGTCCTGCCCGCGTCTCGGAGGCACTCGACCGGATGGGGCTGACGCCGGCCGCCGACCGGCTCACGTCGACCTTCTCGGGAGGAATGGTGCGTCGCCTGGAGCTCGCCCAAGCCTTGGTCCATGGCCCGAGGCTCCTTGCGTTGGACGAGCCGACGGTTGGCCTCGACCCCATCGCCCGAGGCGATTTTTGGGCGCGGATTCGAGAGCTCCGCGACCGGGACGGGACGACCGTACTCCTGTCGACCCACTACCTCGAGGAAGCGGAGGACTTCGCCGACCGGGTCGCTCTGCTGCACCATGGAAAGGTCCAGGCGGTCGACACCCCGTCGGCGCTCGAGTCGAGGTTGGGCGAGGGGAGCAACCTCGAGGACGTGTTCCGCTCCTTCGCGAGCGACGATGCCGCGACTTCCGGGGGGTGGAAGGACGTCCGCGCGACACGAAGAACCGTTCAGCGAGTGGCGTAAGTTGAGGGCCTCGGCCGTGGGGCTCCCGAGGCTCCCGCTCCGGCTCGCGACGTTCGCCGTGATCGAATTGCGACGGATCGTCCACGACCCGTGGGAGATCGTCAGTCGGATCATCCAACCGGTGCTCTGGCTCCTTCTCTTCGGAGAGACGCTGACCCGGCTCCACGCGTTCCCGACGCCCGGTGAGATCCCGTACCTGACGTACCTCGCGCCCGGGATCATCGCCCAGTCGGCGGTGTTCGTCGCGATCTTCTACGGGATCATGCTCGTCTGGGACCGGGACGCCGGCCTGCTCGCGAAGATGCTGGCCACGCCGACCCCCCGCTCCGCCATCGTGGCGGGGAAGGCGTTCGCCGCGTCGGTCCGGGGGCTCGTCCAAGCGGTGGTGATCCTGATCTTGGCTGCCCTGCTCTCGGTGGGCATCCTCTGGGACCCGCTGACGCTCCTCGCGGCGGCGGTGTTCGTTGTGCTGGGAGCCTCGTTCTTCGCGTGCCTTTCGATGGTCCTTGCCGGGCTCGTGCGCCACCGGGATCGGATGATGGGGATCGGGCAGGCGATCAGCCTCCCGCTCTTCTTCGCCTCGAACGCCCTCTACCCGACTTCGGTGATGCCCGTGCCTTTGCAGTACGTCAGCGCCGGGAATCCGATGTCGTACGAGGTCGACGCCCTTCGAGGCCTGCTCGTCGGGACCCCGTGCCATCTGGCTTTGGACGCCGTCGTCTTGCTCGGCTCGACCGCCCTCATGGTCGTACTCGCGTCGCAATTGCTGATGCGGCTCGTTCGCTGACGGATTGGGGACCCGTGCACCGAGTCTGGCCATCGCCGGGACGGTAGGCGGAGCCGCCGACCTCGATTGGCGCGGAGCGGTATCCGATGACAATTCACCGGCCGTCGGTGTTGCTCGCGGGGTAGGGGTTCTCCCCGTCCTGAGGTCCCCGCCCCGTGCCGAAGGGGTTGTCGTCTTCAGAGGGGTGCGCGTCCGACGGAAAGAGGACGACTGCGACTCCCCGGTCGAACGCAATCTAGACACGCGTTTCCGACGAATTCCTTCCCTTGGCCTCGTCGGCGACCCTCGTCGACGACCTCGGACACTCCCGCTCGACTCCCATTGTTTGAGCTTTCATTCCTCGGAGCAGGAGGCGACCCGACACGCCGTCGACTTCCTTGCGGGTGCACCCCCGGGCCAGGAGGTGCGGGAATGGCTACGCGACGAGCGACTCCGGACGTACTACGACCAATGGGTCGGGTCGGAAGTTCCGGAGCACGTGGGTTGCGTCGCCGTGCTCGACGGCGAGCAGGGGGGGACGTCGGACGACGGAACTCTGCCGCGAGTGGGCGAGATCAGCGAGTTCGTTCGGCCCCACCCGGGAGGGGTGAGCGCAGGCGGGGACGCCCTGAGCCACTACCGGAGCCCGGGGAACGTTCCCGAGCATCTCGAGTACGAGAGCCGGTTCGACCGCCAGCCGCGCGCCGGATCGCGGTTTCTCTGCCCGCACGACCTTCGAAGCGTTCCCGCCGAGTGCGCCGACGAGATCCTGGGGGAGCTCGGTTCGGCCCACTCGCACGTGGTCCTGTCGAGTTCCCACGAGCCCGGGGCCCGACTCTCACAACTGTTCCTCTTCTCCCCGGTATCGGCCCTGCCGGTGGCGTTCGACGAATCACTAGGGTGGGCGGTCCGGAGGGAGTTGGTGGACGCCGGTGGCTCGGAACACGAACTCCAGATCACTTCCGGAGGTGAGGTCGTAGTGCGCGATTGGTCTGCGAGGGCCATTTTCGACTGGTAACGTGAGTGCGAACTTCTTCCGCGGGTTCGCGCGAGGGAGCAATCTCATTCGGGAGGACTCGTTGATGCTCGAGGAACGGGATTCGGCTCCCCCATCGGACCGAAGCCGGCCCCGTGAACCCCGCCCATTGCATGGCCCCCCTTGCCCGGGGAAATCTGGGTCTAATCCCAAGTAGCCACGACTACGAAGAGCCCGAGCCCCGATCCCACCACCGCCACGATTCCTCCCCAAGCGGCCCCCGTTGCAAGTCCGACCAACGCCCCACCCACCATCATGGCGATCGCCGCCACCGACAGGAGCCTCCATTCGAGCTCGAGTTCGGACCACTTGACCATCGCGGGCCGGGGAAGCCTTCGGATTCATATCAGAACCGCGCCCTCGAATGTCGGTTCCTTGCCCATCGTCACGAGGGAGGCGGGTCGATCACCCTCGGTGCAACTCGAAAATTGAACGGGCCAGCCCGTCCTCCGGCCTCCCGGCGCCCGGGCCGCTCTCATCGGACTCCAGAGCACACCCGGACCGGTAATCGAACCTGTTCCGCTATGTTGGGGGGCTGGGACGCGACGGGCGGGCTCTCGCAGGTTTCCTAGGGGCCGACAAGCGGGGCGGCAGGGAGCACTTGGGTGGGTTCTACACCCTTCCCGGCCCGGAAACGGTGTTTCCGGGCCGGCGGCACCCCACTTTACTGACGTGCCGGCCAGGTCGCAGTAGTAAGCCCCATTCTGGTTCAGGCAGCATTCGACTGCGCGCTCTCCTCGACGGTCGGGAGACCTTCTTCCTCCCGTCACTCAGGGCTTGCTCCCGGGGAGACGGCCGTTTCACCAAATCCCGACGGAACCTCCGGCGCATCGCCTTCACCGTACCGTTGGGCTGTGTCGTTGCTGCTCCGTGGCTCGGGCTCTCACCCGGCGGGCTCCCACCCGCCCCCGTGGTCTCCGGAGTGGGGACTTTCCTCAGCGGGGTATCGTTGCCGATGACCTCCACCGTCAGCTGCCCTCTGCCTCCTGGCGAGAGGAGCGAGGTTCGGCCTCGTCGTAAGGCTTGTGCCGGCCCCGCGGCTCCGATATCTACCTTCCGGAGTCTCGCCGGGCACGGTGTCGGATTCGACGCGCGCCCCTGGGCGAGGTCCGCTGCTCCGGGCGGGCCTCGCGATCTCCCATGGCCACCTGATGACCTCCGACGGGAATGCCTTCTCGCCGGTCCGTGGACCCGACGGGCAGTTTCGGGACATCCTGGACGTCGCCGACGCGGTCACCCCGCAGTACGACGGCCTCTACATCACCGACTTGGACGGTCGGCGGAAGGGGGAACCGCAGCTCGACTACCTGCAGGAACTCGCGCGGGACGCCGACGTCTGGCTCGATGCGGGAGTCCGGGTGGCGGACGAGGCGATCGACGGGCTGGTGACCGGGGCTCGTCGGGTCGTACTCTCCACGGCCACGCTTTCGAGCGCCCGCGACCTCCGGCGAGCGTGGAAGATGTCGACGGAGATCGTCTTCGAGATTGTGGTCGCGCTCGACGGCTCTGTACTGGCGATCGACAGCGATTGGGGAGGCCACCCTCCGTCGGAGGTCGCGGCCTCCGCCCGTGCCGTCGGCATCGACACGATCCTGTACACGCCGCGAGCCCCCACCGTCGATTGGGGCCTCGTTCGGATTCTTGCCGCCGTCGGGCCGACTTGGGTCGGCGGTGGATATCGGCCGGTCGAGGCGGCGTCGCTGGCGGACTCCGCTGCCGTCGGGGCCGTCTACCACCTACCGGCCGAATTGCTCATCGGATCGGCCGCCGTACCTCCGGAGGAAGGCGAAGTCTCCCAGTAACCGGGGAGCCACGCCGACCGAACCCGGGCGGGACTCCTGACGTGCATTCGCAAGACTCCCGCGCGGTATGATGAAACCTAGAACCAGCTGAATCGTGATGAGTGATGGGCGAGCTGACCGCACCTCAGAGCCGTGCCCTTCGCACATAAGCCGCTAGGCAGACACCCGCAGGGCCGTGGACGTGCGAGGGGGCGGCGCTTCGAGCATCGCGAACCACTCTGCGACCACTGCGGCGAGGGTCAACCCTAGCGCGAAGAGCAGGTCCCGATCGCGAGGAGTCGGGGCATCATGACCGGTCGCGTTCTGGCAGGAATGTTCGTCGCGTCGGGGCTCGGCGGTGGTGGTTTCGGATGCGGTCGAGCATCTTGCTCCCTCGCGCGTCTTGCTCCCTCGCGCGGATAGGGACCAAGGGCGAGGCCCTGGTGGCCCCCAGCGCGGGGAGTGGACGTGAAAGCGCCTCTATCCACCCATCTCCCCTTCCGGGAGATGTGAATCCGGGCCTGGGCGGCCGAGCGGGTCCTGCGCTCCGAGCGCTCCGGGGAGTCTGGCCGCCCCAACGACGGGTCCATCTGTGCCACCGGCCGCGAGGGCCAGGACGCACGTACAGGAGGGTGTCGAGACCCGGGCCCGGATTCGCGAACCCAAGGAGGAGGCAAACAACGTGAACGACGAGCGAGAGGCTTCGAGGACGCCGAACTACCTGCGACCGTGTGTGGGCCTCGATGTCCACAAGGGCTCCATCACCGCGACTCGGATGGAGCCCGGAGGGAAGGTCTCGAAGACCTGGACCCTCCCCACCACCCGGTCGGAGATCCACGCTCTCGCCGAAACCATCCCCGCCCACGTCCCGGTCGTTCTCGAGGCCAGCACGGCCGGGAAGGCGGTGGCGATGGTCCTGAACGCGATCGGATGCGAGCTCCACATGGCCGCGCCCAACAAGATCCCCAAGCCCGCGGTCAAAACCGACAAGCGGGACAGCGTCCGTCTTGCTCAGCTCTTCCAGAGCGGATCTATGCCGGAGTGCTACGTCCCTCCCTCCGAGATCGAGCACCTCCGACTGCTGACCCGGAACCGCCGGGATCTCGCCCAGAAGGTGACCCTCGTCAAGAACCAGGTGCGCGCCCTCGTGACCCGGAACCTCCTCGCCGCCGAGATGAAGGGAGTCTCCCAGTGGTTCGGAGTCGCCGGGCTTCGCAAGCTGGTCCGACTCTCACTTCCCTCGGGGGATCGTGCCCACCTCGCCCGGTATCTCGAGCAGCTCAAGCTCCTCGCCCAGCAGGAGGAGTCGATGCAGATCGAGCTCGCGCAAGTGGCCCGAGATCGTGCGGACATCCAGCTGCTCATGACCATCCCCGGCGTCAGCTTCTACAGCGCCGTGGGGATTCTCGCCGAGATTGGCGACATCCGGAGATTCTCCGACAAGCAGCACCTGGCGTCCTACGCCGGGCTCGTTCCGAAGGCCGACAACAGCGGGACTCGAGTCGCCGAGCACCAGCCTCTAAAGAAGGGCAACGCCGTTCTGAAGGCGTTCCTCTTCACGACCGTTATGGCGATGCTGAAGGCGTCCCAGGAGACTGCTGTCACGCGATTCTAGCGCGAAAAGGCGAAGACCCGGCCTCCGATGCTGGCCCAGATCGCCGCCGCCCGCAAACTCTCCGGCGAGGTCTGGATGATCCTGACCTACCAAGTGCCGTACCGGGACGAGGACGCCACCCTGACCGAGAAGAAGGAGCGACGAATGCAGAAGATCGCCGAGGAGCCGACTCCCGAGGTGTCGGTGGCAACCCTCGACTCGCTGGCCGATTGCCTGATCCACAAGGCCGATGTGCTCGATCACCTCGAGCAAGAGGCCGGAGATTCGGAACTCGGTCGGGAGGTCGGCAATGACCGCTGAACCATCACGGGGCCCGGGGCGCTTTCACAGGAGGACCCGCGGTTGGCGGGTGGACTGAGTTGGGGCGCAGCTCAGGTCGAATAGCCCTACGGAGAGTCCTCCTTCCCACCGATGCAAGCCCCGGATCGCGCGGCCCTAGCGCAACTTCAGCCCGCGTGGCTGGTCGCGGAGATCGTAGACCCGGGTCGCCCTATGGTCGTGGACGCGAGGGGCGAGGTCGGCGGGAGCGCGCCCGCGCGAAATGGCTTCGGCCGCCTTGAGATGAGTTGGGCATTTATTCAAGCCGTCATTGGGGACTCTCGTTGCCGACGTCGACATGGGCAGGCTTTCTTCTTGGATCCCGCGGCGACTACGTACCGCCAGGAAGGGTGGCCCGGGGTTACGAGGAAGAGAGCTGGGGTCAACTCACCGCACTGAGAGCGGCCCTACCAGACCTTCCTGCCTTGTTCGAGGTCCCGATTGGTGTTCTTCAGGCAGGAGAATGCCCAAACGGCTCCCGCGTGTACTTTGAGCTCACCACGAATGTTCCTAGCGATGCGAACGCTCGTGCTCCCCAAGGGAGTCTCTTCGGGGAACCGTGCAACCTAACGCGACAAGATGCCGGCATGGTTTGGGACCGTGCAGTCAAGTCAGCCAACCAACACCTGAACAGGCATTTGCCGAATCTGGCGGTTCCGTTGATGATCGCGGAGGTCCCGCAACAGGCCCTTCTTGATCACTACAATCGACAGCTTGCTGCGCTGGGTTCAATGGCAAAGTTTGGCAGGTTCTCTCTTGATTCGTACGAGCTGAAGGAGTCGCCCATCCCCCGTCGTAGGCGCCCATCTGGAGCGTCGGCCGCCCCGTCCAGTCCGACCACACCGGGACCGAATGTAGCCCCGGATGGCCACTGGATCGCGTTTGATGCAGTCCCTGCCTCGGGCGGAATCTTCGAGGCGAAGCTGACGCTCCCACCTGACAACGTGCTTCGAGGCATCTTTGCGGCGTATGCCTTGCTTGCGGAATGGTACTTCGAAATCGACTTCGACCTCGGGGTCTCGCTTTCCTGGAACGGTACGGGTGGTCGACCCCATGCTGCACCTCACCTAATAGGGCAAGCCGATCGCCAGCACTGCCTGTCAAACATTCCGCTGCTCCGCACTCTGATTGTCCAAGGGAGGAGGGCCTCCGGACTTCGCCGTAGGGGGGGCATTCAGTGGCACGACGTGTTAGACCAGCCGGAACGACCGTTGCGCCTCTCCACCTGTCCCACCTGCAAATTCTTCAGCCCGTGCAATCCAAGGTGAACGCCGTGGGGGAGACCCTCGCAGGGATTCCGCACCTGAAACTGCCCCCGGCGAAGCTTCTCAACGTGCTGGACGCGGTCAAACGAGCCGGCCCGGAGCGGCCTTTGGTCGTTGCGGACATACGCGGCCTGTTTCCGGGAATGTCGGAAAAGAGCGTGATACGAGGCATGGCACTCCCGGCTGGCACACGCCTGCAGTTAGTCCGCGCGACTGATGATACAATCGTGCTAGCGCCGAACGGCGGAGGCGCGTTCCTATCTCGACTCAGCGGGGCCGACTTCGTTGCGTTTGCGATTCGGGCGACAGCGATCACACGATATGGCATCCGACCAGCCCTACTGGCCGATCCGGGGGGGATGGAGTTCGAAATCTCTGGGATGGGCAAGCGCAGCCGTGAACCCATTGCCAGATTCGTTTCATATCTTCGGTTTTTCCAGGAGCGGCGACTCGCTTGGTCTGCCGCCGGATTCAGGGTACTTCCGGGTCCGAACTATCGCACCAAGCTGGACCTCAGAGAAGGCCGCTCGCTAATCGACGAAGAGCTTCCCAAGGGGAGGCTACTCTCGCTCGACGAGGCGAGGAGCGCGCTCCTTCGTCGACTCTGGAAAGACGGCGTCCTCGCAACGTCGTTCGACGTCGATGATCTCTTCGCCCAGTTGTACTCGGGCGACCGACCCCCGATCCAGCTCTGGAAACAGGCCGTACGCGGGATTGACGAGCTACTTATTGAGGGGACCTCCTACGGGAGCTTGATTGTCGCCCAAGAGTAGAGGACCACGCCGGACAATCACCGTCCGGGATCTCGAACAGACGCCGTTCGGTGAGTTCACTGGCGTAGCCGCAGCGACAACCGGCAAGAAAACGTTCTTGAAACCTCGCTGGGCCGACGGGCTGATCCTGGGGACGATTGCTGAGCGTTCCCGGAAGACCGGAACCATTTGGATGCTGGCCGGAGACTATGGCACAGGGAAGACTTGGCTGCTAAGCTGGTTACTCCGTGACGGCCCGTCCCGTTTGGAGGCTTCTACGGGTGAGAAGTGGTCCGTCGTAGGGCTCTCATTCCTGCCCTCCGCGTCGCCCGATCGCTTGTTTTTCGAGGCGTTCTTCCGAGGTTCCGAGGCGGAACGATCCGCGATTCTTCGTCGGCGTTCCGAACAGACGCTACTGACTCCGAGCGGAAGCGAGTACGATAGGGCCATCAACGCGATTCTCGCCGATCCGGGGGCTTGGCAAGTGCTCACGGGGCACGCCTCCACCTTCCCGAAGCGGCGTGGGGGCCGGCCGTTCCCGCCATGGAAAAGCCCCGTGGCCCGTCTCGGCCTCTTCCGGTCTTTCCTCAGGCGCCTAAAGGACGCGGGGTCCGACCACGTCCTCATTCTGGTAGACGAGTTCGAAAACACGGTCCTTGGCACAGGCCCGTCGGGCCTTCAGAGACTCACCCATTTCTTCCGCCAGCTCATCGACCACCTCCAATCCGATTTCGACCTTCCGAAGGTGCAGATAGTGCTCTCGGTCACTGCCGACGCAGCCAAGCGAATCAAGCCAGGTCAGGACTCTCAGGCGCTCACCCGATCGGGGAAGGTACCCGCAGCCGTACAGGCCTTCCAGGAGCGGCTCGGGGAGACGGTCTACGTCCCGCCCCTTGAGCTCGATTCCGCCCTCGACATTGCAAAGTTTCGGATTGAGTCGGTGGAGGGCGGAGACCGGGACCCTGCGCGACCGTACATACCATTCGAGCGTACAGCGGTTGAGCTTGCGTTTGGGGCAAGCAATCGACTAGTCCGAGTGTTCTGCGTCCTTCTCGAGGCGATGTACGAGAAGGCGTACACAACGAAAGCCCCGCTGGTGACCACGGAGCTCGCCCGCGAGGTGTTGAGGGCAAGGGGTCTCGAGGCCCGACCGCGATCCTAGCGATCCCGGCAATCGCGAGTCGAGCCCATCCTAGTTCGGCTGGAAGGTAAGCAGCGTCTCGTGAAGGATGGGGTCGGTCGAACTCCGTCGGCGCGAAGCTTGAAACCGTCGTCGAATGCGGTCGGTGACCGGGGGCATAAGCGAAGAGAGCCCCACGGAGCCTGCGAGATGCTCTGCAATGGACGTGAGCGGCACGCGTTGACGGCCCATCTCAGGATCACCCAGTACCACCCCGATTGTCCCGTCCCCAGAAACGTGGGCCGCGCAGGCGACGAGGAACTCGCGGAGGTCTGCGAAGTATTGGAGTAGTGCCTGGAACCGGAGACGGTCCCGGCTCTTCAGGGATCGGTACCACGCCTCTCGAGCGAACCGACGAGGGAGCTCCTCCACTTCATTGAGGTGACCAAGACGACCCATCATCTCGCTACGCGAAGCCGCGGACTCATCCCTGATAGCGAGGGCGCGGGATTGAAGGGAGGCGGCCCGCACGTAATCGATTCCCAAGCCGTACGGTGGTGAGGACAGGAGAACATCCACCTTATTCGCGGGCCATGTTTTTTCCGCAGTGGCGTCACCCTTCCAAACGCCGATGCCCGCAGTCGAAATGCCGAGTCTTCCGAGCGCACCTTGTGCGGCCAAGACGCGGGTTAGACGAGATCGGTAAGTCGCGAGCACCTCTCCAGGCAGGACACGCGGCACCCCTCGGGCGAGCTTGGAGTGGGTAGGGACCATGACGGTCGGATCGGCGCCGGAAACGTCCCAGCAGGTCTGTGAAAGGGCGACCCAGAGGTGGGCGAAGTAGGGTGACTTGTGTTTGGACTCGACGTGAACGTCCAAGTCCTGAAGGGCTCGGAGCGTCGACGGTTGGTACCAGGTTGACCAGCTCTTCCACGTCCACCGAGGACTCGTCCTGTACGAAAGCGGGTTTGAGTTCAGTTCGGACCGAAGTCGACGGAGGGACCCGGCGCTTAGTCGAGTCACCTTTGCCCGGGAGAGAAGAGTCGAGGAATCGAGAAGGTCGGATCCCATGACCTCGAAGCCTCGGGCACGGGCGACAAGGAGCGTCGTACCCGATCCGCAAAACGGATCGTAGAAGCGAAGCCCCTCCCCGGTGGTAGCCCCGAAGGCGGGGAGGGCAATTTGATCGAAGTAGTGCTCCGCCAAGCCAAGCGCCATCTTGGCCGGGAAGCGATGGATTCGGTCGGCCACCGATAGGTTCCCTTTCCACCGAGGGACGATTGCGGGGAGACCCCCCGACGATGGCGGGCTTGGGGGCATGAGGGTTGCGAGGGCTGACAAGCAGCATAACCCTGTTGGTAGAACCGCCCGACTTCAGGGAGACTCCGGCCATTTGTGGGGGACCCGCGGGAGTGAGATATCCCCGAATAGGTCAGACGACTGGACTCTGTCTCAGTACGAGAGATGCGAATCCGGGAGGGGTGGCGTCTGCATGTAGGCGGCCGCGGGGTTCTCTATCGGGAGTGGCGGGCGGAACCGCGGCGCACCTCTGTCAAGTCGGGCACTGGATTAGCCCACGGCTTGGGCTGGCTGCAAGCGTTCTTCGCGGCGGGGTAAGCGAGGGGGTCACTCCCGTAGGCGGCGGCCGCCGACACCGAAGTCCGGCCCCGCGGCGCCCAAATCCTGGCTCCGGGGCGAACCATCCTGATTGCGACCGAGGTCAGTTGAGGGGGAAGTACCCTGTGGGCCGCCGTCGATGGGGCGGAAGCCGATTCACTCTGCCACCGATAGTCAATCCGCGTCGATAGTTACCCCGTGGCGGAACGGCGCCCGCGTGATGCTGAATCGCGCGGAGCACCCTGCTTCCGGCCGCCAATCTGCTCCCATGACGTCAGGGGCGCCCGGGACCCTCTCGAGCGCCGCACGGGCCGCCCTGACGGGCCGGTGGTGGAGGTTCCCCAGCCTTGGTCGCCGCGCGCTCGGCCGCTTCACGGGAGTCGCCGGGGGCCCGTTCGTCGCGTCCCAGAGAGAGAACCAACGGTGGAACCAGCGATAATGGTCCGCCTCCTCTCCCGCAGAATGCGCCTTCCAAGCTTCGGCGCAGATGCGGGAACCATCCCGGGCAGGCTCTCGGGTCCCGACCTCGGCGCGGGGGGCGCGATTCAGGGGGGATTGGCCTAGCCAAGGGGGCGGGGCTCGTCACGGGCCACGGACGCCTCCACGGGGCAATCAGCCCTCGCTGCGGACGCGCAGTTTATTCTCACGGGGGGCATCGCTCGGCGCGGCGTATCGACCCATGCTTTCGGTCGGGAGGTCCAAATTAACTCGTGGATCGCCGGCCTGGTGGCGGCACGGATTCAACCGCCACTTTCACAGCCCGGGGGGTGGAGCGCCGGGCATCACGGGTGGCGCAGGGCACGAGCATTCTCGTGTCTTTCAGTCCACGGTTCGGTGCCGAAGCCGAGCCGTCGGAGTTCTGCGGGCGCCAATGAACACCTCCGCGAACAAGCGAGACATTCGTCGCGGCCAGACCACAATCCTCGCCCATTCCGAACTAATCGGGTGGCAGAGGGTGAATAGCCCGACAAAGAGCGCCATCACGGGGGCTCAAACGGTAGGAAACGCGGATCTCGGCCTACTGAAGTTCTTCAACGACACCAGCCACATCTATCGCAATCCCGGTCCCGGTCCCGATCGAAGTCAGTTTGCGTGTAACGGTTGTTCCAGATTTTACGAGGGCAAGAGCTGAGGCCTGGAAGGTCGCGTTCAGCGCTGCGGTTCCCGTCGCACTTACCGAGCGAGTGTTGCTTGCCCAATCGGTCCAAGTAACGGTGTAGGTGATGGTGCCTCCCGGGGTGGTCACGGCTGATTCCAGAATCACTGCGGAGATGCGCATTACCGCGTTATAAGCAGGCGCAGTCGCCAAAGTAACCGCGGATCCGTCAACGGCGGCGAGTCCGGATCTGCTATCCAATCCCAGAATTGATGGGGTACCCAACCCAGTGGTCGACTGGCCGATGTTCAAAACGGCGTCATTTTGAAAAATCAACCCAATCGCGATCGTCAGCTGACTGGAGAAGGAGGTGTTCAAGAGAGGATTCGGATTGGCGGAACTGCTCGAGCCGTAGAAGGCAACCTCTTGCAGCGATAGGTTGTAGTTTGACCCCGCGGCAGAAGAATCAAAGAACACAGGAACCACGAGAGGACTTGGGTTGTTTTGAACGTAGTATCTCCCGCCGATCACCGTGAGATAGACGGTGTTTCCGGAGGTGTTGTTGACGACCGGCGTGTCGTCGCTGGGATTTTTGTAGCAATCAAAGAGGCACATCGCTGTCTGCGCTCCTCCCGAGACGATAATCTGCGAGTTCACCGTGACCGAGTACAGGCTGATAGCTTGGGCGTGAAGGTTCATCCCAGCGTAGGTGCCGCCAATGACCTTCACTCCACCACCGGGCGTTTGCCACTCTAACCCTACTGGACCTCCCGTCCCGGAGTTGGTCACCCAACAGTTGACCTCAATCAGGATCGAGCCTTGATTCTTGTTCATATTGAGCGCCGCGAACCCGGTATTGGACGTGGCCGTACCATCGAAATCGCAACGTTCGATGATCGTAATGTGGCGCGCATCGCTGGCCTGAGAGAGATCTACAACCGCAGTTGCGGAGGTCCCCGCCGAGATTCCATATGAGAAGTATATGTCCCTAATCTTGATGGCACTCACGCTTGTCCCCCCCGCGCTGTTGAGGGTCAGCATGCTAGTTGCGGCATGAGGAAAGGTGGACTTGGTCGTGACGATTGTGCCGTCGAACTCGGTGCTCCCCAACGCGGAGGAGGAAGACCCCGATCCCTCTAGGAGCCTGTGGCGCAGCTCCGAATCCCCCTCGAGGGTCGTCTATTGT
>JAKIVZ010000027.1 GCA_022750295.1 Candidatus Lutacidiplasma silvani
CGGGAGGTGATCGCATGGGACGGACCGTCCCGACCTACCGGCAGGCGCTCGAGGAGCGGATGAAACGGTGGGACGCCTTCGGGCGGCTCCTCACGACCCCCGAGGAACGGGAGGCGTTCCACTCGCTCGTCACCGCGGCCCGGCGCTACGCCGCCCAGGCGACGTACGTCGGAAGCCCCGACCTGCTCGAGTCGATCGTCCTCGCGATCCTCCTCGACCTCGCCGTGCGGATGCCAAAGCCGGAACCGGCCGGCGGCCCGCCGTCCCGACGGCCGGCGTGACCCCTCCTTCGGAGGGCGTGTGCCGGACGGCTGGCTGCTCGACGCGACCGAGGCGCCGGACGGCGCGCACCTCCACCTGTGGGTGAAGGACGACCGGACCCGGCGCGTCGTGCCGGTCCCGGTCCCGTACCGGCCGCCGTTCCTCGTCGACGGTCCCCGGCGGCTCCTGGAGGAGCTCGCCCACGACCTGGACGACGACCCGACGGTCGCCGCCCTCGCCTGGCGGAAGGAGGTGCCGACGTTCTACGAGACGAAGCCCCGGCGGGTCCTCGCGGTCACGGCGGCCCGGAACGACGGCCGCCGGCGGCTCGCGGGGGCGATCGACCGGCGGGGCGAGTACCGCCGGTTCCTCCTCTACGACGTCGACATGACGCCGGGGCAGATGTACCACCTCGCCCACGGGACGTACCCGTTCGCCCCGGTCGACCGGGACGGCGGCGCGTTCGTCGCGACCCGGCCGGCGGAGGAGACCGACCTCCCGACCCCCCCGCTCGTCGTCGCCCCGTTCGAGGTCGTCCTCGCGGGGCACCGGCGCGGGACCGTCGTCCCCCCGGACCCCCGGATCGCCGCCGTCCGGCTCGGCGACGCGCGGATCGAGGGGGACGAGGCCGGGGTGTTCCGGGCGCTCTCCGACGAGCTCGCCCGGCTCGACCCGGACGTCCTCCTCTCCAACGACGGCGACGGGTTCGACCTCCCGTGGCTGTACGACCGGGCCCGGGCGATCGGCCTCACCCCCCGGACGTTCTCGCTCGGCCGGCTCCCCGCCCCGCTCGTCGCGACCGGCGGGGCCCGCACGTTCGTCAGCTACGGGCGGATCTACCACCGGCCGGCGTCGTTCCCGCTCCCCGGCCGGTTCCACGTCGACCGGGAGAGCTCGTTCGTCTACGACGACGCCGGCATCGACGGCCTCGTCGACGCGGCCCGCCTCTCGCGGATCTCGCTCCAGACGGTCGCCCGCCAGTCGCCGGGGACCGCGTTCACCGCGATGGAGATCGCGCAAGCGCTCCGGCTCGGGGTCCACGTGCCGTGGAAGAAGAACCGGCCCGAGGCGTTCAAGTCGGCCCGCCGGCTCGTCGACGCCGACCGGGGCGGCGTCATCCTCGTCCCGCCCCCCGGGGTGTTCGACTCGGTCGACGAGTTCGATTTCGCGAGCCTCTACCCGCACATCATGGTCCGGCACAACCTGTCGGCCGAGACGCTCGACTGCGCGTGCTGCCCGGAGAGCCCCGAGCGGGCGCCCGGGCTCGGGTACCGCTCGTGCCAGAAGCGGATCGGTCTGATCCCCCGGACCCTCGGTCCGATCCTCGCCCGCCGGTTCGCCTGGAAGCGGGACGCGGCCCGGACCGATCTGCCCGACGTCGAGCGCCGGAAGGCGTCGCAGCGGGCGAAGATGCTCAAATGGGTCCTCGTCACCGCGTTCGGCTACCAGGGGTACCGGAACGCCCGGTTCGGCCGGATCGAGTGCCACGAGGCGATCAACGCCTACGCCCGGGACCTGATCGCCCGGCTCGTCCCGGTC
The DNA here is from genome assembly GCA_022750295.1 of Candidatus Lutacidiplasma silvani. GTDB lineage: Archaea > Thermoplasmatota > Thermoplasmata > Lutacidiplasmatales > UBA184 > Lutacidiplasma > Lutacidiplasma silvani. Next base: position 1,801 of record JAKIVZ010000027.1, read on the forward strand.
GCCGAGGCGGCCGGGTACCGGGTCCGCCACGGCCTCGTCGACTCGCTGTGGCTGACGCCGCTCGACCCGGCCCACCCGCCGGACGCGCCGGCGTTCGCCGCCTCGGTGAGCCGGACGTTCGACCTCCCGCTGAACTACGAGGGCCGGTACCGGTGGATCGTCTTCCTGCCGACGGTCGAGGGGGACGTCGGCGTGCCGAACCGGTACTACGGCCGGTACGAGTCCGGCGAGTTCAAGCTCCGCGGGATCGGGCTGCGGCGGCACGACACCCCCGAGGTCGTCCGACGGTTCGAGACCGAGCTCCTCGCGATGCTCGGCCGGGCCGGCTCGGCCGACGAGGTCCGGGCGCTCGCCCCCCGGCTCCTCGCCCGGGCCGACGCGTTCGCGGAGGCGGTCCGGGCCGGGACGTGGCCGCGCGAGGAGCTCCTCGTCGCCCACCGGGTCGCCCGCCGGGCCGAGGAGTTCGTCGCGTTCACCGACACGACCGCGGCGCTCCGGCAGCTGAAGGACGCGGGGATCGACCGGGGCCCGGGGGAGACGGTCCGCTACCTGATCGCCGACCGGCGATCGCGCGCCTGGCGCGACCGGGTCCGGGTCGCCGAGCGGCTGACCGGGGACGAGCGGTACGACGCCGACGCGTACCTGGAGCTCCTCGCCCGCTCGGCGGAGACGCTGTTCGTCCCGCTCGGGATCGACCGGGCGCTCCTCGGCGCGCGATGGGGGCTCCCGGACGCGCCGGCCCGGGACCGGTACCGGTCCGTGGAGTCGGCGGGACAGCGGAATCTCGCCGACGGCCCGGACCGTCCCCGTCCCCCTAAAGAACGTCCGCGCGCTCGGACCGCTTCGTGGGAACGCGGGCGCGCCGCCCGAAAAACCTCGCTGAGCCGTTGGGTGCGGGAGACCGGGCGGGCCTCGAGACCCGCCTCGCCGAACTGAAGGCGATCTCGGAGAACCCGGCGACCCCGGGGGCCTTCGACACGACGGTCTTCGCCCTCGGCGACTCCGACCCCCGGATCCGCCGGGCGGCGGCGTGGACGCTCGGAGCGCTCCGGGACGTCCGCGGCCGGGCCCTGCTCGAGGCGGCGCTCCACGACCCGGACGCCCCCGTCCGGGGCACGTCGGCCGAATCGCTCGGCGCCCTCGCCCTCCCGAGGAGCCGGGAACCGCTCGAGGCGGCGCTCCAGGACCCGGAACCCCGCGTCCGGTCGCAGGCGTGCTGGGCCCTCTGGGCGATCCACGACCCGGCGTCGCGGAGTTCGCTCGTCCCCCTCCTCGGCGACCCGGACCCCGCGGTCCGATGGAGCGCGGTCTCCGCGATCGGGCGGTTCCCGACCGAGGCGGCGTTCCCGGCGCTCTCGGGGGCGCTCGCCGACGCGAACGACCGGGTCCGCCGGGAGGCGATCCTCGCCCTCGGCCGACTCGACGACCCGACGATCCCGTCGCTCGTCCGCCCGTTCCTGTCCGACCCGGCCCGCCGGGTCCGGGTCGCAGCCGCCGTCACCCTCGGTCGCCGGCGGGACCGGGACAGCGTGCCCGCCCTCCTCGAACGGTTGCAGCGGGACGAGAGCTGGGTCCTCCCCGGCGTCCTCGTCGCGCTCGGCCGGATCGGCGACCCGTCGGTCGCCGACCCCCTCGTCCTCGCCGCGTCCCGGCCCGAGGCGTGGGTGCGGGTGTGTGCGATCCACGCCCTCGGGCTCCTCGCGGTCCCCGAGGGTCTCCCCGTCGCCCGGACCGCGCTCACCGACCCGGCGTGGGCGGTCCGCGGCGCGGCCGCCGACTGCCTCGCCCGCGTGGGCGGCCCGGACGACCTGAACCGGCTTCTCGAGCGGCTCGAGGACGCCCACCCGTGGCCCCGTCGCGGGGCGCTCCATGCGATCGGCCAGCTCGGTCTCACCGCCGCGGCGCCGCGCGTGCGCGAGGAATTGAAGCACCCGGTGCCGGAGGTCCGCCTCGCCGCCGTCTGGGCGCTCGGCTGCCTGCGGGACGACGGCGCCAAGGAGGCGCTCGTCCAGATGCTCCGCTCGCTCGGGCCGTCCCCCGTGGAGAACCGGACGATCGCCCAAGGGGAGGGAGCCGTCCAGCTTCTCTCCGACGCCGAGGGCCGGCTCTTCGATGCCACCGTCCAGGCGCTCTCGCGGCTCTCCCAGGGGGAGAGCGACCCGGTCGTTCTCCGCGCGGTCGCCGACGCCCGCGCCCGCGTCCGGGACGACGAGCTCGACCGTCCCGTCCGCCTCCCGACGTTCGAGGAGGCCCCCCCGGCGGGGATGACGCTCCGCCAACTGTTCGACGGCGTCCTGGCCGCGGCGGACGACGACGAGCTCGGATGCTGAGAACGTTCCGGATCGGGGACCTCCCGACCTTCTACGCCCTCATGACGGAGGAGTTTCCGGACGAGGGCCGGATCTACGGGTGGAACGCCGAGCCGTTCGCCCGGGTGATCCGGAAGTTCCAGCGGCCGCCGTACCGGTTCGTCCTCGGGTTCCTCAACGCGATCGGGAAGCCGGTGTTCCGGTTCTTCGTCCTCGAGGTCGACGGGGAGTATGCCGCCTCCGCGATCGAGTCGTTCGGGACCCACATGGCGTACGTGAGCTCGGTCGTCGTCGCCCCGAAGTTTCGGCGTCGCGGGCTCGCCCGGCGGCTCCTCGCCGCGTGCCACGACGCGGCGGCGAAGCGGAGGGAGAAGTTCGTCGTCCTCGACGTCATCGACACGAACGCCTCGGCGATCGCGCTCTACGATTCGCTCGGCTACCGGCCGGTCGGCCACGACGCCCATTTCGCGCGGATGTCGCTCGCCGACGTCGCCGCTCCCTCGGCGCCCGGCCCGGTTCGCCCGTTCCAGCGGAACGACGCGCCGGCGCTGGCGGCGATCGCCCGCACCTACGTCCCGCCGGCCCGCCAGGAGGTCCACCCGGTCGCCGAGTCGGAGTTCGGGGTCCCCGAGGCGGTCGTCCAGGCGCTCGATTCCCAGACCGCGGCGTGGGTCGTCGACCGCGGCGCCGGCCCCGTGGGCTGGGTCCGCGCGAGCGTCAGCCCGGTGATGCGGGCGGGGCACCTGACCGCCCCGGTCCTCGCCCCGGCAGCGTCGGCCGACGACACCGCCACGCTGCTCGCGACGGCGCTCGACTGGACGAGGAACGCCGGGGCGAGCCGGGCCGTCTCGCAGGTCATCGACGAGAACACGCGGGCGGCCGCGGCCCTTCGCGCCGCCGGCTTCGAGGTGGCGTACGGCTCCCGCACGCTCGCGTGGCCGACCGGCGTCGGCTGAGCGACCCCCGGCGTCGCCGGGGCTCGACGTCTACCTGATGCCCGCCGTCGTCGGGGGAGGGCTCGGCGACATCGCCGAGGTCCTCGACGCGGGACGGGAGCTCGCGGGCGCCGGATTTCCCTCGACCCTCTACCGGCCGGCGGACCGCCCGTTGCCCCGGTCGGTCGACGGTCCCTGGGACTTCCGCGGGATCCGCCGGGCGCCCGTTCTGCGGCCTCGCGCCGCCCGGGCGCTCACGGTCACCCCGAACTGGGGGGTCAGCGCCGCTCCCGACCGCCCCGGTCCGCTCGGCCGCGGAGGCTCCTGGGCGACGGAGGCCGAGACGATCGAGTGGGCGTACGGAGGGGCGGCGACGCTCCACGTCAGTCTCGAGGAGTTCGCACGGACCCTCACGTCCGCGGAGGAGAACGCGGAGCGGTGGCGCGAGGGAGGGGAGACCGCCGCCGCCACTGTGGAGCGTCGACGGACCGCGGAGTTCCGAGGGGACGCCGCGCAGTTCCATCGAGATTTCCGTACCTTCCGGGGGTTCGATCGCCCGAACGTCCTCCACGTGTTCCAGACGTTCCGCCCCCGGTCGGCGTTTGCCCGCGAGTTCCCCGAGTCGATCCAGGTCGGGCCGATCTGGCCGGCTCGGCCCTTGGGTCGGTCCCCGACGGAGCGCATCGAATCCACCGAGTGGGTTTGGTACGCCAGTCCGTCGTCGTCCGACGCGCTGGTCGACGAGATCGACCGGGGCCTCCGAGCGACCGGAGTCCGCCGGATCGTCGTCCGGTCCCCCCGACCACTCCGGTTGCCGTCGGGGTCGGGCGTCGAGTGGGTTCCGGAACGTCCGATGGAACCCGCGGAGTGGAGCCGCCGATTCGCCGCGGCCGGGGTCCGGATCGTCACGGGGAGCCGGACGCTCCTGGAAGCGCTCGCGGTCGGCGGTCCGTTCCTCTACTTCAACGGCGTCCTGGCCGGCGGCCGGCGACGCCACCGCCACCGGCCCGAGAAGGTCCAGGCGCTCGTCCGCGCGTGGCGGGCGATGGGCGTCCCGGAGCGGATCCGCCGCGACGTCGACGACTTCTCCCGGGGGCGGAGGGTCGCGGAGGTCGTCCGGACCGCCGCCACCGACCGGGACTGGTCCCGGCGGTTCCCACGTTCCTCCCCGGTCGGCGGATTCCCGGCCCACCGGCGGGACGGGGGGGCGTACCTCGTGGACGTCGCGCGGGCGTTCGCGACCGGGTCCGATTCGGCTCCCGACCTCGTCCGGCGCCTCCGGGCCGAGGGTCGTGGCTCCGGACGGAGGTGAAGTCTATCTTGGAGGAGACCCATCGCATCCCGATGGCCTCCGATGGCACGGCCACGTCGGCTCTCGCGAAGGCGCTGATCACCGGAGCCCTTCGGGTGAAGCCCGGGGAGAACGTCGTGATCGAGACGTGGAACCACACGCTCGACTACGCCCGGGCGTGCGTCGTGGAGACCCGCCGCGTCGGGGCCCACCCGCTCCTTTGGCTCGAAGACGAGCCCGCCTACTGGCGGAGCATCGAGGAGGCGCCCGCGGTCAAGGGTTGGGCGAAGCCCGGCGAGCACGAGTGGGCGGCGCTCGAGCGCTCCCACGCGTACGTCTTCTTCCCGGGGCCGGCCGACCGGCCCCGCCTGAACCAGCAACCGGCGAAGCGGACCGAGGAGCTCCTCGCCTACAACGGCGACTGGTACCGCCGGGCCAAGAAGGCCCGGTTGCGGGGGGTCCGCTCGGTCCTCGGCTACGCGTCGGACGCCCAGGCCGAACGCTGGGGGGTCTCGGGGGTCGCCTGGCGGGACCAGCTCCTGCGCGCCGCGACCGAGGTCGACCTCGAGGCGATCCACACCGACGCGAAGCGGGCGGCCCAGAAGTTGAAGGCCGGTTCCGAACTCCGTATCACGGCCCCGAACGGGACCGACGTCACCCTCAAGCTGCGCGGCCGGACCCCGTTCGTCGACGACGGGTCGGTGACGTCGGAGGACCTCGCCATCGGTGCGAACATGACCGTCTCCCCGCCGGGGACCGTCCTCGTCGCGGTCGACGAGAAGAGCGCCGAGGGGATCGCGATCGCGAACCGCCCGAGCTACCTCCGTCCCGGCCGCGTCGAAGGCGGCCAGTGGGAGGCGAAGGGCGGGAAGGTGTCGAACATCTGGTACACCGAGGGGCAGGCCGAGTTCGACGCGGCGTTCCAGGCGGCCCCGAAAGGGAAGGACAACCTCTCGATCTTCTCGATCGGCCTCAACTCGGCGCTCGACCCCGGCGTCCCCCAGGTCGAGGACCAGGAGGCCGGCGCGGTCACGCTCGGGATCGGCGGCAACGCAGCGTACGGCGGGACGAACAAGTGTCCGTTCCTCTCGTGGATCGTCATCGGCGAGGCGACGGTCGCCGTCGACGGGAAGCCGCTGTGCGACCGGGGCAAGCTGCTGTAGACCCCGCGGCCGGGCTCGCCGGGCGGTTCGATCGGCCCCTCCCGGCCGAGTTCTACGGTCGTCGCACGACGGCCGTGGCCCGGGCGCTCCTCGGGGCGTGGGTCGTCGTCCGGACCGGCCGCTCGTTCGCGGCGGCGCGGGTCGTGGAGACCGAAGCGTACGTGGCCGGGGACCCGGCGAACCACGCCGACCGGGGCGAGACGGCCCGGAACCATTCGATGTTCGCCGGGCCCGGGACCCTCTACGTCTACCCGATCCACCAGGTCCACTGCGCGAACGCGGTGACCCGACCGGGGCAGGCGGTCCTCCTCCGGGCGGCCGAGCCGCTCACCGCGGGGCTCCCCGGCCTTTCGGGCCCGGGTCGCCTCTGTCGGGGACTCGGACTGGACCGTTCGGACGACGGAACCTCGCTCGTGTCGGGACGCGTTCGGGTCGTGGCGGGAGACCGGGCCCCGTCCCGGATCCTCACCACCCCCCGCGTGGGGATCTCGCAAGCGGTCGAGCGGCCGCTCCGGTTCCTGTGGGACGGTCACGCCGAGGTGTCGGCGCCGCGGCCGTGGCGGCGGAGCCGCGCTACTTGAGCTTCGCCCAGTGGTAGCTGCGGCGGTGCGCCGTGTCCCCGAACCCGCACGACGAGCAGACGCCCTTCTGGCGGTGGTAGGAGTGCGAACCGCAGCGGCGGCAGCGGATGTGGACGATCTTGCCGCCGCGCCGGGACGGTGTTCCCTTTCCCATGTTGGCCTCTTCCGACGACCTTACGCGACGACCGACGAGAGGTGGAGGTCGGACGCGTCGAACGGCTTCATCGTCGGGGAGGCCGGCGAGACGGGGCACCCTTCTTAAGAGTTACGTTCCGGGGCCCGGCCCGGCCCGCCCGGCCGTCGGAGAGCTCCCGAACCACGGCGTCCAGGCGGAGCCCGGTCGGGGGCTCGCGGAGGGCGGCCGTCATCCGACCGGCGGACGCCGTGAGGGGTCCGACGGTGGAGACGAACCGGACCGACTTCGGGTCGAGCGCGGCGAGCGTCGACCAGAACGCCCGTTCGATCGCCGCGACGGTCCAGTGCCGCTCGACCAACCGCTCGGGGTGGGTGTCGCGGGCGGCCCGGGCCCGGCGCCGAAGGGTCGCGGGGGTCGCCTCGAGGTACACGACCTCCTGCGGGAGCACGAGCCGACCCTCCCGGAGGTCCCGGACGACGGTATCGATGACTTCGAAGGCGACGGGGGCGTAGGAGGAGTCCCCGCGAGCGACCCCCAGAGAGTACGTCGCGGGGCCGAGCGGGGACGTATCGAGGAGGACGTCGACTCCTTGGGCCCGCAGTCGAGTCGCGGCGCGCGAGCGACGGCGCTCGGCCGCCAGGAGATGCCGCTCGATTTGAGCGAACTCGGACGGGGAGCGGAACTCGAGGTCGATCGCCGGGCGGGCAAGGGCCGCCGCCTCGGGGAGGAGGACCCACGCCGAGCCGGCCGCGACCGCTCGTCCGAGCGTGGTCTTCCCGACGGCGGACGGTCCCTCCAGGGCGACGAGGCGACCGTTCGGCTCGGGCGGCACGTCGTCACGACCTTCGGCGGGGACAAGACGTCGGCGGTGCGCGACGTTTTCTCGCCCGGGCCGTCCCCGGACCGTGGGGGAATCCGACCCGTCCCCGGCGCGCGCCGCCGTGGCGCAGCACCGGGTCCGGGTGCTCCAGGTCGAGGACCTCGCCGAGGTCGCCCGCGAGCTCGAGCGGACCGAGTCGGACCCGGAGGGGGTCGCCCTCATCGCGCGGAAGGGCCGCACGCTCCTCGTCCACGTGGGCGACGTTTCGCTCAAGGCGTCGCCCCTCCTCAAGCAGGAGCTCCTCGCGCTCGGCGGGGACGCGGCCCATGCGCGGGGGATCGCCGACCACTCGGTCGCCCGGTCCGACGTGGTTCTCGCGGCGACGGTGGGCCAGTACCAGCGACTCCCGGCGAAGCTCGACCGCCAGCCGTTCCATCTGCCGGAGATCGGACACGCGGTCGAGTTCGCGATCGCCAACTTTTCGCACCGGGCCCCCCGCACGGTTCGCGGCCCGCACCGGTCGGTCGTCCTCGGCGACCGGCCGAAGGTGATGGGCGTCGTCAACGTTACTCCCGACTCGTTCTCCGACGGGGGCGCGTTCCTCGATCCGGGAACGGCGGTCGCCCACGCCGAGACGTTGGTCGCCGAGGGCGCGGACGTCGTGGACCTCGGGGCCGAGTCGACTCGACCGGGCGCCGCGCCCGTCGGCACGGAGGTCGAATGGGGGCGGCTCGCCCCCGTCCTCGCCGCCCTCCACGACCGTCTCTCGGTCCCGATCTCGGTCGATACGCGTCACGCGGTAGTCGCCCAGCGGGCGCTCGACGGCGGCGCCGACTGGATCAACGACGTCGGCGGGCTCCGGGACCCCGAAATGCGCCGGCTCCTCGCCCGCAGCGGGGCCGTCGCGGTGGTGATGCACATGCGGGGCGAGCCGGGGTCGATGCAATCGGATACGATCTACCGGGACGTTCGCGACGAGGTGTTCGGCGCCCTCGCCGGGGCGACCGAGCAGGCGATCGCGGAGGGCGTCGCCCCCGACCGGATCCTCGTCGACCCGGGGCTCGGGTTTGGAAAGACGGGCGCCCAGAGTCTCGAGCTGCTCGACCACATCGGCGAGTTTCGTTCGCTCGGGTTCCCCGTCGTCGTCGGGGCGTCGCGGAAATCGTTCCTCGGGGCCGCGACGGCCGGCGCCCCGGTCACCGACCGTCTCGAGGCGAGCGTCGCGGCGGCGGTCCTCGGTGCGATCCGGGGGGCCGAACTCGTCCGGGCGCACGACGTCCGACCGACGGTCCGCGCCCTCGCCGTCGTCGACTCCGCCCGAAAAGCCGGAACCCGCTAGCCGGGGTTCGGCGGTGGCTGGTTCCCCTGGAACGTCGAGCGTTGGACCGTCACGCCCTGGGGCGGGGAGGAGAACCACTTTCCGACGATGCTCCCGGGGGGCGCGACGTTCCCGGTCACCACGAGGTCGGCGACCGTGATCGCGTGGCCGGGAAATCCGAGCCGCAGGTACTGGGTGATCCGCGGCGCGGGGGAGAGCGGCGGGCAGCCGTCCAGGGTCCCGCCCGCCAGGAGCCGGTTGTCCCGGATCGTGAGCGAGCCGATCCCGACTCCGGCCCGCGGCGAGGGGTGGTTCACGGCGATCAGGGTCCCCGGAGTGACGTTCGGCGAGGTGAACCCGAAGACGTTCTCGGAGATCTCGAGTCGGTCGATGACCACGCCGGGGGGCGCCTCGGCCTTCAGATGAACCCCGACGACCCCGGGCGGGACCGGGGGGAGCCCCGAGCCGTTGACGAGGAATGTGTTGCCCTTGACCACGAGCTCGGCGATGTGGACCTGCGGGTGGATGAGAACCGCCTGGGCCTTCACCGTCGGAGAGGTCGTTGCCTCCTGGACGTACACGTTCCGCTCGACGTGGACCGAGCCGAGGCCGGTCGCCCCGGTCGCGATGACGTAGAACATCGCGGACTGGGCGAGGAGCTCCCCCGCGCCGGGGCGCGTGATCCGGCACCGGTTGTCGGTGATCCAGATGTTGTCGCCGGTGTTGCAGTCGATCTTCCCGTTGAAGCAGACGTTCCGCTCCACCCAGATGTCGCGCATCGAGGCGCGGCCCGCCTCGAGGTCCACGATCGTGTCGAGCGCGTAGCCGGGCCGGTCGGCGTCGAGGAACCGGTTGTCGCTGATGTGCCAGTTGGAGAACTGCTGGCCGGCGCTCGCGGGGCCGCTCGCGCCGACGAGGATTCCGCCGGCGCCCTGTCCGGGCGGCGAATTCGGCGGGAAGTTCATCTCGTTCCCCTTGAACGAGAAGTCGCCGAGCGGACAGAAGACGTTCGAGAACATCAGCGGGGGCGGCCGGTCGGAGGCGAGGACCCGGTTCCGCTCGAAGACGAGCCCCCGGCCGTGCTGGTAGACGATCGACGGGGCGTAGTCGAGGAACGTGCAGTCGACGAACGCGTTCCGAGCGTTCGCGTAGCCGGCGAACGGGACCTTCGGGTTCGTGATGGTCGGCGCGGTGAACGCGACCTTCTCGAACGTGCAGTCGGTGAACACGACCGTGCCCGGAGTGACCGGGGCGTCCGTGATCTCCACCGTCGCCCCGGCTCCGACGAGATGGAGCCGCTTCACCGCCGGCGGCAGATGCGTGACGTCGAGGGTGTACCGGCCCCCGGCGTCGAGCGTCAGGGTGGCGGGCGCGGCGTTGGCCCGGGCGATCTGGGCCGTGAGATCCTGCGGGGTCGCGCCGGCCATCGTGCGAGTCTCCGGAATGGACCCCCACGCCGGGAGAGGTACACGTAGCTTCGGGTCGGAGCCCCGATCCGCGGCCGGAGACCGTACGGTTACGAGCGGGTCTTGACGGCCCGAGCCCATGAATCTCCCCAGGCTTGGGCGGTCGAACCGACGTCCGGCCGGGTGAAACGGGATCATGGGCGTCCTGGCGCTCCTCCAACCGGATTGGGTCTTGCCCGCGGCGCTGATCGCCGCCGGTCTCGTGTTCCTCCTGGACGTTCTGGCGGCCGATCCGAACGGACGCGGTGCCGGCGCGCGATTCGCCCTAGACGTGGTCGCCCTCCCGGCCGGGGTGGTCGTCCTCCTCGCGACGTACGTCCGGTGGGCGGCCCTCGGGATCGTACCGGCGGCCATCGCCGTGGCCGTCGGAGCCATCCTCATTGGGCGGTCGCTCCTCGAGGTCCCCTGGACCGGCGTCGCGGCGCTCGTCGCCGCGGCGCTCGTGGCATACCTCCTCGAGACGAGGCACCCGCTTCCGCTCTCGACCGTGGAGGTCGCGATCGCCGCGGGGATCGTATTCGTCCTGGTCTACGCGATCCTCTACCTCGTCGAGATTCCGCTCCGGATCGCCGGCTTGGCCGCCCTTCCCCGTCCCTTCCTCGCCGTGCTCGGAGCCGCCGCCTTGGTCGGGGCTGCGCTGGCCGCGGCGTAGAGCACCGGCGGGGTTCCGAGGCCCGGTCCATCGAGCCGAGGGTCGATCCCCCGAATCCCGCCCTCGACCTCTCCGCCAGCGAGGGGACCGGCGCGACGCTCGTCTCCCTCCCCGTTCGGAGATGCGTCCGCGCCACGACCCCCGGACGAGGCCCCCCGACCGGAGTCCCGGCGGGCTGGGTCAGGGCGGTGTCGGTTCCTTCCCGTCGATCGGCGCGTCGATCTCGAGGATGAGCGAGCCGATGTAGTTGCACTGGAGGCAGTGGTAGACCTGGCCGGTGATCAGCCCCGCCTCGAAGACGAGGCGGGTCGACTGGCACTGCGGGCAGATCTTGATCTTCTTACGCTCCGGGCGTCGGCGCATCGTCGTCCTCCTCGTCGTCGGCGTCGTCGCCGTCGACGTCCGGGAGGTCGGGCGCGTCGTCGGGTTCCGGGGCCGGTTCGGGGGCCGTCACCGGGGCGTCGGGGGGCGTCTCCCCGGGCTTCTCGTCGTCGGGGCCAATCAGGCCGGCGGGGAGGACGAGCGCGTCCTTCACCTCGTCCCCCTCGTCGAGCCGCATCACGCGGACGCCCATCGTGTTCCGGCCCTGCGCGCGGATCCCCTTCACGGCCATCCGGATCGTGATCCCGCCCTGGGTCGTGACGAGGATCTCGTCGTCCTCGCGGACGGGGAGCACGGCGACCACGCCGCCGTTGCGGCCGCCCGTGCGGATCGTCCGGACCCCCTTTGCGCCCCGCTTCGTCTCGCGGTAGTCGGTCGTGAGCGACCGCTTCCCGAAGCCGGTCGAGGTGATCGTGAGGAGGAACGGACGCTCGCCCCGGACCGGGGCCATCGTGACGATGTAGTCGCTCTTCGGGTCGGAGAGTCGGGCGCCGATGACGCCGTACGTCGAGCGGCCCATCCCGCGGACCTCGGCGATCGGGAACCGGACGAGCTGACCGGAGTGGGTCGCGAGGATCACCTCCTTGTCCTCGGGGGCGACGAGGGCGACGTCGACGAGCTGGTCCCCTTCGTCGAGGAGGACCGCCTGGATCCCGTTGGTCCGGATGTTCTGGAACATGTCGAGCTCGGTCCGCTTGACGATCCCCTTGCGGCTGCCGAAGAGGAGCGACCCCTCGGTCGCCATGTCGCGGAGCGGCAGCAGCGTCTGGACCTTCTCCTTGTCTTTCAGCTTCGGCAGGAGATTGATGACGGCCTTCCCCTTCGAGTGCCGGCTCCCCTCGGGGAGCTCGTACGCCTTCAGCTGGTAGACGCGGCCGAGCGTGGTGAAGAACAGTACGTTGTCGTGCGTGCGCGTCGCGAACGTCTGGATGACGTAGTCCTCCTCCTTCGTCTCCATCTGGACGAGGC
>JAKIVZ010000017.1 GCA_022750295.1 Candidatus Lutacidiplasma silvani
CTCCTGTTCCTCGCCGCGGGCTCGGTCATCCACGCCGTCGGCACGCAGGACCTGTTCAAGATGGGCGGGCTCCGCAAGTCGATGAAGGTCACGTCGGCGGCGTTCCTCGTGGGGGCGCTCTCGCTCTCCGGGATCCCGCCGTTCGCCGGGTTCTTCTCGAAGGACGACATCCTCGCCTCGGTCTACTCGTCGGCGCAGTCGAACCCCGCGTACTGGCCGTTCCTCCTCCTCGCCTACGCGACGGTGTTCCTGACGGCCTACTACATCTTCCGCGCCTGGTACCTCGCGTTCGGCGGGGAGAAGACCCGCGACGCGACCCTCCCCCATGGCCACGAAGGGCCGTGGACGATGCAGATTCCGCTCTACGTGCTCTCGGCCCTCGCGGTCGTCGCCGGGCTCTTCGCGTTCGTGCCATCGTTCGCGTCGCTCTTCTCGATCGGAGGGGTCGGGGGCGTCCCGCCGACGTTCGGCACGACCGAGGTCCTGCTGTCGGCCGTTTCGGTCGGTCTCGGCGTCGCCGGCATCGCCTTGGCGATGGTGCTCTGGGGGAACGGCCGCGTGTTCGTCCTCGCCCCCGACTCGGCGCTCCAACCGGTCCGGACGATCCTCCTCGAGCGGTACTACGTCAAGCGATTCTACGACTGGGTCGGACTCCGCGTCGTCTACGGCGGAAGCCGGGTCGCGGACTTCTTCGAGCGGTACGTGATCGACGGGACGATCCACGGGTTCGAGCGGCTCGGGACGTCGGTGTCGAACTCGATGCGCCGAGGCCAGAGCGGCCTCGTCTCCGACTACGCGAGCTACGTCGTCCTCGGCGTGATCGGCCTCCTCCTCCTGCTCCTGTTCGTCGCACCGTTCGCCCTCGCCTACGTCGGAGGGCCGTGACCTGACGCTCCCGGTCCTCTCGCTGATCCTGGTGACGCTCGTCGCCGGGACGATCCTGACGTTCCTCGGGAAGGAGCGGGCGAAGTACATCGCCCTCGGGGTCTCGGTCGTCTTCCTCCTCGAGGTCGCCGGGCTCCTCGCGTCGTACACCGCGTGGCCCGGCCCCTCGAACGGGAGCCCCGGGTACGCCGACCTCGAGTCGTACCCGTGGATCCACCTCTCCTGGCTGACGATCAACTACACCGTCGGCGTCGACGGGATCTCCCTCGTGATGATCCTCCTGACGGCGTTCCTCCAGATCGCGACGGTCATCTATTCGTGGGGGGAGACGAGGCAACCGGCCGCGTACTTCGGCCTCATGCTCCTGACGTGCCTGGGCTGCTTCGGGGTGTTCATCTCTCTCGACGTCCTCCTGTTCTTCCTCTTCTGGGAAGCCGTCCTGATCCCGATGTTCTTCCTCATCGGGTTCTGGGGGGGCCCGCGCCGCCGCTACGCGGCGTTGAAGTTCTTCGTCTACACCCACGTCGCGTCGATCGTGATGCTGGTCGGCCTCCTCGCCCTCGTCTTCTACTCGGGGTCGACGTCGTTCGACTTCTCCTCGATCTACGTGGCGGCCCACGGTCTCTCGGCGACGGTGCAGGTGTTCCTGTTCCTCGCGCTCCTCTTCGGCTTCGGGGTCAAGTTCCCGATCGTCCCGTTCCACACCTGGCTCCCGGATGCGCACGTCGAGGCCCCCACGGGCGCGTCGGTCCTCCTCGCCGGGCTCCTGCTCAAGCTCGGCGGGTACGGACTCATCCGGTGGGCCGTCGAGATCCTGCCGACCGGAATGAGCCACCTCACGTGGCTCCTCTACATCATCGCGTTCTCGATGATCGTATGGGGCTCGGTCGTGGCCCTCGCGCAGCGGGACCTGAAGCGGCTCGTCGCGTACTCGTCGATCAACCACATGGGCATCGTCCTCCTCGCGATCGCCGTCTATTCGCAGCTCGGGCTCCTCGCCGCGGTGCTCCTCATGTTCGCCCACGGGGTCGTGAGCGCGCTCCTGTTCATGGTCTCGGGAAGCGTCCACCACACGTTCGGGACCCGGGACATCTCCCAGCTCGGCGGGATCACCCCGGTGACCCCGGTCCTCGCCACCATGGCGATGGTGGGGTCCCTCGCCTCGCTCGGTCTCCCGGCGCTCATCAGCTTCCCCGCCGAATTCACCGCGCTGCTTGCGACGTGGGACCGGATCGGCTACTGGGTGCTGGTGCCGCTGGTCATCCTGGTCGTCACCGCCGCCTTCTATCTCTGGATGATGCAGCGGGTCCTCTTCGGCCCGAAGCGGAACCTCCCCGCGATCGTCCACGACCTCCCGTGGTTCGAGTCGGCCGGGATGGGGATCCTCGTCGCACTCATCGTCGTCTACGGGATCCTTCCCGGATTCCTCATCAACGTGATCGTGAACTCGCCGGTCTACGGGTTCCCGGGGTTCCCGTAGGAGGAGGCGATGATGGACACGACGTTCGTCGCGACGTTCGCCCCGATGGTCATCGTCCTGGGCGCGGCCCTCGTCATCTTCCTCCTCGACGTTCTCGGCGTCCGGCAACTCGAGGCGTTCGGTGCCGTGGCCGTCTCGGCGACCGCGATCGCGCTCCTCGCGGTCCTCGCGGACCTCGGCTGGGCCCCGCTCGCGATCCTCCGGACGATCCCGGCGAGCGCCGTCGACGCCCCGCTCGGCCCCTCGCTGTACGGCGTCACGAGTCTCGGCCTCGTCTTCCAGGCGATCTTCCTCACGAGCGCGCTCCTGGTCTCGCTCGCCTCCCTCTCCCGCCCGAGCGACGAGAAGGGCGCGGCCGTGTTCTTCGGCCTCCTCCTGATGGCGACCGTCGGGATGCTTCTGGCCGCGGTCGCTTCCGACCTGATCTTCCTCCTCCTCTCCGTCGAGATCACCGGGATCGCGACGTACCTCCTCGTCGGCTACACGCGCAAGGACGCGCGGAGCCTCGAAGCCGCGATGAAGTTCTACATCGTCGGCGCCCTGTCGTCCGCGCTGTCGTTCTTCGGCGCCTCACTGCTGTTCGGGGCGTACGGCGGGACGAGCTTCTTCACGCTCGAGAACGGCACCGGGGTCGTCGGATACCCGGCGCTCGCCCTCGCCGGCTTCGCGCTCCTGATCGCCGGGCTCGGGTTCAAGCTCACTCTCGTTCCGTTCCACGCGTGGGCGGTCGACGTCTACGACGGGGCGCCCGACGACGTCTCGGCGTTTCTCGCCGGTGGGTCGAAAAAGATCGGGATCTTCGCCTTCTTCCTGGTCTTCGTGGGTCCGGTCGTCCTCGCACCGACCCTCGGCCAATGGTGCGCGGGGGGACACTGCGCGACGATCACGCTTCGGCCGACGATCGAACTCGCCCTCGGCATCATCGCCATCCTGACGATGACCGTCGGGAACCTCCTCGCCCTCCAGCAGAAGGAGATCAAGCGGCTGCTCGCCTACTCGTCGATCAGTCAGGCCGGGTACATGCTGATCGGGGTCGTCGTCGGGACCGCCCCGGCGCTCGCCGGTGCGACCCTCCAGGTGTTCGCGCACGTGTTCATGAAGGCGGGCGCCTTCCTCGTGGTCGCGGCGGTCCTCGGCCTCGGGGTCGGTCCGCGCGTCGACGACTGGCGCGGCCTGGCGACACGGCGTCCGTACCTGATGTTCGCGTTCGCCGTCACGCTCCTCAGCCTGGCCGGGATTCCGCTCACGATCGGGTTCGTCTCGAAGTTCGTCCTCTTCTCGGCCGCCGTGCAGGCGGAGGGATGGTTCGTCTGGCTGGCCGTCGCCGGACTCCTGAACAGCGCGCTCTCGGTGTTCTATTACGCCCGGGTCCTGAAGACGATCTACCTCGACCCGTTGCCGGAAGCCGCGGCAAAGTCGCCCCGGATCGACGACCCAATCGGGCTCGGTCGGTCGGCGGCGATCGCGATCGCCGTCCTCGCGATCGTTGCGTTCGGGATCGACCCTCAGCTCGTCCTCGGCGGATTCCAGTCGGCCGCGACCCACTTCCTCCTCGTCGGGGCGTGAGGTCGTGGAGACCTTCGACGTCGTCGTCGTCGGGGCGGGCCCGGCGGGGAGCCTCGCGGCCCGGTTCGCGGCGCTCGGGGGGGCCCGGACCCTCCTCGTCGACCGCCGGACCGAGCTCGGCGAACCGGTCCAGTGCGGCGAGTACGTCCCGTCCCCGGAGGAGCTCGCGACGATCTTCCCGTTCCCCGACGTGATCCGCGAGGCGTTCGACGTCCCGCCGGAGACGGTCCTCCGGGAGACGACCACGATGGCGTGCATCGCGCCGGGTGGGCGACGGTTCGCCTTCCCGCTCCGGGGCGCGACCGTCTCGCGTCGGGCGTTCGACAAGGCGCTCGCGGCCCGGGCGGAAGGCGCGGGCGCGGAGCTCCGGTTCCCCGCCGGCGTTTCCCGGGTCCGGGACGACCTCGTCGAATTCGTGGGCGGCGACTCCGTCCGCACGAAGGTCGTGGTCGGGGCCGACGGGCCCCTATCGACCGTCGCCCGGTCGGTCGGGTTCTCCATTCCGCGGGAGATGTACCGGATGATCACCGCCTCGGCGGCGGGCGAGTTTCCGCCCGAGATCGACCTCTATTTCGGGTCGGTGGCGCCCGGCGGGTACGCCTGGATGATCCCGCGGGCCCACGACGCGAACGTCGGGATCGGCGTCCGCTACCTGCCCCGCGGGGAGACCCTTTCCACGCTCCTCGACCGATTCCTGAGGGACGCCGGGTGGGCCGCGGCGACCGACCGGACCCGCTGGTGGGTGCCGCTCGGCCCGCCGCCGCTCTCCGCGGTCCGGGGACGCGCGATGTTCGCCGGCGACGCCGCGAACCTCGTGATGGCGACGAACGGCGGCGGCATCCCGACGGCGATGGTCTCGGGCCGGGACGCCGGGGTCGCCGCGGCCGATCACGTCCGGACCGGCGCTCCCCTCACCGAGTACGACCGGTTGTGGCGGCGGCACCTCTACGAGCCGTTAAGACGCGGGTTCCGACTGAAGGAGTTCGGCGACCGGTTCGTGGAACGCGACTGGCTCGTCGCCCTCGGGATGCGCTATATCGGGTCGGACGGTCTCGATGCGATGATGCGGATGCGGCGACCGCGCCGTCTGGGAGGAGCGTCGTGACGTCCCCCGCCTCGCCGTCCGCGGAACCGGCGGACCTCCCACTCGACGTTCTCGTCAGCCAGACGATCGGGGAAGACCTGACCGCCCAGCTCACGGAGATCCTCCCGCTTCTCGTTCGGGACCTCGCGGACGTCGACCGACGGATGCAGGACGTCCTCGGCGCGACGTACCCGAGGCTCACCGACGCCGCGAAGTACGCCTGCAGCGCCGGCGGGAAGCGGGTCCGCCCCGTTCTGATGGCGGCCCTCCATCGCGCGCTCGGGGCGAACGACACCGGTCCGATCCATTCGCTCGCGGCGGCGTTCCAGCTGATCCACACCGCGACGCTCGTCCACGACGACGTGATCGACCACGCGGAGATGCGGCGCGGTCGCCCCTCGCTCCCGCAGGCGTTCGGCCTTCCGCTGGCGATCGTCTCCGGCGACTACCTGTTCGTCCGCGCGTTCGAGCTCGCCTCGGAGTACCCCCGCTCGATCATCATGCGATGCGGCGAGGCGTGCGCCGACCTCGTCGAGGGCGAGGTGCTCCAGGAGAGCGGCCGGTTCGACCTCACCGCCGGCCGCGAGCACTACTTCCGGGTCGTCGAGCGGAAGACCGCCGCGATCGTCGCCGCCGCCCTCGCGTCGGTCGCCGAGATCCAGGGGAGCCCGCCCGCCGTCCAGGACGCCGCCGCCGGGTACGGTCGGTCGCTCGGCGTCGCGTTCCAGATCCGCGACGACCTCCTCGACGTGTACGGCGACTCCGACATCCTCGGCAAGCCGCTGTACGGCGATTTCCGGGAGGGGAACCCCACGCTCCTCAGCCTCGAGACGTACGAGTCGCTCGACGGCGCCCGCCGGGCCGAGTTCGAGCGGCTCTTCGGACTCCGCCGCAAATCTCCGGGCGACCTTCTGCGGCTCCGCGCGCTCGTCGACGCCTCCGGGGCATCGGCCCGCGTCGCCGACACCGCCCGCCAGTGGGCCGAGCGCGCGACCCGCTCGCTGGAGACGCTGCCCCCGTCCCCGTTCCGGATCCTGCTCGAACACATGGCGTGGGGCGCGGCCGAACGGCGCTTCTGATCCGACCGTCGCCGGTGCCCGGACGCGTTCCGCCGACGGGGACTGTTGTCGCCTAGGTTATTGGCCCGGTCGGCTCCCCGACGGCGATGGCGCAATGTCAGGTCCGAGCGGCGTCGACCTACGCGTTCCCCAAGGGGTCGACGTCGGTGGAGGATCGTCGGATGACGCTCGAGATGGAGTGCCGCGAGCCGGCGACGTACACGGCGAAGATGTCGAGCGCCGCGAAGGGCCGGTCCCGCGTGGGGTCGGTCGCCCAGGATTTCCTGCTCTGCGAGAATCACGCTCAGCTCGTCGTCCAGGTCGACCGGGAACTCCTCGAAGAAGGATGGGCCACATCCCTCCCCGAGAAACCGCAGTTCCTTCCCTGAGCCCGGCCCGCTTCGGGGGATCGGTTCGGGGCCCGCCCGGCCCCTCGAACGAAAGCTACTTGTCTCGTCCGCCGGGTCCCGCTCCGAGTACCGGCCATGTCGACCACGACCCGATCGGCGGCCGCCTCGACCGGCGCGCCCGAGGTCCAGCATCTCCCTCCGCAGTGGGAGCCGACGCCGGTCCGGCCCTCCCTCCCCATCGGGGTCGCGGTCTTCTCGGTCCTCATCGCGCTCCTCGGGCTCGTCGTGCTCGCGAGCGGGATCCTGTTCCTCCTGAACGCCTATCTGGGGACGGCGATCCCGACCCAGCTGCTCATCGTCCACCAGGTCGACATCGTCGGCGCCGCGGTCCTGGTCCTCCTCGGGGCCGTCCTCATGGGCGTCGCGACCGCCCTTTGGAACCAGGAGGCCTGGGCGCTCTACACGACCGTCGTCGCCCTCTTCCTCGGTCTCGGGTACCTGTTCTTCACGTCGACGATCACCGTGATCTTCCTGGTCTTCCTCGTCCTCTTCGTCTACCTCCTCGCGGTGCGGCACCACTTCTTCTGATGGAGATCGCGCTCGCGGAACTGGCTCCCCGGCCCGGGGAGGTGAAGGCCAACGTCGCCCGGGTCGCCGACGTCGTCCGGGGCACCGCGGCGAGCCTCGTCGTCTTCCCGGAGCTCTTCCTCTCGGGGTACCGCGTCGGCGACCGTTTTCACCGGCTCGCGCTGCAGGCCGACGACGCCCGGCTTCTGCCCATCGCCGAGGCCGCCCGGGCCTCCGGACGCGCCGTTGTGGTCGGCGCGCCGATGGTGGGCCCCCGCCGGGGGGAGATCTCGAACGGGGTGCTGCTCCTCCGGCCCGACGGGACCCTCTTCGTCCAGGGGAAACGGTACCTCCCGACCTACGGTCCGTTCGAGGAAGGGAGCGTCTTCTCCCCGACCGACTCGAGCGCTTCGGCGCCGCTCGGCGCGGAACGGCTCGGCCTCTCGATCTGCTACGACGCGTTCTTCCCCGAGGTGTTCCGGGCGCTCGCCCTCGACGGGGCGGGGCTGTTCGTCTGCGTCTCGGCGGCGCCGGTCACGTCCCGACGACTCTTTGAAAAGGTCCTGCCGGCGCGGGCCGTGGAGAACGCCGCCCCCCTCGTCTACGTGAACCGGGTGGGGGTCGAGGACGGCGTTGTCTTCGGGGGAGGGTCGGTCGCGTTCGACGCCCGCGGCGAACCGATCCCGATCCACCCGGTCTCGGGGGTTCCGCTCGGCTCCGACGAGCGGCTGGTGACAGTCGAGCTCGACACGAGCGAAGCCGCCCGGTGGCGACCGTTCCGCCCCGTGCTCCGGGACGTCGCCCAGCGGCCAGGGCGTCCTCCGTCGACGTCAACTCGAACGCCGGAGTTATAGCGAGGGCCGGACCCTCGCGCACCGGTGCCCCCGGCGAAGTCGCTCGCGCAGCAGCTCGCGGCCAAGCAGCGCGAGATCTCGGTCGCGGAGTTCTTCGAGCGGAACCGCCAGATCCTCGGGTTCGACAACCCGCTCCGGGCATTGCTGACCACCGTCAAGGAGGCGGTCGACAACTGCCTCGACGCCTGCGAGGAGGCCCAGGTCCTTCCCGACATCAAGGTCGAGATCTCCAAGGAGGGAGTCGACCGGCTGAGGGTCGCGGTCGAGGACAACGGCCCCGGCGTCCTCAAACGCGAGATCCCGAACGTCTTCGGTCGGCTTCTCTACGGCTCCCGGTTCCATGCCAATCGCCAATCCCGGGGGCAGCAGGGGATCGGAATCTCCGCGGCCGTCCTCTACGCCGGTCTGACGACCGCCCGTCCGGCAAAGGTCACCAGCAAGGTCGCCGAGGAAGAGGCGGCCCACGTCGTGGAACTCCTCATTGACACCCAGAAGAACCTCCCGCGGGTCGTTTCGGAGGACCTCGTCCTCTGGGATCGCCCGAGTGGGACCCGGATCGAACTCGTCCTCAAGGCGAAGTACCAGCGGGGGCGGCAGTCGCCGTTCGACTACCTGAAGGGCACGGCGATCGTCAACCCGCACGCCCGATTCACCCTCGTCGAACCGGACGGCACCCGAGTCACCTACGAGCGGGCGTCGACCGAGGTCCCCCCGGTCCCGAAGGAGGTCGCCCCCCACCCGTACGGACTCGAGCTCGGCGAGCTGGCCTACCGCCTGAAGGCGACGAACCAGCCCACGATCCTCGAACTCCTCCAGAAGGAACTCGCCGGGGTGTCGCCCCGCGCGGCGCGCGAGATCCTCGACCGCGCCGGGTTGCCCGGCAAGACCAAGCCGGCCGAGGTCCATGGCGAACCGCTCGAGAAGCTCCTCGCCGCGATGCACGAGGTGCCGCTGGTCGCCCCCACCTCCGAATGTCTGTCGCCGATCGGCCCGATGCTCATCAAGCGGGGACTCCGGAACGTCCTCGGGGAGGTCCGGCCGGAGTTCTACGCCCCGCCAGTCAGCCGCCCGCCGAAGGTCCGCGGGGGATTCCCGTTCCTCGTCGAGGTCGGTCTCGTCTACGGCGGCGCGTTGCCCGCCGACCAGCCGATCCAGCTGCTCCGGTTCGCGAACCGGGTCCCCCTCCTCTTCCAGCAGGGGGCGTGCGCGGTGACCAACGCCGTACAGAACCTCGACTGGCGCCGGTACGGCCTCGACCAGAAAGGGGGACAGGGGCTCCCGAGCGGCCCCTGCCTCCTCCTCGTGCACGTGGCCTCCACGAAGATCCCGTTCACCAGCGAGGCCAAGGAGGCGATCGCGGAGGACCCGGAGATCGACAAGGAGATCACCCTCGCGCTGCAGGCCGCGGCCCGCCACCTGCGGACCCACATCTCGCGCCGGACCCGCCGGGACCTTGCGGGGGAGAAGTTCGCGATCATCCTCAAGATCTTGCCGAAGCTCGCCGAGAAGACGAGCTCGCTCGTCCACAAGCCGGTCCCGGACCTCACCCCGGTGATCACCCGGATCATGGACGTCGTGAACGTCGAGACGACCGTGGCCCCCGTCGGGGACACGATCCGCGCGGGCACCGACGTGACGAACTACACGCCGCGGGCGCGCGTCCTCGAGGTGTTCGTGGAGATGCCGCCGGAGCTGCTGCCGAAGGCGCAGCATCGGCCCGCACCCGAGGGGACCGACACCGAGCTCGGCCGCGCCTGGTGGACCCTCGAGAAGCTGCCCCCGAGCGGGAAGGTGTCGATCGAGGTGACGTTCCCGAAGGGGACCGAGGTCGAGGCGTCCGACCTCTCCTGGTACATCGCCGGCGTCGACGAGGCGCACCTGCTCGGGGCGGAGCCGCTCCCCGGGGACTGGGACGTCCGGTTGCCGAGGGCGGTCATCGAGGCGGCGGAGGCCGGGCTGGAACCGTTGCCCGGAACCGAAGAAGCGGAGGTGGACTACGATGCCGCGGAAGGGAGCGCGAGAGTCGAAGACGACGAAGGGTGACGACGCCGCGTCCCCCCGGGTCGACGCGCTGAAGCCGACGCTCGAGCTCGCCCGGTCGATCTACGACCAGCTCGACGCCGGCGAGATCCCTCGGATGCGCCTCCCGCTCCGCACGAAGCAGAACATCCAGTTCCAGATGCGGGAGGGGGTCTGGAAGCTCGGTCGGGCCCTCGGGACCCGGAGCGCTCGGAAGCTCGACGGGGCGCTGATGCTGCTCCGGACGTTCTACCTCGTCGATTTCATCAACGAGATGGCGAAGGAGGGGAAGACCTCCACGCTGCGGGAACTGTACTACATCAGCGAAGGGTGGGAAGAGGGGAAGTTCCACAGCGAGGACGAGTCGAACCTCCTCATCGAGGACCTCGAGGTCCTCTGCGAGCGGCTCCGCGAGGATTTCCGGGTCCACCCGGAGGAGAACGGCGCCTCGGTGATCGGCGACCTCACGATCCGGGAGACGAACCGCAAGGGGATGGTCAAGAAGATCAACTGCCGCGACGACGTCGGCGACGGCGGGTACGCGATCCCGTTCAATGTCGAGAAGGAGAAGATCGAGTTCGTCTCCTCCGGCGCGAAGTTCGTCATCGCGATCGAGTGCGGCGGCATGGTCGACCGGCTCGCCGAGAACGGCTTCGACGAGGACCACAAGGCGATCCTCCTCCACCTGAAGGGCCAGCCAGCCCGGTCCACGCGCCGCTTCCTGAAGCGCCTGAATGAGGAACTGAAACTTCCCGTCGTCGTCTTCACCGACGGCGACCCGTGGTCGTTCCGGATCTTCGCGAGCGTCGCCTACGGCGCGATCAAGACCGCCCACATCTCCCAGTACCTCGCGACCCCACAGGCCGAGTTCCTCGGGGTCACGGCGTCGGACATCGAGAACTACAAACTTCCCTCGGACAACCTGACCGACCAGGACGTCCGGGCCCTCCAGGCGGAGCTCACCGACCCCCGGTTCAAGACCGCCGAGTGGCGGAGCGAGATCGAGCTCATGCTGAAGAACGGCAAGAAGGCCGAGCAGCAGTCGCTCGCGAAGTACGGCCTCAACTACGTGACGGACACGTACCTGCCGGAGAAGCTCGCCGAGATGGGCGTCGGCTAGGATCGCATCCCACGAATCGTCGGAGGGGCGAGAGCGGCCCTAGGGAAGCGAGCCCAAGGCGCCCGAACCCCACGCCGCCGCGTCCCGTTTCGGGACGTACACCCAACCGCCATTCGGACGAGGAAACCGGACCCAGTCGACCCCCTGCTCGGAGAACTCGGTCTTCTCCGCCGCGGCCTCCACGGCGGTTCCGCTCCCGCGATGCCCGGGGTGAACTCCATCGGGTGCGATCAGCATGAGGTCCGAGGCGAGGTCGTGGACGATCCAGGCCTTGGGGACGGCGAGCACGAGCTTGACGAGCTTGGGCCGGAACTGCGACTCGCTCTCGGTCTCCGTCCGGTGAAAGATGGCGTACTCGACCTCCCCAACGGTCTCGGTCCGGTCGAACTGGAACGACTTGAGGACGAACTCGAGGACGTTCGTTTCGAGGTCGGCGTCGTCCACCATCGCGAGTACGAGCAGGGTCCGATGGATAAACGGCCGTCGGCCGCCGCCGTCGACGGTGCTCCGTCGGGCAACCCTTTTAAAGGGGGGACGGTAGGGCGGGCCGTTTCGGACGAGATCGGATGAAACGGAGCTCGCGCGTATGGAAGAAGCGCGGCCACATGCGGTGGAAATGGCGCAAGAAGCGGATGCGCCGGCGCATGCGGGCGCAGAAGATGCGGAAGCAGTAGGCTAACGCGCGAACCCTTTCGCTCAGGGGCGGGGCGCACCCGCCCCCGAGCCGCTCGAGCCCGAGCCGATCCGGCCCCCGCCGAGCCGGTCGAGCTGGCGGTCCTTCTTCGTCGCCTTCTTCCATTCCTTGTAGTGGACCTTGCAGAGCGCCGCGCTCCGGCCCTTGTCGGAGATCTGCTCGAACGCCCGACGCGCCTCGGCGACGGCGAGGTGGCGGACCGCCTCGCCCCCGCACTCGGGGATGACGCAGACGTCGCTGCTCATCGGCCCGACGGCTTCGGGAGGTACTGCTCGACGAGCGCCGGGATCTCGTACGGGAACTTCGCCACGTGGGCTCCGACCGCCTGCAATGCCGTCAACTTGCTCTCGGCCGTCCCCTTGCCGCGAGCGATGATCGCCCCGGCGTGCCCCATGCGCTTGCCAGGCGGAGCGGAGCGGCCCGCAACGTAGGCGACGACGGGCTTCGTGAAGTGGTGGCCGATGAACTCGGCGGCATCTTCCTCGGCCGTCCCGCCGATCTCCCCCACGAGCACGACGAGGTCGGTGTCCGGGTCCTTCTCGAACAGGGGAAGGGCGTCGACGAACGAGGTGCCAACGACCGGGTCTCCCCCCAGTCCGAGGCAGGTGGACTGCCCGAGCCCCCGTTCCTTGATCCCGTTCACGATCTCGTACGTGAGGGTCCCGCTCCGGCTCACGACCCCGACCCGGCCAGGACGGAAGACGACGTTCGGGATGATCCCGACCTTCGACTTCCCCGGCGCGGCGATCCCCGGGCAGTTCGGCCCGATGATCCGGGCGCCCTTCGACCGACCGTAATGGTACATCGTCAGCATGTCGTGGAACGGGATGTGTTCCGTCACGATCACGGCGAGGCGGATGCCGGCGTCGACCGACTCGAGGAACGCGTCCTTCGCGAAGGGGGCCGGCACGAAGATGCAGGTCGCGTTCGCCCCGGTGTTCCGGACCGCCTCCTCGACGGAGTTGAACACGGGGACCCCCTCGACCGACTGGCCGCCCTTCCCGGGCGTCGCGCCGGCGACGACCTGCGCGCCGAACGCCCTCATGTTGCGGGTGTGGACGGTGCCCTGGTGGCCGGTGATCCCCTGGACGAGGACCTTTGTCTCGGCGTCGACCAGGACGCTCATGCCGGCCCTCCCGCCGCCGCCACGACCGCCTGGACCGACTCCTTCAGGTCGGAGAGCGACGTGACGCCGGCCGCGCGGAGGATCGCGACCCCTTCGGCCTCGTTGTTACCCCGGATCCGGGCCACGAGCGGGAACTTGGCGTCGGGTGGAACCTGGCGCATTGCCTCGACGAGACCCGTCGCGACGGTGTCGCAGCGCGTCACGCCTCCGAAGATGTTCAGGAAGACCGCCTTCGGCTTCGCCTGGGCCATGAGCAGGAACGCCTCGGTGACCTTCTTCGGGTCGTCGGTGCCCCCGAGGTCGAGGAAGACCCCGGGTTTCCCACCGAATTCGGCGAGGACATCGAGGGTCGCCATCGTGAGACCCGCGCCGTTCGCGATGACGCCGATGTTGCCGTCGAGCTGGACGAACGCGATCTCCTTCTCCCGCGCGATCTCCTCGAGCGGGGTCCGGTCGTCCTTGACGTCGGCAAACTCCGGGTGCCGGAACGACGCGTCGTCCTCGATGATCACCTTCGCGTCAAGCGCCACGACCCGGTCGCCGACGACCGCGAGGGGATTGATCTCGACGAGCTCCGCGTCTTCCTCCTCGAAGATCTTCCAGAGAAGGTCGAGAAGCGAGTCGACCGACCGGGCGACGGGGCCCGTGACACCCAGCGCGGCGATGAGCTGGCGCTTCTGGTATCCAAGGAGACCTGGGAATGGGTCGACGTGGACCCGGACGATCGCCGATTCGTCGACGGTTTCGACCTCGACCCCACCCTGCGCGCTTGCCATTGCCAGCGGCAGCCGGCGGCTCCGGTCGAGGGTGAGGGAGACGTAGAGCTCCTTCGCGATCGGGAGCTTCTCCTCCAAGAGGACCTCCCGGACGACCTCGCCCTTGAATTCGAGCCCGAGGATCGCCTGCGTGGCGGCCTCCGCCTCCGCGACGGTCGAGGCGAAGCGCACGGCGCCGCCCTTTCCCCGACCCCCAGCGAGAACCTGGGCCTTGACCACGCACGGAAGGGGGATTCCGGCAGACTGGAGCGCCGCCGCCACCTCGGAGGGCGAGCGGACGACGTGCCCCTTCGGCAGGGGGACCCCGTACTTTCGGAAGATCTCCTTGCCCCGCCACTCTGCGAGCTTTACCATCGGTCGGTCCCTCTCGGGCTCGCCGAGGCGGGAGGGGTAATAATGCGAACGATGCCCGGCCGCGTCAGGGGGCCCGGGGCCGGATCTGTCGGCGGGTGGCGGCCCGGTGCCGAGGCGCCGGCTCCTCCGGGGACGCCCGTTTCGACCGCGAGGCGGGGGCCCGCGAGGGCCTCGACAGGGCCGGACCCAGAAGGTCCAAGAGTCGTCCGGCGACCTCGGGTTTCGTCCCGGAAAGCCAACGCGCCGGGCCGCTCGGCCCGACTAGCGCGACCCGCGTTTCGGGAGCCCCAAGGGACGCCCGGTCGTTCGCGACGACCCAATCGAGCCCATTCTCCCGAAGCGAACGCCGGGCCTCCGTTTCGAGGGCCGGGCCATCGCGCCCGGACTCGAGCTTGAACCCAATCAATCGGTGAGGCGCCGGGACCGCCCGCCGAAGCTCGGGGAGGATCTTCGGGGCGGCCCGCAACTCGAGCCGGAGGACGTCGGCCCCCCGGGAGGCGATCTTGCCGGGGCGTCGATCCAGCGTGAAGTCCGAAAGCGCCGCCGGCACAAGGACCGCATCCGCGACTCCGAGCGCCGTCGACCGGGCCGCTACCAGCGCCCGGAGGTCGCCGACGCTCCGCCAAGGGTACGTAGGCAGGAACCGCGGGACCGGGACTTGCATCGCTCCGTTCCAGAGCTCGACCGTGGCGCCCCGGTAGTGCGCCTGGACGGCGAGTTGGACCGCCGTCTCCCCGGAGCTCTCGTTCGTGACCGACCGGACGTCGTCGATCGACTCGCGGCTCGCTCCGCCGATCACCACCACGTTCTTGCCCGCCCACGGGCCGGTGGCCAGCCGGTGGAGCACCGCGGCGGCGACTTCCTCCGGGGAGGCGAGCTTCTCCTCCCCCTCGGCAGAATCCGGGCGGACGATGCCGACGCCCCACGAGACGAGCCGCTCCAGGCTCCCGCGGACCGCCGGATTCTGACCCATGTGGGCGTGCATCGCTGGGGCGACCAGGATCGGGACGCCCCCGCCGAGCGCGACCGAGGCGCAGGACGTGACCGCGGTGTCGTCGATCCCGTGGGCGATCTTCGAGATCGTGTTCGCCGTCGCCGGCGCGATCAGGAGGAGGTCGGCCCGGTCTTCCCCCGGTCCGAGGAGGCTGACGTGTTCCACGTCGCCGGTGAGCCGAACGATGGTCGGGTGCCCCGTCGCGAACGCGAGCGCCTCCTCGCTGACGATCCGGGTCGCCTCCGGGCTCAGCACCGCCCGGACCTCCGCGCCGTGGCGGATCAGTTCGCGAACGATCCGTGGCGTCTCGATCGCCGCGATCGAGCCCGAGACCCCGAGAACGATCCGTCGGCCGGCGAGCAACATCGAGCGTCGACCGTGGATCACGCGGCTCGGGTGCATGGACGTCGTTTCCCGGGAGGGCGGGCGGGGGAAAAGGTCGGCCGTCGCCCCGCCCCGGTCCGCTTATCCCCCGAATCGGTTCGGCGGGGCCGATGGCCCGGCGTGCCCCCGAATCCGACCCGGCGACGGAGGCTCCCGAGGGCGGAGCCCCGCTCCCGATGGCCGGCGGCGCGACCTCGCAGTTCGCCGAGATCTCCCGGGTCGTCCTGAAGGACCAACCTCCGGTCGAGCCGACGCAGCTCGCGCGCGGGGCGGTCATCTTCGACGTCGACGGGACCCTCCTCGACGACATGGGTCCGATCAGCGAACTCGCCGGCAAGCTCCTGTTCGACTCGTTCGGCACCCCCGAGGCCGAGGGACGTCTCCACTACCTCGCGACGACGGGGATGCCGTTCGAGGCCCAACTCTCGCAGCTCTACCGGAACGCGACCGACGACGAGCGGCGCTCGGTCGCGCGCACGTTCCACATGCGCAAGGTGCAGGAGGCGTACGCGATCGCGAAGCCGTTCCCGGAGATGCCCCGGACCCTCAAGCGGCTCGCCGGCGCGGGATGGACCCTGGCGGTCTCGACGGGAGCCGAGCGGGAGATGGCCGACCTGGTTCTCGAGCGGGAGGGGCTCCGGTACTGGTTCGAGGACGTCCTCGGCTCCGGTCAGGGCACGAAGCGGGAGCACCTCGCCGAGTACCGCCGACGGTACCCCGGGGTTCCTCTCGTCCTCGTCGGCGATTCCCGGTTCGACCTCGAGGCCGCCCAGTCGGTCGAGGGGGTCGTCGCCGTCGCCCGCGCCTCGCGGCTGCAGAGCTGGACGCTCAGCCCGGACGACCTGAAGCGGTGGGGTGCCGCCTGGGCCGATTATTCCCTCTCTGGACTTCCCGAGGCGTTGGACGCGCTGTTCCAAGCGTCCGCCCTCCCGTCGGAGAAACCTACGAAAGGCGGGAGCCGCCGCCGGAAGACCCGGTAGGGCCGGGACCGAGAGTCTCCGAGAGCGGGGGTGGGCCCCGTCCTCGTTTGAACCCGGGTCGAGGGATCCACAGTCCCCCAGGATAGGCCAAACTACCCCATCCCGGCCGCAATCGTCCGAGGTCGGGGCGAGAAGAAAAGGCTTACGACGAACGCGTCGCGGCGGGCTACCGATAGGCCCAGACGACCGCCTGTCCGAAGAACCGCCAGGGGACATCGACGTGAGCGAACCCGGCCCGTTCGAGCCGCCGGAGTTCCTCGGAGAGGGTGCACGGGTGGTCGAACGCCTCGTGCTCGTGCCAGACCCTCTGCAAGCTTTGGGACGTCGGCCGACCGTTCAGTTCCTGGGCCACCTGGCCGAACCGGGAGTCGAACACCGGGTCCTCGGGAAGATGGTCGTCGGCGTCCCCGAAGTACCCGCCCGGCGCGAGGGACCGGCGGACCTTCCGGAAGAGCTTCCACTTCGCGGCGTCCTCGAGGTGGTGGATCGCGAGGGAGGAGACGACCGCGTCGTACTTCTCCGCGTCCGGAAACTCGGCGAGGTCGCCCTGGACGAGCGTGACCCGGTCCCGGAACCGCCGGAGCTTCGTTCGCCCGAGCGCGATCATCCGTCGGGAGAGGTCGACGCCGACGAGCTCGGCGTGGGGAAACCGCGCGAGCATCCGGACCGCGAGCGTCCCCGTCCCGACCCCCAGCTCGAGAACCCGGAATCGGCGTGTCGGCGCGAACGGGACCCCCCAGAGGAGGGTCTGGTGGAGCTCGTCGTACCCCGGCATCGTCTCGACCGCGGTCCGGTCGTAGCCGGCCGCCTCCCGGTCGAACTCCGCCTCGCTCCGACCGAGCCGGCCGGTTCGCGCCATCGACCCTGCCAGCGTCCCGCCCTTATGTCGTCGCGCCCGGCGGGGCTGGGGTTCGACCCCCGATGCGGAGGGGGGCTTATCCGCCCTCCCGTGTCGCGGACTTCCAATGGCCGAGTCGGGCCCGGGTTCGCTCCGGGATCGGTTGCGCACGTGGTTCGACGTCGCCGCTTCGTACAGCCCGTCGATGTCGTTCGACGGGGAGTCGGTCCTCTACCTCGCGGACCCCGGGGAGCTCCCGCAAGCGTTCCGGGTTTCCGCCGGCGGCGGCACGTCGGTCCCGATCTCGCCCGTCCGGCGCCGCGTCGGCACCGTGCAGGCCTCGCCTACTGCCCCGAACGCGATCGTGACCGTCGATGCCGGCGGGGACGAGCACTGGCAGCTGGCCCTCCTGAACGGGATCGATTCGCCGAAGGCGTCGCTCCGCCCCCTGACCGACTCCCCCAAGGTGATCCACTCGGCCGGTCGGTGGCGACCGGACGGACGGGAGTACCTCTTCGCCTCGAACGCCCGCGACCCCCGATTCTTTGACGTCTCGTCGATCCCGGTCGACGTCCCGAACCCGACCCCCCAACTTCTGCTCCAGGGAGACGCCCTCCACGACGTCCTGGCCGCCGACGCGGACCGGGTCCTCATCGGCCGGATGACCACGAACCTCGACGTCGACCTCCTCCTGCGGGAGGGCGACCGGGTCACCCATCTCAACCCCCACGACACCGAGGAGTCGGTGTTCGCGGCCGACCTCGCCCCGGATGCGGTGTACGCGGCCGCGAACCCCGGTCGGGAGTTCGCCGCCCTGGTCCGGTACCGCCCCGGACGGAGCGGCCACGAGTTCCTTCGCGAGTACCCGGGGGACGTCGAACTGGTCCGGACGAGCCCCGACGGCCGATTGGTGCTCCTCGCGGTGAACCGGGACGGGTGGTCCGAGCTCCACCTGTACGAGCCGTCGACCGGGACCGACCGGCCGTTCCCGACCTCCCCTCATGGCGTGGTCAGCCACGTCTCGTGGGCTCCGGACGGAACCGCGTTCACCCACGACCTCTCCTCCGTGGACGGGATCGAGGTGTACCGCCGCTCGGTCGAGACCGGCAAGCCCCGTCGCCTCACGACGTCGGCCCGCCCGGTCCCCGTGCGGACGAGTCCGCCGAAGCTGGGCACGTGCCCGGCGTCCGACCGGGTGGTCGTTCCCTATTGGGAGTATGAGCCGGTCGGCCCGGTCCGGGGCACCATCCTCGAGGTCCACGGGGGCCCCGAGGCGCAAGCGCGCCCCGGCCTGAACCGGTTCCGCCAGTTCCTCGTCGCCGAGGGGTGGCGGGTCGTCGTCCCGAACGTGCGCGGCTCGACCGGATACGGGCGAACGTTCGTCCACCTGGACGACGTCGAGCGCCGGATGGACAGTGTCCGGGACCTGCACGACCTCGTCGAGCACCTCGTCGGCCGCCGTCGGGCCGAGCGGGGCCGCGTCGGGATCGTTGGCGGGAGCTACGGCGGGTTCATGGTCCTGTCCTCGCTCGCCACGTATCCGGAACTGTTCGGCGCCGGCGTCGACATCGTCGGGATCGCCAACTTCGTCACGTTCCTCGAGGAGACCGGACCGTGGCGCCGCGCGGTGCGGGAGGCCGAGTACGGCCGACTCGACCGGGACCGCGCGTTCCTCACGTCGATCTCCCCGGTCCACCACGCCGCCCGGATCACCGCCCCGCTCCTGGTCATCCACGGCCGGAACGACCCGCGGGTTCCCGCGCGCGAGGCGGAGCAGATCGTCACCACGCTCCGGGGCCTGGGACGCACCGTCGAGCTCCTCATGTTCGAGGACGAGGGGCACGGCATCGCCGGCCGGGCGAACCGCGAGACCGCCTACGGCCGGGCGGCCGAGTTCCTGGCCGAGCAGATCGGCGCGACCCCGGCCGCGAAGTCGGATCGCTAACGGGCGGCGGCCGGTCCGGTCCCGACCCGGTACGGGCGTCGGTCCAGGCGGACCCGCCAGGCCTGGACCCGCTCGTCGCGGAGGTTGGTCTCGAACGTCGCGGGGCGGACGTCCGCGACGACGAACCGGTCGGCGAACACCGGCGCAAACTCGTCGGCCCGGACCCGCCGCGGTCCGCCCCAGTTCGGTTCGGCGTCGCTGAAGCACAGCAAGTACGCCGAGCCCCCGGGACGTAGCGCCTCGAAGAGGCTCGCGGCGTACCGGGTTCGTTCCTCGTCCTCGAAGACATGGAACAGGCCGCAGTCGAGGACCGTGCGGTAGGTCGTCCCGAGCGACCCGAGCGCCAGCGCGTCGGCGACGTCGAACGGGACCGACAACCCCCGGACCTTGGCCTTCTCCCGGGCGAGCGCGATCGCGGTCGGAGCGCCGTCCACCCCGCGGACCTCCAGGCCGCGGAGGGCGCACGCGAGGGCGGCCTCCCCGGTGCCGCATCCGACGTCGAGGACCGGCGGAACGACCGCTCCCGAGTCGAGCAAGGCGACGATCTCCGCCTGAGCTCGGCCGATGTCCCACGGGGGTCGCCCCTCCCGATACAGGTCTTCGAACGTCATCGTCGGCCCGGGCGAGGGGAGACCGAACGCCCAGTTTGAGCCTTCCCGGCGCGGAACCGTGCGAGGACCGCCGCCTTCGGGGCCAGTACCATCCAACCTTCCGAGGGGTCGCCCACGGCGACGAAGTCGCCGGCCAAGTAGCGGTCCCCGAGGTAGGCGGCCGACGTCGCGTCGAGTTCGTCGTGCGTCGTCCGGTCGTCCTCAATGCCGCCCCAGAGCCCGCTCCGGACCAGCCCCGCCCGGAGCGCATCGACCCCGGCGCCCTTTCGCGGGATCCCGAGAAGGTCCTGACTCGCCCCAGGGTACCCCTCGATCGTCCGGAACCCGTCCGCTTCGAGGAGGGCCCGGAGACGGATCCCCCGGGCGGTGAGCGCCCGCATGGGACCGAGGGAGATCGGGAAGAAGCGGATCCCGAGCCTCAGGAGGAACCGGTCCGAGGCCCGAAGATGGGGTGGCCCGGGGGTCTCGATGCTGAGTCGACCCTTCGGAAGGAACAGGGGGGCGTCGATGCTCACCACATCGGGCGCCGACCGCGCTACGGCGGCGACGATCTCGGCGTCGGTGTGGAGAACGGCCGTCTCCGTGCGGCCCCCGGGTTCGAGTCGACAGAATCCAGTTCGGCGCCCTTCGCTCCCCGCGAGGTCGAGTCCGACGGAAACCCCCGACGACGGTGGTGTTGACCGGCGTCGTACCCTCGATCGGCGTGGCGAACTCTCGCGCATCCGACCCACCAATCCTCCGGAGGGGTTCTAATATCGGATTCCCCGGACGAGTCCCTTGGTGACCGACCCCCAGGTCCTTCCGCCCCGGCCGACCCCCACCCGACCCCGCTGGTGGAAGAGCCCGCTGTTCCTCCTTCTCCTTCTGACCCCCGGGATCCCGGAGTACCTCACGGGCTCGAGTTCGGCGACGGCGATCGCGCTCAACCCGGCGGGGTTCGCCCTCCAGCTCGCGCTCAACGCGGCCCTCTACACCGCCGGGGCGCTCCTCATCCGCGAAGCCGTGGTCCGGTGGAAGAAAGGATGGGCGTCGGTCCTCCTGCTCGGTGCCGCCTACGGGATCGCCGAAGAGGGACTCGCCGTCCACACCTTCTTCGAGGCGGGCGGGAGCCCGGTCGGGATCCTCGGCGCGTACGGTCGGCTGTTCGGCGTGAACTGGGTCTGGGTCTCGGGCCTGACCGTCTTCCACGCCGTCTACAGCATCGCGCTGCCCCTGCTGATCCTCGGCCTCGTCTACCCGGAGACCAAGGGGCGACCGCTCGTCGGAACGCGCGGGCTCCGGTTGGCGGCGATCGCCTTCGTCGCCGATGTCGTGCTCCTCTCGATCCTGGTCGGAAGCCACCCCGACGCCGCCCAGACGCTGTTCTTCCTGGCGGTCGTGGGGGTGCTCGTCGCCCTCGCGTATCGGGCGCCGGCCGGGCTCCTCGCTCCCCGGCCCGGCGCCTCGAAAACGAGCCCGACCCGGCTCGCGATCCTCGGCGGCAGCTGGTTCCCACTGTGGATTGTGGCGGGTTCGATCCTGCCGTTCACCCGCCTCCCGCCCGTTCTCGATGCGGCGGTCCTCGCGGCGGGGGAGCTCGCCATCCTCGGACTGGTGGGGCGCGGGATCGGACGCGACGACGCGGAGTGGTCGGCGCTCGCGTTCGCCACGGGACTCATCGCGATCCTCGTTCCCTGGGAGGTCCTCCTGGTGGTCGCGAGCGACCCCTTGGCGCTCGTCCTCGGGATCCTCTCGGTGGTGGGGCTCGTCCTCCTCCGCCCGTCGGTCCGAGCCCGCTCCCATCCGCCGCAGATTCCGTTCGGGGTCTTCCCTCCCGAAAGTCCCGTCGGAGCCGAACCGGGTCGTTCCGGCTGGAACGCGGCGTCTCGGGTTCCGGCCCGAGGAGGGAACGGGCGCGAGATGCGAAGGGGGGACGTCTAGTTCGAGGGGCCGGCCCCGGGTCCCCGCCGACGTCGCGCGGCAACCACGACAAGCCCCACCGCCGCGATCCCAACGGCTCCGACGAGCGCCCAGTCGGTCGTCCCGAGTCCCTCGAAGGTCGTCGAGGTCGGGGTCGAACCGGGCCCGGGGGCCGGCTTCGGCGCGAGCGTGATGTTGAGGGCCGTGACGGTCCCGGCTCCCAGGGAGACGTTCGCTTGGAACGGCAGGTATCCGGCCAGCGTCGCATCGACCGTGTAGTTCCCCGCCGGGAACGACGCCGAGTACTGGCCGTTGGTGAGGTTCGTGGCGACCCCGGCGACCGTCAGCGACGAGGTCGCCGGGAAGACGGATCCGTAGAGCTCTCCTGGGGAGACCGCGAAGAACACGTCGACGAAGGCAGGAGCGCCGACCACGGGAGCGACCCCGCTCGCCGGGGAGAGCGTGACCGCACGGGAGGTGGTGACCGTGTACGGGTACGAGCCGTTCGGGAGGGAGACGAATAGGATGCTCGATGTGCCCGAGATCGTCTGTCCATCGATCAAGACACTCCAGCGGACCCCGCCCGGGTCGTTCTGGGCCACGAACTCGGACGGGTAGACGGTCAGGAACCAATCCAATTGCACGATCGTCGACCCCGACCCGACCTGGGTCCGGCTCGTGTACGCGGCGAGGGAGTACCCCGGAACTCCTCCGACCCGGTACGTGTAGTTCCCGGCCGGCAACTGCGTCGACAGCTCCCCGAGGGCTCCGGCGAGCGGGACCCCGCCCACGCTCACCGACCAGTACTGCCCCGCCGGGAGGCCGTTCGAGATGAACTCCACCTCGTAGAGTGGCACGGGCACGAGGGTGATGGCGCGGAACTCCCCCGGGACGAGCGTGACGTTCGTCGACCCCACGATCGTCCCGTTCAGTTCGAGCCCGATGGAGTAGTTCCCCGGGGCGAGGGTCATGTTCGCGAGTCCGCCGATGTAGGGGACATCGGCCCCGTTCACGACTAGGGTCGCCGCCTCGACCGAACCGGTTGCGACCCGGAGCGTCGAAGTGGTCCCCGGTCCGAACAGGCCACCCAGCTGTCCGCTCCCGTTCGTCGCGTGGGTGACCAGCTCGCCCGAGCCGTTTCCCGCGCTGACCGTCTCGACTACGTTGGAGATCCGCTCGGCCGTGTTGCTGCCGTGGTCGTACGCCGCCCGCACGCCCTGGAAGTTGTGGCCGTTCCAGACGGAGAGGCTGAGGTTGACGTTCGCGGAGACCGCCGTCTGGGAGAGCCCACCGCCCGGTCCGCTGAGGTCCCACTCGGCGTCGAAGTACCCGCCGAGCGGCGTGTAGGCGAATCCGTCGACCAGGAACCCTTCGTTGACCCCGACCGTCGTGAACGGGAACGTGACGTTGTCGAACGTGACCCAACCCGAACCGTCGTCATACTCGAACGCAACACAGGGACTGCCGGACGCGTTCGTCGAGACGACTCGAGCCGTGAAGGTGAGCGGTTCGGAGAGGACGACGTTCGAGCCCGGGTACCCGTACGCCACGTCGGAGTAGTAGACGTTCGAGCTCACCGTGCCGTTTCCCGCGACGCTAGAGCTGTACAGCTCTCCCGTCCCCGCCGAGAGGTTCCAGACATTGTCCTCCCACGTGATCACTTGCGAATTCGTGTCAAAGTACGCCACGTCCTGAATCCAGAACGCATACGTCGACGACCCGCTGGTCAGGACGTCCACGACGTTCAGTTGGAACGTCATGTTCGTTCCGGAGTCTCGCTGGTCCACCGCCAGCTGGTCGATTGTCGCGGTGCCCTGGACGAGCGGGGTCGCGTACGAGTAGCCGATGCCGCTCGGAGTCACCCCGTAATCGGTAATCCCCATCGGCGCGGGCTCCGACGTATACGTTTCGTTGGGGTTGATCACGAGGCCGCCCGGCGGGAGGCCGCTCGCCGTCGCTCGCGGAGCGGAAAGCGGGGCCACCGATAGTTCGTTCCGGGAAGCGACCCCAGCGGGTTCGAGGCCCGAGGGACCGCGGTTGCGGGTCGGGAGGCCCGCCGGATTCCCCCCCGCGGCCACGAGCGGGAGGACCGAAGCGACCGTCAGGACCACGACAACGAGCGCCGAGGCTCGGGCCGAACCGGAAGTCGGCCGCCACCGTCGAATCGGCCGTGGCATAAGGTCCTGAAAATGGTTCTGTACTTAGGGAGGCCGTCTCGCCACCGACTGCGAGACTCCCGAGGACGCGTACGGGGTGAGACGCCGGAGTCCTCCAGCCGAGCCGGTCCGCTATCTGCTATGATCAGACTCGGGGTGTCGAAATTCGATGCCCGACCATCCGACCACCTGGGCCGAGCGGCGGGGAGGGCGCCGGTGACAGAACGGCCCCGTGCGACCGCCTCTCGGCGCCCGGTCGCGTTGGTGACGGGAGGCGGCACGGGCCTCGGGCTCGCGACGGCCCGACGTCTCGCGGCCGACGGCTACGATCTGGTCCTCGCGAGCCGCTCCGAAGCTCACCTCTCCTCGGGGAGCGGCGCGCTTCGCCGCGCGGGGGCGCGGATTGTCACCGTTCCGACCGACGTGCGGGATCCCGGCCAGGTGGACCGATTAATCGGGCGAGTCGGAACGGAGTTCGGTCGGCTCGACGTCCTCGTCAACAACGCCGCGGGGAACTTCATCGCCCGCGCCGAAGCGATCTCGCCGAACGGATGGCGGGCGGTCGCCGGTATCGTCCTGGATGGAACGTTCTTCGTAAGTCGTGCGGCGTTCCCGCTCCTCGCGGCCCGCCGCCGGTCGAGCATCGTGAACATCGTCGCCTCGTACGCCTGGATGGCCGGTCCCGGGACCGCCCACTCCGCCGCGGCGAAGGCCGGGGTCGTCGCCCTAACGCGGACCCTGGCGGTCGAATGGGCGCCGCACGGGATCCGGGTCAACGCCGTCGCGCCTGGGCCGGTCCGGACCGAGGGGACCGACGCCCGGCTCTGGACCGACCCCAAGGTCGTGGAGGCCGTGACCCGGGGAATCCCGCTCGGGCGCTTTGGCACCCCGGAGGAGATCGCAGACGCCGTCGCCTTCCTGTGCAGCCCCCAGGCGGCGTACATCACGGGACAGGTGCTCGCGGTTGACGGAGGCCAGTGGCTCGGTACCGGCGTGATGGACCTCCTCGGCACGGTCCCGCGACCGTCGAAGTCCCCGCGACGGCGGGCCCGGGCCGCCCGCAAAGAAACTCTCTCATAGTACCACGGGTTCGACCGACCGACGACCGTGGAACTCGAGTGCTTGCCGGGGCTCGTGCCGACCGTCCTCGCCACGCTCGCCCCGAACGAATCGATCTACTGCGAGCACGGAATCCTCCTGTTCAAGGACCCTCCCGTCTCGGTCTCGCGCAAGACGATCGCCGGCGGCGGACTTCTCCAGACCCTGGAGCGGACGACGGTCGGCGGAATCCCGTACTTCCTGACCGAGTTCACTGGTCCCGGGCACGTCGGGCTCTCGCGCGACGGGACCGGGGAGGTCCGGATCCTCGAGCTCCCCCCGGGCCAGACGATCGACGTGGCCGAGGGGTCGCTCCTCTGTGCCGACGCCCGGATCCAGTACGGGATGGAGTACGTGAAAGGGACCCACCGCCCCGGCCGCATGGCCGGTCTTTGGCTGGACCGGCTGACCGGACCCGGCCAGGTGGCCATCCACGGGTACGGGAACGTGATCTCGATGACCCTCGCCCCCCACGAGGTCATTCACGTCGACCTCGGCGGACTCCTGTGGAAGGACGGCGGCGTCGCGGCCAAGACGGTGAATCTCCCGTTCGGCGGCGGTCTTCTCGGCAAGCTCGAGGCGTACGAGGTCCTCGAGTTGACCGGCCCGGGAAGGGTCGCCATCCAAAGCATCGACCCGAAAGCACCCCACTTCTGAAGGAGGAAAGAGAACGATGCCCGTCCCCGAGGAGTTCGTCAAGAAGCGGACCGAGGTCACGATCAGCCGCGCGTCCCTGCAGGACCTGAGCTGCAAGGGGTGCGGCGCGAAGATCGAGGCGAAGAACATCGAGGGCGGCTACGCCCGTTGCGAATACTGCGGTGGGGCGTACGCGCTCGCCGTCGACGACCGGCCGGTGGGGTAGGAGCGTTCCGTGCAGGCCGACTCGGTGGGCGGGATCGCGCCCGCGGTCCTCGTGAGCCTTCGGCCCGGCGAGAAGGTGCTCGCCGCCCACGGCCTGATGCTGTACAAGGAGCACCAGGTGCAGGTCCACCGGCGGACGATGAAGTCGCTCGGGGTCAGCCGCTCGCACCTGATGGGGATGCACGCCCTCGGCGACAGCGAGGAGAGCTACTTCTTCGCCGAGTTCGAGGGACCCGGCCACGTCTCGTTCTCGCGGGACAAAGGGGGCGAGATTCGGGTGATGCAGCTCGCACCGGGGCAGACGATCCGCCTCCGCGACGGGCACCTAATCTGCTTCGACGAGACGGTCCGCTACTTCCCGATGGTGCTCGCGCAGTATCCGGCACCGTACCCCGACGCGAACGGCCAGCGACCGGTGACGTACCTGTTCGCCGACGAGCTGACGGGCCCCGGCACCATCGTCTACCAGTCGTACGGCAACATCCTTTCGTTCGACCTGAAACCCGGCGAGGCGATGCGGACGAGCGTCGTCGGACTCCTCGCGTCCGCCAACACGGTCCAGCTCCGGGTCGACTGGTTGGCGTCCCCGACGATGTCGTCCACGGGGTCGGTCCCCGTCCCGGTCCTCGACCTCTCCGGCCCGGGCACCGTCCTCGTGCACAGCGGGGAGTGACGTCGATGCAGGTCGAGGTGAAGGGGGAGTTCATCCCAGTCGCCCTCGCCACGCTCGGCCCGGGCGAGCAGATCTTCTGCGAGGGGGGGCTGATGGTCTTCTCCGACCCGACGATCGGCTTCGGAATCCGATGGATGACGCAAGGGGGCGTCCTCGGCGCGATGAAGCGGACCCTCGTCGGCGGACTCCCGTTCCAGCTCCACGAGTACACCGGACCCGGCTACGTCGCGTTCAGCCGGTTCCGCCCGGGGGAGACCCGGGTCGTCACCCTCGACGCCGGGAAGGGGGTCGATGTCGCGGAACATTCGCTGCTGCTCGCGACGAACGGGATCGGGTACGAGACGTTCTACGTCGCGGGGACCGGCCGGATCGGCCGGATGATCGGGTTCTGGATGGACCGCCTCACGGGCCCGGGGACGTTCGCGTTCCAGGGCCACGGGAACATCCTCAAGTTCACGCTCGCGGAGAAAGAGGCGATGGACATCGACCACGGCTCGCTCCTGATGAAGGACGCCTCGGTCACCGTCCGCGCCTACAACCAGCCGCTCGGAGGAGGGCTCGTGGGGCACGCCCTCAGCTTCGAGGCGCTCCGCGTCGAGGGGCCGGGGGAGATCTACCTCCAGACGGTCGACCCAACGAAGCACGCGCCGGGGACCCCCGGCTAGGACCACTGCGCTCCGGGGTACGGAACCAATCGTGGCGAAGACCGCGGAACCGGACCCACCCTGGGACCCGCTCGACGGGTCCGGGATCGACGACCGTCCGGTCGCCTTCGGGTTCCTGCTCGGGTACCTCGACCTTGCGTTCCGAGGGGTCCAGGAGTACGCGACGTACCGCGAGCTCGTCCTCGGGCCGTGGCTGGAGGTCGAGCGTCGCCGGGGCGGGTTCGGGCTCCGGCAATGGCGCCGGACGGTCCACGAGCGCTCGATGTTCTCCGTCCCCGAGCACCTCGGGTCGATCCGGGTCCGGATGGACTTCCGCGACCCCCCCGGCCTTCTCCGCCGTCGGGCCCCCGGACCGGAGCCGGTCGACGCCCGTCGCCAGGTCGAACTCCGGGTCGGGACCCCGAAAATCTCGCTCATCGTCGACGCGGTCGACGAGGGTCGGGCGGTCCGACTGCTCGGGCTCGCCCGCGAGGTCGCCGAACGGTTCCGGCGACAGCTCGACTAGCGTCGAACATCGGCGACCTGGTGACGCGAACCCGGGGATGCCACGGACTCCGAGTCGTGGAGCCCGATTCCTCTCAGCCAGAACGGCGCCGTGTCTTCGGGTCGGATCGGCGATGCGTCCGGCCCGCCTCCCCGGTCCCCGAACCGGGTCGCTTCTCCTTCGGCAACGACCACTTCTGAGTCGGGCCCTCACCTTCGTCCCCAGGACCCCCGGCTCCCCGACCGCGTTTCCACCGGTCGGGCGGGATCCATCTTCGTTCTGCCGGCCGCCCCGGGGCTCGGCGTCCGGATCCGACCCCAGTTGGCCCAGGGGAGTTGCGGGCCACCCACCCACGAGTCCGGGCGTGCGCATCGGCGAGTGTCGGGGATGTTAAAGGCCGAGACCCCGTGACAGGAGCTGGAGAACCAGTGCGCGCGGGTCCGGGATTGCGAAAGCTCGCGGCGCTCGGGGCCGTAGTGACCCTCCTGCTTCTGCCGGTCGTCCTTTCCGCGGTTGGAACCGTCGGGTATCCCGGCGCCGGGCTTCCTGCGCCCACCGCCGCGGGGAGCGCGAACCTCGGGATCCCGGCCCCCGGGAGGCTGCCGGCCCACCCCGCACCGGCCGCGAGCTATCCGCGAACCGTCTTGGTGGAGGCGTTCACCGGTGTCTGGTGTATCCATTGTCCTGCGGAGTCGCAAGCCCTGTTCAATCTCAGCCGGAACGAAAGCCCCAACGTCCTTGCCGTTGCCGAATTGCACGTCTGCGCCTTCGCGCCGGGATCCGGACCCTGCCTCGACAGTTACGAGCCGGCCGACAACACCTCCGCCGAGCGGGGGTCGTTCTACGACGTCTGCGGATACCCCGACGTTTTCTTCGATGGCGAACAACCGACGTGTGGTGCGACCAATTCGGCGAGTCAGATGGAATCCGAGTACTCCGCGGCCATCTCCAACGCCTCGAACTTTCCGGGGAACGTCTCGATCGTGCAGGCGGCCAGCTTCACCCCCGGGGGCGTTACGGACCTCGCCGACGTGAACTCATCGATCACCGGCTCGTTCAACGCGATCACGTACCTCGTCGAGTACATCGGAAAGCAGAACGTCAGCAATGGGTACGGCCCGCACGAAATCGGGTGGGTCGTCCGAGAGACGCTGGAGAACCACCCGGTGACCCTGACGGCCGGAACGTGGACCGCGATCACGGCCCTCGGGAGCCTGAATTCGTCGTGGAACCCCGCGAACCTCAGCGTCATCACCTTCGTCCAGCAGAATTCGACCAGGATCATCGAAAACGCCAACCTCGCTCTCGTCACCAACCGAAGCGCCCGATTCAGCCTCGCATTCGATGAGACCGGTCTTCCCGCCGGTACCCCGTGGTCGGTCGACCTGAACGGCACTCGGTTGAATGGGACGGGATCCTCCCTCCGATCCTCCGGACTTCCCCCGGGCACCTACAACTTCACCGCGTCGGCGTCCGGATATCGGGCGAACGTTGGCTCGACGAATCGATCCTCAGGCGCCGTGACGGTCGACACCCCGAACGAGACGGTTGGGGTGACCTTCGTCCTCGGGCCGCCCGAACTCTTTCCGCTGATCTTCCACGAATCCGGTCTACCGGCCGGGACCGGTTGGGGGGTTCTCCTCGGGAGCGGGTCGGAGACTTCGTTCTCCCAGAACGTCACGTACGCGGAGTCGAACGGCAGTTACGGCTACGTGGTCCTCTCGCCGTCCGGGTACGTTACGACCTACCCCGGTCCCGCGACGGTCAACGGGAGCCCCACTGTCGTCCCGGTGACGTTCCACCCGCAGACGTACCCGATCGTATTCATCGAGTTCGGCCTCCCCGCGGGCTCGAACTGGAGCGTCACGGTTTCCAATCGAACGACCGGGTTCAACTCCACGGAGAGCTCCGTCACCAG
This sequence comes from Candidatus Lutacidiplasma silvani, assembly GCA_022750295.1. Classification (GTDB taxonomy): domain Archaea; phylum Thermoplasmatota; class Thermoplasmata; order Lutacidiplasmatales; family UBA184; genus Lutacidiplasma; species Lutacidiplasma silvani. The sequence goes on from JAKIVZ010000017.1 coordinate 29,440, forward strand.
CTCCATCATCTTCTTCCTGCCGAACGGAACCTACCAAATCGCGTTCACGCTACCCCCCGGGTACGCGGGGAACGCGTCGGCGACCAACCTTTCCGTCGCCGGCACCAGTGGATCCGGGCCCGTAGTGCACGCCCAGGGTCCGACGGCCCGTGCCGGAACCTCGCCCGGGTCGGCCGGCCCCTGGATGGACGCCATGGAGTGGATCGCCCTGGGCGCGGGGGGCGGCCACCGGGGCGGCACTCCTGATCTTCGTCATCCGCCACCGGCGCGAAAAGCCTCCCGAGCCGGCGGTCTAGGCCCGGAACCGGCGGAATCGGATCGCTCTCGGAAGGCCGGGCCCGGTGACGTCGGCACGCCCGGGATCACCTTCCCTGCGAAGTCGGTAGCCCCACCACGTCCCTGACGGATTCCCAACCTCCGAATCGAAAGATCGCTCCCGAGATCCCTTTCGTTTCCCAAGATCAGGCGCACGCTTATTTTCTGCGCGCCGGTTCCGCTTCGATGCCGTTGCGTTCGCGCCACCCCGTCGAGGAACCGGTGGTCGTGCGACGGGCCACCCTCGCCGACACGGACCTGCTGGTGGCGCACCGGCTCGCGATGTTCCGCGAGATGGGCGACCATCCGGCCCGGGCGCTCGCCCGCCACGCGCCCGCCTACGTCGGGTGGCTGGTCCCGCGGATCGCCTCCGGGGAGCTGGTCGCCTGGGTCGCGGAGGACACGAAGCAGCGGCCCCTCGGCAGCGGGGCCGTCTGGTTCCAGCCGTCCCAGCCCCGGCCCGGGTTTGACGACGTCCGGGTGCCGTACGTCCTCTCCGTCTACACCGACCCCCGGGCCCGGGGACGTGGGATCGCCACGACGATCGTCCGGCGGGCGCTCGCCCTCGCCCGACGTCTCGGCTACGCGCGCGTCACCCTCCACGCCTCGTCCCAAGGCCGAGGCGTGTACGAGCGGATCGGGTTCGAGCGCACGACCGAGCTCCGGTACTGGCTCGACCCGGCCCAGCAGCGTCGGACCGACCGGAAGCGGGCCGCCGAGGCCGCGGCCGCGAAGCGGGCCGCGGTCAGAGCGAAGGGACGTTCCGTTCGAGCGCGAACGTGAGCACCGCGCCCCCGTACAGCGCGGGGTGGCTGATGTGGGGAAAGTGGCCGGCTCCCCGGAGCGTTTGTCGGGTGACGTTCGGGAGCGCGTCGGCGACCGCTTCGGCGATCCGGACCAGGTAGGTCGGGCTGACGTCCCCGTGCGTGACGAACGCGGGGAGGTCGATCCCCGCGAGGAGCGACGGGTCGAGGTCGGCCCGTTCAAGCGCCGAGAGCTCGTCCGGCCACGCCGGGGCGCCGTCCCGGAAGGCGGCCTGCGTCTCCGGCGGCAGCCGCCCGAACCCGCCCGGTCCCGTGACGAACCGCTCCGCGAACTCCCGGGCCGCGTCGTCGGGAACGGCGGAACGGAACTTCTTCGCGTACGCGTCGAGCTCGACGCGCGCGCTGCGGACCTCCGGGCGCTCCTCGATCGGGGGCCACGCGACGAGCGGAGGTTCGTGGACGATCACGCTCCGGACCAGCTCGGGCCGTCGGATCGTAAGGGAGAGGGCGACCGCGGCGCCGTAGGAGATGCCGAGGAGATGGGCGGGAAAGTGGTCGGCCTCGACCAGGAGGTCGGCGAGCTCGTCGGCCTCCCACGCGACCGACCGGATCCCGGGGACGGGGGGACTCTCGCCGTGGCCGCGGCGGTCGTACCGGAAGATCCGGAATCCGTCGGAGAGGACCGGGACGAGACGATCCCACGACGAGCGGTCCGACCACGAGCCGTGGATGAGGGCGATCGGTTCGGTGCCGGTCCCGACGAGGTCGAACGACAGGCCGCCGGGTCCCTCCGCCAGCCCGCTTCCCCCCGGGGGCCGGACTCGCGCGGGTCGGATAAATGGCTCGATTCCGTCGGGAGGGCCCTCGCGAGCGAACCGGGCGGGCTCCCCCGGCGCCCGGCACGGGTTCGGACGTCCGGCCGCGCGGGAGCGGGGACGACGAACCACGGGATCCAGACCCCGTTCCGACGCACGGGACGGACGGCCCGCGGGATTTGGGAGTGCGGATTTATACGCATTGCGGAACCTCGTTCCTTCGATGCCCTCGAATTCAACACTCGCCGCCCGGCACCGGCCCGCCCGACCCGGCCGCGCCCCACCGCTCGCCGACGGGGCCGACGGGCCGAGGGAGGTGACCCTCGGCTTCGCGCTCGGCGTCGACGGGGGCGGACAGCCCCGCGAGCTCCCGGACACCGTCGTTCTCGCCACGATCCTCGCCAGCGTCGAGGCGGAGCGGTCCGGTCTCTCCCAGCGGCTCCACCTCGGCCCGACCGAAGCGGTCGAGGCGGTGGCGAACGTCTACTGGCCGCTCGTCGTCCTCCCGGCCCCGACGCCGGGCCGGGTCGCGATCTTCGATGGGACCGGCGTCTGGCGACGGACGTTCCGGTACTCGCTCCTCCCGCCGCTCGCCCCGCTCCACGCGACGCTCGAGCGACCCGGGACGCCCGTGGAGCTTCTGACTACGCTCGAGGGGCTCCGCCCGCGGTTCGCCGAGGACCCGGGGGCGGAGGTCCTGGCCGTCGAGGGGTTCCTCCCCGTCGACCCGCCGCTCCTGTTCGACGTTCTCGCCCAAGCCGAATTCCGGCGGGAGCCCCAGTCCCCCCACCCGGGGTTCCTCCCCGCCCGCCACGACCTTCCCTGGTACGCGGCCGCCGTCGAGCAGATGGGTCGGTGGCTCGACCGGTTCGGCGCCGACCTCCAGCAGCTCGAGACCTTGAAGGCGGCGGTCGCCGGGCGGCTCGGCGGCGCCTTGGTGGACTCGGACGCCGAGACCGATGCGATCCGGGCCGACGGCAAGCGGCGGCTCGACCGGGGCCTTCACGAGTTGACGCGGGAGTCCGACCGGCTCCACGCGGCGGTCCAGGCCGAAGTGCGGCGCGAGGCGGAGGTCGTCCGCCTCGGGCAGGCGACCGTCGCGCGCGGCAACATCGAGCAGCGGACCGCCGACGTCCTCGCCGCCCGGTCGCTCGACCGGGGCTCCGACGCCGCCGGGCACCAGGTCCGGGGACGTCGGGCCGCCGCGGAGGTCCGGGACGCCCATCGGGCGATCCGAGAATCGCTGGAGCGCCTCGAGGCGCTCCACGAGCGGGAGCGGGCGGCCGTGGTCGCCCTCACCGGGCGCGTCACCGCCGTCGAGCACGCGGAGGCCGAACGGCTCGCCGAGCGGGAACTGTTCCGCGACCAGCTTTCGGGGGTCGGGAATCAGGTCGTCACGGCCCTCGACGGCCACCTCGCCGCCCGGTCGCTCCAACGGGACGTCCTCCAGCAGTACTTCCTCGCCCCCACCGCGCCGCCGAGCGTGCGCGTGATCTGGTTCCCCCTCTGGGTCGCCCTGCTGCGGGGCCCGCGGGGGCTCCGGGCGAGCGTCTTCCCGCCGATGCGGCTCCGCTCGGGCCACGACCTCGGCTCGGCGCTCAAGGGGCTCTTCGGCGGAGCCGTCCTCCCGCTCGAGCCCCGGACCGCCCAGTTCGACGGAGCCCTCCGCCGCACCCTCGAGGAGGCGCTCGCCACCGACCCGTGGCTCGCGCACGCCGCGTTCGAGATCGTCCGGGGCGCGGACGTCCTGGTCGACCCCGACCTGCCGATGCGCTTCCGCACCGGCCTACGGGAGCTCGAGCAGGCCGGGTGGATCGGCGCGAAGGCGTCGCGCCGCCTCGATTCGGCCTACGAGGAGATCGTCCACGACCGGTTCACGGCGACCGGCGGGGCCACCGAGCCGTCTGCCCTCGAGTCGACGGCCCCCGTGAGCCACCGCCGGCCTCCCGCCGCCATCGCGTAGGGCGAACCGACGGCCTGCGGTCCCCGGTCCCCTACGGCGACTTGGGCGGGGTTTCCGCGGTGGTTGCCGTGGCGGCCGTCGTCCCGGTCGTCGCCGGGGCGGCCGGGTCGGTCGGTCCGCGGCGCATGAGGATCGCGGCGGCGACGATCACGATGACGACGACGACGATCGCGATCCACAGGAGAGGGTTCTGGTCGAGCGGGGTCCCGCTCGAGGTACCGGGCGTGCTTCCGCTCGGATTGACCCGGACGCTCGTCGACCCGCCGAGGGTCTTCCCGTCGAGGGTCGCGTTCGCGTAGACGGTCGCGTTCCCGGCGTGAGTCGTCGTGAGCGTGGTCGTCGATCCGGAGGTCGTGGAGAGGCTCCCGACCGGCCCGGCAATCGCCCACAAGACGGTACCCCCGGTCGGGCACGGAGCGGGCGAACACGCCAGGGTGGCCGTGAACGTCTCCGTGGTCCCCACGGTCACGGCGGGCGCGCTCGGCGTTACCGAGACTCCGACGAGGACCGGGGTGGCCGTCTCGACCGAGACGTTGATGGCCGCCGCGGCGATCGCGACCCCGCTCAGGGTCCCGGTGACGTTGACCCAGCCGCTCTCGTTCGTCGTCCCCGCGGTGAAGTTCGTGGACGCACCGGTCGCGGACCCGAACGTGCCGAGGGTCGAAGGAGCCACGGTCCATGCGAAGGTGGTCCCGGTGGGGCACGCGAGGCTCGCCGAACACCCGGGCGTGGCGAACAGGTCCGTGGTCGCCCCGGCGCCGGTGGTCAACGACAGGGGAGAGACCGTTACCGACGTCAGAATCGGGAGGACGATCGCGATGCTCGACATCGCGGTGGCGTTCCGGCCGCCCAGCATGGCCGTGACGGAAACGACCTCCGTCCCGACGACCCCGGCCGAGGATCGGAACGTCGTCCCGGATCCGGTCGTGGGGGCGACCGACCCGAGCGACGGGGTGGCGGCGCTCCAGAGGAACGTCGCGCCCGCCGGGCACGGGAGGCCGCCGGTGCAGCCGACGGTCCCCTCGAGGGCCGCCGATTGGCCGGCGTACAGCTGGCTGGGGGCGTTGTCGATGGTGGCCCCGGTGAGCGCGGGCACGACCGAGATCGGAACGGTGGGGCTGACGACCGACGTGCCGTTCAGCGTCGCGTTCACGGTGAGGTTGGTGGTCCCGAAGACAGCGGCTCCGGCCGCGAACGTCACCGTGGTTCCGTTCGTGGCGTTCAGCGTGCCGAGCGAGGAGTTCGAGAGCGACCAGACGAACGTGGTGCCGGCGGGGCACGTCGTGTTCCCGATGCACCGTACCGTCGCGTTGAACTCGGCCGCCCCGCCGGGGGAGAGCACGTCGCTCGCCGGCGCGATCGACGCCGCGACCAGCGGACTCGGAGCGGGGACGGTCCCGAGGGCGTAGAGGGTCCCCGGTCCGGTCACGGTCACCATCGTCGTGGACAGCGAGGGGGTCGCGACGACGAGCCGGCCCCACGACGCTGTCCAGTCGACGAAGCGGACGTTCGTGCCGAGCACGACCGAGAGCGAGTAGGTCCCGTTCGCGAGCCAGACCGTTCCGTCCCCGCCGAGGGCGGTCCCGTTGACGGTCCCGACCGGGTTCCCCACCGGGGAGTTCGCCACGAAGGTCACCGGGTACGTCAGCGGGGCGAACGTGGCGTTCAAGGTCGCCGCCGTCGGGCCGACGATCGTGACCAGCCAGACCCACGGGGACCACGGCTGGGTCGTCGGCGTGGTCCCCTGGACCAGCGACGCCGTCCCATTCGTCACGGTGAGGCCGCGGACCACATACCCCGGGCTCGGGGCCTGGACGACGTAGAACGTCCCGTTCGGGACTCCGCCGGTTCCATTGGTGAGGGGCCCGGTGGCGTACCCGAGGTCGACCGATCCGGCGCCCGAAGGGTAGACCGTGAGATTTCCGAGGACGGTGCCGCCGGCGACGAAGTTGGCCGTGAGTGTCAGGGGGGCGACCCCGGTGGAGTTGAGCACCACGTTGGTGGTGAATCCGAACGGGTGGCTCAGGTAGGCCGCCGTCCCGTTGCTGACCGACCAGTTCGCGAAGCTCCAGCCCGCGGCCGGCGTCGCGACGAGTCCGAAGACCGCCGGGTCGCCGGGCGAGGCGGAGGAGGTGTTCAAAACGAACGTCGTCCCCGAGGGGACCGCGACCGCCGAGACGTTCTCGGGGGCGTTCCACGTGACCTCGCCGGCGCCCGCGGTCGTGTTGAGCGTCACGTTCTCGAGCGTGTACCCCACGGCCAAGATCTCGGAGAGGCCGCCCTCGAGCGTGACCCACGTGGTCTGGGAGAAGTTCGTCATCACCGCGAGCCCACCGTATTCCCACGTCTGGAACCGACCGCCGGGGGCCGGCGCGTAGGAGAGGGTGTACGAGCCGGGCAAGAGCGAAGCGAACGACGCCCCGCCCGAGTAATTCGACCCGTCGAGCCGGACGATGTCGGCGGGGTTCGGCGTATAGATCAGAACCCCGGCGTACGCGACCGCCTGGGTGTACGTCGCCGTCACGTTCCCCGTCGAATCGACCGGGACGTCGAGGATCGTGTTCGGAAGGGTGGGCGTGGAGAGGCGAAGGGCGCCGCTCGTCTGCCAGCCGGTGAAGTTGTACCCGGACGGCGGTTCGGCCGCGAGCGAGTAGAGACCGGGGTGGAGGTCGAGCGTCGTGCCGTTCGTGACCTGCCAGGTGTCCAGGGCGGCGTGAGCGCCGAAGCTGGCGCTCGAGAACCCGGCGACGACCGAGACGTTCGCTTCCCCGTTCGCGGAGAGGAACGTGACGTTCGCATCGTTCCCCCCGCTCGACCCGATCGCCGCGAAGTTCGCCGTCAGAACGCAGGGCCCCGTGACGTCGACGTTCGTGTACGCGTCCGCCGTCGAAGCGACCGACGCGCCCCCGCCGACCCCCCAGTCCACGAACTCGTACCCCGCCGCCGGTTGGGCGTCGAGCGAGTAGTTGCCGGCGCTGACGTTGTCGAACACGCGGACCGTGTTCGGCACGGTGCGGTCGAGGAAGTCCACGGTGCCGTTTCCGGAGCCGGTCGAATCGACCGTCACGGTCGACGACGACCCGCAGCTCGGGACCGACTCGTTCGTCGGCAGGTAGTACCCGAGCCCCGCCGCATTCGCGGTCGTCGCCTGCTGGAATTCGAGCGCCTTGCCGAAGTCGTCGGAGGTCGTCGGGTAGTCGGTGGCGCCGAAGTTGTACGCGTCGGTCGAGCACGAGAAGCTGTACCAGGGATACGCGCAGTAGGCGCTCGTCTCGTGCCCGAGGCAAGTCCACGAGCCGAGCCCATCGTCCCCGTCGATGAAACCGAGCCCCCCGAGGTCCTGCGTGAACCCGACCTGGGCGGCGGTCTGGCGGGTCGCCGCGTTGAAGAACGTCGGCGCGTGGATCTCCCACGGCTGGAGCGTATCGTTCGCCCACGAACCGGGGTCGTAGCTCGGGCACGGGACCGCTCCGTCGAGGGCGGTCGACGGGGGGGTCCCGGGGCTGCACCCGTCGTAGCTGTTGTTCTCGGGGATGAGCGGGTTCGCGGCGTGGCCCGTCTCGAACGCGAAGGAGACCGGCGTCTCGCCGCCGGGCGTCCACCAGAGCGAGTTCGCCCACCCGCTCGTCGAGTACGCCGGGTCGACCGGGTAGTTCCCGGAGGAGTTGTACATCGTGAGGACGGACGACTGACCCGAGGAGTCGTCCTGGACGGAGATGTTCTCCCCGTACGGGTCCCCGATCCAGCCGTTCATCGTGACGTTGATCGAGTCGCCCTGGGTCATCTGGAAGTACGCCCCGTGTCCGCCGTGCTGCATCAGCGGCGAGTAGTAGCACGGGGTCTCGAACCCGGTCGACGCCTGGATCTGCCACGCGACCGCCGCTCCGTCCCACACCCCGTCGACGGTCCCGGTCGGGTTCGACCAGCTGGAGTCCGGGTAGAATTGGAGCTCGAGGAAGCACTGGTCCATCCACGCGTACGGGTCGGTGAGGGTCATGCCGAACCAGATCGCGATGTACAGGCTCGACTGGTTCGCGGTCGGGCTCCGGTCGACCGGGAGCTGGAGGTTCCACGTGACGTTCCCGCCGCTCCCGGGGAGCGCCGAGTACGGGTCGATCCCGGGCTCGTCGTGCCCGTAGCAGCTTCCGTAGTACTGGGACTGCCCGGCCACCGACGGCCAGACGCCCGCGCACCGGTCGTTGAGGTCGCTCTGGTCGCCGCCCCACCACCCTCCGGAGCCGGGCTGCGGGAGCTCGGGGGTGGGAGCCCCCGGCGGGGTCGGGCCCCCCCACGACGCCGGATGGGGGCCGTGAACCTGGAAGGTGACCCGGGGAGTCACCCAGGAGGTCGGGGCGAGCGAAGCGGCCGCGGGGGCGACCGAGGGGGGAACGCCCGCCGTCCCGGCCGCTGCCGGGGAGTGCCCGCCCGCGACCCCGGGGGCGGCGGGGGTCGACGCGCCGGCCGCGGACGGAAGCGCGGCGTAGCTGCCGATCAAGACCGCGCAGAGGACGACCACCAGGATCGCGCGCTCCGCACGAGCCACCCATCGATTCGAGGCACCGGACGCGAACGCCGCCATCGGGCCACCGACTCCCTTCCGCTTCATACCCCTTCGCCCCGCGAGGCTCCCGGACCGAGCCGGACGGAGCCGGGACGCCCACCGGACCCCCGGGTCCGGTCGACGGCTCACCCGATCGCCAGGTCCGCGTTGGTGAGGCCGAGTCGGCCGGCGTGCAGCCACCGGGCCCCGAGCGTCGAGGGGTCGGTGACGAACCCGACGTGCTCGTAGAGCCGCTGGGCGCGCCGGTTCGCGCACGTGACGACGAGGCGCGGCTCCGGTCGGCCGGCGGCGCGGAGCGCGGCGACCGACGCCCCGAGCAGCCGGGTCGCGTGCCCTCGGCCCCGTCCCCGGGGGTCGACCATCACCTGCGTGATCAGCGGTCCGCCGTGGTCGTTGACGAGGGTGGCCCCGACGGGCCCCTCGGCGTCCACGGCGAGGAACGACGCGAACGCGAGCCACTCGCCGACCGTCGTGCCGAAGAGGGCGGCGGTTCCGGCCCGGGCGTCGGTCATCGGGTCCCGGTGGCGCTGGAACAGGGCGGTGTCGACCCGGTTGTCGTCGTACGCCCGTACCGTGAGGGCCGCAATCGTCTCGGCGTCGTCGGGGCGCACCGGGCGGAGCCGGACGCCGGGGGCCGATGGCGCCGACGGGGGCGGCCGGTCGCCGGGGAACCGCATGTCGACCCGGTGCACGGCGACGAACCCGAGGGGTCGGACCGCTTCGACGAACGCGGCCGGGTCGTGGCCGGCCGGCGGGTCCGGCAGTTCGACGAGCGGGCCGAATCCGTCGGGACGGTCGAGGCGCGTGACGAAGGCGCGGACCGCGGCGGCGTTTCGGAACTCGTCGGCGAGGTAGGCGATCTCGACGCGGCCGCCGACCTCGCCGGAGGGGAGGCCGAGGGCGATGCCGACCGCGTCGTCCTTCGGGCCGACGAACAGTCGCCCGACGAACCGTCCGTCGGCGAGCGCCGCGGTCGCCCAGTCGAGCAGCGTGGCGCTCCAGGGGGTCCCCCCGGTCGCCGCGGCCTGGGCCCATTCGGTGAGCAACCGTCGGGTCTCGGAGGGGGCCTCGGTGGCGTCGACGAGCGCGCCGGCCGCGCGGGGAGCCCCGCCGGCCGTCGTCACGCGAGCTCCTTCCGCCAGAGCGGCACCCGCCAGGAGCTCTTCGCGCGGGTCGACCCGTCGGCGGCGAGGTCGACGGTGACGCCCGCCGACCGGCCGAACGCGGAGAATTCGAGGCTGTACCAGTGGACCTTCCAGGCGCCGGGTCCGGCGGGGACCGCCTCTCCGAAGCTGTACGTCTGGTCGAGGACGTCGCTCTCCTTCCGGGCGACGCCGTACGTCCGCGCGAGCGCCTCGTCGGCGTCCTTCGCCGGCCCGGCGACGGGGGGGGCCTCGAGCGGGACGTCGACGACGTACGGCCCCTTCGTGACCCCGCGGCCGAACACGTACCGGGCGAACGACGTCCGCATCCGCCCGTCCTGCTTCGATTCGCTCAGGAGGAGCCAGACGAGCGGGTTCGTGGTCGGGACCGGAACGTCGAAGTCGCCGACGAGCTTCTTTCGACGGCCCACCACGTACCGGGCCGACGCCCGGACGCCGAAGTACGCGACGAAGAACACCATCAGTCCGTAGACGGTGAGCAGGTACAGCTCGAAGGCGACGTGGCCCCGCTCGACCCCGAGCAGGACGTAGAACGAGGCGACCGACACGACGAGCGTGATGAAGTTGATCGCCCGGTCGGCGTCGACCTCGAGCGGCTGCTCGGAGAACGGCAGGAACGGGGCGACCGAGTAGTGGGTGAACCCGTCCTCGAGCATGTGGCAGACCCCGCCCGCCATCATGACGGCGAAGAAGACGAGCGGGTCGCCGCCGTGGGAGAGCATCGGGGCGATCCAGAGGCCGCCGACGAGCGCGAAGACGGTGACACCGAAGATCGAGTGGGTGATCCCGTGGTGGCGGAGGATCGGGAACCGCTTCGCGAGCGGAAACACGAGGACGTCGGCGTCGGGGAGGCCGCCGGCGATCGCGCCCGCGATGAGGTAGTTCGGCTGGTAGCCGACGAGGCCGAAGGTGAGGAGGTACGCCGTCAGGACGTGGGTGAACAGGTCCACGGTCGGGAGTCCGGGCGCGTCAGAGCAGCCCTTCCTCCATCACCTCGACCGACTCGACGTGCGGCACTTTCGCGAACGCCTGTTCGGTCGCTTCGAGGATCCCGCCGGAGTCGGCCATGACGACGCTGACGAGGAGCGCCTTCAACCCGAACGCGATGTCCTTGACCTGCATTCCCCGGACCTGGACTCCCTGGGGCAGGGCGGTCCGGACCCCCTCGGCGACCGCCTTCATGTCGGTCTCGACGCCCTGCGGCATCAGGCGGAAGAGCACCGCGACCTGGCCCATGGAGGCTCCTAGGGGCCCTGGAAGCCGCAGTTCGGGCACGTGTAGAGGACCGACTGGTCCCGGCACCGGGCGCACCGTCCCAGGGTGGCGGCGCCGCAGTCCGGGCACGGGAACGTCGTCGTGCCCCGGCCGCCGAGGGCAACCCCGGAGGAGGTGCAGCGCGTGTCCGGTGCGGTCATCGAGGTTTTCCGTCGGTCGGGCTCACTTCTTGGTGCGCCCGCGACGAGTCGCGGCGACCTGCGTGAAATATAAAAAGACCACGCCGACGAAGAGCCCGAACCCGGCGACGTACCAGAGTTCGTAGTTCGGAGCGGGCCCCGCGACGTAGAACGACTGGCTGATCGAATCGGCCCCCCCGGCGAACGTGACGAGCCCGTGCTCCTCGGCGAGCGAGACGGTGAACGTGTGCCACCCGGGCGAGAGGTTCGGGTCGACGTAATTGAAGACAACCGGGTAATGGGTCCCCGAGGCGAGGGTCCCGACCGAGATCTGGCCCACCGGAGCGCCGTCGAGGAGGACCGTCAGGTCGAACGGACTCACCGTTCCCCCGGCGCCGGCGACGACGGTCGCGACGAACCGGTACGGGACGACCACGTTGACGGTGTAGGAGAGGTTCGTCGTCGCGTTCGTCGAATTGAGCTCGGAGGTGACGAGGACGTAGAGGGTCAGCTGCTGGCTGACGTTGCCGGCCTTCAGCGAGAGCGTGACGGTTCCGTTCGGCATCGAGCCGCCGGAGGGGCTGAAGAGGACGGTCGAGGTGTTCGTCCCGGCGACGGAGGCGTTGTACGAGTAGACCCCGACCTCGGTCCCATTCGCGGCGACGGCGGGTCCGCCCGTGGCGTTGACCACGTACGACGCGTTGCCCGAGAGACCGACGTTGACCGGGCCCGCGATCGAACCGGAGAGGGACCCGTACCCGGCGTTCGTCCCCCGGGCCCCGGGAACTCCAAGGGGGCCCGGAACGAGCGACGCCAGCGCCAGGATCGCGACGACCGAGGCGAGCCACGGCAACGACCGGACGGTTCTCCCCCGGCTCATCGCCGCGTCCACCTCCGGGTCTTCACCCACCGGTAGACGCCGACGACCACGAGGAAGGCCCCCGCGGGGACGAACACCAGGGCCGGGACGAGCCAGGTGGGGTACGGGCTCGGCGACCCGAGGTTCGGGCCGGTGACGAGCGCCGTCGAATTGTTGAGCGAGATCGTGAGGGCCGGGACACCGAGGGTGACCGAGCGGGAGAGCCCACCGGAGAGGTTGCTGACGGTCGCCGAGACCGTCACCGAGCCGGGCGGGAGCGCCTGCTGGTTCGGGGAGGTGAGGACGACCGAGAAGGTGGTGTTCGAGTCGGGCGTGAGCTCGTTCGGCTCGGGCGCGATCGACGTGCCCTGGTGGATGGTCGCGTTCCAGCCGAGCGAAGCGAGCGCGGCGGCGTTGGCGATCGTGAGGGTCGTTCCTTCGACGAGGTTCCCGCTGTTCAGGACGTAGAACGGAAGGGACGCCGTGTACGGGCCGACCGAGTCCCCGATCGAACTCGCGGCGCCGATCGAGAGGCCGGCGACCGGAGTGATCGAGATCGTCGGGACCGGTTGGGCGAATCCGACCGGAGCGTGCGTGACCGCGTTCTCCGCCTCGAGCTGGACCGACGGCTGGAGCGTGTCGGTGCCGCCGGGGACCACGATCCGGACCTCCCCTCCGACCGAACTGTTCCGGCCAAGGACGCCGAGCTGGACGGTCGCCGGCGAGAACGTGAAGTTCCAGTACGAAGGGCTTCCGACGAACGTCAGGTTCTCCGGGACGTTCCCCGTGTTTCGGATCGTGTAGGCGAAGGTCACGGTCGCCCCGGACGCCGGAACCGTGGCCGTCGCGGGCGCGATCGTCGTGAAGTCGACCGTCGAGGCGAACTGGTAGCTCAGCGCGAGCCCGGTCGCCGCGTTCCCGTCAAGGAGGGCGACCATCGACGTCGCCGTGGCATTGACGCTGACCCCGTAGGGGACGCCGGTGGTGGCGCCGGTGACCGCGTACGTCCCGGGCGGCAGGACCAGCGGGACCGGGGTCGCCACGGGCGTGTTCGCGAGCGTCAGGGTGGTGCCCTCGGGGGAGGTGACGCTCAGGGTCGCAAACTGCGCCTGCGACCCGGAGGGGACCACGATCGAGACGGTGTCGGTCCAGCTGAGCCGGAGGTGGACGACGAGCGACGGGATCGCCGCGCCGGTGACGATCACGGACGAGAGGTTGGCGTACGGGACGCCGTCGGACGCTGTCGCGTGGAGCGTGTAGTTCCCCGGGACGAGCGACGTCGAGAACAACCCGTTGGTCGTCGTCAGGGACGTCACGTTCGTCGAGGGGAACGGCCCGACGAGCTGCACGGTGCCGGGGAGCGGGGAGCCGAACCCGGTGGCGACCAGGGTGCCCGCGACGGGGGTCTCGACGGTCGTGGTGACGAACGGCACGATGCAGGTGGCGTTCGGACCGGCCCCGACCACGCAGCCGACGAACGAGGGTGCGACCGCGATGGACACGTACTCGGCGCCGGAAGAGTCCGGAAGCAGGACGGTCGCGTTCGCCTCGATCGGATAGGTCGTGTTCGGAGGGAGCGAGATGGTGAAGTGGCCGCCCGTCGCCGTGACCGGCGTCACGACGCCCGCCGGTCCCTGAACGTTCAGGACGACGGTGGCGTTGAGCGGGGCGCCGCGCGTTGTGACCAGGGAGCCCGCGACCGGGATCCCGAGGACGGTGAGAGAGATCGCGCTCGAGAGGTGGCCGGTCGCGTTGACGACGACGCTCGTCATCGTCGCCGCGGTGCCGTTCCCCTGCGTCGGCGCGGACGCGTAGACCGAGTACGTGCCGGGGGCGAGGTAGAATCCCTTCTCGAACGTGGCGCCGCCGACCGTCACGTTCATCCTCGACGAGGAGAGCCGGACCGTCACCGACGTGTTCAGGACGTCGCTGGGGAGGACCAGGTGGCCGACCGCCTTGACCTGGGAGAAAAGGCTCAGGGTGACGTTCGTGCTCGTCGTCCCGAGCGGGATCGTCAGGTTCAGCGAATTCGGGGGAAGGAGGAGTCCCGTTCCGCTCGGGGAGTTCGCCCACGCGGTGATCCGGTAGCTTCCCGGGACGATCGAGAACGCGAACGTCGGCCCTCCGACCTTCACAGTCGAGACGGCGGGGCTGCCGAGGGCCGTGAAGTTCACGGTGATCGGGGTACCGGTGGGGAGCCCCGTCACCGCGAGATCGAGGGGCACCGGGGCGAGGGCGAGCGGGATCTCGCCGAGCGTTCCGAGCTCCTGGGCGCTGAACGTGCAGGTGCGATACGGCTCGAAGCCGCTCGCCGTCGCCGTGATGCAGAACGAACTGCCCGTGGGGACGCGGGCGGGGAGGACGACCGAAACGTTCCCGAACGAGTCGGCCACCACGGTCACGTTGGCGTCCAGCGGCGTTTCGCTGAAGACGACGCGCGCTCCTCCCGCGGGGTACGGCGCCCCGCCCGACGACGGGGTCGCCACGACCGCGCTCACGAGCTCGCCCGGACCGAGCGTGATCGGAAGGACGGTGCCGTACGTCAGGTGGACCGTGGTCAGGGCGGCGACGGGAGGAGCGCTCGAATTGGGGACGCTCGCGCTCGCGAGGACCGTGAACTGGCCGGAGGGGAGCCAGATCGAGTACGACTGCGAGATGTTCGCGAACGTGGAAACCTGATCGCCCGACGAGTCGTAGACGGTGATTTCCGTCGTGGCCGGGCCCGCGCTCGTCGACGGGGCCCCCGCGACGGTTCCGGAGAGCTGGATCGCCGGACCGACCGCCAGGGACGGCAGGAGGTTCCCGCTCGAGTTCAGATACGCCGTCGAGAATCCGGCGTACCACGTCGAACCGTTCAGGCCGAAGGCGTACACCGAGTAGTTGCCAAGCGGCAGGGTCGCCCGGACGACGCCGTCCGGGCCGGTGAGGACCACGGAGCTGTTCGACTTCGCGGGGGTCGCGCCCGGCGGGGCCGCCGCCGACGCGTTCGCGGGCGCGGGACGGACCGAGGTCGGGACGGAGAGCTCGGTGAATCGGACCGGGAAGCCGGCGACCGGGTTCCCGTTCAGGAGGACCTGCTCGTCGACGGTCACCAGCGGCACGAGGGTGAGATTGAGGGTCGCGATACCGCCGGCGCCCCCGATCGCGAACGTGACGCCGACGAGACCGAGCGACGTCCCCGGCGCCGAGGCCTGGACCGTATAGTTCCCCGGCGGGAGGTTCTGGACGGAGAAGTTCCCGCTCGCATCGGCCGTCGCGGTGGCCACCACACCGACCGGCCCGGAGACCGTGATCGCGGTCTCGGGGGCGGCGAATCCGGAGCTGAAGTCGACGTGACCGTTGAGCGTCCCGGGGGTCAGCCCGATCGTCTCGTTCGCGGTCTTTCCCGGGAGCGCGTAGACGTTCGACTCCGGGAACGTGGCCCCGTGGTACGCGATGGAGAAGTTGTAGACACCGGGGGGGACGTCGGTCATGTCGAACGCCCCGCTGGCGTCGGTGGTCGCGGTGACGTTCGTGAGCCCCGGACCGTAGAGCGTCGCGGTCGCGCCCGTCACGATCGGGTCGGTGCTCCGGATGAACGACGAGTTGTTCGCGGTGTTCCAGTAGACGAACCCACTGACCGTCGACGGGTGGATGACGATTGGGGTGACCATCGTGGGGGCGTCGAGCGAGAGACCCGTGGCGTTCGGGATCGTCACGTTCAGCGCCGCGAGGGTCGTCGCCCCCGCCTGGGTCAGGCCGTCGACGGCGCCGGTGGTGACGTTCACCTGGTCGTTGCCGGGGGGAAGGACCACCGAGTACGTCCCGTTCGACCCCGTCACCGTCGTCATATGGGGGATCCCCCAGCTGTCGTAGACGGTCACGCGGGCGCCGCCGACGGGGGTTCCGTCCGGGAGCTGCACGGTACCGGTCATCGTCTGACCGGGGTAGTATTCGAGCATCGCCTCGCCGCCGCCGAAGTACGAGCTGTCGGAGGTGTCGGCCGTCCCGTTCTGCGCCTTCGCGAGCGCCTCGGCCTGGGGGAGGTTGTACGCGGAGAAGCAGCTCGAGCCGTCGGTGGCGTTCGCCTGGGGGCACTCGTAGGCGGTCCGGTAGACCACCTGGAAGTGGGACAGCATCCAACCCGGCTCGACCGGGTCGGCACCGACCGCGTTGTTCGTCAGCCCGGGGATCCCCTGGCTCGACGAGCCGATGTCGGTCCCGTTGAACCCGAAGTAGACCCGGTAGATCATCGACGAATAGAACGCCGGAAGATAGTTGATGTTGTACTGGACCGCCGTCACCCCGGCGGGGAGGTCCGACGGCGAGTAGGTGTTCCCATCGGAGCCGAGGATCGAGAGCGTATAGTACGCGGTCGGCGCGCCGCCGGCGCCGATCACTCGGTCGGTGAGGTCGGCCGGAGCGTAGAAGATCCCCGTGTTCGAGCCGCTGAACGGGATCAGCCGAGAGTCGACCATTGCGTACCGGATCGACCACCCGGTGTACGATTGCACGTCGTTGTACAACTGGGCCACCCCGTTCGTGGAGAGGGTCGTGGAGAGGTAGTACCCCATCGCGTCGTACATCGCATTCTGCCCGTCGAGCTCGCTCGGGTCGACGGGGAGGTATCGCTCGGGGTGGGCGAGGACCATCGCGATGTCGTCCGAGGTGTTGACCATCAGGGTGTGGACGGTCGCGACGTTCACGCCGTCGCGGGCGAGAAGGTCGTTGAGGGTCGCGGGGAAGTACGGCTGGTGGGTCTTCGCCTGCTCCGCGGAGAGGAGGGTCGTGGCGAGGATCGCAATCGCCTGCGACTCGTTCTGCGAGAGCAGGAAATTCCCGGCCGGGTCGATCCCGTTCTGGAAATTGTCGGCGACGGTCGGGTGGTCTCCCTCGGCGACCGCCTGGAATCCGTAGTCCCACCAACTGACGAACGCCGGACGTTGCGGTTCGGGTAACTGCGAATCTTGGGTGGCGAGCCAATTGTACCCGGCCTCGTCGTACTGGTTCGGGGTATCGAGCTCGGTCCCCGCCGCCCCGAGGTAGTACGTCGAAGCGTTCGCCGGGGCGACCCGGACCGGGACCGGGAGCGAGTTGTAGATTTGGGTCGAGTACGTCCCCTTGTCGTTGTACGGGATTCCCGCGTCAATCGAGTACCAGACGTTCGGGACCAGGATCACGACCACCAGGGCCATGACGAGGATATGCCGCCCCTTGATCGAGCGGCGGAACGCCGCGAACTGACTCCGCCGGTCGGAGAGGGAAGCGACGTTCCGCCGAAGGGTCGGATACCCCCCGACGTCGAGCGCCCGGACGATCGCCTCGGCGGGGAGGAGGGCGAACCCGGCCGAACCGATGAAGAAGAACTTCGCCGCCGAGAGCGGCAGGTAGATCGACAGGATCGCGAAGACGATGAACATCACCTGGACGCGCCGGAACCGGTCGCGGACGGTCCGCCAGGCGAAAAGGCCGAGGCCCACGAACGCGAGGAAGAACGTGACGACCCCGTACCCGAGGATCAGCGAGTCGATCGACGGGGCCTGCGCCTCGGCGACCGTCGAGTAGACGAGCGTCTTGACGAAGTACCCCTGCCCCGTGATGATCGCGGTAAAGTCGGCCGGGTCGAACAGGAAGAGCGCGCCGATCGCGACCGCGGCGGTCCCGAGCAGGACGGGGAGCGAGACCACCCAGGGAGTGTCCCGGAGCAGGAAGAACGGGAGAAGGACGAGGAGCGCCCCGAAGAACACGAGCGCCGGCTGGTCGAACCAAACGCGGCCGAGCCCTTGGAAGTAGTAGTACGGTACGGCCATCGGGAATCCGATGAGACCGACCAGCCAGGTCAGCGTGTAGAGGCCGAACGAATCGACCCGCCGCATCCGTTCGAGGATGAGCTGGATCGCGAGGAACACCACGATCGCCGCGACGAGGAACGAATACCCTTGCCACGCCAGCATCACGGTGCCGAACGCGACGCCGGTGAACACGGCCCATTTCACGGCCGTTCGTTCGTTCCGGTAGTACGCCCGGAGCGCCGGAAGGAATTGCCGCGGTTGCCGGTAGTCTTCGACCCACCGCTTGCTGCCGGCCGCCTTGATCGTCCGGAGGTAGGCGTACAGGGCGATGAGGATGAAGAACGTGTAGAACGAGAGATAATTCGCGTAGCCGAACGTCGAAGAATCGATGCTCGCGACGACGATCGGGTAGAGGAGAGCCGCCATCAGCCCCATCCGCCGGGAGCTGACCTCCTTCCCGAGGAGGTACACCGGGAAGACGCCGAGCGCGGCCCAGAACGGGGCCTGGAAGTCGAGGAACCACGCGCCGGCGAGCTGGGCGCCCGTGGTCCCGCCCCCGAAGAGCGGGGCGAAGATGATCCCGAGGATCGCGTTCATCCAGTCGAACAGCGGCTCGCGCGGGTTGACGGCCCCGAACGGATAGTGGAGCGACGCGTCGAGGCCGAGATTCTGATGATTGAGAATGATGTAGTCGGTGACCCGGTAGTGGTAGAACGAGTCGGAACCGCCCGCGAAGAGGTACTGGGGCCCGTACTGCTGGAGGAGCGGGACCACGTAGAGCGTGCGGACCAGGAACGAGATCGAGAACGCCCCCAGCAGGATGGCGATGGTCCACCCGTGGCGACGCCACCAACTGGTTTCGGGCAGTCCCATCGGTCGCCGACTCTCCGATAACGGCGCGGCGCGAGACCTAGGCCCCGTATAAATAGGCACCGGACGAATGGGCTTTGAAATCTGACCCTCAAAACTCGGCGATTTGATTTCACAGGGCCGGATTCGATTTCAGGGGGGTCTCACGAACGGGCCGTGTGAACCGTGGCGCTGGCGATCGCCCCGAAGGTAATGCCGATGACCAGCTCCATCATCACGATTAAGTCGGCGGCTAGAGTCGTTTGTCCCCAGTAAAGAGTGAGGACGTAGAGCGCGGCGAGAAGCATGATCGTGACGATGAACACCGTCGAAAGCAAACCGAGTTTGTAGCTCGGTGCGATTGCCCGTTCGTACTCCCCGAGGGTCGGAGGCGGAGGCGCCGGGGGTGGGGACTGGCTCGGGAGGCCCCCCGTCGCCATCCTATGGTCGCTCCCCGCAGTTTCTACACCGATTCGCGTCTTCGGCGACGAAGGCACCGCAATAGCCGCACCGATTCTGGCCGCCCCCGGTGAGCGCCTTGAAGATTAGGTATCCAAGCGCGGCCCCGCCAAGGGTGGCGAGAATCGTCCCCATCGGGTTGTCCGTCGGTTGCTGTTGGCGAGGAACGCGCTGAATGGGGGTAGCCATCGCCACCCAGAATCGACGGGCTGCTTTTAGCTGGCCGGGGACCAGCGGACCCGGCGCAACGACCTGAGAGAGTGGAACGATCTCTCGACGAGAAGCGGCTCCAATCGGTAGGGCTTTGAATCGGAACCGGGGCCGGGCACGGGGTTTCGATTCAGACCGTTGAGTTTCGATTCACCCTGTCGGAGGAGGCGGGGGGTCACTTCGGCGGGGCGATGGCAAGTCGCACCGACCCGTTCGGCGTATCAACCTCAAGAGGGTTCTTCTGGCTGATCTCGCCGACCTCCAATAGAAGTGGCTTGAAGTCCATGACTTCGCCAAGCACCAGTAGGCGCCAGTTCTCGTTATCGATGATTCGTGCGTGGGAAGCGGTCGTGGGCGTCGGCGCCTGTCCGACCCAAGGCTGAATCGTCACGGGTCCAACAGTCTGCCCAACTTTCAACGCCAGCCACTTGTCCAGCTCCTTGTCAAGGTGTACGAGTGAGTGACGGACTTGGACGTTTGCGTTCTCCAACCGAGACGACCCGTTTTGTACGCCATACAGCGCCCGGAGTCGCTCACCTCGCGCCTCGCGTCCACCGCCAGCATCGGGAAAGAACAGGTCCGAAAGTATGCCGACGGCCACTGCGAATCCCTGGAGGTCCGATACGATTTGAAGAGAGGCAATCATCGGCGCTTCCGGGCCGCCCGTTGGGACCGTTTCGAGCCGGCTCAAAGCCCGGTTCCACGCCTCCGTAGCGGCGAAGCACTGCTGGAAGACTTCGTAGACGTACGGCCCCATCGAGCCGACGACGTACGGCTTGCCCTGCGACACTGGGTTCATCGGACCGAGGGCCCCAGCTACAATCTCGAAGCCGGCTTATCATGCTTCACGAACTCCGGGGCGATCCCATTCTCGAACATCTCGTGGACCACGACCGTGAGGTTGTAGGCGATGAGCTTACAGATTACCTCGTTCACCTGAGCCGTCGGCGTTCGCGACCGGATGTTCTCGCCGAACTTTCGCTTGAGTGCCGAGAAGACGGACTCGACGTTGCTTCGGCGGTGGTAGTTCCGGTCGAACTCTTCGCGGTTGGCCTGGAAAAGGTGGAAGGCCTTTCGCCACGCCGACGGAGAGGTATGGTGGCGGCCACGCGAAACGGAGTTCGACTTGAACGGGATGTAGGGCTGTACGCCGAGGTCGGACGCGAGTTGGTAGCTGTCCATAGAGAGGTACGCCTTGTCTGCAGCAACGATCGACGGATGGAACCCATCCTCGAGGACCCCGTGCAGGAGCGGGGCGAACTGTGGGGAGTCACCTGTGTTCGTCTCCGAGACGACGGCACGAATCACGACATGCGTTCGCGTCCCAACCATCGCATGGACCTTGAGCCACTTCTTCTCACGCTTTTCTTTGTGTTTCTCCTCGCGCCACCCACCGAAGGATGTCGTCTGAATCCCCGTGCTGTCTGGGGCAACCGCTCCGCCTTCCTCGAGGGCGGCGAGGGGGGCTGCACTGAGCTGGAGAAGTCGGTAGAGGATTGGCGTCACCTCGGGTCGGACGAGGAGATTCGATGCCACCGCGTAACTCGGAACGCGGTAAAGTAGCCCCCGATCCGCAACGTTCTGATAGACGCCGCACGCTCGTCTCGCGGACATCCCGGAGTAGATTTTCAAAATTGTGCAGTACAAGTCGTCGCCGACGGGAGTCGGTGCTGGCCCTGGCAAACCGGGGGTTCGCGGAAAGTCTGGAACTTCGGACACCAGATCGCGGAGCAGGGTGTCAAGAAGTCGCATCTCCTCGGTCTGACCCTTAGGGTCCGTTAATTAACAATCGCTCTGTTTAGCCCCGCGCGTGGGGTTGG
>JAKIVZ010000018.1 GCA_022750295.1 Candidatus Lutacidiplasma silvani
GGGCCCTGCATGACTGGAGCCTCCGTCAGTGAAACCGTTGCCAAGTACTGGAATCCCTGAGCCGGCGTGCTCGGCCGCTCCAGTGAGCACGAACATCGTCTGAAGTGTTCGATTCCGACAGTCGCTCGTCCCGCCTTCCAAGACAGTTCTAATCGGGAGACGGAGGCCCCCCGGGTTGCGGAAGACGAACATGCCCTCTCGCCGAGTTATCAAGACTGGCGTCCTGCAACTGTAATCCGCATGGATCATCGTGTTGACGAGCGCCTCGCTCAGTGCCTCCCTGAGCTGCTGCGCCGCCGCGCTCTTCCCCTTTGAACCGCCTTTGACCGGAATCTTGACGTCCGCGACGAGGCGAGGGAGGGTCCGAAGATAGAAGTCGTAGAGGTTGCCAGACCAACTTCCGTCGGTTGCATTTCGGAAGACGATGTCCGCTGGACCACCTTCGCCGGCCCGTTCCTGGTAATCTAGGAAGTAGAACTGAAAGTATTCGCGAATTGACCTAAGACGACCGAACATCAGCAGGCCGGCCAAAGTCACCCCTTGGACGCCCGCTTCCCGATCCCTTCCGAGGACTCCCAATTCGAGAAGAAATTCGTCCCCCTCCTTCTCTAAGAACGGGTGGGTTGGCTTGGCGTGTTGAAGATCAGCTCGAAACCGAGCAACGGTATCGAGATCAAGGTCTGCGGTAGAAAATTTGGGGAGCACTTTTGTGTCGCGCGACTCTTCGAGCGCCTCGGCCAGCATCCGCTTGACTGCAAGGTCATCGCAGTGGTAGTCCCCGCGGAACCCTCGTCGAAACGTCCCGCGCATCATGTCCTCTCCGACGAAGATAGGCCGATCAGAGCGGCCGGCCCGGGGGATGCTAACGACTAGGACAGAATGTCCCTCCAAGGGCTCAATATGGGCGGACTCAGAAGAGAGTAAATTCCGACTAACGATCTGTCGGTTGTTCGCACCGTCGAAGACTTCGACTTGAACTCGATCGGGATTTTCCAACCCGGCTACCACGAAGCCCACGTCGGTCTCACGAACTCCGAGAACGATAGCCCCCCCTTCGGCATTGGCCATTGCCGAGTACGATTCCCAAAAGCTTGCGGGAAGCTTCCCTTTTCCATCCGGCCCATGGGCGAGTTTGAACTCAATATCTGACTCCTCCCCCAGCGAAAGGGCTTCTCTGATTCGGTCGATATCGGTCATGCTTCTGCGGCCTCCCCACCCCCATCAGTTCCGAGGCGGGCACCTCAGACGTTCAGAGCCTCCTCAACTCGGCTAACTAGCTCGGGTCGGGAGCCGGAGACCGGGAGACCGAACTCCTCACAAAGATCTGCCAACTCCTCCTTGCGAAGGAACGATAATGCCTCAGACGGGTCGAATTCAGGGGAGCGCGCCAGCCTATTGACGAGCTCCGGCTTCGATCCCGTTACCGGGAGTCCGAGCTCTTCGAGGAGATCCTGAACATCCTCCTTGTAGAGATACCTGGAGAGTATGAATCGGAGAAGGCCGGTGTCTACCATGCTTCCGGGCCCCCTGTCCGGGGGCAATGAAGGTCCCTGCATCAAGAACCCTTCGAGTCCAGCCGGGATCGCCTGTTAAACACCGTCCGCCGACTCACTCCCAACCTCCTCGCGACCTCCGTCGCGCTCCCCTTGAACGGGTCCGGATCGACGTACCGCTTCGCGCGCCCTCCGACCGCACGGATTCCGAGGACCCGAGCGTCCTCGATCCGGTTGGCCTCCTTGCCGAGCCGGACGAAGTTCTTCTTTCGGACCAAGACGTGCCGTCGGACCGCTCGACCTTGCGAGTCGAAGATGTACTTCCGTTCCGGGTGCCGGACAAAGTCCTCGACCACCGAGCCCCAGGATCGCTGCCGCGGTAGCTCCATGAGCCGCGCGCTCCCCGCCGCGTCCTTCGGGCCGACGAACGCCACCAGCTCCGACCTCATTTCGTCGGTATCTCGGGACGGCTCAAGGAGGCGGGCGGTCAGGAACGTGAACGGGCGAAGGTCTCCGAGGCGACACACTCGTGGGAGGAGGTTCGGGGTTGACAAGGATAAGTCCACGGTCGCGGGGCCTTACGAGAAGTTCTCGGACGCGCCATCGGCTCGCTCGATGATTTGCTCCCAGAGCTCCGCAACCCGCTCCTCCCGATGTCCACTGAGCCGGGGTGATATCCGACTCCCGCCTTCCTGTGCCGGGGGCGAGGAATGGTAGATCGAGTCTATCGGGCAGACCTGCCGGAGTTGCGGAAGAGCCTCTTGGACCTGAGGAGGGATTTCTCTGATCTCGACACCTCGACGGACTGGGTTCGACTCCGGATCAACCCGCTGCTCGCGCACATCGATCAGCTCCGGACCGTGATCCGGATTTGGGACTCATCTCGTCTAAGGGGTGCCGTCCCCCTGCTCCACGCGGACCTGGTCTATTTCCGCAACAACGTCCGCGGGCTCCGACGAATTCTTGCTTCGGAGCAACGGATGTCTCGAAAGCAGCGGGGGATTCGATAGGTCACTGCGGCCACGACGTCGGTCGCCCAGCGAAATCCGGCGAGCCGCTTGACCCGATCCGCCAGAGGCGCTTGATTGACCGTGTCTCAGGGCTGGCGGAGGGCTCGAAATCGGGATGCGATGAGTTGATACCCGGGGGGTGGGTCCCCCCCCATGGTCGACCGTCAGAAGGCAATCGTCGAGTTCGTCACGGCTTGGGCCGAGTACCAAATGCGACTGAGCGGGATCGGCTCGGAAGCGAAGAAGCTCGCCGTCCACAACACTCCTCTCGAACAGATGATTGGCCGCATC
Organism: Candidatus Lutacidiplasma silvani; assembly: GCA_022750295.1. Taxonomy (GTDB): domain Archaea; phylum Thermoplasmatota; class Thermoplasmata; order Lutacidiplasmatales; family UBA184; genus Lutacidiplasma; species Lutacidiplasma silvani. The sequence goes on from JAKIVZ010000018.1 coordinate 2,795, forward strand.
ATGGATGACCTCGCGAGCTCACCTGACGATCAGCGGACTCTGTCCATGCGACTCGCTATCGCCGAGTTCTCGAAGTCGGGCTGAGGCGGGAGACCAGCGAATCGAGGCGGCCCCGCCGCCCTCCGATCCGCCACGGGCGGGTCCGTCTCCCCCGACGCACCCCGGACCCACTCGTGACTCCCGCGGCGCTTCCGTGGAACGGGGCCCGGTCGAGCCACCGCTTCGACCCGCCTTCCACCCCTCGGAAACCAGGCCTTCAGGCACGCTCAATCCGGTCGGCCTCGTTCCCAAGTCGGACCAACACCCCCCACCGAACGCAGCACCCCCCCTAGATTCGTCCTCGTCGGCGTTTGACGACGTGACGGAGGGGTCGACGGGAAACCCTCCGGGGGGCCCGGTCGTCGGCGATGACCCTCCGTACGCGATGGGGACCTCGGGAGCCGCTCTTACGTCAATGGCAAGGGGTGCACGACAGGCGCCTACTTCCTCTTGGATGCGGTCTTCTCTCGAACGGCTTCGTAGTGCAGGACCAGCTCCCCGTACGGCATATGGCTCGCCGAGAGAAGCTTCAGGGTGGTTTGCGACTTCATCGGGTACCAGTACCGGGGCCCCCGACCGAAAACGACGGGCATGACGAGGAACCAGTAATCGTCTGCGAGGTTGAGACGGAGGACCTCGGCGATGAGCCGTGGCCCCCCTTCGATGATGATGTTCCCACCCTTCTCGTTCTTGAGTTTCTTGACGATCTTCGAAAGGTCGCCCTTCAGGAGCCGCGAGTTCTCCCAGTCGAGCTTCTTCAGCCGATGCGACAGGCAGACCTTCTCGACCCGTTCGAGGAATCGAGAGTAATCGAACATGAACTTGGGGGCGTCGGGCTTCCGTGCCTTCAGCGAGTGAACCCGAAGGTGGCCGGTGAACGATCGACGCCCCATCACGACCGTCGTGACGTCCGAATACCGGTCGGTCCACATCTTCCGGAAGAACTCGTCCGGTTCGTCGGGATCTCCGGAGGGAAGATCGGAGCCCGGGTACTTGGGGAACTCTCCGCGTCCGTCGAGGGTCATGTACAGATTGGCGGTCACCTTTCGCGTCATGTTGGTTCTCCCCAGATTTGCGGAATTCCAAGCCCCGCCCCGGCACGGGCTCCATGGTCCGTTCGACGGCGCCCGAGGGCGACGGGAGCACGGTTCGATGCCGCGCGGCACCTCCAGGGCCCTCCGTCCTTGACGGGGTTGGCGAATCCCTCGGGGTCCCTCGGCCCAGTCGTCTCGAGCAACGTGCCCTGGTTCATTCCGCCTCGGAGGCGACCAGCAATGACGCCGTGCTTCTCTTAAACTTGGTAGAACCGCATCGCGCCGGACCCGACACGCCCTGCCGGCTCCTGCGTCGGTCCCGCCCCCGAGCGGGTTGTGGGGCCCTATCCGATTCCGCCACCAACGCCTGACGCTCGGATCAGCTTCTCGACTCGGACCAGCTTGCCCCCGCGGGATTGTTCGGGGGACTCGCCGGCGAGTTGCGGCGCCGGCACGTCGCCCGGCCTAGGGCGCCTTCGGTCCCGTGCCGGCCCCGCACTCGGAGCAGAACTTCGCCCCGACGGGAATCGCGGCCGCGCAGGCGGCGCACTTCGTGGTGGCCACTGACGCTCCGGCGGTCCCCCGCTTCGGAAGCCGCCGGACGAGCGTGATGGCGATAATCCAGATGCCGACGATCAGGAGAATCCAGCTGACGAACCCGACGACCCCGAAGACCAGCAACAGCGGGAGGAGCCCCGAGAATCCCGAAAACAGACTCGAGAGGGGATTGCTCGTGTTGTTCCCGCCCCCGTTGCCGTTTCCGTTCCCGTTTCCGCTGCTGGAAGAGGTGACGTCGACGCTCGCGCTGTTGCTCGGGCCCGACGTATTGCCGAGGGAGTCGGTCACCGTGACTTGGACGCTGAACGAGCCCGTGGACGATGGGGTGCAGGAGAACGACGCCTGATCTTGGCTCGAACAGCCGGGGGGGAGACCGTCGTAGGAGTACGAGTACGGGGGCGTACCTCCCGTCGCTGTCGCCGAAATGGAAATCGAGTCGCCCTGCTGGATCTGACCCGGACTGATCGAGAGGCTCGCCGCGATCGTGTTGGTGGCCGGGCTGGCGCTCGCATCCAGGTGCGCTTCCGCGAACGCGGGGGATGCCGACCGGATCCCCGCTCCGGAGACGGCGTTCAGGGTAACCGCGCCGGCGGCGAGAAGGAGAATGGCGAGCGCGGCCACCGCGCCGGTGGTCGGATTGAGGGCGAGGTGAAACCGGCGTCGGCTTGCGTGCGTTTCAGTCAGCTCCGACCCCATGTCGGCGAAGACCGTGGTTTCAACCTATCGCCGGACCCGCAGCCGAGGACCGGCGGGCCCCGGCCGATTCCGCGCGGACACGAACCTCGGAACGCCCGTTCGACCGGGGAGACGACCCCGCTTCCGAGTCGAGGGCCGGGAGGAGCCGACCCTCCGCGGGGAGGGTGCCCCCAGGGCGTTAGGGCCGAAGGACCAAGGTTATCCCACGGACCGCGAACGGCTCGCCACTGCGGACGGGGCATGGAACCGCTCACCATCTGCGTCAACAGCCAGACGCCCCTCCTCCAATTCCTCCCCCCACCGGAGGATACTCCGGGAGCGGCCTGGCCTGGGAGCGCCCGGCTGGACGAGTTCGACGAAGGGGTGGAGTACCGGTTCTCCCCCGGTGGGGTGACCCGAATGGTCTACCCACTCCTCCGTCGCCTGCTGGCGAACGGTGTGCTCGCCGGGGCCAGCTGGGTCGCGCTGAACTCGGTCGGCCCTCGGCAGGTCCGCGCGGACGGGCTCACACTGGAGAACGTGGCGCTCGACCCGCTCCGGATGGGGGGCTATGCCAAGACGAAGGAGGCGATCTGGTCGACCGTCCACGGATTGGAGCCTCCCCCGGCGGTCGACGACCTGTTCTGGAGCGAGGAGTTCACCGAGTACGCGTTCTACAATCGGGTGACCGCCGAGCGGATCCGGAAGCTGGACGCCGATCTCGACTTCGACGCGTTCTACATCCACGACTTCCAGCAGATGCCCGTCGGGCAGATGCTGGGCTCGCTCAAGCCGAAGATCTTCCGCTGGCACATCCCCTTCGAGGCGGAGCGGATCCCGGAGAGCTGGCGGGAGCTGTTCGTCTCCTACCTCGCCGAGTACGACGTGGTGGTCGTCAGCACCGAGCGGTACCGGGCCGCCCTCACGACCCTCGGGTACGAAGGCAAGTCGCTCCGGATGTACCCCTACGTCGACCCCCGGGAGTACCGAAGGCCCACCAAGAAGGTCGTCGAAGCGACGTGCGCCCGCTGGGGCGTCCGCCCCGACGACCTCGTGATCTTGGTCGTGGCCCGGATGGACCCGACGAAAGCCCACGACCGGGCGATCCAAGCGGTCGCGAAGCTCGTCCCCGCCTATCCGACCGTGCGGCTCGTCCTGGTGGGGAACGGAAGCTTCTCCGCGGCCTCCGGGGGGCTCGGGCTGTCGAAGGCGGCCCGTTGGAGGGCGCACCTCGAGGCGATGGCCCACCGGCTGGGCGTCGGCGAGCGGGTGATCTTCACCGGTCACGTCGGCCAGGAGGCGTTGGACTGTTTCTACGAGCGCGCGCAGTTCACCGTGCTCCCCTCGGTGAACGAGGGGTTCGGCCTCGTCGTGGTCGAGAGCTGGCTCCACCGCCGGCCGGCGCTCGTGACGGAGCGGGCCGGGATCGCCGAGCTCATCCAGGACGGGGAGAACGGCATCCTCTTCGACCCGGACGACATCGGCTCCCTCGCCCAGAAGATGCGCGAATTGCTCGACGACGACGGAACGGTCTCCGCTCGATTGGCCCAGAACGCTCTCGTCACCTCCAAACTCTGCACCCTCGCCCGGGCGGCCCGGGGCGAGGCCGAGCTGCTCGCCATGGCGATCGAGGCGTAGGATGTTCGGGCTCCCAAGTTGGGTTCTCCCGTACCTCGGCGTCCTCGTCATCCTGGGCGTCACGTGGGTCGTGGCCACGCTCGCCGGGCTCCTCCTCGGCAGCCTCATGCGGCACTCGGCGCCCCAGGTGGCGGCGGCGGCCCGCCGGATCGGGCCGCTGATCGTCTGGACCGTCGGCCTCCTCCTCGCCGTCCAGGAGGCGGGGCTGAGCATCGAGATCCTGGCGGTCGTGGTCATCCTGTTCGGGATCGCGGCGATCCTCGCCCTCCGGCAGCCCCTCGAGAACCTCGGGGCGAAGTACTTCTCGGACGTCTACACGCCGTTCCGGGTCGGGGACTCGATCACCGTGGCCGCCTACTCCGGGAAGGTGATCGAGATCAACGCGATGAGCACGGTCCTTCTCGCCGAGGACGACCGGCTGATCGCGCTGCCGAACTCGCTCCTGATGCGGGAGGCCGTCATCAACTCGTCTCCGAAGGCGTGGAAGAAGCTCACCGTACCGATCTCGGTGCCCGCGAGCGCCGACCTGGCCCGGTTGGAGAATGAGATCCTGAAGAGCCTCGGCAAGCTCCGGGTTCGACTCGACAAGCGGTTCCCCCCGACCGTGGTCGTCAAGTCGCGGACCGACCAGTCGATCGACCTCATCCTCACGTTGATGATCCGGACGCCGGAGGAGCGCGAATCGATCTTGGCCGAGGTGAATCGACGGGTCCACGGCGCGCTCCAGGCGAGCCGGGCCCGGTCGAACGCACCCCCGGGCCCGCCCCCGGGGGCCACCGCCCCGGCTTCCCCTCCCAGCTCGACGCCGGGGGCCGGGCCGCCCGGGTAGGCTCCGGCGCCTGTTCGACGAGCGCCCCTTGGGGGGACCCCCTCGCACTAGGTGCGACGGACCCGTCTACGATTGAGGAGGCGCTCCACGGCGACGAGCGCAACGACGACGGCCGCGAGACCCCCCAGCACCCAGAGGCTTGGCGTGGCGGGGAACGGATTCCCCTGGGTCAGGGTCGTGAGCCCGGGCGTCTGGTCTGAGACACTCGTGCCCGACACGGTGGTGCCGTCCCCGAAGAACGCCGTGACGGAGAAGCAGTACTCAGTCGCGGGGAGGAGACCGGTCACGGTCGTGGGGCTCCCGTGGACGACCGGAGAGAACGCGGGGGTCGCGCAACTCGACCCGACGAACACCACGAAATAGCTCGCGTTCTCGCCGCCCTCCGCCGCGGGGGATGGCTCGTACGTCCATCCCAGCGTCGCCGAGGACGGGGCGATCGCGACGAGGGTCAGATTCGTGATCGTGCCGTGCGGAACGCCGTTCGAGTCGGCCAGGGTCGTGGCCGAGACGCACTCGGAGAGGCTCCCCTCGCCCGACCCGTTCCAGACGGCGACCGCCCAGACGTACGTCGAGAACGGGGCGAGACCGCCCACTCGCCACGAGTTGACGACGCCCCCCAAGCTCGTGACGGTCGTCCATTGGTCGCACTGCGCGCCCCGGTAGAGCGAGACGTTCTGGAACCCCGAATCGGCGGTCTCCGCCGGCAGGACCCACATCAGGGTGACGGCCGTCGAATTGACCGCGGCGATCGTCAGGTTCGTCGCCTCGGAGGGGACGAGCGGGACCGTGTGGAGCGGGATGGGAAGGGTGCGTGTCCCTTCGCCGGAGTCGTTCCAGGCCCCCACGGTGGTGCAGTACACCGTGTTGGGGTGGAGGCCCGCGAGGAAATACTGCGTCACGGCGCCCGCGGAGATCTCGCTCGACCAGTTCCCGCACGAGAGGCCGAGATAGATCGTGACGTTCACGACGCCGCCCGGAGGGTTCACCCAGAGGAGGAGGGCACTCGTGGTCGTCTCGGGCAGGACCCGGAGACCCGTCGGGGCCTGCGGGAACCCGCTGGTCGTCGCGACCGCGGGCGTCGAGAGGGACGTTTCGCCGCTCGAATTCCAGGCGGCCACCGCGAAGCAGTAGTGGGTCAGCGGGGAGAGGTTCGCGACGAGGAACCGGGTCGTGACGCCGATCGAATCGACCGAGGTCCACGGCCCGCAGGTCGAACCGACGTAGACCGTGTCGTTCAGGAGGGTCTCGTACGGGTTCGTCCAGACGAGGGTGACGTTCGTGGCGTTGACCGCGGCCGTGCGGAGGTCCGTGGGAAGGGCGGGGTTCGGGGCGAGGGTCCCGTGGATCGAGGCGCCCGCGTCCTCGGAGTGCAGGTTCAGGGCGGAGACGCGGAAGTAGTACGTGTGGCCCGGGAGGAGCCCCGTCTCGTTCATCGACGAGTTCTGAGCGAACACGCTCTCCGAGTGCGAGAGGTTCGTCGCGTTCGTCCCCCAGAGGACCGTGAAGTTCACGATCGGCGACTCCGACTCGTTCCAGGAGACGTTGATCCAGTCGGCCCCCTTGGCGAGCGAGAGGACGGGCTCGGGCGGCGCCGACGTCTCCGCCTGGCCGTTCGTCGTGGGGGTCGGGAACTCCGACTGGCCGGTTCGCCAGACGTAGTAGAGGGTGCCGGGGACGGTCCCCGGCGACGAGCCTGCCACGGGGCAGGTGGTGTTCTTGTTGAAATTGCTCGCGCAGTCGTAGCTGTAGTAGGTGACCAGCCGCGAGGTGTTGAAGAACTGGCCGTCGAGGGAATAGGAGTGGGCGTACGCCTGGGTCGGGTAGTACGTCGCGTTGTCGAGGTGGTCGACCGAGACGTTCGAGCTGTAGAACGCGATCTGGCCCGGCACCGGGTCGACGACGAACGAATCGTTTCCCCCGTACGGCCACCACGCGGTCTGGAACGCGGGCCCGCTGCTGACGACGGTGAACCGGTGCTCGTCGGAACTGATCTGCGGGATGAGGACCGGGTTCGGGTATTTCGAGTCGTTCGCCGGGGACTGGTAGAAGTAGACCTCGTCGTCGAGGGTCCCGTTGCTCGACCAGTTGTAGGCGAACGTCTGGATCCCGCCGTGGTAGTCGACGCCCGTCCACAGCAGGTGGGACGTCACGTTGAGGTAGAGGCCGTTGACACCATTCGCGTCGAACGCCCCCGTGTACCACTGTCCCGAGAACGTTTGGACGAACGACCCATCGAGCGTCAGCCGCCACTGCTCGAGGTGGTCGCCCCGGGACCCCTCGGCCTGGAAGTTGATGAACGAGTTGAGGTAGGGAACCCAGTACACGTTGTTCGCCTCGAAGTAGGTGAGGCGGCCGCCGACCCACTCCGTGTCGTTCCACACGTTCCACATGTGGAGCCCCCCGGTATCGGTGATCAGGACGGCCGTGCTCGCGTTGCCGTCGACGCCGACCATGTTCACCTGGGCGTTCGAGACGGTGTACGTCACGTTGAACGTCTCGAACGTGTGCTCGAACGACTGGTCCGTCGTGAGATTCACTGCGAAGAACGTCACGAGCGCCGACGAAGAGCACCGGCCGAGGCAACCGGCGCCGTAGGCGTACTGGCCATCCTGGGTGAGGAAGAATTCGTTCTGCCACCCGGCGTAGCTCATCAGGTTCGTGTAGAGCATCAGCCAGCTGTGGAGGAACGTGACCGTCCGGTTCGCGAACGAGTAGAACACGAGGTCGTCGGACGCGTTGATGTAGTACACGCCGTCCTGGACCCACGAAAGGACCGGTTGCTGGATGTACGTCGCCGAGGTGTTCCCGTTCCCGTTGTCGAGGTACGTGGAGAGGTTGTTCCACCCGGGCAGGTCGAACGTCGCGTTGTCGTACGAGATCCTCGGGTAGGCGAACAGGTTGACGGACACCTGGCCGAAGGTCGCGAAGTCCGTCGGCGAGAGCGCCGCCGGGCTCGCGGGCCAGCCGCCCCCCCACGGGCCGGTCGGGGCGCTGTTCACGTAGAATTCGCCGGTCCGTCCGATCGAGACCGAGTACGCGCCCGAGGCGTTCGTCAGCGTCGAGGCGAGAACCGTGGTCCGGTCGATGTCGAGGATGGTCACGGTATCGTTCGCAATGGGCGTGGGAGGGCCCCCGGCGTACGGGATCCCGAACAGTTGGCCGAGGAACGTGCTGTTTCCGGTCAACGGCAACGGGACTCCCGGTTCCGGAGCATAGGGGAGTCGTCCGGTGGTCGACGCGTCCTCCCGGTCGAGAAGGCTTCGGTCGGCGGGGGCGCCGACCCCCGAGTGGGGGGGCACCCCGCTCCGGGGCAGCGGAGCGAACCCGGCCCGCCCGGACTCCACCGCGGGGGCCCAAATCGTGGGGAGGAGCACGGCCACGAGCACGATGGCGCCGACCGCCACCCATCCCGCACCACCCGGTCGCCTCCATCGGTGCGAGCCAACACGGCGAGGGGAATCCGGCGGAGGATGCTCTGGGGGCACGAGCGGCCTACGGTCCGGCGGACGCGGGAGGGAAGATGAGCTGTCGGGACCACGTCCCGCCGTCGCACCCGGAACGGACCTCTCCCGAAATCGACCGTTTCGCCCCTGCCGGGGCTTGACCCGGGTAGGAGCGGATACCCTTCGGACGCTGGGCCCGCTCACCCCGAGAGCGCCAGCCCTGCGGTCGGCGGCCAGGGCCGAGGGTCGACGTCGCATTCGACCCGCCGAGCGATGGGGCGAGTATAATCCTCGGGCGCAGATATTCCGCCCGCGGATCCCCACGCCGACGGAACTCGGGGGCGTAGAATCGGGCGGGGGTGCTCCGGTCCCCCCGCGACGCGAGGACGTCGGTGCCCCTCCTTCCAAGGGAACCGCATCCGGGGTGATCCGACCGTGGGAGGACTTCGCCAGCGGGATCGTCGATGCCGGCGCCGTCCCCGGGTTAGGATGGCTCGGGAACGACCGGGGGCGGTTCGCCTGGAGAGCGACGTTCGGAACCCAAGGGTAGGGGCGTGACGCGGATCGGCGGACCGCATCGAAGGGTATCCTGGGATGGCCCGGAGATGTTCAAGAGGGGTGCAGGTCCCCCGGGGACCGGAGACATTCGATGCCGGCGGTCTCAGACAACGTCGGAACCCCCCGGGGACAAGGAGACTGCCTCCCCGCCGCGATTCCCTGGGAGACCACGTTTGGCCCTTCCCAGAGCATGAGACTGCCCCTCGAGACGGTGGTCGGCGCGTTGTTCGCCGCGTGGGGCGTCGCGCTCATGTTCGTGCTCCTGGCGGGGCTCGTTTGCGGGCTCTTCATCGTCCCCTTCGTGCCGTACCTCCGGATTTGGTGGGGCGCCGCGATCGGGCTTTCGGCCTCGGGTTCCTGGCTGGCGTTCGAACTTTCCAACGGGGAAGGATTCGACGTGGGGGAGGAACACGGCCCCGACGACGGCTCGGATTGACTCGGGCTCGGGCGGCCCCCGGACCGCTTGGCGCGGGCCATCGGCACGCTTCCAGACGCAATCGGCCGACCCACCCGATGGGTCCACTCCGGGGACGGCGTGTGCGTGCCTTGCGCCAGCGAATCGCCCGCGCCCAGATCCGGATTCCCGCCGAATGAACGGACTCTGCGGCGACGAGACGAGAATCCGAAAGCTTTCCAAGTCTGTCCGACCGTGGAACGTCGATGCCCGCAGCGAAGAGCGTGGACCAATACATCCGAGAGGCCCCGGTCGAGTCGCGAGCCGCGCTGGAAAAGGTCCGAAGGGCCATCCGGGAGGCGGCGCCCGGTGCCGAGGAGACGGTCAGCTACGGGATGCCATTTTACGGGTACCCGGGAGAGGTGGGAATCGAGGGAAGACTCTGTTATTTCGGGCTCAAACGGTCCACCCTCGGTCTTTTCCTACGGCCCAAGGACCTTGACCCCCACGCCGAGCAAATTGCTCCGTACCGGAGCGCGAAGTCCGCCCTCCATTTCCCGCTGGACCGGCCGATTCCGATCTCCCTGATCCAGCGGCTCGTTCGGGACGCCGACCGAAGGCATCGGGCCGGGAAGTCGCACTCGCCTCGGGAGGGGCCGCCGCGACGCCGCCCGAGCGGGGGTCCTCGCCCCCCGTACTTCGCAGAGGCACGGACCGGCGGATTCCCGGGAACCGGGACGAACCGACCCCTCCGATCCGAGGGCTCGATCGAGTCCGAACGGCCGCGGGACCGGGCGACGGGCAGGATGGCCATCTCCCAACCGCAAACGCTTAACCGTTGTGGGATTCCAACACATCGATGGCCTCGAAGGTCGTGATCGTGGTCGTCGTCATTCTCGTCGCACTTGGCGGGATCGGCCTCGGATTCGTGGTCGGATACGAGTACAAGACATCCCCCGCGTCGAGCCCGTCCACGACGACGAATTCGACGTTGAGTGTACTTGGGGCGGGGACCCTCGACACCCTCTTCCCGCAGCTCGCGAACCAGCTCGTCAACGAGACCCCCAACATCACCGCCCCGGCGGCGGCCCAGACGTACGAGGGCTCGCTCGACGTCACCACCGCGATCACCACCACCGGCGCCCTCGCCGATGTCGCGGCCGTGGCCGATTTCCGGCTCATTCCCCAGCTCCTCGAACCCACGTACGCCCACTACGAGGTCGTGTTCGGGTCGACCCCTGAGGTCCTCGCCTACAACCCGTCGATCGCCGCGTTCAACGGCATCAACGAGACGAACTGGGCCGAGAAGCTGGTCACCGACGTGACGACCTCCGGCAACGCCAAGATGGCGGTGTGGAACGCCTCGACCGACCCGAACGGCTACAACGAGATCTTCAGCCTCGAGCTCCAGGGGATGCTCTACAATGGGAGCACGACCCAGTTCTACAACTCCCTCTACAGCGGGGGCTCGGGAACTCCCGCGGTCCCCAACCCGTCGACCACAGTCATCGAACACGAGTCGCAGGCGGCGACGTTGCTGAACACGGGCGTCGTCTCGGCCATGATCACGTACCGGTCGTACGCGGTCGTGAACCACCTGACGTTCGTCTCGTTCAACCCGATCGTGGGGCTTCAGGCGAACAACACAACCGCCCTCTCCGATTACGCGAAGCTATCCACCACCATTGTATCGTCGAGCGGTAGCCTTGCCTCGGTCGAAGCGGCGCCCATCCTGTTCTCGGTCACCGTCCCCGCGAACGCGCCGAACCCCGCCCTCGGCGCGGCGTTCCTCCACCTCCTCCTGTCTCCCCAGGGGAGCGCCATCCTCTCCGCGGGCGGCGCGTTCACGCCGATCTTCCCTGGGTGGTCGAATGACCCGGGCGCCGTACCCTCGGTGCTCGCCCCGGACGTGACGACTCTTCCGGCATGGGCGAGTCCGTACCTGTCGTAGGAACCAGTGGCGCGGGCGCCCCGCCCCCGCGTCGGCATTGGCGGACCGGCCCGCTCTGGCTCGCCCTGCAGGTTGTCCTCTCGGGCTCGCTGCTGCTGCTCTTCGTCGTCCCGATCGTGGCCCTCTTCGCCTACGCCCCGTTCCACGACGTCGTCTCGTCGTGGAACAGCGAGGACGTCCGCGCGGCGCTCTGGCTGACGTTCTTCTCCTCGGGGATCGCGGTCCTGGCCGCGGTCGTCTTCGGGATCCCGATGGGGTACCTCCTCGCCCGCCGGAAATTCCCGGGTCGTGCGATCGTCGAATCCCTCGTGGCGCTCCCCGTCGTCGTCCCGCACCTCCTCGTCGGGCTCGGGCTCTTCTTCCTCGTGATCCCGGGAACTCCGCTCTACCGATTCACCCAGTCGATCGGGTTCCCGGTGTACGACACCATCTGGGGCGTCGTCCTCGTGATGGTGTTCGTGAGCGCCCCGTATACGGTCCTCGCGAGCGAACTCTCCTTCCGGGCGGTCGATGGCCGCGTCTTGGAAGCGGCCCGGTCGCTCGGCGCCGGGGCCGCGACGGCGTTCCTCACCGTCACCCTGCCTCTTGCCCTCCGGGGCATTGTCGCCGGCCTCCTCCTCTCCTGGGCCCGGGCGGTCAGCGAGATCGGGGGCCTCCTCGTTCTCGCGTACGCCGTCTATCCGGGAGGGCCGTACGATGGGCCGGTCACGTCGACGATCTCTGTGTACGTCTACAACCTGTTCCAGAATGGCAACCTTCACGACGCGGCGGCGGTCAGCTCGCTCTTCCTGCTCATCGCCTTCGCCCTCTTCCTCCTCGTCCGAATCGGCGAACGATCGGGGTGGGTTCCCTGGCGCCGGGGGGAGCTTGGCCCATGAGCCACCAGTGGGTCGTCGAGGGGGTCGAGACCGACCTCGACCGGTTCCACCTCGGGCCCGTCGATTTGACCGTCGCGCCCGGAAACGCCGTCGCGATCCTCGGGGCCTCGGGTGCCGGGAAGACGACCCTCTTGCGCACCCTCGCCGGGTTCCTCCCGGTCCGGAAGGGTCGGATCCTCCGTGACGGGGTCGACATCACCACCTGGCTTCCGGAGGAGCGGTCGCTCGGGTACGTTCCGCAGGGTCTCGGGCTGTTCCCCCACCGGACCGCGGCTGGCAACATCCGGTATCCGCTGGAGATCCGGGACCGGCCGGATGCCGATGGGCGGACCCGGGAGCTCCTTGAGCAATTCCACCTGGGCTCGCTCGCAAACCGCTACCCCTCCCGGCTGAGCGGGGGGGAGCAGCAGCGGGTGGCCCTCGCCCGGGCGCTCGCCGCCGACCCGCGGCTCATCGTCTGGGACGAACCGTGGCAGGGGCTCGACGTCCTGGCCCGCTACGAACTCGGGCTCGTCCTGCACGAACTGCGGGAGTCGGAGCGGGTGCCGATGGTGATCGTCACGCACGACCCGGCGCTCGCCTTCTCGGTCGCCGATTCGTTCGTCGTGCTCCGGCGGGGCGAGGTCCGAGAACAGTGCGACGCCGCCACCTTGCTCCGAGCCCCGGCCGACCCGTTCGCCGCCCGGTTCGTGGGCTTCGAGAACGTCTACGACCGCGCCGTCCTGCAGCCGGGCGCCGCCGGATCGCTTCGCGCATGGCTCGGCGCGCGGGCCGGGTCGGAGGGCGTGGCATTCGCCAGCCCCAGCTATCCGACCAGCTTGGAGACCGCACCCGGTTGGGTCGGAAAGGTCCGGAGCGTCCGACCGAGTCCGTCGGGGGTCACGGTCGAGGTTGTGGCGGACGAGTTGATGGTCACGCTTCGCGCACCCCCCCCGAGGGCCGGGCCCCTCCCGGGACTCGGGGCCTCCCTCCGGTTCTCCATCGAGCCGGGAAGCCTTCAACCCCTGGGGAAAGCCGCGGCGCCTCCTTCCGGGTCCTGACCGGCTCGGGCGCGTGCCGACGGCCAAGGAGGCTTCATGAACCCGAAGCTCGTAGCGCGGCTGCCTCCCGAGGGTGGCGAAGGAAACCTATGCGAAGCAATCTCCTGGGGCTCGGGCTGGTCCTTGTGGTCCTCGTGTTCCCCGCGACCGCGGCGGCGACCCTCGGGGTGACTCCGGCGGCCGCCCCGTCGAACGCGCTCTTCCTCTCCGGCCCGCATGCGAGCCCCGTGTCCAGCACGAACTGGGCCGGCTACGCCGTGACCGGAGCGAACGGATCGGTGAGCTTCGTGTCGGGTTCGTGGATCCAGCCGACCGTGAAGTGCACCGCGGCGTCCCGGTACGCCGCCTTCTGGGTCGGCATCGACGGCTACAACTCTCGCACGGTCGAGCAGACCGGGACCGAGAGCGACTGCATCGGCGGCGTGGCGTACTACTCGGCCTGGTACGAGTTCTACCCCGCGTACCCGGTGACCGTGTCGATGGTCATCCACCCCGGCGACACGATGAAGGCGTCGGTCACCTACGTGAGCTCGACCGTCGGGTTCCGGGTCTCGATCACCGACGTGACCACGGCCGTGACGGTCACCCATGCGAAGACGGTCCCGACCGCGAAGCGCAGCTCGGCGGAGTGGATCGCCGAGGCCCCGTACTCGAGCGGCGTCCTCCCGCTCACCAACTTCGGGACGGTCCACTTCGGGACCGACGCGACCGGCGTTGCGCACACCAACGAGGCGACGGTCTCCGGGACGACGGCCGCCATTGGGGGATTCCTCGCCCCATCGATCCACCGCATCACCATGGCGACCAGCGTACACGTGAAGGCCGCCACGTCGTTTCTGACCCCGGACGGCACGAGCTTCAACGTCACCTGGAAGCACGCGGCCTGAGAGCGCCCGTCCGCCGAGGGCAGACGCGATCGTCGGCCGCATCGAACCGACCCCGTCGCCGCTATGGGCCCGTCCGCTCTTCCGGCCGCGTGGCGCGCTGGCCCCCACCGGTCTACCGCATCCGCACCGAACTCGACGCTCCAATGGAGTTCGTGTTCCGTTGGTGCACCGACTACGCGACCAACGACGGGAAACTCTCCGGGGAGCCGTTCGAGCGGCGGATCATCGCGCGAACCCCGGAACGCGTGATCCTCGAGGACCTTTGGTGGACTCCGGACGGGTGGAAGTGGCGCCGGTCCGACGTCCGCCTGTCCCCCCCCGACCGGTGGCATTCCGACTCGGTGAGCAACATTCGAGATGCGTCCATCGATTACCAACTGACGAGCCTCCCGGAGGGACGGACCCGCCTCCTCATCGTCATGCACCGTCGGCCCGGATCCATCCAGCCCATCCAGCCGCCGCGGGCGGTTCTGGAAGCGGAGATCGGGCGATTGTGGGATCGGATCGGAGCGTCCCTGGCCCGGGAGTATCGCGGCTCCGGCCCGCGGAGGAAATCGCCCCGCTCGGTCTCACGGCCCGCCCGCAGTCGGATCTGACGCGCCCGACGGGGTACGCTTCGCGGCCCGGCGGGAGGGAGGCGCGCGTCCGGACGCCCTCTCTCCAACGGGAAAGGAACGCCTATCCGCGTCGGGGGCTCTGCGGACGCATGCCCGAGAGTCGACCTCCCGCGACGTTCATCACCGACCTCCGCCCGTCCCGGATGGCCACCCTCGAGGGCACGGTCGTCGGTCTCGAGGCGACGCGGGAGATCGCCACCCGGGACGGCGGGACGAAGAAGGTCCGGAACGCCCGGCTGAAGGACGCGACGGGCGAGATCTCGCTGGTCCTCTGGGGAACCGAGGTCGACCTCGTGAGCGAGGGCGACCGGGTCCGAATGATCGAGGCGTGGGTGTCCGACTACCGGGGCCGGCCCCAGATCTCGCTGGGTCGGACCGGGAAGCTCGAGAAGCTCGGTTCCGGCACCTCGCCCTAGCCGGGGGCCGGTCCTGGGGGGCCCCCTAGAGCTCGCGTGGCCTGCTTGCCTTCGCGTAACTGGGGGATTATCCCTCGCGAGTCGTCCGGGGGGCTGGAGCATCCATGTCGAACCACGTCGCCTCCGACCACTCGGCCCCGCTGAAGGTCGCCATCATCCTCGGGAGCACCCGCCCCGGCCGCCGCGGCGAGCCGGTCGCGAAATGGGTCCTCGAGCACGCCCAGAAGCGGACCGACGCGAAGTTCGAGCTCCTCGACCTCCAGGACTACCCTCTCCCCCACCTCGACGAGCCGATCCCGCCGTCGGCCGGGAAGTACGCGGGGGAGCACACGAAGAAGTGGGCCGCGAAGATCGGCTCGTTCGACGCGTTCGTCTTCGTGACCCCGGAATACAACCATGGCACCTCGGGGGTCCTCAAGAACGCGATCGATTTCGTCTACCAGGAATGGAACAACAAATCCGCCGGGTTCGTCGGCTACGGCGCCATGGGCGGGATCCTGGCGGTCGAAAGCCTCCGCCTGGTCATGGGCGAACTCCAGGTCGCGGACGTGCGGGCCCAGGTGCCGATCTCGCTCTTCACCGACTTCGTGGACTTCCAAGAGTTCAAACCCGCCGCGATGAAGGAGGCGCTCCTCACGACGATGCTCGACCAGGTCATCGCCTGGGGTCGCGCGCTTCGCGCGCTCCGAGTCCCGTAGCAACGCGGAGCGACCCCCGCGGGCGGGGTCAGATCGACCCCGTGGCCGAGACGTACCAGACGTAGTACGTTGCGATCCCGGCCAGCAGGACGGTCCACCAGAGGACGACGACCGTCCGCATCCAAAGCTTGTACCGGCGGAACCGGAGCCGCTCGGGGACGAGGTTCGTCCCGGCGACCAGGAGGACGTAGATGCCGAGCGCCTCCACCAGCGCCCCGACGATCAGCATGAGGGTCGGAAACAGGTAGAAGGGTTGGGCGAGCTCGCCCGGCAGGCTCGGCCACACGTTGGTGAGGTACGCCGGCAGCATCCAGAGGGCCACGATCGGCAGGTTGGCCAGCACGATCGTGCTCTGGAGGTAGGCGTGGACCCGGACGTGGCCCCGCCGGACGAGGAGCTGCCCGACGAGGAGCGCGAGGGCCAACCCGATCTCCACCGCGAGGACCGCCGTCGAGACCGCCGCGGCACCGAACGGGCCAATGCCGCTGGCCACCGTCATCCCCCCCGAGCGGAGGCGCGGGTCACCGTCGGCCGTCCCCCTAGAAGTCGCTGGGCGGCGTCAGGTCGACGACGGTCTTGTTAGGCGACCGCGAGTAGTACTCCTCCCAAAGCCGTCGGACCTCTTCCTCGGAGAACCCTCCGGTGTACGCGGGCGAGACCAGCGGGGCGGCGTGGAGGACCTCGATGAGGACGACGGCCCGGATCCGACGGACGTCGGCCCCCTCCCGCTTGTACCGGTCGAGCGCCTGGAAGTAGAGCGCCCCGGCGTGGAACACCGTCGCCTTGCCGGCGAACCGGTACCCCCTGCGGGAGAACGGGTCGACGACGTTGATCTCGGTGCGCGGGTTCGTCTTCAGATTCCGGACCGTGTGCGGCGAATCGATGTCGGCGAACAACAGGTGCTGATCGTCCCAGACCGTCAGCGACCCCTTGGGCGAAACGTTCGGGGAGCCGTCCGGTGCGACCGAGGCCACGAAGCCGAGCCGTTGCTGGCGCACGAGCGCCATCATCGACTCACTGAGAACGGCCACGAGGACACTGGGGGTCCGCCCATTCTTGTGGCTTTCGACTGTTCTGAAAGGAAGAATCCGCGGTTCGAAGCGGAAACTCGCTGGCACCGGACCGCCCGCCGAGCCGGCCGAACCCGCTCACCGGAGGAGTGCACGCGCGGCGCGTTCGCTAAATCCCCCCCAAGGCGGATGGGGTTCCCTCCATGACCGACCCCGCGCGCTCCATCCCCGCTCCGACCCTCGCCGAACGGACCTCGGTCATCGAGGCGAAGGACCTTCGGATGGCGTATCCCCCCGCCCGCCGGGGGGACCCGGTCCGGCCCGCCGTCGACGGTGTGTCGTTCCAGGTCCGGGCCGGGGAGATCTTCGGCTTCCTCGGCCCGAACGGGGCGGGAAAGACCACCACCGTCTCCCTGCTCACGACCCTGCTGAGCCCGTCCCCGGGGTCGGCGTTCATCGAGGGGGTCGACGTGACGTCCGACCCGTCCGAGATCCGCCGACGGATCGGACTCGTCTTCCAGATCTCCACCGCCGATGGCGAGCTCACCGGCCGCGAAAACCTGGTGTTCGAGGCGGGGCTCTACGGACGGTCGCCCGCGACCGTCCGGCCGTACATCGATTCGCTGCTCGCCCGGATGGAATTGACGCACGTGGCGGACCGGTTGGTCAAGACGTACTCCGGTGGGATGCGGCGGCGGCTCGAACTCGCTGCCGGGATGGTGCACGAGCCGAAGATCCTGTTCCTCGACGAGCCCACCCTCGGCCTCGACCCGCAGGGACGCGCGGGGTTCTGGAAGTACATCCGCTACCTCCGCGACACCCAGGGGGTCACGATCTTCCTGACGACCCACTACCTCGACGAGGCCGACCAGCTGTGCGACCGGATCGCGATCATCGACCACGGCAAGATCATCGCCTCGGGGACCCCGAACGAGCTGAAGGACCGGATGGGCGGGGACACGGTCGAGGTCGTCGTCGCCGCCGGCGCCTCCGACGTGACGAGCGTGCTCGCGGGCCTTCCCGGCGTCCTCGAACTTCACCGGTCGGGCGACCAGTACCGGTTCAAGTGC
Organism: Candidatus Lutacidiplasma silvani; assembly: GCA_022750295.1. GTDB lineage: Archaea > Thermoplasmatota > Thermoplasmata > Lutacidiplasmatales > UBA184 > Lutacidiplasma > Lutacidiplasma silvani. Next base: position 20,530 of record JAKIVZ010000018.1, read on the forward strand.
GTCCGCGGGGAGTCGCTCGTCCCGAAGGTCGTCCTCGCCTGCGAGCGGGTCGGGGTGGAGATCGCCGGCGTGGCCACCCGCAAGCCCAGCCTCGACGAGGTATTCCTGAACCTGACCGGTCACTCTTACCGGGAAGAGGGGGAGGTCCGTTCGGAATCGAACGGGTCGGACTCCGCTCCGGCCGAACTCCCGGCCATGGGAGGAGCCTGATGTACCGCGAGACGGTCTCCCTGCTCCGCCGGGAGTATCTTCGCTGGATCCGCGCGCCGTTCTGGCTCATCTCGGGCCTCCTGACCCCGATCCTCTACCTGGTGCTGTTCGGGCAGGCGTTCGACCTGTCGAAGCTGATCCCGCCGGGGTTCGGCGGCGCGTTCCTCACCAACGCGCTCGCCGGGGCTCCGAACTACTTCTCCTACTTTGCCATCGGGATGGTCGCGTTCGCCGCCGTCACCGCGAGCCTCTTTTCCGGGACCGGCGTCATCTTCGACAAGCAGCTCGGGATCCAGCAGCGGATCGTCTCGACGCCATCCCCCCGCCTCGCGATCTTCCTGGCCGCGCTCCTCTTCCGAGGCGTCCTGACTCTGATCCCGGCGTTCCTCGTCGTCGGACTCGCGCTGCTCCTCACCCACATCCCGGGCGTCGCCGGGCTCACGATCCCCGCCGGCGTGACCGCGCTCGGCGTCGGGGAGGTGATCGCGGCGATCCTGATCCTGTCGATCACGTTCACCGCGCTGTTCCTCGCGTTCGGGTTCGCCGCCCAGCGCGTCGAGAACTATTTCGCGATCGTCACGCTCCTCCAACTGCCGGTCCTCCTGACCTCGAACGCCCTCTACCCCGTCGGAACCATGCCCCCCTGGCTCCAGTCGGTCGTCGCCGTCAACCCGATCTCGCTCGCCGTGAACGTCATGCGAGCGGATCTGTTCGGCGCGGGAGGGTACCCGTACTCCCCGGCGGTCTACCTCGGGGGACTCGTCGTCTGGGGGGTCGTCATCGGCGCCCTGGCGATGGTGATCGCGTCCCGGTCGTTCCGCGGGACCGGGTCGATCGACCGCGAGGGTTGGTCGCCCACGACCTGAAGGGCGGGAGGACAGCCTTCCCCGTCTCTCGACGGGCCGGGGAACTGAGGTCGCATCGGGGGGGCCGGCCCGGTGAGGGCCGGCTCCGGGCGCACCGCGGTCCCGCTCGACTTATTCCCCGGGCGCCTCACCACGGAGCGCGGATGGTCGAGCTGAATCCGGGGGAAACCGTCGTCCACTCCGGCCCCGTCGTCTGGGTCGGTACCGGAGTCCCCCGACCCGGCACCCTGACGCTGACCAACCACGCGATTCTCTTTGAGGGTCCGATCCCGGTCGGGCCCCCCCGACCACCCGGAAGCGGCCCCCCGGTCCTCCAGCCGGGCGTTCGTCGGATCCCGCTGTGGCGGTGTCGGGACGCCAAGGTCAGCCAAGGACCCGCGGGCCCCCGGCTCGAACTCGACCTCCTCGAGCATTCGATCTTCTTCCGCACGCCCGAGCACCAGCAGTGGGCCGCGGCCATCAACCAGGCCCGGGCGACGGCTCCGCCACCTCCCCCGGGAATGGCCGGGGGCGGGGCGGCGGCGAATCCCGCGGCCGCCATCGCGGCCCGTCGCGCGGCGCTCCCGAAATGCACCTACTGCGGGAACATCAACGGCGCCATGGCCACGAAGTGCCAGAGCTGTGGCGCGCCCCTCTCGGCGTAGGGCCCGCGGGCCGACCCGGGGCTTCGGGTCGACGCAAACCCTTACGAACGGTCCGGGGCGTGGACGGTCCGGAGAGCCCATGGACGCCCCGGAAGGCCAACCCCCACCGTTCCTCGAGCCGCTGCTCGGCATCGTCTTCGACCTCGACGGAACGCTCGTGCTCTCCGACCACGACTTCCGTCGGATGCGCCGGGAGGTGATCCGGCTGGCCGAGACCGCCGGAGTGGCTCCGGGCCGACTGAACCCGGATCAGACGATCGTCGAGATCGTATCGTCCGCGCTCACCGAGCTCGAGGGCCAGGGGGTCCCGGAGGGGACCCGGTTCCGGTTCGAGGCGGATGTGAATCGGACGATCGACGCGATCGAGCTCGAAGCGCTGCCGAAGACCACGGCGCGAGAAGGGGCGGCCGAACTCCTCGGAGCGCTCACCCGACGCGGATTCCGCCTCGGGGTCCTCACGCGAAGCTCGTCCGAATTCTGCCGGACCGCGCTCCAGAAGACGGGTCTCCTCGACTTCTTCCCGTATCTGAGGACCCGGAGCGCCCCCGGGCCGGCGAAGCCCGACCCGGAGGCGCTCCGCCTCCTGCTCCGGGAGATGGGGATCCCGGTCGACCGGTCCCTCCTCGTCGGCGACCATCGGTTCGACGCCGAGTGCGCCGTGCGCGCCAGCGTCCGATTCTACGGGATCCTTCCCCCCGACGGGGGGGAGCCGGACGCCGCCGAACGGTTCCGGGCGAACGGGGCGTCCGCGGTCGCCCGCGACCTCCCCGAGCTCGGCCGGTTCCTGGACGTCGCCGTCGTCCCCGCCGGGTGAGCCGCCGGGCCCCTCAGAGGAACTTCGCGTACGCGTGGATCACCGCGCGCTCGGCCGACGCCCACGCTTCGGGGATCTGGTTCCACCCGGTCTTCTGGTCCCCGGCGCAGTACAGCCCGGGGATCGGCGACCCCGCGGCGTCGAGGATCCGGGAGTCGTCGTCGACGTTCACGAACCCATCGAAACTGACGGCGGCCCCGAGCGATTGCGGGATCTCCAGATGGAGGTCCCACCAACCGAGGGCGGAGAACCCCTTGTCGTAGGTCCGGCTCGTTCCGTCGGCGAGCTTCACGACGAATTTCTTCTCCCGGATCCCGTCGAAGTTAACGATGGGGCTCTCGACCCTCCCGATCGAGTGCTCCGAGAGGGTCGCCTCGAGCGTCCCGCGGGCCCCCGGCTCGACGTCGCCGAGGAACGGGGAGCCGTGCGTGAGGATCTCGACCGATTTCGGCTCGAACTCGAGGAGGTCGAGCGCGGTGAGCGCCGCGAATCGGTCGTGCCCGAGGACCCCGACCGACTTTCCCTCCATCACGTGCCCGTCGCACAGGATGCAGAAGTCGACGATCCCAAAATTCGCCCACGGGAAGATCGGCTTGATGTCGCCCTGGAGCTGGAGCATCCGGTCGACGACCCCCATCGCGAAGACGACGCCGCGACCCCGCACGGTGTGGCGCTGCCTCAGCCAGTCGAACTCCACGTCGAATCCTCCGCCCTCGACCTTCCGGACCGAGTGGACCTGGGCCGGGGTGAAGTAGCCGACCCGGTCCTCGACCGCCCGCACCTGGGCGACCTGCTTGTCGAGGAGCGCGTGGCCCGAGACGCCGTCGGGAAACCCGGGGATGTTGTCCATCCGCGGGGCGTAGAACGACCGGGCGTACTTCGGGCCCCGGTCGAGGACCGCGGCGGTGTGGTGGAGGAGCGCCGCCTTCAGACCGGCCTGCAGCCCGGCATGGCCGCCCCCGACCACGACGAGGTCGTACGACTCTTTCAGCCGTGGCATCCCGGGCACGGGCCGACGTAGGCGCCCACGGATTTGACGGCACCCGGGCCGCGGCCGACGGAAAACCGCGCGCGCGCCCGCGGCGAAACGCAACGCTTAAGCGCGAACTCCCTCCTCGGAAACTTTGGGTTATCGCACCCGTGGGCCACGACGACCGTTCCGCGCTTGCGGGGACGTTATTTCTCGAAGACGGCACCCGGTTTGACGCCCGCGGCTTCGGCGCCACCGGTCGCCGCGTCGGCGAGGTCGTCTTCACGACCGGCATGGTCGGGTACCCCGAATCGCTCTCCGACCCGTCGTTCCGCGGCCAGATCCTGACGTTCACGTACCCGCTCCTCGGGAACTACGGGGTTCCCGCCCCCGACGCCCGCGACGAGCACGGTCTCCCGAAGTTCCTCGAATCGACCGGGATTCAGGTCCGCGCCGCGATCGTCCGGGGGCTGACGCGCGCGAACCACTGGCAGAGCGACCGGTCGCTCGACTCCTGGCTCCGGGACGAAGGGGTCCCCGGACTCGTCGGCGTCGACACGCGCCGGCTCACCGAGCACCTCCGCTCCCACGGGGTCCTCCGGGGGGTCGTGGACGTCCGCGAGGGCGACACCCGACCCTCGGACGACGAACTCCAGAAGGCGCTCGCCGCCGCGCCACGGTACGAAGACGAGGCGTTCGTTCCCGAGGTCGCCGTTCCGAAGCCGGTCGTGTACGGTCCGAGCTCGGCCCCGCTCGTCGGAGTCCTCGACTGCGGTATCAAAACGAGCATCCTCAAGAATCTCCTCGACCGCCACCTCGGCGTCCTCCGACTCCCGTACGACCACGAGGTGCCGGATCGCTGGGACGGTCGCCGGGTTCGCGGCATTCTCATCGGAAACGGGCCGGGGGACCCCGACCAGCTCGCGGCGACGATCGAGTCGTTGCGCCCCGCGGCGATCGACGGGAGGCCGACCCTCGGCATCTGCCTCGGTCACCAGCTCGTCGCGCTCGCCCGCGGCGCCACGACATACAAGCTCAAGTTCGGGCACCGGGGCCAGAACAAGACCGTCTGCTTCCCGGACGGGCGGTCGTACATCGTCAGCGAGAACCACGGGTACGCGGTCGACGTCGCCTCCCTCGCGAAGACCGACCTCGCCCCGTGGGCCACGAACCCGGACGACGGGACGCTCGAGGGGCTGAAGGACCGCCGCGGACGCGTCCTCGCGCTCCAGGGTCACCCGGAGGGCCATCCGGGGCCGCAGGAGGCCGGATTCGTGTTCGACCGGTTCGCCGAACTGGTCCGGAAGGAGGCCGCCTGATGCACCATTACGACAAGATCGTCGTCCTGGGATCGGGCGCCCTGAAGATCGGGGAGGCCGGGGAGTTCGACTACTCCGGAAGCCAGTGCCTGAAGGCGCTCGAGGAGGAGGGGATCTACGCGGTCGTCGTCAACCCGAACATCGCCACGCTCCAGACCGACCCCCCGAAGCACGGGCGCGTCTACTTCCAACCGCTCCAGCCCGAGTTCGTCGAGCCGATCCTCGAGGCGGAGGCCCCGGACGGGATCCTCCTGAGCTTCGGGGGCCAAACCGCCCTGAACTGCGGCATCGAGCTCGCCGACCGCGGGGCGCTCCGCCGCCACAAGACCGAGGTCCTCGGCACCCCGCTCGCGGGGATCCGCGCCACCGAGGACCGCGCGAAATTCGTCCGGGCGATGGAGCGGGCGAAGGTCCCGACCCTCCCGAGCAAGGCGGTCTACTCGGTCGAGGAGGCGGTGGCGGCCGCCGGAGAGTTCGGCTACCCGGTGATGATCCGGGTCGCCTTCACCCTCGGCGGGAAGGGGGGCGGGGTCGCGCGCACCCCGGACGAGCTCCGCGAGGTCGCGGGGCGCGGGCTCCGGATCAGCCCGGTCGGCCAGATCCTCCTCGAGCGGTACGTCGGGGAGTTCAAGCAGCTCGAGTACGAGGTCGTCCGGGACCGGGCGGGGAACGCGCTCACCGTCTGCAACATGGAGAACGTCCTCTCCATGCGGGTCCACACCGGCGACAACGTCGTCATCGCCCCGTCGCAGACCCTCGACGACCACGAGTACCAGATGCTCCGCCAGGCCGCGCTCCGGGCCGTCGAGGAGTGCGGCATCGTCGGCGAGTGCAACATCCAGTTCTGCCTCGACCCGGTGAAGGACGAGTACTTCGCAATCGAGGTGAACGCCCGGCTGAGCCGGTCGAGCGCCCTCGCGAGCAAGGCGACGGGCTATCCGCTCGCGTACGTCGCGACGAAGCTCGCGCTCGGCTACACGCTCCCCGAGCTGAAGAACCGGGTGACGGGCGTGACGAGCGCCTGCTTCGAGCCGGCGCTCGACTACGTCGTCGTCAAGCTTCCGCGCTGGGACCTCGACAAGTTCCCCCGCGCCGAGCGACGGCTCGGTCCGTCGATGAAGAGCGTCGGCGAGGTCATGGGGATCGGCGCCTCGTTCCCCGAAGCGCTCCTGAAGGCGGTCCGGATGAGCGACCCCCGGGCCGACCTCGTCCCCCCCGAGACCGCTCGACCGAAGGACGACGTCCTGCGCGACCTCGCCGAGCCGAAGCCGGACATTCTCGAGCGGGTCCTGGAAGGGCTCCGGGCCGGCATCGACCCGGCGACGATCGCCCGCACGAGCTGGATCGACCGGTGGTTCGTCGACGAACTCGCGGAGGTCGAACGGGCCGACGCCGCGCTCCGCCGCTACAAGGGGATCACGGAGGTCCCGTTCGAGACGCTGCGGGCCGCGAAGGAGCTCGGCTTCTCCGACCGGGCGATCGCCCGGGCGACGAAGGACGATGAGGAGCGGGTCCGCCAGAGCCGGATCTCCCTCGGGCTCCGGCCGCGGATTCGGATGGTCGACACGCTGGCCGGCGAATGGCCGTCGGCGACGAACTACCTCTACGTGACGTACCGGGCCGACGCCGACGACGTCGGACCGGTCCCGACCGGGAGCGTCCTCGTACTGGGGGCCGGACCGTACCGGATCGGCTCGAGCGTCGAGTTCGACTGGTCGACGATGAACCTCGTCGACGGATTGAAGGCGGAAGGGATCCCGGCGGTGGCCCTTCTCAACAGCAACCCCGAGACGGTCTCGACCGACTACGACCGGTCCGACCGCCTGTACTTCGAGGAGATCACCCTCGAACGGGTCCGCGACCTCGTCGAGTTCGAGTCGTTCGGCGGCGTCGTGACCTGCGTCGGGAGCCAGTTGGCGCAGAACCTGACCCCGCTCCTCCACGCCTGCGGCGTCCCCATCCTCGGGACGGCGCCGGAGTCGATCGACACGGCGGAGGACCGGGCCCAGTTCGCCCGACTCCTCGAGCGTCTCGGGATCCCCCAGCCGGCGTGGCGCGCGTTCACGACCGTCGAGGAGGCGGCGACGTTCGCCGACGAGGTCGGGTATCCGGTCCTCGTCCGCCCGTCGTACGTCTTGTCCGGTCAGGCGATGCGCGTCATCTTCGGGAGCCACGACCTCGCCCGGTTCCTGGCCGAGGCGGTCCGCCTCTCCCCCCAGCACCCCGTCGTGATCACGAAGTTCGTCGAGGGGGCCGACGAGGTCGAGCTCGACGCGATCTCCGACGGGACGGACGTTCTCGTCGGCGGGATCCTCGAGCACGTCGAGCAGGCGGGCGTCCACTCCGGGGACGCGATCTTCTGCCTCCCTCCCCGGCACACGTCGGCCGAGATGCAGGCCCGCCTCATCGAGGCGGCCGGCAAGATGGCCCGCGCGCTCGCCATCCGCGGCCCGTTCAACGTCCAGTTCCTCGTCAAGGGGAACGAGTTTCAGATCATCGAGCTCAACCTTCGGGCGAGCCGGTCGCTCCCCTTCCTCACGAAGGCGACGGGCGTTCCCCTTCTCCGGGAGGCCGCGCGAGCGATGGTGGGCCGCCCCCTCTCGCAGACCGGCGTCGCGCCGCTCCCGCCGGGCCGATGGGGCGTCAAGGTCCCGCAGTTCTCGTTCCTCCAACTCGCCGGCTCCGACCCGCTCCTCGGGGTCGAGATGCAGTCGACCGGGGAGGTCGCCTGCTTCGGGCCGACGTTCGCGGACGCGCTGGTCAAGGCGCTCGTCGCGACCGGCGTGAAACTCGTCCCCTCCGGTGGCACCGCGTTCCTCTCGGTCGGCGGAGTCGAGCTGAAGGAGCAGCTCCTTCCGATCGCCCTCGGGATGCGGTCCCTCGGCTACAAGCTCGCGGCGACCGAGGACACCGCGGCGTTCCTCTCCGCCCGCGGCGCGAAGCCGGTCCAGGTCCTCCACAAGGTCAGCGAACCCGACCGGAAGCCGAACGTCGTCGAGGCGCTCGATTCCGGCAAGATCGACCTGATGCTCAATCTCCCGTCGTCGCTCACCCAGGCGAAGCTGGAGCAGATGCTCGAGGACGAGTACGTTCTCCGTCGACGCGCCGTCGAGCTCGGGATCCCGCTCTTCACGAGTCTCGAGGGATTCGCGGCGTACGTCGAAGGGCTCGCCTGGCTGAAGGACCACCCGGCCACCGTGGACGCCCTCTACGGCGCCCCCGAGCCCGGCCGGACCGATGGGAGCGTGCCGATGCCGCGCGGGGTCCCGCTGATCCAGCCCAAGGTACGACGTCCCCGGGCCGTCCGGCCGGCGGCGCGGGCCTCCCCGCTCGACCCGTAAGTCGTCCGCGGGCGCCGACGCGCTCACTCGGTGAGGGTGAGCACGATCGAGACGTTCCCCGTGTACGCCTGCGAGGGGACGGCGAGGACGAACGACACTCCACCGAACGAGTCGATCGGCAAGAACACGGGTGTGCTCGCCGAGACGACCGAGAACCCCGGGGTCGTGGTGGCGACCGCCGTGAGGGTCCAGCTGACCTCGGGGGAGATGACGAAGAACCCGGCGGAGTCGTCGTATTGCGACCCGGCGAACGTCTGGAACGCGACCCCCGACGCCGCGTCGACCCCGCACGGACCGCTGTCGGAGCTCGGGGAGTAGGAGAAGTTCTGGGCCGTGACGTCCACGTTCGGGCGCTGGAACGTCACGTTCGCCGTCATGCTCAGGTTCCCCTGGTAGGCGGAGTCCGGGACCTCGACGCTGACGTGGAGCTCGGCCGGGACGCCGAGGGCTACGAACAGGGGCACGTTCGACGATTCCACCGTGAACCCGGGCGTCGAGACATTGACGCTGACGACCGTGCACGCGCGGACCGAACCGTCGGACTGGTCGGTCAGGTTGATCGTGAAGTCGATGACGCCCCCCGTCGCGAGGGTGTGGGCCCGACCTCCACCGTACTCCGAGGGAAAGCAGGGGTTCGACGCGGGCTCGAATGTGAGCGTCGCCGAATGTACGGTCACCGTCGGTTGGGCTCCCAAGGCGTTGATCCCGAGCGGAAGGACGCCCGCGAGTCCGAGGAGTACGACGGCGACGATGGCCGCCACGACGGCTCCGATTCCCGCGTACCGGGCGGTCCGTCGCGGCGAGGAAGGCGGGGCGGGGATTCCGGGGTTCGAAGGGGGAGCCGTCGGAACGGCCGGCTGGATTCCTTCGCCCGCGGCCACTCCGGGGGACGAAGAGCTGGACGGAAAGAGACCTTACTTCGGGGCGCTACGACCCGTTATCTCGCGCCCACGACCCGAGGAGTTCGCCGGCGCGCCTTGGGCCGCGCGGACCGAGTGGACGAACGCCGGCCACGTACGCGCGCCTCGGCCCGACGGAGCGCCGAGATCTGACGAGTCGTTCCCGTGAACTTGGTTCGCGCGGAAACGAAGCAGAGGGAGTTCCCGGTGGGGTCGTGAGCGTAGAAGGAGAGCTCCCCCCACGGCCGAACGACGATTTCGCCCGCCGGATTGTCGGGATCGCCGTGGAGGAGCCCAGTGTCCAAGCACGCCAGCTTGGCCGCCCGTCGGTGGAGCTCCGTCAAGTCGTTCGTGGCGAGGTAGATTGCCTCGGGGAAGTGCGGGCGACGCTCCTCGACCACCGACGAGGAGTCGAGGAGCCCCAAAATCACCGGACCGCAGTCGAAGTAGATCCGTCCGCCGGCGACGTTCCTCCCCCGGCTCCCGAGGAGGAACTCGTAGAACCTCTTCGCAACGGCAAGGTCCTTCGCCGGTAGTAAAACTCGAAAGATCTGTGCGGTCGCGTTTCGCTTCATCCGAGACGACGAGCCGGAAGGAACCCGTCTGTTTAGCGCCAGCGAACGACGCCAGGGTCCGGCCCCGCTCCCCTCGGGGAGGAAAGCCGTACGGTTAGGGGAGTGGGCTCCAGGCTCGGACCTGCCCGACGCCATTCGGGCCCAAGCGGGTCTCGGGGGAGCGCGGCGGCCCGCCCGCCGACATCGCCTTCAAGATCGCCTCGAATGCAGCGAGCGGAACCGGTACCTCGCGGGCGAAACCGGACGCTCGCCGGTACACGACCGCGAACCGAGTCGCCTCCGATTGGCCCGGAATCGAAGTACGGTCGACGACCCCGATCAATCGGGCGCTCGAAGAGTTTCGCGCGGCCCGCTCGCTATAGGGAACGACCTCGACCGATCCGGCGGCGTCCCGAATCTGGAGTGCGTCCGAGTCGACCCCCAGCTCGACGACGTGGAACTCGACCCGGCGCGCCGTCGCGACGACAAAGGCGAGAACCAGCGCCCCGACGGGAAGCGCGAGTCCGAGAAGGAGGATCCGAGCCTGGAACGTTCCCGAAAGCGTCGGCACATGTCCCAGCGCGGCGGCGATCACGAACTCGAGGAGGACGACCATCGCACCGGCGCAGGCCCACATTTGGCGGGCCGGACCGTTCAACTGGTGGCGGAAACTCCGCAGGTCGAACGTCTCCACGAGCTCGTTCTCTCACTCTCGTCCTTCCCACCCCGCGCGGCCATATCAGCGCGCTCGGGCTGACCCCCCCGCCCGAACCGGGGGGCAGTCCGATCGAGCAACTCTGGGGGTCCGTCTTCGACGTCCCATCCCTCGTCATCCGGTTGCGGGGAGTCTCGCGGGACCCTGAGCGACGCTTTCGCCTGGTTGCGACCGGACTTGTGGACCACAGAGGTAGGGTGGGTTTCGATCGCTCCGAGCCAGCAACGTAGCTATGGGCCGATCCGGGGTGGCGGACCGTGTCGAAGCGTGCCCAAAGCAACCCGAACTCCCCCGAAGAAGGCAAGGATCGCCCCTAAGGCGACCAGAAATTCCCCCAAGAGGTACGGGCCCTGGTCGGACGCTGGCGCGAAGAGCGCGCAGGGAACTCTGTTCGCGGAGCACCCGTTCTCGAATTGGGACTTTTGGGCCGGATAGACTGTTGTCGCGTAGTACCATGCCAGGCCGGCCCCTACGAGGAGGAGGGCGACCCCCAGAATCAACGGGAGGCTGCCCCTCCGCATCGGCGGGAGGGACGGCTGCGGGGCTTATCACCGAAAGGTCCTCGATGCCGACGGTACCGCCGGTCGGTCCCGCCCGCGCCGAGTCCTTCCGCGCCGGCGCCGAATGCGGAGGCCCGTGGCGGGGTCGGGTGCCCTGAGGTTTGCGGCCCACGCGTGGGGGCCCGCTGGCCCCCTTGCCGCACAGAAGCCATGAAGGTGAGAGCTCCCGTTGATGCGTCAGATGCCCGGCCCCAACCGCGACGTCGACGCCATCATCGATGCCACCCCCGACGAGCGCGGGGTCCTCCTGGTCAGGCTCCGTGAGATCATTCACGCGGGCGACCCCGAGATCGTGGAGACCGTCAAGTGGAGGAAGCCGAGCAGTCCACTCGGCGCGGCCGTGTTCGAGCACGACGGCATCGTTTGCATCCTCATCCCCCTGAAGGGGCGGGTCCGCATCAGCTTCGTCGACGGCTCGAGCCTACCCGACCCCAGGAAGCTCTTCAATGCGCAGCTCAACGGCAAGTCAAGGGCCATCGACGTTCCGGTGGGGGGTGTGATCGACGCGGCCGGGGTGAAGGCGCTCGTTCGCGCCGCGGTGGAGCACCGCGGGTATGGCGAGCCCCGCCCTGCAATGGCCCCCAAGCGGGGCGCGAGGCACACAACTCCGCGCTGACGAGGCTCGCACCCAACTCTGTTCGGGTTCGTTTTAAACGGCAGACTCCTCCCGCGCCATGCCTCCCCACGACGCTTGCAAGGACGCCGCCGAACTCGCGGTGCTCGGGAATCTGTATCGGTACAATTCCTACGTGCGCAAGAAGTACCTCGCGACGCTGAAGGGTATCCCGAGCTCCGAACTCCTCCGGGACCGAGAGGCGTCTCACCCCTCGCTCCTCGACATCTATCTTCACGTCCTCGACGCCTACCGCGCGTGGTTCGTCGTCCGGTACGAGGGCAAGGAATGGGTTCCTTCGGAGAGTCTCAGCGGACGGGTCACTTCGACTTCCGTCGCCGGACGGGAAGCGGGCCGGCTCGACGCCTACGTCCTTGGGCTGGTCGAGCGATTGCGCCCCGAAGACCTTCGGCGCACCGTTCGGTTTCCGGACGGGGGCCGGATCCTCGGGGATACGGTGAGGGACATTCTGTGGCACATGACCGAAGAAGAACTTCAGCACCGGGGCGAACTCAACGCCCTTCTCTGGCAGGCGGGCGTCGAGCCGCCGGTGACCGATTGGATGGTTTGGAAGCTGGAGACCGGCCAGCCGGGACCCACCGTCTTCGACCCGTGAGCCCACTCCCCCGAATCGTGGGAATCCCGTAAGAATGCACACGAGGACGTCCAGGGCCATCCTTCCCAACCAGACTCGGACCGGGGGGAGGGTCTTCGGGCTCGCCATGGCACTCCCGCCGGAGGGAGGGGTGCTCTCTCTCCGAGGCTTGATGAGGCAAGAGGGGCTGAACGAACTCGGTGGCAGTCGTGTCTCCAAAACGACCGGCTTCTCGGCTCCCGAAAGCGAAGTTCGTGAGCGTCGCCGTCGTCGTCTCGAACCGAAGGAAGTCGGTCGAATGGGATACCCGGACGTTCGGATTGGACGTGCGGGAGCAGTCCGACGATCAGGGGGGCCACTGGGTGGTCGTCGGTCGAAAGGGGCAGAGCGGCGGCGTCCACATCTGCCAGATCTCCGAGATTGACTCGTCATTTCCTCCGGAGGAGGGACCCACCGGAATTCTCTTCCGGCTCCCGGGGGACTTTCGACGTTCGTGTGCCGCCCTCAAAGCGAATGGAGTCCGCTTCACTCCGCCTCCGAGAACGGAGACTTGGGGTCAATGGGCGATGATCGCCGACCCGGACGCGAACGAGATCATGCTGGTCCCAGCGTAGTCGACCTCGGCGGTCCACGCGTGGCTCGCCGTCGACGTGTCTCCCTCGGCGGGCTGTCGGCACCGCCCGATCGAGCGCTCGTTCACTTCGACAACTGGAGCGTAATGGCCTCCTCGGGGCAGGACACCACACAAAGTCCGCACGCTCGGCACGCCTCGGCGCGGGGCGTCCGAGCGGTCCGGCGCTCGTGGTTACGGGCCTTCAACCTTCCCCAAAAACCCAGCTCGTGGTACTCGGGGTCGGTGAGGGTCCCGAGCTCGAATACCGAGTACGGGCAAACGGCTACGCAGTCCTCCTTGCCTTCGCATTTCTCACGATCGATAGTTGGCATCCAGACCCCGGGGACGGCCCGACACCCCTCGCCCGGTCGTTCGGGGTCGGATGCGGCTCGACGGGCTTTGATCGGGTCCCGGGACCCGGGGGGCAGGCCGGCGAGGCTCTCCGACGCGACCATCCCGGGCAGTTGCAGCCCGGCCCTCGCATCACCGTTTCTTGCCAGTGCCCGATCGATCGACGGTGGGTGGGCAAGCCGCGGGCCCTTCAATTCGCCTTCCGGCCGCGAAGCTTGGCGATTTCCGTTCGCGTCATCGTGAACTGGATCGAGCCGACTTCGCCATCGGCCCTCGAGGATCGGTACTCCGCACCCCCGGGTCGCGGAACCGCCGACCGTCGGCAAGGGATTCGACTCGCCCTGATCCCTATTTTGAGGGCCGTCGGAATCGCCACACGATCAGACGCACCGCGACTGCACTCGTCGCTCCGCCAATTCCGGCCTCCGCTACGAGCGCCGCCGAGGGAACTGCCGGGCTGGACGGAGCGACGTCGGCTTGGAACGTGATGGATAGGTTCACCATGCCCGCGACCTGGATGGTGCCCCCGCTGGGAGAAGCGCTGTAGCCGGGAACCGGCCCTACCGAGAACGAGAACGTCCCAATCGGGACGGCCCGGAAGACGATTGACCCAGGTCCCTTCTCCGTCTCGTTCTGGAAAGTGACCGACCAGAGGCTGTCAAGGGGAAGGCCGGACTCCCCAAACTCGACCGCGGCCGAGCCCGTCGCGACGACGCTCACGGACCCCGAGAGCCAGTTCGACACGTAGAGGGAACCCAGCGAGCCGTCGGGTGCGAGTCCACCAAATTCCCCGGGGGCCAACCCTACTGCGGGGGTTCCTAGCACCATGTCGCTCGAAGGGTCGATGGCGCTCAAGTTGTTGTCGCCAGAGTTCGCCACGTAGACGAGCCCGTTGGCGGGGTCGTACGAGATGGCACCCGGGTCGTCCCCGACGGATACGGTCGTGACGTAGTGCAGCGTGGTGGCGGAGCTGACGTGCACGCCGTCGCCCGAGCTGCTGAGGACGTACAGCTGCTGGTTGTTGGGATCCAAGGTGATCCCGACCGGGTCGGCTCCCACGGAGAACGAGCCCAGGAGCGATCCGTTCGTCGGGTCATATTCGCTGACGTTGGCGAAGTCGTCGTTCACCACGAACAGACGGGAGGTCGCCGCGTCAAACGCCAACGCGTCCGGGCCGGAGTCCGGCTCCACCGGGAAACTCCGCACCACCGAATCGCCCGAGAGGACGGAGATCGTCGAATTGCCGGAGTTCGCGACGTAGACGTCCCCCGACCCCGGGTCCGCGACGACCGCCGTCGGAGAGACGCCGACCGTGAGCGTGTCCACGACCCCCGTGGCGTTCAGGATGGAGACGTTGTCCGACTGAAGGTTCGCGACGTAGACGTCCCCGTCGGCCGGATCGAACGCGAGGGAGGCCGGGGCGGCTCCGACCGAAATCGCGCTCTCCACCCTGCCCGTGGAAACGTTGACCAGGAGCACTTGGCCCGTGTCCGTCAGGGCCACCGCCATGCAGCCCGTGTTCGGGTCGTAAACTTCGGCACCCGGGGTGGTGCCCAGTTGGATGGGAGCGATGGGTGCCAGGGTCGAGGCGTTGAACCGTGTGATCCGGTCGCTCTCCGTCGGCCCGTACGCGCCGGCCGCCACATACACTTCGGCCGGCGCGCCCGCGACCAGGATCCCGGTCGCGCTCCCATCGGCCGGCAGCACGCCGGCCACCGTGGGGGTAACGGTGGCGTTGATGACGGTCAGGTTGCTCCCGCCCCATTCGGTCGCGAGCATCGCTCCGCCGTGGAGGTAGGGGTCGAACGCGAATCCCCAGTACCCCCCCGGAGCATAGGTCTGCGGGATCGTCCCGATCACCGTGTTCGTGGCCCCCGAAACGACGGCGGCTCCGGCGTCTACGACGGGAACAAACAGGTCCCCGTCGGAAGGGGCAAAGCCGATCGGTCCCCCGCCCCCCGCGGCCGCGACGGTCGACACCTGGATGGAGGTGACGGTTGCCCCGGTCGACGCGTTGAACACCGAGACGTTGTTGCCGTCAGCGTTCTCAACGTACAGCTCCCCATTTTCCGGATCGTAGAGGTCCCACCACGGGGCGGTCCCCGCCGCCAGCTGGCCGATGAGGGTGTTGTTGCTCCCGTCGATGACCCCCACCTCGTCGGACGCCGAAACGGTCACGAACAGATGGTCGTTGACCGGGTCTAAGGCGATCGCCACCGGGTCGCTGGTCTCCCCGGTGTCGATCGTGGTGACCACCGTGTCGTTGGTCGGGTCGATCACCAAGACCTGGGACGAACGCCAATCCACCGCGTACACGTACCCATTGTCCGGGTCATACAGCACGTCATCGGGCTGGATCCCGTCGACAATGTTCCCCGTCACCTTGCCGGTCGCGCTCTGGATCACCGCCACTCCCCCGGCGTCGCCCGGGCCGAACGCCGAATCCGGGGAGGGGTCGTAGCTGACGAAGATTTTCCCTGCCGACGGGTCATACGTGAGGAAGTTCGGTCCGAGCTGGTTGAGCGTGCCCGGATCGTTCCCAGCAGTCAATTCGCCGGAGGTCGTGCTGATCGTGTCCACGACACTCCCAACGGGCGCGGCCGGCCTGGAGGGAGGGGGGGCCGCGGCATCCCGGAGGGCCAAGTCATGGGGTGGCGGGAGAAAGGAGGAGGGCGCAGCGGAAACCACGCTGAGGCCGACCGTGCCGAGGAGAAACCCCGCGAATAGAATCGCGGCAGTACGCATCGTTCGCTCCGGAGGAGCAAGTTTCTGATAACCCGTACCTTGCCAGGTCCCCCCTGAGCCGCGGCACCCCGTCGGTCGATCTACGACCGGCCGGGCTGCAGTCCCTGCTCGATGTGACGGATCACGAATTGGTTTCCGTCCGGGTCGGCGAACACACCGCGAGTTTGCCTCCCGAGGGGGGAATCGAAGGTCGTCGGCTCATCGACAATCAACCCGCCACGCTTGCGAATCTCCTCGCACGCTGCCTTCGGGTCGCGATGCGAGAAGACCACCCCGGAGACGGTTCCCGGGTCGCGGCCCCCCTCGTTCTCCCCCATGATGTGCATGGTCAGCAACGTGGTCGTCCCGGGAATCGCGAACGCGGCCCGAGAGGCCGCGGCTACGAAGGAGATCTCCTTCAGCCCCAACACCTGGGAGTAGAACTTCCGGGCCTGCTCGATATCTCGAATGTGGACCGACACGGCCTCCATCCCCTCGATTGGTTCCGTCATGGATCGCTCGGTTCTGGCCCACGAGTCGTCCGCTCAAGAGGTCGCCGGGGCACGCGCTCGCTCCTCCCCGCCGGGGACGGGCCCCTCCCGGGCTCAGGCTCGTACGGGGGTTCTATGAAATAGGGAAACTCCGGTGGGGGAGTCGATGCCGAAGTTCATCGACACGCATCCGATGGGAAAGCTGACTCCGGCCCAACTCAAGCACCTCCAGAGCGCTGCGCCGGACGAGTTCGGCGTCTCGCATCACGACATCCTGTTCAACGCCCAAGAGGACCGGGTGTACTGCGTTCTCGACGCCCCGACGCAGGACGCCGTCCACCAGCACCACCGGAAGGCTGGGATCGAGTGCGAGTGGGTGCATTCGGTCGAGTCCACGCGGACGTAGTCCAGAATCGAGTTCGCCCGGGGGCTCGTTCCGGGATTGACCTCCGGCGGGGCCCCGGGCCTTAGAACGGGAATTTCGTGACCGAGTACTCGGGCACGAGGGTGCTCGTGTCGAGGACCTCGGGGATCCCGCGGATCCGCTCGGTGACGAAGTCGAGGACCTGGCGCTTGTTGTTCCGCTGGCCGTCGAACTCGAGGACGACGAAGACGTCCCAGTCGCCGGTGAGCAGGTGCATCTCGCGGACCTCGCGGAAGCTGAGGAGGATGTCGCGGATCCGGTCGATGTCGCCCCCGCGGACCTTCAGGTACGTGAACGCTCGCAGCTCGCTCATCTCGGCGGGCATGAGCTCGCAGAGGTGCTCCTCGCTGAACGCCTCGCATCCCTCGAGCCGCTGGTCGGCCGGGCCGATCAGGACCGGGAACGTCTGGACCCCGCGGAGCCGCTCGGTGACGAGCCGCTCGACGCGACCGACCTTCGCCACGTCGACGACCTTGACCGTGTACCCCCGCTTGAGGGCGAGCTCCTCCGTCAGGGCGACGCATCGGGCCTGGTCGTCGGAGAGGAAGAACGCCTCTTCGCCCGCGCGGGACGAATCGGTCCCGGCCACGTGGGCCGGGTGGGACATGTCGGTCCGTAGCCCGCTCTCCGGGCCGTAGCGGACGTCCGACGCCATCGGGGCCGGCCGGTAGAAGCTCGTGACGACCTTCTTGCTTTGAACGTAGAGGCTGAGCTCGCGGGATTTCTCGTCGGCCATGCCGGCCGTCCGAGGGGGAGGGCGATATTTAAACGGAATTATGGGCGAGAATCGACGGGGGCTTTCGCCCCCGTCTGGGTTGGTCGTGAGTCGTTCGGGGCGCTAGTAGCGCTTGTACGACTCGGAGCGCTCGCGGCCACCGCCGCCACCGCCCCCGCCGCCGCCGCCACCGCCACCACTGCCGCCGCCACTGCCGCCGCCGTAGCGGCCACCGCCGCCACCGCCGCTGCCGTAGCCGCCGCCCTGGCGGTCCCGGTATCCGCCGCCGCCCCCGTAGGAGCGGCGCTCGGACTCGAACTCTTGCTGGCTCATGTCGAGGGTGCTGTTGACCTCCCCGATCGGGTCGGTCGACTTCGTCAGGTTGCCGTACCGCCCGACGTTGAGCCGCATGTGCCCGCGCACGAGGGAGACGTAGCCGTTGTCGATCAGGACCACGTCGTCCTTCGCGATCGAGCCGATCTGCTCGTTCCAGAGCGAGAGCGTAATCGTCGCTGTGTCGTCGCCGATGACGGCCTCCGCCACCTTGCGGGGGTCGCCGTACTTGCCCATGACCTCCTTCGCGTCGCCGACGTTCACGACTTTCGCGTGGACGTTCACTTGCTTCGAGCTCGGGGTCAGGTCGCGCACCTTTGTCAGGGTCTTCTCCATGGCGTTCCTCTCTTTCGCGTTCTGCGTTGAGTAAGTCCCCTCTGCCTTCGGCCCAATCAAGTTCAACTCGGCTGAAAAATCAGACGGGGCGAGCTCGACGAAGTCGAGGGCTTTGGGTTCCTACATTTTCTCGGAGCGGGGACCCCTATTTAAATCTCGTTAGACCGGGCTACGACGGCGCACTCTGAGGGTCCCGGTGCGTTTCCGAGCCAAGAGAGGCTTTTTCCCCCCCGGCCGCGTCCCGCCTCGTGCCGGGTTCGCCGTGAGCCAGCGATTCGATCTGGGGGTGCACTACCTCCTCCAGAAGGAGCATGAGAGGGCCGTCAAGGCCTTCCAGGAGGTCCTTCGCGACGAGCCTTTGAACGCCCGGGCGTGGTCGTACCTCGGGATGGCCCAGGCGCACCTGGGCCGCGCGTCCGACGCCGAATCGTCCCTCTCCCGCGCCATCGCCCTCGCCCCCCAGAACGCGGAGGCGTGGTTCCACCTGGGCGTCGCCCGCTCGCTCCGTTCCGAATGGCCCGAGGCGGCGAGCGCCTACCGGCACGCCGTCGCTCTGGTTCCCGAGGATCTGGTCGCGTGGCACCGGCTCGGCGTCGCCCTCGCCGAGAACGGCGAGGAGGACGCCGCTTCGGCGGCGTTCGAGCGGGCCCTCGTCCTGTCCCGCGAGACCGGGGAGCGACCCCTCGAGGAGGCGGTCCGCTCGACGGAGACCGGGGACGTCCACCTGACCGAGGTCGGCGAGAAGGAGACCGGGCGCGAGGCC
This sequence comes from Candidatus Lutacidiplasma silvani, assembly GCA_022750295.1. GTDB lineage: Archaea > Thermoplasmatota > Thermoplasmata > Lutacidiplasmatales > UBA184 > Lutacidiplasma > Lutacidiplasma silvani. The sequence goes on from JAKIVZ010000018.1 coordinate 39,380, forward strand.
CGCAGCTGGATCGACCTCGCCCTTTCGCTCCTCAGCCTCGGCGAGGAGGACGAAGCGGTCGCCGCGTACGAGCGGGCGTACACGCTCGACCCCGAACGGGCCGCGAAGTCGCTGTTCCGACCGATGTTGCAACTCGTCGTCGCCGCGGCCACCCCCGAGTCCCCCGACGCGGAAGGACTCCCCGGCCCGATGGTCGCGGGTCCCGTGCTCCCGCCGACGAACCGGCGACCCACCCCCCCGCATCCGGAGAACCGGCCCGAGGTCAGCTAGCGCCGATGGGGCCGGTGACCCCCGGCCGGCTCCGCCCCGGCGACACCGTCGCGATCGTCCGTCCCTCGTGGGGCGGTCCGTCCCGGTTCCCCGGGATCTACGAGCAAGGGCTCGCGGTCCTCCGCGACGAGCTCGGCCTCCAGGTCCGGGAGATGCCGCACGCCCGGTCCGACGCCGACTGGCTCGCGGCGCACCCGGAGGCCCGGGCCGCCGACCTCGAAGCGGCACTTCGGGACCCGGAGGTCCGGGCGATCTGGTGCTCGATTGGCGGGGACGACTCGATCCGACTCCTGCCCCGCCTCGACGCCTCCGTTCCTGCCGCCCACCCGAAGGTCCTCGTCGGGTACTCGGAGTCGACGACCCTGCTCGTGTGGATGCGGCGGAACGGGGTCGTCGCCTACCACGGACCGAGCGTCATGGCGGGAATCGCCCAGTGGCGCGCGCTGCCGCCCGAGTTCGGGCAGCAGCTTCGGGCCGTGCTCTTCGGCGGCGGGTCCCCTCCCGGGCTACGCCCGTTCCGGTCGTACTCGGAGGGGTACCCTGACTGGGCCAAGTCGGAGTCGCTCGGCGCGACCCACCCGACGCAACCGGGCCGACCCTGGGCGTGGCTGAACGGGCCACCGGGACCGTTCGAGGGGGAGCTCTTCGGCGGCTGTCACGAGGTCCTTCATTCGATGCACGGGACCCCGTACTTCCCTCCGCCCGAGTTCTTCGAGGGGAAGCTGCTCGTCCTCGAAACCTCCGAGGAGGTTCCGCCGCCGCGGACCGTCGCCCGGACGTTGCGGACCTACGGCGTGGCGGGGATCCTCGATCGGATTTCGGGGATCCTCCTCGGCCGCCCCCGAGGGTACTCCGACGAGGCCCGCGCTGACCTTGCGACCCGGGACCACTCCGCCGTGACCGACGAGTTCGGGCGGAGCGAGCTCCCGGTCGTGTCCGAGCTCGACTTTGGCCACACCGACCCCCAGTGGGTCCTGCCGATCGGCGTCCGGGCCCGGGTCGACCCGGTCGGCCCGACCCTGACGTTCCTCGAACCGACCGTCGCCTAATTGGGGCGGGACCGTCCGTAGGAGAGGCGATGGTCGAGGGGGAGCGGGCGATCCGGGCGCTCGTCGCGGAGTTCCGGGCCGGCTGGAACGCCCACGACGCCGCGCGGCTCTCGGCCGTGTTCGCCGAGGACGCGGATTTCACGAACTACCGGGGCGACCAGGCCCACGGCCGGGTGGGCGTGCGGGCGTTCCACGCCTCGGTGTTCGAGGGGATCTTCCGGGAGACCGTGCTCGCCATCGACGGTCTCCGGATCCGACCGGTCCGCGAGGGGATCGCCTCGGTGGACGTCTGGTGCTCGATGAGCGGGGCCTCGAGCCGGGAAGGCGGCCTCCGACCCCCGTACCGGGAGCTCGTTTCGCTCCTCGTGACGCGGAACGAGAGCGGGCCCTGGCAGATCCTGGTCTTCCACAGCCAGGACCTCCCTCGGAGCGCCCCCGGACCGGCGTGAGCGGCCGCGCGCGCCGACGGGGCCGTTCGGGTCGCTCCGCGACTCAGTCCCGGGTCCGGCTCGCCCGGTAGTCCCGCTCGAGCGCCCGTCCGTAGTTGGACCACGACGTCCGCAACTCGCGTTCCAGGCGGGCCCTCGGGGGGTTCTTCCCGCCGAGGGGCGTCGCTCGCCGCTCGCCCCGAAGGTACAGTTCGGTCCCTCCTTCGGGCAGCGCCATCAGCTCGTAGTCGAGGCTCCAGAACCGATGGCTCCCGGAGGCATCGGCGTGCCAGCGGTTCGGAGGGCGGAGGGTGACGACTTGGTGGCTCCACATCCACCCCTTGGGCGTGTCGAAGAGGTCCTCGTAGACGGCGGTCCGCCCGCCCTTCCGAAGGACCCGTCGCGTGAACTTCTCCTTCTCGAGCTTCGGGTCGCTCGGCGTGTAGTCGGTGCACCACCGGAACACGAAGGGAAGAGGGGCTCGGAATTGCGACCGAATCTCGTAGACGGTGGGTTCTCCGGAATCGTTCATCGGCTCAGACTCCGCGGAGCGAATGTCGAGGGCCGTGGATATAGCTGCGGACGTCGGGCACGTCGCCAACCTCGGACGCAGGAGCTCAACCGGGTCGACCAGCGCGGCCGCGGCGGATCGCGCCGCGTCACCTTACGGGAGGGGCTCTCCGATCGTTCCCCGTGGCGGCTCGCAGGTTCCGTGGAGGACCAGAACTTCGGTGACCCCTTGCCCCGCGAGGTTCGTAGAGCCGAGTTCCAAGACGATGCGATCCACACTGATCACGGGTACGTCGCCTCCGAACGTCCAAGTCGCGTTCGCAAGCGAGTACGAGGCGAGCGGGACGGACCCCGGAGCGACGCCCCGGAATACTTGGAACGTCCAATCGGGCTGGGGGGTGAGGTTGACTCCGTTGGGGCCGACGAGGGAGATGGTGACCGTGCCCCACGTGCCGGGCCATCCGGTCACCGACTCGATGTACGAATGGTTGGTCGGGCCGCCCTCCGCTTGGGCATATCCGAGCGCGGGAGCCGACCCGAGGGGGGTATTCCCGCTGGTGGGGGGCGGCGGAGGGCAGCCGGGTCCGAATCCGGCGAGTCGCCCCCAATCGCTGGCGATCCCGTTCCCGGCCAACCCCGCACCGACCGCCGCAAGGGCGACCGCGACGACGAGGATCGGGAGGAGAGCGAATCGTGTGATTCTTGGAGGTGTTCCGTGCATTCGCGCTTCGAACGGGAACCCCTCTCGGCTCGTCACTCTTGCCCTCGAGTCCGGCGGTTGGTGCGGCCTCTCTGGGCGGAGTCGGCCGGCCCCCGGGGACGGCGACCGTTGGTCAGGGGACCGGATCGGCGACCGGCCCGGACACCCCGCACACCCCCGTCGCGCCGAGAACGACGAACCGGTCGCGTTGTCCGGTCCGATTCGTGCTCCCAAGGTGGAGCGAGAGGATCTGCCCGGCGGTCCGCCCCATGGATCCCCCCGAGGTCCACTGGGACGAGGAGAAGTCCTACCGCGCGAGGGTGGATTCGTTTCCGGGCGGCGTGTCGAGGACCGTCACGTTCCAGTCCGGGCCCGGCGCGACGGCCGAGCCCGTCCAATTCTGGACCTGGAAGTGGGGGTCGTTCCACGGGATCCCCGGCTCCGGCGGGATCGACATTTGGTAGGAATGGTTCGTGGCTCCGCCGGTGGCCACGGGGGTGCTCAGCGCGAGCGGCGTCCCCAGCGGAGCTCCGCCATCCGCGCATCCGCCGCACGGCGAGCATGCCGGCGCGGTCCGGAAGGCGAACGTCCCGACGATCCCGGCCGAGACGGCGAGGAGGGCGAGGGGCACCACCAGCCATCGGCGCGATCGAGGGCGGGCCGCCGGTCCGTCCACGACCTCGGTCGGCCCGGCCCCGGCCGACATCGGGCGTACTGGGGACCGCCGGACGAACTACTCTCCGATGGACGCGGAGTTCGTCCGGGGGGCCGACGAGAGGCCCTACGGGAGCGGCTCGGAGACCGTACCCGGTCCGAGGCACGCCGTGGAATAGGTGGCGACGACCTGGTCGCCCTGCCCCACCAGATCGGTGGTCCCAAATTCGAGGACAAGGTCCTGCGCACTGGTCATCAGAACGGAACCCCCCTTCGTCCAGGTTCCGGTCCCGAACTCGTAGGTCGCGAAGGGGGCCGTGGACCCCGCGGACATGTTCTTGGCGAATAGGCTCCAGTCCGGTTGGGGAGCGAGGGCGCCTCCCGTGGAGCCTTCCACCTCGAAACTGAGCTCGCCCCATCGGAGGCCCGAGCCCGGTGCGACCTCGATCGTGTAGGAGCGGTTGTCCGGTCCCCCCCCCGGGGAGGGGGATCCCAGGGCGAGGGGAGGCGCTCCCCCGATCGGCTGCGGGCCCTCGGTGGTCGAACCACAACCGGTGCAGGCGCCGCACGACTGGGGCTGAACGAAGAGGAGGACCCCGACCGCTCCGGCCGAGACGAAGAGCACCACCACCGCCAGGACGACCCATCGACGCGGTTTCGTTCGGGGGACCGGATCGTCCCAATCGTCTTCGTGGGGCGCCGAGGCGGGCATCGTGAGTACTGTTGGCGCTCGGGGGAGAATTACTCTGCGGTCGGATCGTCGCGGGCGGGGCCGGTATGGCGGGGGTCCACTCCCTCGGGAATTCGCTCCACGATCGTCGACTCCACCCAGTCCCGGACTTTTTCCCGGGCCTCGCGATGACGGATGAACTCGGTGTTGACCCGGCCGATCAGATTCACCTTGCAGTCTCCGCAGAGGAGCGCCCCCGACTTGCAGTCCTGGGTGATCTGGGCAAACTCCGCGTTGTCCGGGGCGAACTTCGCCCGCCAGAGCGCCCAGACCGAGCAGACCTCAGGGGTCGCCCCGAGCCGCCGCTGCTCCTCGACGCTCGCCCGGCCGCCGGTGAACGCCTTCTTCAGCTTCCGTTCGACCTCCTTCGGCGGGTCGGAGAGGAACAGCGCGTTGTCGCGCTGGTCCCCGGTCGTGGACATGACCCGGTCCTGCCCGAGCAGCCCCGGCGTCATCTGGCTGTGGAGGAGCGCCGGCTTCGGGTACCCGAGCCGCTCGGCGAGGTCCCGAGTGACCCGGAAGTGCGGGTCCTGGTCGATCCCGCACGGGATGAGACAGGGGACGTCCCGGCCCGCGACCCACGACGGGTAGAAGCACGGGACCGTCTGGAGCGCGGTGTAGAACACCAGCCCGACGTTGGTGGACGGAGGGAACCCGAACACGGCCTTGACGGTCGAATACGGGATCTTCCGCGCGATGTCGACGGCAAGCGGGTACATCGCCCCGATCGACCGGGTGTCGAAGAACACGTGCGTCTTGTTCGGGTCGAACCCGACCGCGAGCAGGTCGGTCAAGTTCTCCATCCCCCACCGGTACGTCTCGGACCTCGGAAGGTCGGTCTTCGCCCAGACCTTCTCGTCGTCGGTGATCTCGATCCACATCTCGGCCCCGAAGCTCTGCTGGAACCAGAGCGCGAGCTCGAAGGCGAGGAGGTGGGACGTGTGGAGCGGTCCGGACGGGCCCCGGCCGGAGTAGAGGAAGAACGGCCGTCCCTTCGCGTGGGCGTCGAGGATCGCCCCCAGGTCCCGGTGCGAGTAGTAGATCCCGCGCTCGAGCGCCGGGGGGAGGGGCCGGCCCGCGGCGGCCCGAAGGCGATCGAGGAGGGCGGGGGTGAGGTCCTCGGTCCCGAACAGCTCGCGGAGCCGCGCGTAGTCGATGCGGCCCTTGACCTCGTACGGCGTGACGGTGAACTCGTCCTTCGCCGGCACGGGAAGTCCGCTACCCTTCCGGGAAGGTGATCTTCGCGAGGATCGCCTCGCGCTCCTGCGACGGGACCCCGGCCGACGCGAGGGCGTTCGCGACGCAGGAGCGGCTGTGGTTGTGATAGACCGTGTTGCCGCACCCCGGACACGGGCAGTGGCCCTGCATCAGTCGGTAGAGCGTGTCGCGGCTCGTCGCCGAGTCCCGCCGGGCGAACCGGTCGACGATGAGCGCCCCGCCGGTGGCGCTCTCGAGGTTGGTGAGCGGGACGCGCACCGGGGTATTGCACACCGGGCACCGGGCGGGCGACCGGCAGGTGCAGGTCATCCCGGGTCGGACGATGGGAGGGGATTATAGCCCTCGCCCCCGCCGTCCGAAGTCCCGTTTCTTCGCCGTGGGCAGGCTTTTGGCTCGCCCCTCCCTACGCCCGTTGGATGCCACCGGAGAGCGCCGAGGAGATCGCCTACCGATTCCACGAGACCCTCCTCGAGGTGCTGAAGCGGCTCAATCAGGCCGCCGAGGAGCGGGAGCCGGCCGTCCAGGGGCTCGAGCTCGTCGAGCTCGAGCGGATCATGCGACCGTTCTGGACGCAGCGGTACGGCGAGGACGAGGATTCGGCGTCCCGCGCCGTCCGCCTCCTGCTGGAGAACGGCCTCATCCGGGAACGGGACGACCCCCAGTACGCCTGGGACCGTCGACGGACCCTCGGGACCCGGTACACGATCACCACGCTCGGCAAGTCGTACCTCGTCCGCCAACTGGTCGAAACCGAACGGATCCGGTGAGACCGCCGGCAATCTGCCCGGGACCCGCGCGCGCCCCGGCAGAGCCGAGGGGTCTATGTACCCCCTCCGAGCGTAATTTCGGTCGGGATGTCCGGCGCTCCGAAGTCCGACCCGGTCCGCGCCACGCTCCTCGCGATCCTGAAGCAGCTCAACCAGGCCGAGACGGTCCACGAGGGTGCGGCGAACGACCAGGCGCTCGAGCTTCCCGAGATCGAACGTCGGCTCTCCGACTTCTGGGCGATCGACAACGGCTCGGTGAAGGTCGGTCTGGCCCTCGGCCTCCTGCTCCGGAACGGCCTCGTCGCGGCCGCCGCGGGGGCCGACTACTCCTGGCAGCGCCAGCGGACGGTCGCCCAGCGGTACCAGATCACCCCCGAGGGGAAGAAGTTCCTCGTGGACTCGATCCACACCTCGGACCGGATCGGCTGAACGCCCCACGGGGACCCTCCAAATTCCCCCGACCGGCGAATCTTAAGTAGGGCACCCGGGTGGTCGCGCCCGTGTCCCGAATCCACTCCGGACGGAAGGGTCGCGCCGGGTCCCACCGGCCGTACCCGGTCCGGCCCCCGACCTTCGAGACCCTCGAGAAGGCGGAGGTCATCGAGGAAGCGACTCGCCTTGCCAAGACGGGCGTCTCCCCGGCCCAGGTCGGGACGATCCTCCGCGACTCCCACGGCGTCCCGTCGGTCCGCGCGATCACCGGGCAGCGGATGGTCCCCCTCCTCGCCGCGAACGGCGTCAAGCCGGACCTCCCCGACGACCTCCAGGCGCTCCTGAAGCGGGTCGTCCACCTCCAGCGACACCTTTCCACCCATCCGAAGGACCTCTCGAACGGCCGCGGACTCAGCCTGATGGAGTCGCGGATCCGGCGTCTCGCGCTCTACTACAAGCGCCACAAGATCCTCCCGGAGGACTGGCGGTACACCTCCGCCACCGCGGTGCTCCAGGTGGAGTGATGCCCTCGGGGCCCGACGGTTTCGTCACGAACCCGGCGTACGGCCGGGAGTTCACGAAGGCGCGCGAACTGCTCCTCGCCCACCCCGGGCGGTGGCGCGTCATCTACCACTACGACGGTGACGGGATCGCGAGCGCCTCGTCGCTGCTCCGGATGTTCGAGCGGCTCGGCTACCCTCCCTACGCGACTCCCCTTCAGGGGGTCGAGCGGGAGCGGATGCGGACGCTCCTCGACGGGACCCACGGCCCGGTCCTCGTCGTCGATACCGGCGCGAGCTGGCTCGACCTCTACCCTGCCCACCACCACCCGGTGATCGTCCTCGACCACCACCAGTACGTCGGCTCGCCGACCCCTCCGAACCTCCCGGACCACGTCGCGTTCGTCAACCCGGTCGATTGGGGGGTCGACGGGATGCGGGAGATGTGCGCCGCGACCCTCAGCTGGCTGTTCTCGGTGTTCGTCGACCCCGTCAACTGGGACAACGCCCCCTGGGGGCTCTCCGGAGCGATCGCCGACCGCCAGCACGTCGGCGGGTTCTCCGGCCTCAACTCCACACTGGTCGACGAAGCGGTCCGGCGCTCGCTCGTCACCCGGCACACCGGGCTCGCCCTCTTCGGCCCGACGATCGGGGAGGCGGTCACCCGCTCGATCGACCCGTACGTCAAGGGGCTCTCCGGACGGCCGGACGCGGTGCGGACGTTCCTCGAGCGGCTCGGGATCGACCCGAAGCACGCGACCGGCTCGCTCGACGCGGCCGGCGAACGGACCGTCCACCAGGCGCTCCTCGCGAAACTCGTCCAGCAGGGTGTCCGCGCCGAGTTCTGCGAGACCCTGAAGCGGGAGCGGTACCAGCTCCCCTCGCTCGGCGTCGACGCGGAGGAGCTCTCCAACTGGCAGAACGCGCTCGGACGCGCGAGCACCCCCGGGGTCGGGGTCACCCTCGCCCTCGGGGACCGGAGCGCCTGGGACGCCGGTCGGATCGCCGAGGAGACATGGCGGTCGACGATCCTCGCCGGGATGCGCCGCGTCGAGGACGGCGGGGTGAACTCCCTCTCGGCGCTCCAGTGGTTCGAGAGCGCCGAGACGACGTACGCCGGCACGCAGGCGGGTCTCGCGATGAACTATCTCGTCGACGCGAACCGGCCGCTCCTCGTCTTCTCCCAGGGAGAGGGCGTCTACAAGGTCTCGGGCCGCGGCACGACGTGGCTCGTGAGCCAGGGGCTCGACCTCGCCCTCGCGCTGCGCGCCGCCGCCTCCGCCGCGGGCGGCGAGGGCGGCGGCCACAAGGTCGCGAGCGGGGCGACGATCCCGATGGGCGGCCGCGAAACGTTCCTCGGAGAAGCGAACCGGATCGTCGGCGAGCAGCTGCACCGGACGGAGGCGCCGGCATGAGCCCGCCCGCGGAAAGCGCGCCGCCGCCGACCCCGCCGGTCGAGCGGGTCCGCGACCACCCCGTGGAGCGGGAGATGCACCGTTCGTACATCGATTACGCGATGAGCGTGATCATCGGACGGGCGCTGCCGTACAGCCAGGACGGGCTGAAGCCGGTCCATCGTCGGATCCTCTGGTCGATGTGGGAGTCCGGCGCCACCCACGACAAGGCGTTCCGCAAGTCGGCGCGCACGGTCGGCGACGTCCTCGGGAAGTATCACCCGCACGGCGACCTCTCCGTCTACGACGCGCTCGTCCGGATGGCCCAGACGTTCTCGCTCCGCTACCCGCTCATCGATGGGCAGGGGAACTTCGGCTCGATCGACGGCGACTCCCCCGCCGCGATGCGGTACACCGAGGCGCGCCTCTCCGCGCTCGCCGAGGAGATGCTGCAGGACCTCGAGAAGGAGACCGTCGAGTGGGGCGACAACTTCGACGGGTCGTTGAAGGAGCCGCTCCTCCTCCCCTCGAAGGTCCCGAACCTGATGATCAACGGCTCGTCCGGGATCGCCGTCGGCATGGCGACGAACATGCCGCCCCACCACCTCGGCGAGGTCGTCGACGCCCTCACGATCCTCCTTTGGAACCCCCAGGCGACCCTCGACGAACTGATGGCGGTCCTGCCGGGACCGGATTTCCCGACCGGGGGCCTCCTCGCGGCGTCGAGTGGGATCCGGGAGGCGTACGAGACCGGCCGGGGGACGCTCCGGCTCCGCGGGCGGGCCGAGATCCGGGAGCGGGACGGCCGCAACGAGATCGTCATCACCGAGATCCCGTACGAGGTCAACAAGGCGTCGCTCCTCCTCCAGATCGCCGACCTCGTCAAGGCGAAGCGGCTCGACGGCATCACCGACCTCCGCGACGAATCGGACCGGCACGGCACCTCGGTCGTCCTCGAACTGCGCCGCGACGCCCCAGCCGAGATCGTCCTCAACCGGGTCTACGAGCACACGCCGCTCGAGACGTCGTTCGGCGTGATCAATCTCTGCATCGTCGACGGCCACCCGCGGGTCCTCCCGCTGAAGGGGCTCCTCGAGGCGCATCTCACGCACCGTCGCAAGATGATCACCAAGCGGACCGAGTTCGACCTGCGCAAGGCGACCGAGCGGCTCCACCTCCTCGAGGGGTTCCTCACCGCGATCGACCACATCGACGAGGTGATCAAGATCATCCGAAGGTCGAAGGACGTCCCCGCCGCCGAGCAGTCGCTGATGGGGAAGTTCCTCCTCTCGATCGAGCAGGCGAAGGCGATCCTCGACATGCGGCTCGCCCGGCTCACCGCCCTCGAGCGGGAGACGGTCGAGAAGGAGGCGGCCGAGAAGGAGGCGCTCATCCGGCGCCTGAAGGAGATCCTCGCGTCGCCGAAGGAGCTCGACCTTCTCATCGGCGAGGAGCTGAAGGATCTGAAGGAGCGGTTCGGCGACGCCCGGCGGACGCAGATCGTCCCGGAGTTCACCGAGCGGACGCTCGAGGACCTGATCCCCGACACCGACGTCGTCGTCCTCGTCACCCGGGACGGGTACATCAAGCGACTCCCGCTCGACCAGTACCGGCGCCAGCGGCGCGGTGGCCGGGGCCTCGTCCAGATGGAGACGAAGGAGGAGGACTACGTCATCCAGACGTTCGCGAC
>JAKIVZ010000028.1 GCA_022750295.1 Candidatus Lutacidiplasma silvani
CGCCAGGGGTACGAGGAATTCCTCGATGTGTGAACATTACCAACTACTGGAATCCGGCTCCGGGAAGTTTTCCACGACGGAGAACGCGCCGTCCGAGTCCCCTCAATCCGAATTGAGGGGGCGCCCAAATACGAAGGGACCGAGCGAGGTCCATGCGAGGCGGGGCGCGTTCGGGTCCGTTCTGGACCGACCGTCGGGCGTTTCGCATGTCGCCGGCGGCCGCGCCGCTCGGATTCCCTCCCTACCTCCCAGGTCCTCCGGAACCCCCATGAATCGAACCGAAATGGCCGCAATCGCCGTCTTTGCCGTACTCGCCGTCCTCGTGTTGTCGTCCTCGCTCGGGGCGACGCCAGGAGCGTCGAACTCCCCCGGGAGTGCGACGAACGCCGCTGCCGTCTCGGTCGCCCCGATGGCCGCGTGCACTCAGAAGAACGTCTATCTTGGGTCGGCCGGTCATTTCGAGGTCCTCGCCGGTACCACCGTCACGAACACCGGGAAGACCACGGTCCACGGGAATCTGGGCGTGAGCCCCGGTTCGGCCGTGACCGGATTTCCCCCCGGGACGGTAACGGGAACGATCGACAAGGCCAACACGGCCGCCGCCAGTGCCCAACGCGCCCTCGTCACCGCGTACAACAACGCCTCCGGGCGGACGAACTGCCCAATCGCGGTAGCCGGGAACCTCGGCGGTCAGACCCTGGGTCCGGGACTCTACAAGTCCACCTCGTCCCTCTCGATCTCTTCGGGCGCTCTCACCCTGACCGCCCACGGACACCCGGGCGCGGTGTTCATCTTCCAGATCGCGACCAAGTTCACGATGAGCTCCGGCCGTCACGTCATCCTCGCGGGCGGGGCCCAGCAACGGAACATCTACTGGGTCGTCGGAAGCTCGGCGACCCTCGGCACCACCTCGGTGCTGTACGGGACCATCCTCGCGCACAAATCGATCTCGATGGCGACCGGTGCGGTGATCCACGGGCGCGCGCTCGCCAACATCGGCGCGGTGACGATGGGCGCTTCCATTGTCGGCCACGCCCCCATGGGCCAACCCGCCGCGACTCCGGTCAACGTTCCCCTCCCCAGGTACGTCGCGAGGCCGTTCCCCTAACGGGACCGGTCTCCCCCCTCCGGCTCCCCGACGAGGGAAGTCGACCCCTGCCGCTCCGACGTCTCGCGGGCCGGGGTTGACGCGACGGGATTTTCCCGGTCGGAGGGATTAAGCGAGCCCGAATCCTTGTACGTACCCCCCATGCGGCTCGTGGTGTGCGTCGACCGCGACGACGACCTCGGCCGCAAGGCCGGCGTCGTCGGTCCGGTCGTCGGCCGCGAGAACGTCCTCGCCGCCGCCCTCAAGCTCGGGACCGCCGACCCCGAGGACGCCGACACGAACGCGATGTTCGCGGCGATCCACCTGCTCGACCAGCTTCGGGAGGCGGGCGAGGAAGCGGACGTCGTCGTCCTCACCGGGTCCCCCAAGGTCGGGGTCCTCTCTGACCGCCGGGTCGCCGACCAGTTCGACCGCGTGCTCCGGGAGAAGCCGGCGTCGTCCGCCCACCTGGTCTCCGACGGTGCGGAGGACGAGTTCCTGTTCCCGATCCTCGCGTCGCGGGTCCGCATCGACGGGGTCCGGCGTGTGTACATCCGGCAGAGCGCGAGCCTCGAATCGACGTACTACACGCTCGTCCGGGCGCTCAAGGACCCGAAGCTCCGCGCGAAGACGGTCCTTCCCCTCGCGATCGTGCTCCTGATCCTCGGGATCGCGGCCGCGAGCGGCGTGATCTGGTGGGGGGTCATCGGCCTCTCGATCCTGCTCGGCATCTACCTGATCTTCTGGACGTTCGACATCGACGAGTCGATCATCGAATCGATCCGTTCGGCGTCGACGGACGTCCGGCAGGGGGCGGTCGCGTTCGGCTTCGGGCTGACGGCCATCGCGCTCGTCGGCGTCGGATTCCTGACCGGATACAACGTCTACGTGGGCCACCCGTCGGACACGCCGATCGACCGGGTGGTCCGGTTCGCCGCCACCGGGATTCTCTTCTGGCTGTTCGCGGCGGAGATCTGGGAGAGCGGTCGCGCGATCCGGCAGTATCTCCTCCGGGGCCACTTCCCCCGGTCGTACCCGGTCGCGACGATCTCGATTGTCGGGATGGGGTTCGTCAGCTACGGGATCGTCTACGCGGCCGCGCTCATCGAGAACCTCGCGCTCACCGGGGCGTTTGGGTCGGCCCAGCTTCCGTTGATCATCACGCTCATCGTCGGCGGACTCACCCTCGTCATCGGCGCGAGCGCGTTCTACCAGTACCGGAAGGTCCGGTCGACGCCCGCGATCCCGGGCGACCCGGTCGACAACTCGGACGACCTGCCGTCCGCCGGCGACTCCGGGTAGACGCCGTCCGGAATCCGATCGTTCGGGGCCCGTCACGCGGGCCCGGAGCCAGGGTGGCTCGCCCGGACGTCGGCCTCGGGGAGGTCGAGCTTCGCCCGTTCGAGGAGCCGCTGCCGGACGGTCGGGACATCCGCCCCATCGGCGGCCGCCTGGCCCACGAGGTGCCGGACGTCCTCCCAGTAGTTCCACGGGAACACGATCCACACCCACGCATCCCGCGGGATCTCCTCCCCGACATAATCGGGGACGAACTTCGAGTGGCCGATGTGGAGGCACGCCGCCGATTCGACCCGGGCCGCCCCCGCGTCCCGGACCGCCTGGGTCGCGAGCGCGAGGCTCTCCCCGGTGTCGGTGATGTCATCGACGACGAGGACGCTCTGGCCCCGGACCGGGCCGCTCAGTCCCTCGGTGAGCTCGGCCTTCCCGCTCGGCTGGGCGGTCACGCCCCAGTGCTGGAGTCGAATGGAGACGAGCCGCTTCACCCCCAGGCGGTCGGCGAGGAGCCGGGACGGAACCCATCCGCCTCGGGTCAGCCCGACGATCGTCTCCGGGAGGTGCTCCTTCGACCGGACCTGAGCCGCGATCCGGTCCGCCCACGCATCGGCCTCCGCCCAGGAGGTCCGTCGGCAGCGAGGAAGCTCGGCCATTCGAGAAGGGGAACGGGTTGGGGAGGAAAGGGTTGCCGGCGCTCCCCCGGCTTACGGGTAGATGCCGCGGATGTTGATCGCGTCGACGACCCGCTGGATCGCGAGCACGTAGGCGGCCGTCCGGTTGTGGACGTGCTGCTGCTCGGCGACCTTGTGGACGTCGTTGTACGACCGCACCATGACCGCCTCGAGCTTCTGGTTGACCTCGGCGAGCGGCCAGAAGAACCCCTGGATGTCCTGCGCCCACTCGAAGTAGCTCACCGTCACGCCGCCCGCGTTCGCGAGGATGTCCGGCAGCACGGTGATCTTCTTCTCGAAGAGCGTGACGTCGGCTTCGGGGACCGTCGGGCCGTTCGCGGCCTCGGCGACGATCTTCGCCTGGACCTTGTCGGCGTTCCGCTTGGTGATCTGGTTCTCGAGCGCGGCGGGGATCAGGACGTCCACCGGGAGTTCGAGGATCTCCTCGTTGGTGATCGACCGGGACCCCGGGAAGTTCACGACCGACCCGGTCTTGAGCTTGAACTCCTCGACCGTGTGGGGGTTCAGTCCCTCCGGGTTGTGGATCCCGCCTTTCGAGTCGGAGACGGCGACGATCTTCGCGCCCTGCTCGTCGTGGAGGAGCTTCGCGGCGACGCTGCCGGCGTTCCCGAATCCCTGGACCGCGACCGACGCGCCCTTGACGCGGATCCCCGCGTGCGGGGCGGCCTCGCGGATGACGTAGGCGCAGCCGCGCCCGGTCGCTTCCCCGCGGCCCTCCGAGCCGCCGAGGCTGATCGGCTTCCCCGTCACGACGCCCGGGACGGAGTAGCCCTTCTGCATCGAGTACGTGTCCATGATCCACGCCATCGTCTGGCTGTCGGTGTAGACGTCCGGCGCGGGGATGTCCATCTCGGGCCCGATGATCGGGCCGATCTCGCTCGCGTAGCGGCGGGTGAGCCGCTGGAGCTCGTCCTTGCTCATGTGCTTCGGGTCGCAGATGACGCCGCCCTTCCCTCCGCCGTACGGGAGGTTGACGACGGCGCATTTCCACGTCATCCAGGCGGCGAGCGCCCGGACCTCGTCGAGGGTGACCTGCGGATGGTAGCGGATGCCGCCCTTCGTCGGCCCGCGGGCCATGTTGTACTGGACCCGGTAGCCGGTGAACACATGGTACGACCCGTTGTCCATCCGGACGGGGAAATTCACCGTCAGCTCGCGCTTCGGGTGCTTCAGGATCTCGCGGACCCCGGTATCCAGATGGAGAAGGTCGGCGACGATGTCGACTTGACGTTTGGCGGTCTCGAACGGGTTGATCGCGGACCCTTCGTTTGCCATGTGGAACCACCCTAGGCTGGCGCGGCCACGCGAGATACCCTACTTGAGCCTAACCGCCGATTGCGACGCTCAAACACGGTCGCGGGCCCAGACGAACGGGTCCCATCCTGCGGGCGGCATCGGGACGACCTTCCTCCCCCGCTGCAGGAACGCCCCCCGGCCGGCCCGGACCCGGCCGACCACGGTCGCCGTCCCGCCCACTCGGGCGACGGCTCGCATCGCGGCGCCGACCCTCGCGGGGGGGACGGCGGCCAGGAGCTCGTAGTCCCCCCCGTAGAACAGGGCCGCCTCCCTGCGAGATTCCGGGCGGATCCGGGCCAGGGCCGGGTCGGCCGGGAGTCGGTCGCGGTCGACCTCGACCCGGGCGCGGCTCGCCTGGGAGAGCAAGCGGGCCGATTCCGCCACCCCGTCGGAGGTGTCGAGCATCGCGTGGGCGAATTCGATCAGGGCCCGTCCTTCGGCGACCCGGGGTTCCACGGCGAGCAGGCGGCGCAGGGCGGAGGCCGTCGGCGGTCCCCGAGCGAGACGGCTCGCCGCGGCGCCCCCCCGGCCCGCGGTCCCGGTAAGGAGGAGCGCGTCCCCCGGCCTCGCGGCCGTCCGCGGGGCCAGGCGCCGCGGGTCGGCCTCGGCGAGGATCGTCCCGACGACGGTGCGGGACCCGGAGGGCTTGGTATCTCCCCCGACGAGCTCCCCGCCCCATCGCCGGATCTCCCGGCGGGCCCCGGTCACGACCTCCCGGGCCCACTGGGGTTCAGTTTCGGGCGGGAGCAACAGGTCGAGCAGCAGGCCGATCGGACGGCCTCCTTTCGAGGCGACGTCGCTCAGGCTGACGGCCGCCGCCGCCCGGCCGACCGAACGGGGAGGCGACGCTCGCAGGAAGTGGATCCCCTCGACAAGCGCGTCGGTCGTGAGGAGCGCGACCGTCCCCGGCCGCAGCCGGATCGCGGCGGCGTCGTCGCCGATCGGGAGCGGGACCGCGGCGGTCGATCGGGCATCGGCGGTCAGCCACGCGTGGAACATCCGCTCGGAGAACGCGGCCGGGGGCCGCCGCCGACCCCGTGGCGTCACCGGTACGGGACGAACTCCTTCCCGAGGAGCTCGCGGCCGAGGATGATCCGCATGATGTTGAGGCCCCCTTCCGCGCCGACCATGTACGACATCACGCCGCGGAGGCCGAGCTCAAGCCCGACGTCCTTGGTGTACCCGGCGGCGCCGTACCACATCATCACCCGCTTCACGGTCTCGAACGCGACCGGCGGGGCGGTGAGCTTCACCGACGCGACCGCCTTCACGACCTCGGACCGGTGCGAATCGTCGCCGGCGAGGGTGTACTTGTCGAGGAGCCACGCGGCCCGACGGCACTGCCACTTGACCGCCTCGATCTGCGCGTAGAGGTCGACCGCCTCGAACTGGATCCCCTCGAACTTGCCGAGCGGCTGGCCGAACGCCTGGCGCTCGCGGATGTAGGCGATCCCGGTCTCGAGCGCCCGCTCGGCCGCCCCGATGCACGCCGCGCTCACGAAGGTGCGCGCGACGGTGAAGCCTTCGAGCGCGAGGTCGAACCCGTGCCCCTCCTCGCCGAGGAGGTACTTCCGGGGGACCTTCGTGTCGGAGTAGGTGATCGCGCCGGTGGAGATCCCCATCCGTCCCATGTTCTGGAACTTCTGGGTCGAATTTCCCGCGGCGGTCGTGGGGACGTAGAGGAAGTTGAACCCCTTCCCGTCGGTCGACTTCGTCAGCGTGAGGTGCCCCCCGCCCATCGTCCGCGCCTCCTCGACGCCGGAGAGGAACGCCTTCTCGCCGCGGACCGAAAATCCGTCCGAGGTGCGCGTCGAAGTCGTCCGCATGTGGGCGAGGTCGCTGCCGCCCGTCGGTTCCGTCGTCGCGATTCCGAGGAACGCCTTCCCCTGACAGACCGGGGGAAGGATCTCCCGCTTCGCCTCTTCCGTCCCGTGTTGGCTGAGGGTCCATCCCCACCCCGCCTCGAGCAAGAAGAACACCGCGGTCGCCATGGAGAAGTCCCCGCGCCCGATCTCCTCGGCCGCGAGCTCGGTGAGGACGGCCGAGCCGCCCAGTCCGCCGTACTCGGTCGGGACCGGCATCGCGAGGAGGCCGAGCCGGGCCATCTCTTGGAGGACCTCCGGCGGGATCCGGCCCTCGGAGTCGATCTTCCGCTCGTTGGGACGGAGGACCTTGTCGCCGAACTTCCGGACGGCCGCCTGGAAGGCCTGCTCCTCGTCGGAAAGCTCGAACTCCATCGAGGGCCGGGGACGTTCGACCGCCCTAAAGGTTGGCGGAAATCGTCGACGTCGTTGCGACGCCGACGCGAACTCCTTTATGGATGGGCCGAGTCGCCCCGCCCGGTCCGCTCCCGATGAAGGTCAAGGTCGCGGTCAACGGCTACGGCACGATCGGCAAGCGGGTCGCCGACGCCGTTGCGGCCCAGTCGGACATGACTCTCGTCGGCGTCGCGAAGACCCGGCCGAGCTTCGAGGCACGTCGGGCGGTGGAGCGCGGCTACCCCCTCTTCGTCTCCGGCGGCGGGTCGAAGGACGGGTTTACCGCCGCCGGGCTCCCGATCGCCGGGACGATCGACGACCTGGTCGGTCTCGCCGACGTGGTCGTGGATTGCGCCCCGGAGAAGGTGGGCCGGGAGAACGCGAAGAAGTACGCGGCCGCGGGGGTCCGGGCGATCTTCCAGGGCGGGGAGAAGGCGGACGTCGCGGAGGTCTCGTTCAACGCGCTCGCGAACTTCGACCGGGCCCGCGACCGGAAGACCGTCCGCGTCGTCTCGTGCAACACGACCGGCCTCGCGCGGGCCGCGAGCGTCGTCGTCCCCCACTGGGGCGTCGAGCACTGGGAAGCGACGATCGTCCGCCGCGCGGCCGACCCGGGCGAAACCGACCGGGGACCGATCAACGGGATCATCCCGAGCCTCCACATCCCGTCCCACCATGGGCCCGACGTCCAGACGATCCTCCCGGCGCTTCCGATCGCGACGACGGCGCTCGTGGTGCCAACGACGCTCATGCACGTCCACGTCAACCACGTCCGCGTCTCCCGCCCCCCTCCGGACGTGGCCCATGTTATCGCCCGGTTCCACGCCACCCCCCGGTTCCGGCTGTTCGCGCCGTGGGAGCATGCGGACGGGACCCCGCAGGTGATGGAGTTCGCCCGCGACCGTCCCTCCGGCCGCCCGGACATGATGCAGAACGTCCTCTGGGAAGCCGGGATCCAGGTCGACGGCCCGGATCTCTACTTCTTCCAGGCGATCCACCAGGAGTCGATCGTCGTGCCGGAGAACATCGATGCGATCCGTGCGATGTTCGGCCTCGCCCCGGACGGCCCGGCGTCGATCGCGATGACCGACCGGGCGCTCGGGATCCCGGCCCCCTAGCGGGGGGCCCTCGAAGCCGCCACGAACGGCGCCGCGGAAAGCGGGGCACCCGTCACGTCTTCGAGCCGCTCGGCCCAATCGTACCGGGCGCCGGCCGCGAAGAACGACTCGGTGAGCCACGCCGCCGCCCGGCGATTCGGCCAGAACGCGCTCGACGTCGCCCGCTGCATCGCCGCGGCGACCTGGGCCCGGAAGAGGTAGGAGATCAGGTAGCTCTGCTGGTAGACCGGGTGCGTGACCAGGAACGGGTCGCCCCACGAGCGGGCGTCGAACTCGTCGAACCCGAAGCGGGTCCGGGCGAGCGTCCGGATCGCCTCCCGGGGGTCCCGGTCGGGGTGCTCGTACAGCCGGACCTCCGACTCGAACCGGAGCGCGTGGGCCCCCGTATCGAACACCGCGGCGTGGCGTCGCCAGCGGGCGAACTCCGTGGCGGCGCTCCGGTCGAGGCCACGGACCGTCCCGAGCCATTCGGGGTCGCACGCGATCTGCTCGAACACGCCGGCGATCCCCTCCGCGAACCCGGCGAAGCCGAGGTCCGGATTGCGGAGCAGATGGGTCGGTTGGTCGACGGACCGGAAGTGGACGGCGTGGCCGTACTCGTGGAACAGGACGCCGTAGTAGTCCCATCCTCCCTTCGGGTGGACCAGGATTCGGATATCGGTCGGGATCCGCGGGGCGACGGTGAGCCCGCCGAAGGGGAGGTCTTGCCGGACGATCGGAAACCGGAGACGGCGCGGGTCGAATCCCCAGGCCGCGAGGCCCCGGCGGATCGTCGGCACCATCCGGCTCCCGGGGAACGGACCCTTCGGGAGCGGGGCGCGGCCCTCGAGGGCGAACCGGAGATCCCAGGGAAGCCAACCTGCTTCGCCCGTCCGTTCCTCGACCTGTTCGGCGAGGCGACGGGCCAACGACCGGACCGGAGCCCCCGCCGTCCGGGCCAACGACGCCAACCGGGCGGCCGAGACCCCCTCGAACGCGAGACGAAGGTCGAGGAACGACCGGTAGCCCGCGCTCCGGGCCCGGTCGTTCCGCATCCCGATGAGCCGGAGGGTGGGCGCCTCGAGCGACCGGTTCAGCGGTTGCTCGGCCAACCAGGCCCGCTCCCGGTCCGACCGGGCCCGGGACGTTCGGAGCGCTTCGTAGACGACCGCTCGCCCGACCCGACGGCCTTCCCAACGAGGACGGAAGCGAATGATCCGGGCCTGGAGCTTGCTGCGGAGGCGAACGATCTCGGGCGATTGCTCGACGTCCGCGTCGAGCCGGGCCCGCCGGAGGAGCTCGGCCCGGCGGTCGAGGAGCGGCGCGCCGAGCGGGGGCGCCAGCCGTCGGACCAGGCGGCCCACCTCGCTCGAGCGGAGGAACGACGCGCGGTCCGACTGCAGCCGGACGCCCGTTCGCTCGTTCCCCCGGCCGGTGTACAGCGCCCAGTCGGCGACGCCGATCCGCCGGTCCCAGACGCCGAGCCGGCGCTCGACGTCGTCGAGCGCCCGCAGGGTGTCCCGGTCCGTCGTTCCATGGACCGGGGGCACGAATTCCTCGACGGACGCGAGCGGATAGAACCTCCCGTTCGCCCCTCGCGCAGTAATCATCAAATAGAGGGCCCGGGTGCGCGCCTCCACATGTATTATCTCGACCATCGGCGGGACGTCGTCCGGGTGCCGCCCGAGCGGCTGGGTCCCCGGCTCGAGAACGTCCTCACCGAGCTCGCCCAGCAGCAGTTCGAGGGGAAGCTCTTCGACGGGCAGAACCTGACGGTCATGATCCAGGGGGTCCGCCCGATCGGGGAGGGCCACATCATCCACGGCGACGGCGGCGTCTACCAGGAGGTCGAGTACGACTCGCTCGTGTTCCGGCCCGAGATCCAGGAAGTCGTCGAGGGCTCGGTCGTTGAAATTCGGAAGTTCGGCGCGTTCGTCCGGTTCGGCCCGCTCGACGGGCTGCTCCACGTCAGCCAGATCATGGACGACCGGGTCAACATCGACGAGCACAACCAGCGGCTCGTCGGCGTCGAGACGAAGCGCGACCTGAAGGTCGGCTACAAGGTCCGCGCCCGCGTCGTGTCCCTGTCCCTTTCGGAGATCTCTCCCCGCGACAGCCGCATCGGCCTCACGATGCGCCAGCCCGGCCTCGGCCGGCTCGAGTGGGTCGTCGACGCCCACAAGAAGGCCGACGAGAAGTCCGGCAAGCGCCCCGCGAAGAAGGACGGCCCGAAGGCGGTCGCTCCGGCCGCGAAGCCGGCGGCGCCCGCCGCGAAGGCGGCCGAGGGGGCCAAAGCGGCATGATCAATCTCAAGGCGTGCAAGAACTGCAAATCGATTGGCGACAGCAACAAGTGCCCCCGGTGCGGCGGGGAGACGTCCCGCGAGTGGCAGGGGTACCTCGTCGTGATCGACCCCGAAAAGTCGGAGATCGCCCGGAAGATGGGGATCCATGCGAGCGGGCGGTACGCGCTCCGGGTCAAGTGACGAGCGCGTCTGGTTCGTACCTCCGTCCCTAAGAGCCGCACTCGCCGAGCGGTACGGGCCGGTCTACGCCGGCGCGGAAGCGGAGCGACGGGTTCGCGCCCTCGGTCCGTTCGCGAGCTGCGGCGACAGGGTGACCGAGCTCGCCATCCGGGTCGGCAACCTCCCGGTCCTCGGCCTCGTGGACTTCAAGACCCAGCGCAACGAGCCGGTCGACCCGACCGCGTTCGCCGCGCTCGCGGCGGTCGGCCGCCGGCGCGTGGTGAACCCGCCCGGCACGCTCACGGAGCGGCTGCGCCGCGCGGTCCGGGAGATGCTCGCCTCGGGCGGCGGACTCCTCGAAATCGACGGAGAAGAGGACCTCGGCTCGCTCGCTCTCGTCGAGGCGCTCCCTCTCGGAGCGACCGTTATATATGGCATCCCGGGTGCGGGGGTCTCATTCGTCGGGGTTGACGCCGCGACGAAGCAACACGCACAAGCGCTCATCGACCAGATGGAATTGCGGAGGGTGGACCTTGGACCTGAAGATCGTTGAGGAGCGGAAGAACCCGCTCCTGAAGCGGACCGAGTACCGCTTCGAGATGAGCCACCCGACCGCGTCCACGCCGAAGCGCGACGAGGTCCGCCAGGAACTGGCGAACCAACTCAAGGTCCCGAAGGAACGGATCATCATCGAGCGGATGCGGGCGAAGTTCGGCACCCCGATGAGCGTCGGGGAGGCGGCGGCCTACGCCACGAAGGACGCCGCTTTGGCGACCGCGCGCGAACACATTCTGATCCGCAACGGCCTGAAGGAGAAGGCGAAGCCGGCGGTGCCGGGCGCCGAACCCGAGGCCCCGGCCGCCCCGACGCCGCCCCCGGCCGCCGAAAAGCCGGCGGAGAAGGCTCCCGAGAAGTCCGCGGAGGCGCCCGCCGAGAAGCCCGCGAAAGCTCCGAAGGCGCCCAAGGCGGAGAAGCCGGAGAAGACCGCTCCGAAGGAGGCCTAGCGATGCCGAAGGCCCCGAAGGCCCGCGTGGGACTTTACAACGCGAAGGGGGAGGCGCTCGTCCGGACGCACAAGTCGTGCCCCAAGTGCGGCCCCGGGACGTTCCTCGCCGAGCACCCGAACCGCCGGTCGTGCGGGAAGTGCGGGTACTCCGAGCCGAAGACCGCCGCTCCCGCGCCCACCCCGGTTCCGGCGAAAGGCAAGACCCCGAAAGCCGCGTAACCCGAGCCGATCGCCCCGGTTCCGGCCTCGGGTGGCCCCGTCCTCTCGACGGCAACGGGGGAACGGTTTACCGGAGTCTCGACTCGTGGGTCTCTACGCGGGGTTCTTTCCCGCAATCGTTCGATAGTGCAGGAAGACGGTCCCGCCCTTGAGGTGCTTCGTGGTGAACAACTGGAAGTCCCGGCGTCCCGCGGCTCCGACCGGAACGACGTCCTCCGGATTGTCGGGGTCGTCGACGACGTGGAACATCGGCTTCCCCCGACCGACGAGGCTCGGGAAGACCTCGATCCGGAGTTCGTCGACCAGCCGTCGGTCCAGGAACGTCTGGAGGAGCCTCGGCCCCCCTCCGAGAGCGATGTCCTTTCCCGGCAGCGCCCGGACGCGAGCGATCTCGTCCCCGATGTCGCCAAGGACGATCCTCGAATTCGGCCAGTCGACCTTCCGCAGCGACTTCGAAACGACGAGCTTCTCCGACCGGTCGCAGAACTCGGAGAACGTCTTCTGCCAGGCATTGGCCTCGGGGTCCTTCGCCTTCGCGGGCCAGTAGGAGTACCACTTTTCGTAGGCGACCCGTCCCAAGAGGAGCGTATCGATGGACCCCATCCGGGGGCTCCACATGGGCTCCTCCGACTCCGACGGCCCCGACTCCGGTTCCGGGTCGTAATCCGGAAATTCGGCGACCCCGTCGAGCGTCATGAACATCATCGCGTAGACTTTCCGCATGCCCCACTTCGGCCCTCGCGGGACGGCTCGGGCGCGTCGCCGAATCGTCCGCCTCTCCAAATACGCCGGGACGTCGGTGGGGAGTCGGAACCCAGTCCTCCCCTGGGCGCGGTGGTCCGGGCGCGGTTCGGCCTCGGCGGATATCAATCATCCCGCGCTCAGGATTCAATCATGAGCTCCGCGAATCCGATGTCGACCATTCCCGCTCACCGTTCGACGATCGAGCTCTTGCAACGCCTCAAACCGACGAACAAGAACTGGGACGAGTTCCTGCTCTCGGCGTGAGGATTGGCTCCCTCCGGAGACCGTACGAGAGCTCGAGCGCCGAGAGCGAAGCGAGAAGCGCCGCACGTACGTGGAGGTCGAGCAGGCCCATCCCCACCTCCGCCGACTCAGCGGTTGAGTCGTGCCCGCGAATCCTCTGAAACCGTGGAAGGATCAGTTCACGTTCCTCGAATCGGCGGAGCGTGAGTTGCTCCAGCTTCCCGAACCCATTCAGCGGGCATTCCTCGCGAAGTTCCCCCTACTCGCCCGACACCCGTCGACGACGACACCGGATCTCGACGTTCTGCCGCTGAGGGAGATGCCAGGTCGATGGCGGCTCAAGGAGGAGGGCGGGCCCCGAGGAGTCTACCGATCTCTCCAGGGTCAACCGGAGTTCGAGATGTTGGAAACCCCGGACCAGGTCCATGGCCGCCTCCGACGATATCTCGAGTCTCGGCCGTGAGACGAGGGGCCCCCTTGGAAGGGAGACTCCGTCGTTGGGTCGTTCGGATCCGGAGTCGCGGTCCTCGGGCTTCCGCGTCTCAACCTGAAGTCATGCGATCGACCGTCGGTCGGTCCGAGCGCCCCGGCACGACCAAAGTCGCGCCGATCCGACCCCAGGCAAGTCTCGGAACCACTGGCTGCCGGCGAAAAGCCAATACCCACCGGCAGTTCGACCAGGATATCCAACGCGGGCCCGTAGTATAGCTTGGACATCACAGAGGCCTCCGGAGCCTCGAACCCGGGTTCGAATCCCGGCGGGCCCGTA
>JAKIVZ010000004.1 GCA_022750295.1 Candidatus Lutacidiplasma silvani
GGCGAGGAGAAACGTCGGATCCCAAGCGCGCATTCGCCCTCGGGTAGAGGGCTAACGGCTTCCCGGATTTAGAATTTGGGTACGCGAGGAACAAGGGCGAGGGTCAGCTCAGCGTAGGACGTAATTCCCCGAGGGGGCTGAACACGTACCGATAAGCTTTGACCAGCCGGTTGGGCTCCCGTCCGGCGGGTCGTTTGACATCCGTGCAGGCTCTGCCGACTGCTCCCGTCAGGGGGTCTACGAGACCGTTTGGAAACGCGACTCGGGGTTCGGAAACCCGAGGATAGTTCGGGAACAAGTTCCCCCTGACCCTTTCGGGCACGGGCGGTCCGTTTGCCATAGTGTCCGGATAGCCAGTTCCGACGAACGAGCAGTCGGTCGCGCGGTTCGCCCTCGATGGCGCAATTTAGGGGCGTTTTTGTGCAGGCAGCCGAGTTTCTGTGCGCGGTCGAGTTTACGGGCAAAGCCGCTTCCGGACGTGTTCCCCGTACGCTCGACGGTGTCCAGGAAGTCGGGTCCCTGCCCAGGACCGTCCCCAACTCACCGACGCGGGAAAGCCGTAACCAATCCCGCCGATAAATATCGAGAGAATTCTCCAACCGGGGGTCCGAGATGCCATTCAAAGACCCCGAACAAAGGAAACAAGCGGGCCGGAAGTGGAGACTCGCCCACAGGGCGCAGCGAGCCGCGTACATGCGGCGGTACCGGAAGGCTCGCAGTTCCGGCCGGCCTCCGGGCCGACCTCGCTCCAAGGATCTGCCCGTAGGGCGGCTTCGGGCTGCCACGGAATGGACCCCCGGACCCGTAGCGGATCTCCCGTCCCTCTCGGGCGACTCTCGACGCCCGCCCGAGAACGTCGTGCCGGTTGCTCCTACCGCCTCAGAGTTGCCGCACCGCGATCCGATTCCGCCCCGGACCGACCTGCCACCGGCTACGTCGGCAAGTCTGCTGGGGAACGGACCCTACCCAGGCGATTGGGTAGGCCACTCTCCCGCCCGGTGACCCGACGATCTGCACCATGCGAAGAACCGACTCCCGGCCGGGGGTGCTCTCGCTCGTTCCGCGACAAAATCCGTAACTGAGCCCGTCCGTAAATACTCGGATTTTTAGGCCGTCGAGAGGCAGGGACGGATGAATCTTCACCGCGATCGCTCCGCTGGCGAGGCACCATCCATTTCGACGCAGACCACGGGAACCACCACGGTGGGCATCGTCGCCAAGGACGGGGTCGTCCTCGCGTCCGAGCGACGCGTGACAGCCGGCTCGATGATCGCCAACAAGACGTTCAGCAAGGTGTTCAAGATCGACCCGAATATCGGGATGACCGTCGCAGGCTCCGTCGGCGACGCCCAAGCGGTGGTCCGCTAACTCCGCTCGGAGGTCGCCCTCTACCGCCTGCGCTCCAGTTCCCCGCTCAGTGCCGAAGGCGCCGCGACCGTCCTCGCGGGCATCCTGAGCAGCGGCCGGATGTACCCGTACTACGGGTGGTTCATTCTCGGAGGCGTCGACCCGAAGGGGGGCCACGTCTTTTCCGTCGACCCGGCCGGGGGCTCCATTGAGGACCGGTACGTGTCGGTCGGGTCGGGCTCGACGTTCGCGTACGGGGTCCTTGAGGAGGTCTATGGTCGCGACATCTCGGTCTCCGACGGGGTGGACCTTGCGCTCCGCAGCCTGACGGTCGCGATGAAGCGGGATAGCGCCAGCGGGGACGGCTACACCGTCAGTGCCATTACCCCGAAGGAGTACCGCGAGTTCTCCGACGAGGAGATTAACAAGCGGCTGAAGTCGCTCAAGATTCCGCTCCCACCCGTCCTTCCGTGATCCTCGTTGCACCCCTCCTTGCCGCTCGGAGCGGTGGAGCCGGCTCGCGTCCTCCTTGGTCCGCACGCGGGCCGGGACGGCCCTGCCCCAGGACGTGAGGTCCCCCGGAAGGTACCTTCCGATTCCGCGGCGACGACCCGCTCCCTGCGGGCTGCCGTCCGCGAACGAACTCGGCAGTCCGCACGGACAGCGCCGCACACGAGTGAGCCGAACGGGGAATCCGTTCGGCCCGGACTTGGCCCAGAACATGTTTCTGAGGAGGACGGAGGGACCGAGGGGTCTCCGTTTCTGTCCCGAGAGACGGTTCGGGCCACGCCGGTGGAATTGCGGGTCGGTGCGGAGAATTCGGAGGACGCGCGGACGTTCTTCCGAGGACGGTTCAGGCGCCCCGGGCGGGGCGTCCCGCGCGATAGTCCGCCTCGATGGCCGCGGCGAACCGGGTCCAGGTCCTCCCAATCTGTGCCCGGAGCGCCTCGGGGGTAGGAAACTCCGGAGTGACCCAACGTTCGGTGCTCAGAAGCTGGAATCGCGTCCGCGCGCGTCCGGCGGAGCTGACCCGGTAGTCCACGGACTGATGGTCGGTCTCGTCGATCTGGTCCTGGTGCCAAGCGTGCGGCGGGTTCAGACGAATCGCCTCGACCGTGAACGCGGGATCGCGACCGGACCCCCGGGAAACGCGAATCCGGACGAGGCGGCGGGGCGAAATTCGGATCACACGGAACCTCGGACGGGGACGCGCGTTCGAGAGTCGTCCATCGTCGCTCCGGTAGTCCGTGCACCAATCGTACACGTACCGCGATGGGGCCTGAATCACGAGGGAGACGCGCACCGTCGTGGTCCCGTAGATCCGGTGGCCCCGTTCGGGCATGGGCTGGGAACCCGGCGAGGCGAGTTAAGCCCGATGTCGGGGGGCCGCCCTTCGCGGCGCCGAGGGTCGCGGACTTCCATCTCCTGCAGAGCGTCACGTGTTTCCAACGGAAGCGCCCGTCCCGGCTCGGTCCGCTCGGGTCCCTTCCGATCGCTCGCCCAGGCCACAGGGTCCCTCTCCGCGCCCGTCGCGCTCTCTTTTTCCCACCCCCCGGGATTCGGAACCCTGGATGACGGGCGGAAGAAGCGCGGTCGCCGGCGAGCTGGTCGTCGACGGGGTGGGTCGAATTCCGGGGTTTGTGAACAGCTATACGTTTTCGGAGGGGAGCGAAACCTACCTCATCGACACCGGATTCGCTCGTCGGGCCAAACCCATCGTTCGGGCGTTTGAAACGGCCAGCGTCTCGCTCGCGTCGGTCAGCAAAGTGCTGCTGACCCACCATCATGTCGATCATATGGGAGGCGCCGCGTATCTCCTTGAGACGACCCGCGCCCCGATCTCCTGTCATCGCGATGACGTCCCGTTTGTCGACGGCCGGTCGAAGTCTCCCATGCCGCTTCTGATGCGGCTCTTCGTTCGGACGCATCCGGCGCCCGTTGCCGTCACCCTGAACGATGGCGACAGGGTCGGACCCTTGCAAGTCATCCACGCGCCCGGTCACACCCCGGGAGAGGTCGTCTTCTACCATGCCCCACGGCGGATTCTCTTTTCTGGGGACGCCGTCGTCGAACGGAAGGGTGGACTCACCCTTCCGGCCGCGGGATACGCTTCGAGTCTGGACCAAGCCGTGCAGTCGCTTTCCCGGATTCGGGCCCTGGACGTGGAGACGCTGTTGCCCGGACATGGGGTTCCCGTGACGAAGGACGTAGGTTCTCGACTCGACGACCTCATTCGGCGCGCCCCCCACGATTTCCTGCGGCGATAGGTCGAGACGGGGACGACTCGCCGGTTCGGCTTCCTCGCACCCGGGTCGATTTCGAGCGACGCCACCCGCGAAGGTTGATGCCGAGTGCCCCCGCTGCAGGTCGGGGAGTCCGAATGCGCAAAGTGGTGACCGATCATTTGCTTTCCCTCGACGGCTACTTCGGCGGACCGAACGGCGAAATCGATTGGTTCGGCTTCGACGAGGAGTCGATGGAGTGGTCCCGAACGATCATGCGCGCGGCCGATTCGATCGTCATGGGGCGTCGCACCTTCGAGTTGATGGCGCAGTTCTGGCCGACGCCGTCGGCCCTGGAACAGGAACCGTACATCGCGGGCCGGATGCGGGAGCTGCCCAAGATCGTCTTCTCTCGCACGCTCGACTCCTCGACCTGGGAAAACACGAAGTTTGTTCGTCGTCCGGTCGCCGAAGTCATTCGGGAAGCGAAGAACGAGACCGGCGGCTCGATCCTGCTCCTCGGCAGCTCGACGATTCTCGAGACCCTCTGGGACGAACACCTCGTCGACGAGGTGAACGTCCGGATTCAACCGATCGTCGTCGGCAAGGGGCGCCCCCTGTTTGGGAAGTCCGAACTCCGGCAGCCCTTGGCCCTTAAAGACAGCCGAAAATTCCAGTCGGGCGTGACCGCGCTCCGGTACGAGGTCGTACTGGGGCCGGTGCCCGCCTGATCCGACCTCCCCGCATCGCGGCTTCCCACTCGGGCGGTATTCGCGCCGTGGGCCCTGCCCGCATTCCCATGCAGGGCTAAATTCGAGCCTCACGCTGGGTGGATGGGAGCGAAACCCAATGCCCGAACCGGACACACGTACCGTGGACCACCAGTACTTCATCCGAGCGTCCCCGGAGACGGTCTTTCGCGCAATCACGGACCCGAAATGGCTGGTCCGGTGGCTCGCGGACACGGCCGAACTCGAGGCCCGCAAGGGCGGGAACTACTTGCTCGGATGGAACGCCGGGCCCACGCACCGGGGAACCGTTCTGGAGTTCGAGCCGGGGAACTCCCTCGCCTTGTCCTGGGAGTGGGAGGGGGTGGAGGTGCAGGGCACGGTGTTCTCCCTCGCCGTTGAACCGCAGGACGACGGGACCATCTTCCAGGTGGAACACACCGGGTTCCCCCGACGGGAAGAGTGGACCGACCTCTACGGAGGAGCCGAGTGGGGCTGGACCTACTTCGCGATGAATCTCAAGTCCGTGCTTGAAAACGGGCATGACCTGCGCGCGAAGGAAGACGGGTAACAATCCCAGACGAGGGATGGGCAGAATCGCATGCACACCGGACGAGACCCGAGTTGGGTTCGCCGAGCGGCCTGCGTCGCACGGACCCCCAAAGTCCGGGGCCCGACGATGGGAGCGGGACGGCAGGGCTCACCGAGATCGGCGTGGGGAGTTCGGGGCAGGGGTCCGGCGGACGTCGATCCAGGTCATGTCCGGCGGCTCGCGGTCGTCCTGCCAGAGCGCCCCAATTACTTCGCCCAAGTGGTGGGCCTCCTCAATCGTCGCCTGGAGCAATCCGTCCCGGACCGTGTAGCGCCCGGGCATCCAGAACACCCGGATGGTGCGGTCGAGGTCGCGGGTCGTGAGGCCCTCGATGGTCTCCTCGACCCCGCTCCAGACCCGGGCCGCGTAGGCATCGAACTCCTTCCAATCCTTGGGATGCCGGGTCGGGTCGTTGAACAACGCCTCCAATTCCTCGTCCGAGTTTCGGCCCCGGACGATGTAGACCAGCCACACCTCCTGCACGTTCAGGATGTGAACGAGGGTGAGGAACAAGGACTCGTGCCCGATCCCCCGGCGGCGCATCGCGCCCTTCTTCGGGAGGCGCCGGGCGCGGCGAACGAACCGCTCGAACACCGCCCGGTTGTAGGCGGAGATCGTCGACGCATCCTCGACTGGGAATCGGAGCGGGCGGCCCATGCGCCCCGAGACGCCTTCCGAGTCATAGAGGATTCCTCGGGCTCCCCCGGTGGAGGCCCGAGACCCGGGCGCGCCCCGAGCGGCCGCCTCCCCTCGCTCGTCCGGCGCGCTCCGTCGGAGCGCCGGCGCTCGGAGACGCTCGACCCCGACCTCCGGCTCCGGAATCGAAAGGCTTAGACGGGAGGCACGGTACCTCGACCGAATGGCCAGCGTCCGGCGCCGATTTCTCTTCGAGATCATCGGGCGACTCTGGAAGTTCCTCGCCCTCTTCGGGGCCATCTGGGTCATCGCCGCCGTCGGATTCTTTCTCCTCCAGGGGGACGACTCGCTGTTCGTCTCGTTCTATTGGGCGATCGTCACCCTCACCACGATCGGCTACGGGGACATTCTGCCCACGACGATGGCGGCGCGCGCGTTCACCATCGTGGTGGCTGCGTCGCAGCTCTTCCTGCTCGGTTATCTCATCACCGTCATCACGACCGTGGTGGGCGAGGAAAGCCAGCGCCGCCTGCTCGGGACCCTCGGGACCGACATGCGCGGTCATGTGATCGTGCTCGGGTGGTCGGCGGTCGGGAGCGCGGCGGTCCGGGAGCTCCTCACCGAGGAGCAGAAGGTCGCCGTGGTCGCGGACCGGGCCGAGGACGTCGCGAACATCCGGGCGCTGGCCAAGGAGGACCGTTTGTTCGTCACGTACGGCCCGCCGGCCGACGTGGACATCCTGAAGCGCGTGAACGTCGAGGCGGCCCACAGCGTCATCGTCGCGACCAAGGACGACGCGGAGAACCTGATCGCCGCGTTGAACCTCCGCGCGATCTCGAAGACGATCCGGATCGTTGTGTCGGTGAGCCGTCCGGAGCTGAAGGAGACGCTCCGGTCCGCGGGCGTCACCTACGTGGCCTCTCCGGGCGACCTCGGGGGTCGGCTTTGTGCGAACGCGGCGTTCCGACCGGACGTGGCGATGGCGATCGAGGACCTGACGGAGGGGGACATCGGGGCCGACCTGCAGGAGTACGTCCTGACCGACCGGACGCCGATCTCGACGCAAACCCTCCTCGAGGCCGAGGCGATCGTCCGCAAGAACACCGATTGCTTGGTCGTCGGGATCGCCCGCTCCGACGCGACCGGGGAATTCCAAACGGTCCTGAATCCGCCCACGACGACCGCGTTCCGCCCGGGGGACGCGATCCTGGTGCTCGGGACGAACGACAACATCGTCCGTTTCCACAAGTGGTTCGGCGTGAACCAGGGCCGATAGGCCATCCACGACCGCGCCCGGTCGGGCGGCGGGTTTTTGACAGAAGCGCCTCGTCGTCCGGGCGCGGGGGATTGGGATGTTCGACTTCGTGCCGTTCCTCATTCTGATCGTCCTCGCGGTTCTCGTCGTCATCGTCGCCGGCCGGCTCCGGTTCCCGTACACGATTGCCCTTGTCGGGCTCGGGTTCGTCCTCGGCCTCGTCGTCGTCCGGTTCGGGTTCACCACCCTGCCGACGAGCCTCACCTCGCTGCTGACGCCGACGTTCTTCTTCGACATCCTGCTCCCCCCAATCATCTTCGAGGCGGCGATCCACATCGACGCCCGGATCCTCCGGCGCCGGCTCGGGATCGTCCTGTTCCTGGTCTTCGTCGGGGTCCTGTTCACGACCCTGTTCACCGGATTCCTCATCGCCACCCTCTTCGCCCTCCCGCTCCTGGCGGGCCTCCTTCTCGCCTCGATCCTGTCTCCGACCGACCCGGTCGCCGTCATCGACCTGTTCCGCCGGCTCGACGTGCCGGCCGAGCTCTCGACGATCGTCGAGAGCGAATCGCTGCTCAACGACGCGGTCGGCGTCATCGTGTTCCTCGTCGTGCTCCAGCTCCTCCAGACCGGCTCGGCGAACGCGGGGGTCGCTGTTCTCGACTTCCTCCGCCTCTCGCTGGTCGGCGCGTCGGTCGGCGTCGTCGTGGCCGGAGGGGTCTACCTGCTCTCCCACCGGCTCGAGGACGCGAGCGCGGAGACCGCGCTCTCCGTCGTCGCGGCGTACGGGTCGTACCTGCTCGCCATCGACCTCGGCGGGT
Source organism: Candidatus Lutacidiplasma silvani (assembly GCA_022750295.1). GTDB lineage: Archaea > Thermoplasmatota > Thermoplasmata > Lutacidiplasmatales > UBA184 > Lutacidiplasma > Lutacidiplasma silvani. The sequence continues at coordinate 7,602 of JAKIVZ010000004.1, forward strand.
CGGGGATCGTGGCCGGGGCGATCGCCGGGATCGCGATCGGGAACTTTGCCGTCCCGCGCGACGTTCGTCCGACGGCCCGGCAGACGGTGGCGACGTTCTGGAAGGTGATCGTCTACATGGCGAACGCCGTGATCTTCCTGACGATGGGACTCCTGTTCGCGCTCGCCGACCTCGGGTCCTACCTGGTGTTGATCGCCGTCGTCTTCGGGGTCCTTCTCGTCGGCCGCGCGATCCTGACGTACGCGCACCGCCCGATCGCCCACGCCCTCGGCGGCCGCGACGCTCCCCTTCCGGGATCCTGGTACAACGTCATCGCGCTCGCCGGAATCCGAGGGGCGTTGCCCATCGTCCTCGCGCTCTCGCTCCTGACGACCCCCACCCCGCTCCCCCACTCCACGATCGAGGCGATCGTCGCCGCGGTCCTCGGGGTCGCGTTCGTCTCGATCGTGTTCGGGAACCTCGCGTCGGACTGGTACGCCCGACGCCACTTCGGGGTCCGGGATTCGGCCCCTACGGACGCGCTCCCGTAGCCGGGCGGGCGGGGCTCCGGCTCAGTCGCCGGTGACGTCGAGGAGGAACTCGCGGATCGCGTTCAGGAACTGCCGCGGCTGCTCGAGATGCGCAAGATGGCTGCTCTGCGGGAGGACCCGCAGGTGCGCCGGGACAATCCGGTCCGCCATCTCCCGCGACGCGTCGAGGAAGAAGTCGTATCGCCCGACGAGGACGAGGGTCGGGACCTCGATCTTCGAGTAGTATCGGCGGCCGTCCCACCGGGCGAGCGTCCCATCGATGACGAACTCGTCTCCGGTCCGGGTCATCATCGCCCGGTAGACCTTCTTGCTGACCTTCGATGCCTTCAGGTCCCTCGGCATCCCGTTGAGGAACCGGGAGTTGAACGGTCGGCTGATCGCCTCGCCGAGCGCGGCATACTCCGGGGAGTCGAACGCCTTCGACTTGGTGAGCTCGGCGAGCCGCTTCCGCTGGGCGGGTGACGCCTTGCTGAGCATGAGACGGTTCGATTGCCGGATCTCCTCGGTGCTGCCGGCGGTGGCGCAGAGGAGGAGCGAGGCGAGCTTCGATTGGTATCGGTGCGCATACTCGAGCGCCGCGAAGCCGCCGGCCGAGAACCCGAGCAGGTGAAGTTCGTCGATGTCGAGGGCGCGTCGAAGCGCCTCGACGTCCTGCGCCTGGTTCTGGACGGTGTAGTCGTCGCTCTGCCGGGGACCCCAGCTCCCGCCCACTCCGCGGGGGTTGAACAGGATGACGCGAAGGTGGCTCGTCGCCAAGCCCAGGAGCGGGCGGAGGTAGTGGTAGGTGTACCCGGGGCCGCCGGGGTGGACGAGGAGGGTCGCGGGGCCGTGACCCCGGGAAATGTACTCGAACGATCGCCGTCCTGCGGTCGTGACGTGCCGCAGGCGGGGCATTGCCCTTGGGCATCGAACCCGGAGGATAAATGTCGCGGCGCCGCCCGAGCGGCTGCCGTCCGGCGACGAGGCGGTCGCGGGACACTATTCGGCGGTCACGCCGACGTGTCGCAGGAGCCGTCGGTATTCGACCGCCGGGACCCAGGTGACCTGGAGGTACTCCCGCAGGTACCGGTCCGGCACCCCGAGGCGTCGGGCCTCGGCCACCGAGAAGGCGTACGCCTCGACCTCGGTCGGTCGGTCGACATACGCGAACTTCCGGCCCAGCCAGAGCTCGCGGCCGTGGTGCCGTTGGAGGATGTGGAAGAATTCGTGGATGATGTCGAGGTAGAGGTCCATGCTCGGACTGTTCGCGAGATGCGACCTCGCGACCACGATCACATCGTCCGGGCTCTCCACCATCCGGAACCCGGCCGATCGGACCTCCGGGGGGGTCCGGCGCGGGGCGACGTACATCCACCCCGGCCCGTCGGCCACCTCCGCCGAGGTCGCCTTCGCGATCCTCCGGATCTCGGCGTCGTCGCCCGGATACTTCCGGAAGGGGATCGTCCGTTCGAGCCCTCGGAAAACGTCGAGGAGCGGATACCGGCCGGCGGCAGTGCCGCGGGCCGGGCGGAAAGTCCGGGGCGCCGGAAACTCCTCGGGCCCCGTGCGGGGCGCGATCTCGGGGAAGCTCGGGATGCGGGGTCGGGTTCTCGGGGGGTTCACGGATCTTCCTCGGGTCCCGCGGATCCGGCCGTGGGTCCGGGCCATGGCGGCGCCAGACGTTCGGTTCCGAATGGGGGGATGCGGGCACCGGGATTTGAACCCGAGTTATAGGCTTGGCAAGCCTATGTGATAACCAAACTACACTATACCCGCAGCCGACGGTCCGGTCACCGCTCCCGAGTTCCCGAAGGTCCCCTGGGACGGGAGAAGCCGAGCGCCCTTCCGATAAAAGCCAAGCGGCCGTTTTGAGGGACTCCGGGACTCGCCGGGAGGTCGTCCGCTCACGTTAATCGCCCGACGGGCGCTCCCCGCGCGGGAGCGTCCGAAACGCGCCCCCCCCAAGACGACCGTGACCGAACCGGACTTGCTGCGGGAGGGAGAGGTCGTCGTTCTCCGCGGGCCGGGCGGGTCGTCGGTCCTCCTCCCCCTGCGGCCCGGGGCGAGCGAGGTCCCCGGCCGGGGGGTCGTGGACCTGTCCGACAAGGTCGGGACTCCGCCCGGAACGGTGTTCGAGTGGGCCGGGGTCCGGTTCCAGATCGACCGGCCGGCGCTCGCCGACCTGCTCGGCCAATTGAAGCGTCGAGCGCAGATCGTCACCCCGAAGGACGCGATGTACCTCCTCTACCTCGCCGGCGTCGGACCGGGGACCCGCGTCGCGGAGGCGGGGAGCGGGAGCGGCGCGCTCACGACGGTCCTCGCCTATGCGGTCGGCCCGACCGGTGCGGTCGACTCGTTCGACCGCCGGGACGACTTCCTGGACGTGGCCCGTCGGAACGTGGCGGCCACCGGTTTGGGCGAACGGGTCCGGTTCGGACTTCGCGACGTGGCGGCGGACGGACTCCCGGAGGGGCCGTTCGACTCGGTCGTCCTCGACCTCCCAGAACCGTGGGCGGTCGTTCCCAAGTTGGGCGCGTCGCTTCGGTCCGGCGGCCGGATCGCCGCGTATACGCCCACGTACAACCAATTGGAGCGGACGTCCCGTACGCTGCGGGACGCCGGATTTCAGGAGTTGCGGAGCCTCGAGCTGATCGAGCGGGAGCTCCACGTGGGCGACGGCGGGACCCGGCCGGCGTTCGACATGCTGGGCCACACCGGGTTCCTGACCGGGGCCCGCCGGGGGGACTGAGATGGTCGAGCTCACACTGACGGTCGGCGCGGTGGTGGGGGTCGCTCTCTCCGCGGGGTTCGTCTACTGGGAGATCGGCCGGTACGCCGCGCCGCAGGTCGTCGAGAGCCGGTTCGACGAAAAGAAGGAGATGTTCGCCTACACGGCAGGGCTCTTCGTCGGGATTCCCCTCGCCGTCGCCTTCCTGTTCTTCCTCTCGGCGGGGAACCTCCTCGCCGCCGGGATCGACCTCGTGGCGCTCGTTGGTGGGACCGAGCTCGCCCAGTGGGCCCTCCTCCGCACGATCTACTTCGGGTCGGACGGGAGTGGGCCGTTCTACGCCCTCGGATTCCGGGCCGGGATCGGGGGGATCATCACCCTCGCCGTCGTGGCCCAGGCGCTCGGCGCCAGTTCGGTCAGCTCGACCAGCCTCGTGGTCGCCGGGGTCCAGTCGGTCGCGATCGTCACCCTCGAGGTCGTCGGGGCGGTCCTCTCGCTCCGGACCCCGCGGCCGATCGGGGGCCCACGGGGCGGACCGGGACCCGGCGCGCTCGTTTCGGGGGTCGGATTTTTCCTGCTCGCCCTCGGGCCGTCGTTTGGCGGGGCCGGCGCCGTGGCCGCCGCCCTCTCGGTCGCGGTCGTCTCGATCCTCATGTACCGGCGTCTCGCCCGACCGATCCTGGACCGGATCCGGCCGCCGAGCACGGTCGTCCACCTCGACGACGACGAGCCCGACGTCGACGAGCGCCGTTCCGGATTTGGGCGGACCGACCAGTAGCCGGGGTCCGCCGAGCCCCGGGTCCGCCCGGTCCGTCGCGTCGCCGACCTACAACCCGAGGGGGGTGGTTCCGGTCGCGGCGAACACCGTGATGTCCGACGAGATCAGGAAGATCAGGAACATCAGGACGATGCAAACCACAAAGATCAGGGCGTTCGTCCGCCGGTCCGCGATCGCCCAGGTGACGTCCTCCGGCTTCGCGCCCTCGGGCATCCGGATTCCCCAGTGGAGTCGGATCGCCGCCCCGGCGGCGAGCGCGCCCAGCCCGAGGACCCAGAGGATTCGGGCGGCGAGGATCGAGTTGGCCGCCTGGGACGCGAATCCCGAGCAGGCCGTGGCGGACGAGTAGCAGTTCCCGCCCGGAGTGGCCCCGGCCACGACCACGAGCGCTCCCGCGAACAGGAGGAAGAATCCGAGGACCCGCGTCCAGAAGCCCAAGAGGGGCCACGGGTCGGTGATCGTGATCGTCCGCTTCGGGGGAACCGGCATCGGCATCCACATCGGAGGGGCCGGGGGCGAGTCCGTCGGGGGCGGGGGTGGGGGCGGAGGGGCAGCCATGGACTCCGGTTCGGGGGATGGGGAGGATAATCCTTCCGTTGTAGGGGATGGGGCGGCCGGCGGGTCCCGCCCCCGTCGTTCCGCCGATGGAACCCCCGCCCGCCGGTCGCGTATTTCATAAGACCGTCCGTCTCCCCCACCGACGAATGGCCGACGCCGACGAGAAGGTCCCGTTCAGCCGGACGCTCCGGCGCTTCGTCCGGACGTACCGGTTCCTGCTCTCGGTGATCCTGCTCGCCGTGGGGATCTTCCTCGTGGTCCTGACGGTCGGGAACTTCACGCCCCTCTCCAGCTGGGGACCGTTCCCGTCCGTCAACAACGCGACCGACCAGAGCCCGAGCGGGGGACCGAACTACAACCTGCTCTTCGTGGTCGTCGGACCGATCGTCGTCCTCGTCGGCGCCTACCTCGTCGGCGCCTACTACATCGCCCGTTCCAAGTTCGAGCACCTGATGGTCACGAAGAGCAAGGCCGAGTTCCTCCGGAACCTTCCGGACCTCGAGGACCTTCTCTGGGACCTGACCCCGGCCGACGAGCAGCGGTACATCGAGAAGAAGGCCGAGCTGCGGATCCGGCGCTAGGGCCGGCCCCGGCGTTCGGCCGGCAACCTCGCCCCGTGGGGTCCCGTACGCCTCGGGGAATCGCGTCGGTGTTACGGCCCGAACCTGAGCCGTTCGGACGGTCGGCCCTCCCCCGGAGGGGAGCCGGAGCGACCGAACCCGGGGCGGGTTATCTACCCCCGCCGGGTCGCCGGCACGTGGCGGCGAGTCCCGCTCCGAAGGACTTCCAGTTCCGCCGCCTCCAGAAGCCCGAGGAGTTCCGGGCGGTCGAGGAGGTCGACCGCGCCGCAGGAGGAATTCCCGAGGAACCGCCAATTCCTACGCCGGTCCAGCGCGCGTTCCAGGACAACGGGGGGCTCGTCGTCGGGGCCTTCGCCGAGATCTACCTCGCCGGCTTTGCGGTCGGATTCCTCGGGTGGGACGGGGAGAAGCTCTACCTCTACTCCCACCGGACCGCCGTCCGCCCCGAGTACCAGAACCACCACCTCGGCTTCCGTCTGAAGACCCACCAGCGCGACGAGATCCTTCGGCAGGGCCTCGACGAGATCCGGTGGACGTTCGACCCGCTCCAGAGCCGGGCGGCGTTCCTCTACCTCCACCGGCTCGGCGCCGTACCGGACCGGTACCTCGTCCACTACTTCGGCCGGCTCGGCGGGGAGGGCGGCGAGAACCTCGAAACCGACCGGGTCCGGGCCGTCTGGAAGCTTCAGGACCCGACGGTCGTCGCCCGGCTGGAAGCGAAGGAGCCCGACCGGGCCGCCGAGGAGGCCCGGTTCCGGGCGTCGACCCCGCTCCTCGAGACCGAGCTCGACGACCACGGCCTCCGGGTCCCCACCAGCGTCTCCGAACCGTCCGGACCGTCGGCGACGCTCGAGATCCCGTTCGACCTCGGGCTGATTCGCGAGCACGCGCCGGGGAACCTCCGCACGTGGCGCCACGCGACCCGCGACGCGTTCCGCGCCGCGTTCGACCTCGGCTACACGGTCGACGACTTCGCCGTGGTCTCCCCCGACCACGAGCGCCGGAGCGTCTACTTCCTGCGGGGACCGCCCGCCCCCGCCCCGAAGTAGTCGGCGGGTCGGTCGATCCGACGGCGGCGACGGGTCGCCGTCGCGTGAAATGCGGATATGCCGCCGACCGCTCGGTCCGGCATGGCCGGCCGGCCCGTCCCCCGCCCCTCGCCCCTTTCCCCGGTCGCCATCGCGGTCGTGCTCGCGGCGGTGTTCTTCGGCGTGGCGGCGGCCCTCCTCTCGGGCGCGCCGCCGACCCCCACCCAGCTCCCTCCCTCCCACGGGACGTTCATCGATTACGGCGACCTCGTGATCGTTTCCTGGCTGATCATCGGGGCCGTCGCCGCCTGGATCGTCTACCGGGTCGTCCTGCGGGTGCGCAACCCGAGCGGGGGAGCGCTGAACTCGTTCGTCGTCGTCTGGTTCGTCGTCCTCCTGCTGGTCCTCGGATTCATCGTCGCTGTCCACTTCTTCGGGCCGGCGGCCCCGGCCCAGAACGGGACCGGGTTGAACCGCACCGGGAACTCCACCGCGCCGCCGGGAGGAACTCCGGTGAACACGACACCGAACGGCAGCGTCGGGAACTTCACGCTCGGGTCCCACACGTTTCCGGGTTGGTCCGCCTACGTCCTCGTGCTCGGGGTGGCGGCCGTGAGCGCGATCGTTGCCCTCCAGGTCGCGAGATCCCTCGGGGCCCGGTCGAGGTCGGAGCGCGAGGGGCTCGCCGATCCGACCGAAGTGGCGCGAGCGGCCATCGTGGAGACCCTCGCGAAGCTCGAGGCCGACCCGAACGCCGACCCCCGCGCGCTGGTCGTCGCGCTCTACGCCCGCCTGCTCGCCACCGTCGACGCCCAGCTCATCGAGACGAGCGCCCGGACGGCCCGGGAGATCGAGACGGTGGCGGTCCAGCGCTGGAAGTTGCCGCCCGAGGCGGCCCGGGACCTCACCCGCCTGTTCGAGGAGGCCCGGTACTCCCCGCATCGGATCGGTCGAGTGGAGACGGAACGGGCGCGGGCCGCCCTCCAGAAGATCCTCGAGATCATCGACCGGAGCGTGGTCCGGTGAGGGAAGCGCCGCTCGGGATCGCCTTCCTGGCGGTCGGCGGCATCCTGGCCGCCGCGGCGATCGCCGCGACGAGCGACCTCGGGACGGCGACGGAGCTGGCGGCCGTCGGCACGGCGCTCGCCGGGGTCGGCCTCGTCCTCCTGGTCGCCCCGGTCGTCGGCCACGCCCGGAGCCCCCGACCGGACCCGGTCGGCTCGTCGCTCGTGCTGCTCCGGGAGTCGTTCCGGTCGGGACCGCTCGGCCGGCAGGCGATCCTCGCGACGGTCGTGAGCCTCGAGCGGGCGGGGTCCGGGGAGGAGTTCGGCCGATTGAGCCCGGACGAGGAGCGTCGCCTCGTCGCGGCCGATCCCGCGACGTTCCGGGCGTGGCTCGACGAACGGCTGACGACGCTCGAGCAGGGGACGTGAGCGCCGCTGATTCCCCGGCGTCGCCGGTCCGATTCCGGTCGCGGGCGTTCGTGCTCCTGGGCGTCGGGGCGGCGCTCGCCGCGGTCGCGGTGGCCGACCGGGACTCCGTCCCGTTGTTCCTCGCGGTCCCGCTCCTCTTGGGGCCCGTCGCGGCCCTGCTGGCCGCGGCGCGCGCCGCCGCGCCCCGCCGGGTCGTCTGGTCGGTCGACGGAAGTCGCGACGAGGTCGAGGTCGTCGGCTCGATCGAGGCGGCCGGCGCGGGTCCGCCGACCGGGATCGTCCCCGTGTTCGCCCGACCGGAGCCGCTCGTGGAGCGGGTTCCGCCCGAAGTCGAGGCGACCGCGAGCGGGATCGAATTCCGGCTGCACTGGTCCGCCCCGTACCCGTGCCTCGTCACCGTCGAGTGCCCCACGCTCGTGTGGCGGGACCCTCTCGGCCTTCTCGAACGGAACCTCCCGGTCCTCGGGGAGCCGCTGCGGGTGCAGCGGTTCCCGCCCGAGCTCGCCCGCGCGGCGCGGGCCCCGCTCCGACGTACGACGCCGCTCCCCGGGGAGGTGCGGGCTCGGCAACTCGGTCCGTCGGGCGAGTTCTTCGGTCTCCGCCCGTACGGGGAGGGCGACACCGCCCGGCAGGTGAACTGGTCGGCGACCGCCCGCAGCGGTCGAATGCTCGCGAACGACTTCCGGGTCGAGCGGACCGGCGATCTACTGATCGTCCTCGACCTTCGGCCGACCTCGCTCGGGCCGGAGATTGACGCCCGGCTCGCCTCCGTCGCCTGCGCCGGGGCGTACGGGCTCGCCGAGTCGTTCCTGGACCAGAAGGCCCGGGTCGGCCTCGCGCTCTTTTCGGAGTTCGTGACCGCGATCCCGCTCGGCTCCGGTCGCCGCCAGCGGTACCAGCTCCTCCGGGCGCTCCAGGCGGCGCGGATCGGCGACGTCGCCGGCCCGTCCGAACGCCTGGCCGTCTCGCTCCGGCGATACTTCCCTCCCGGGGTGACCACCGTCGTGGTCTCGCCGCTCGCCGACGACGACTCGACGATGGTCCTCCCCCACCTCCGGCGGCGGGGATTCCCATCGTTCGTCCTGAGCCCGTCGCCGATCCGACTCCTGACCGAGCACCCGGGTCCCCCGACCGAGGACGACGCCCGCGCGGTCCGGCTGCTGCAGCTCGTCCGACGCCGCCGGGTCGCCGACGCCTGGTCGGAGGCGCCGGTCGTGGAGTGGGACGACTTCTGGTCGCTGACCGCCCTCACGAGCTTCTTCGCGCGCCCCGCCGGGCGGAGGTCCGGGCCGTGAACGGGCCCCCGCGTTCGGCGATCGTCGACCCCCGCTCGCTCCGCGCCGCGGCCGCGGTCGCCTTCCTCTCCGCGCTCCTCGGGGTGGTGGGGGGTGTGTCCCTCCCCGTCGCCGTCGGGATCCCGCTCGGTGGGGTGGCGATCGCCCTCGTGGTCCGCTCCCGTCCGGGACCGGTCGCGCCCGAGTACGGCCTCCTCCCCGCGCTCGCAGGAACCGGGGCGGTGGCAGCGCTCGCCACCCCGTCCCTGCTGGTCGGGGCGCTCGCCGGGGCGGCCGGCCTCGCCCTCCTCCTCTGGAACGCCGAGTCGCCCCGGGACCTGGTCCGAGGCTCCGACCCGTTCCCCGGATTGCTGGTCCCGGGGCTCTGTCTCGCCGTGGCGCTCCTCGCGGCGGTCGCGCTCCCGGCCGGCCGGGCCGCGGTCGGGGCCGCGGGGGTCACCCTCGTCGTCGCGTTCGCGATCGTCGTCTGGGCGCTCGGCGAAGCCTGGCGGGACCCCGAAGTTCCGGCCAAAGCGATATGACGCCGGACGAAGTGCTCGAGCCGACGGCAGTCGCCGTCCGAGCACCGACGAAGGGTCCCTCTGGACCGCACGCGGATGGGTCATCCGCATGGGATGATGTGAGGACAACCCCGGTGTCCGACAGCCCCGGCCAGGTCAGGACGCTGAGAGGGCCGGTCGGCCTACCGTGACGCTCACCCGTTACGGCCGGGGAACAGCCGCGCGCCGACGGGGAGTTATAGGCCCCGTGGGCTCGGACCGGAGCCGGGGGAGTCGTCGGGAGTGAACGGCGAGGAGGCCCGCGCCCGGATCGCCGCGGTCGAAGCGGCGGTCCACACGGCCGTCGTCGGCCGGGACGTCGCGGTCCATCTCGTCTCGGTCGGCCTCGTGGCCGACGGCCACCTCCTGTTCGAGGACCTCCCGGGGCTCGGCAAGACCCTCATCGCGAAATCGTTCGCCCGGTCGCTCGGGCTCGGGTTCGCCCGCATCCAGTTCACGGCCGACCTCCTCCCCCACGACATCACAGGGGGCGAGGTGTTCGACGCGGAGCACCGGACGTTCGAGTTCCGGCGCGGACCGGTGTTCACCAACCTCCTCCTGGCCGACGAGATCAACCGGGCGCCGCCGAAGGTCCAGTCGGCGCTCCTCGAGGCGATGCAGGAGTACCAGGTCACGAGCGAGCGGACGACCCACCCGCTCGAGCGGCCGTTCCTCGTCCTCGCCACCCAGAACCCGCTCGAGCTCGAGGGGACGTACCCGCTCCCCGAAGCCCAGGTCGACCGGTTCCTGATGCGGCTCGCCGTCGGCTATCCGACGGTCGAGGAGGAGCGGACGATCCTCGCCCGGCGTCGGCAGCGGAAGACCGACGACGTCGAGGTGTCCCCGGTGCTGAAGGCCGACGAGTTCCGCGAGGTCCAGCGGGCCGCCGAGGACGTCGCCGTCGACCCGGTGGTCGAATCGTACGCGGTCGACCTCGTCGGCGCGACCCGGGGCGACGCGCGGGCGGAGGTCGGAGCCTCGCCGAGAGGCTCGCTCGCGCTCCTGAAGCTCTCCCGGGCCCGCGCCCTCGTCGAGGGGCGGGACTTCGTCGTCCCGGACGACGTGAAGGCCCTCGCGGTGCCGGCGCTCGCCCATCGGATCGTCGTCAAGCCCGAACCGTGGATCCGCGGCGTCCGGGGCCCCGCGGTGGTCGAGTCGGCCCTCGCGCGCGTGCCGGTTCCGAAACTCCGCTGACCCCGTGCGAACGCCGTCGCTCTGGCGCGGGGGTTCCGCGCACGGCTCCCGGAGAATCGGAGGACCCGGGGGGGTTCGGTCGAGAACGGCGACCGCCCGAAGGTCCGAGATCCCGGTGACCGGGGCCCGGGGTGCGGCCCCGCTCGCCCCGTCTCAATTTCGGTGGAGCGGACGGTGAACTCGAGCGCCTCGCTCGATCGTTTCGACGAAAGGAGGGATTGCCATGGCAATCCCAGCGCGTGGAACGCGCCACGAAACCACGATCGTCCGCGGGCCGAAAACGGTCGACCGTGACGTGAGGAAGCGGGTGGCCCACGCGGACAAGTCCCGCGAGGGCGCCGCTACGAGCGCCGGTCGGGGTGCCCGGAGCGCCGGCACGCGCGTCGCCAGCGCCTCCCGCCCCGGCCGGACCCGCGCGGAGAACCGGGTCCGACCCGGCCACCGGGCGAAGCCCCGCTCGGCCCAACGACGATCCCTTCCCCCGCCGGCGCCTCGCCTCGCGCGGACCCCCCCGGCGGGCGGGGCCCGCCCTACGACCCTGGCCGACCGGCCCGTGGGAACGTCGCCGCGTGGCCTCGGGTCCGTCGGCGGGAGCTCGGACGCCGGGACGTCGCCCTCGAGACGGAGGGCCGCAGAAGGAGGAACCGTTTTCCCCACGGTCCCCCGTCGCCACGGGCGATGCCCGATGGCCCGCTCCCCCTCGTCGTGGTCGCCGACCCGATTGACGCCGCTGCGGTCGAGCTCCTCCGGTCCGGCCCGTGCCGGGTGATCGACGCGACGGCCGGTGCCGAGGCGCTCGACGCGGCGCTCCCCGGTGCCTGGGGACTCATCGTGCGGAGCCGGACCAAGGTCAACGGCACGCTCCTCGCCAAGGCGCCCCACCTCCAGTTTGTGGCCCGCGCCGGCGTGGGGGTCGACAACGTCGACCTTCCCGCCGTCACGGCGCGCGGAGTCCGCGTGGCGAACGCGCCCACGGCCGCCACCGTCGCGGTCGCCGAGCTCACGGTCACCTTCCTGTTGCTCTTGGCCCGAGGGCTCTATCCCCGGATCGTCGACACGAAGTCCGGCGGATGGAAACGCGGAGAGAACGGCGGGGAGCTCCGGGGCAAGACGGTCGGCTTCGTTGGCTACGGGCGGATTGCCCGGGAGACCGCCAGCCGGCTGGCCCCGTTCGGCGTGACGACCGTCGCCCACGACCCGTTCGTGACGAAGACGGCCGACGGTACGCCCCTCCTCCCGCTCGACGACCTCCTGGCCCGGTGTGATTTCGTCAGTCTCCACGCCGCCCTCACTCCGGAGAATCGGCACCTGATCGATGCGGCCCGGATCGGTCGGATGAAGCGCGGCGCATTCCTGATCAACGTGGCCCGGGGCCCCCTCGTGGACGAAGCCGCGCTCCTCGCGGCCCTCGACGCCGGTCACCTCGCCGGTGCCGCGCTCGACGTCTTCGAGGTCGAGCCGCCCGCCGGATCGAACCTCGTCGGCCACCCGAAGGTCGTGGCCACTCCCCACCTCGGAGCGTCGACCCACGAAGGGCAGGGACTGGCGGGCCGACAGGTCGTCGAGGAGACGCTGCGCGCCCTGCGGGGCGAGCCGTTACAAGCCCTCGTGAATCCGGACGCCGCACGAGGGAAACCATGACGTTCGACCCCGAGACCGCGACGTTCCTGATTGCCGGGCCGGTCCGGATCCACCCCCGCGTCTTGCGCGCGATGAGCATGTCGTCGCTGAACCATCGCGGCGACTACTTCCACGAGGTCGTCCAGGAGATCCGGGACCTCCTCCCCGTCCTGTTCGGGACGAAGGGCCACCAGGTCGTCCTGACGGGGAGCGGGACCGCCGGGCTCGAGGCGGTCTATTCCGGTCTCATCCAGAAGGGGACCCGAACCCTCGTCCTCACGAACGGCAACTTCGGCGAGCGGTCCGACCAGATCGTCCGGCGGTACGGCGACTCCGTCACGACCCTGGCCGCTCCCTGGGGCCAGCACCTCCCGCTCGATGCGGCGGTCGCCGAGCTCGAGAAGGGCGACGTCCGCGCCGTGTGCGCGGTCCTCAACGAAACCAGCGTCGGGCTCCAGAACGACCTCGGCCGGCTCGCGCCCCACATCCGCAAGTCGGGGGCGTTGTTCCTCGTCGACGGGATCTCGGCGGTCGCCGGCATCCCGTGCCCGATCGAACCGTGGGGGATCGATGCGCTGGTCGCCGGGAGCCAGAAGGGGCTCGCCGCCCCTGCCGGGCTCGCGATGGTCCACCTCTCGGAGCGCACCCGAGCCGAGCTCAAGCCGAACTCGTTCTACCTCGACCTGGGAGAGCACCTCAAATCGATCGCCCAGAACGACACGCCATGGACCCCTGCGGTCCCCCTCTTCCTCGCGCTCCGCGAGGCGCTCGTCCTGCTGAAGGAGGAGACCCTCGAGGGGCGGCTCGCCCGGACGAAGCGGCTCGCGGACGCAACGCGCGCCGCGTGCGACGCGATCGGGCTCGAGTTGTTCCCGGACCGGAAGTACGCCTCCGACACCGTCACCGCCATCCGCAACCCGGCCGGCCTCGAGGACAAGGACGTCCGCAAGGCGCTCCTCGACCGGTACAACGTTGCCGTCCAGGGCGGACAAGGGTCCCTGAAGGGGAAGATCTTCCGGATCGGCCACATGGGGATCGCCGATTGGCCGGACCTTTTGATCACGTTCGCGGCGCTCGAGCGGATCCTGGCCAAGGCCGGGAAGCTGCCGGTGCCGGGAGCGGCGCTCACCGCGCTCGGCGAGCGGATGCCCTAGGTCGGGCTCGCGTCCGGCGTCGGCAGCCGCGTGAACAGCTCGATCAGGTTCCCGTCCGGGTCCCGCAAGTGGACCGTGCGAAGGCCCCACATCGGGCGGTCGGTCGGCCCGGCGAGGATCTCGACCCCGAGCCGGACCAGGTGGGCGTGGATCGCGTCGACGCTCGGGACCTCGAAGACGAGGGAGACCCGGTTGTCCGGCCGCTGGGTCGTCACCGGGGGTCCGAGCTCGGGCTCCATCTCGCTCCGCAGGAACAGTCCCACGAAATGGGTCGCGTTCCCCACCTCGCCGTACGGCGGGGTGCCGTCCCCCATCACGGGCGGGAGGCCGAGCACCTTCGTGTAGAACGCCCACGACCTCGTGAAGTCCCGGACGAGAATCCGCGGATTGTTCAGCTCGATCACAGCGGCGGGAGCCGGACCGACGGTGTCGCCGGCGGACATGCCCCTCGCAGGACGGAGAAGGATATGGGGACGACCGGCGCGCTAAATGTCGAGGATCACGCGGGCGCTCGGCGGATTCCGGCGGACGTCGAGGCCGTGGAGGGTGACCGCCTTCACCTCTTTCCGGCGAAGGTGGCGCTCGGGGTCCCACGGTTCGCCGTACGCGGTCCCGGTCACCGAAGGGGCCGGCCCGAGCCGGACCTGCGCGACGACCCGTCGGGCGACGAATCGTTCGGTGTCCTCGAGGACGATCAGCTCCGAAAGGAACGCGACCACGAGGCTGTTCGGGTCGGAGCCCGTGGCCCGCACCTCGCGGCGCTCGCGAGGGACGACCCGACGGAGGTCGGTCATCACCGCGAACATCCCGGTCCCGAGCGCGCCGAACAGGCCGTTCACGGTCGTCGACCGCGCCCAGACCCCCGTATCAGCGGTCGTCGGGAAGTTTCCCCAACGGGTCCCCGCCGGAAGGGACGGGAGCCGCACGGTCCGGCGACCGTGTCGAGAGGCTTAAGCGAGCCGCGCACGTGAGCGCGCGTCCGATGCGGGCCACCCTGGTCGTGCCGACGCTGAACGAGGCGTCGTCCATCGGGCACGTCCTCGACACGTTCCGGGCGGCGGCCGAGCGGGAGAACCCCCGCCTGTTCCCCCACGACCCGCTCGACTGGGAGATGCTCGTCGTCGACGGCCCGTCGACCGATGGGACGGCCGAGGTCGCGCGGAAGGCCGGGGCCGAGGTGATCCCGGAACTCCGCCCGGGCTACGGTCGGGCTTACCAGACCGGGTTCGCCGCGGCGAAGGGCGAGGTGATCGCGACCGCCGACGGCGACGCGACGTACCCAGTCGAGGAGATCCCCCGGCTCGTCCGGAAGATCCTCGACGAGAAAGTCGATTTCCTGACCTGCGACCGTCTGAAGCTCCTCGACGCGAAAGCGATGACCCGGGAGCACCGGGTCGGCAACTGGGCGCTGAACTTCGTGCTGCGGATCGCCTACCACCGGTGGCTGAAGCCGGCGGGCGGGACCCTCGCCGACAGCCAGAGCGGGATGTGGGTGTTCCGCCGCTCGGTCCTCGACCGGGTCCACGCGACCCAGGACGGGATGGCGTTCAGCGAGGAACTGAAGCTCGAGGTCCTGCTGAACGGCCTGCGGTTCCAAGAGGTCCCCATCCACTACGCCGAGCGGTGGGGGGCGCCCAAACTCTCGAGTTGGCAGGACGGCCGGCGCAACCTCGAGTTCCTGATCCGCAAGCGGGTCTCGATGGGCCGCGGCCCTCCGGGCCCCCCGCCGTAGCGGGCGGGACGTCGGTCGGGTGGACCGACCCTACTGGGTCTTGCCCGACCGCTCGCGCGACTTCGGGCGGAGCCCGTGGTAGCCGCACTTCCGGCACTGGACGGCCTTCGGGGGGTTCCGGGCCGAGCAGTTCATGCAGATCTTCTTGTCCAACAGCCGGTGGACCGCCTCGGGGAACGGCATACGGAGCGCCGCGGGACGTTCGGTGCTCTATAAAACGGCCCGGACGAGGGGACGGCGGCCGCGTTAAGGGTCCGCCTCCCCTCCTCCGCCCGTGGTCACCCCGGAGGAGGGAACGGCGGCGGTCCGGCTCGCCCGGACCGCGATCGAGGAGGGGCTCGCGCACCCCGAGCTTCGTGACGCGGCGGGTCCGTTCCGGGCGGCCGCGCTTCCCGCGGTCTTCGCCGAACCGCGGGGCGTCTTCGTCACGATCCGTCGACATCCGTCGAACGCGCTGCGAGGGTGCATCGGGTTCCCGAGCCCGGTGTACCCGCTCCGGGTCGCCATTCCCCGGGCGGCGTGGGCGGCGGCGGTGGACGACCCCCGGTTTCCCCCGGTCGGCGCCGAGGAGCTGGCCCGGGTGACGCTCGAGGTGTCGATCTTGACGGTGCCGGTCCGGATCGACCGGGATCCGAGGAGCGACCTTCCCCGCGAGGTCGTCATCGGCCGGGATGGCCTCATCGCCGACCGGGCGGGGGCGAGCGGTCTCCTGCTCCCGCAGGTCGCCGTGGAGTTCCACTGGAGCCCCTCGGAGTTCCTGTCGGAGACCTGCGAGAAGGGGGGGCTTCCTCCGGACGCCTGGCAGAGGCCCGGCACGACGGTGCGACGGTTCTCGGCCGAATTGTTCGAGGAGGTCGAGCCGGGAGGACGCGTCCAGCCGGTCCGTCTCACGGGCCCGGGCGACGGTTCGCCCGACGCTTGATTCTGGCGACCCCCTTGGGCCGCCCGTCCCTCCCGATCGGATCGGTGCGGCGCACCACGGCCGCACGCCGTGCGACTTCCGAAAATCGCGAGATTCAAATGGGGGAACTCGGCAGGTACTTCCAAGTCCGTGCAGAGACTGCGCGGTCCGGCTCGGCGGAACCGGTCGCTGGGTCGCCGTGCGGCGGTGTGGCTCCTCTTGGGTCTTGCCGTCGCGCTGGCGCTCCCGGTCGGACCGGTCGGCGCAGCGCGTGACCCCTCCCACCCCGCCACGACGCCCATGTCGGTGTTGCGGTCAGTCCACGCCGCTCCCATCTCCACCGCGCTCCCGACGCCCCCTTCGATGCGATTCCGGGCGCTGACCGTGCCGGCCCGGACGATCGCCCCCCTGGTCCCCGGCCAGCGACTCCCGCTTCCGCCCGGTCTCCCCGCTCGGCTCCTCACCGGCCGGGTGATCGCCGTGCCCCTGGACGGCGGGGACATCCTGCTCGCGGGCAACGAAACGATGGTCATCGACCGCAATGTGTCGATCGGCAACATCACCCTCCATGGGAACGCGACGCTCGTCGTCGAGAACGCCTCCCACCCGGTGACGCTGACGATCAACGGCAACGTCGCGATGTACGGCCGGTCGATCTTCTTCGTCAATCGCTCGAACGTCGTGGCCAACGAGACGTACGACAACGAGTTCACGTTCTTCGCCTGGAACACGTCGGAGCTCCTCGTTCTCGGCGCCAACGCGAGCGCGAACGGCCACCAGTGGATCGCCGGGTTCTTCGCGAACTCGAACCTCACGGTCCTCGCGAGCTACTGGTGCTACCCGAACTCCTGGTTCCCGGTCACGATCGCCTACAACGCCTCGGTGTACATCGCCGACTCCTGGTTCCTCTCCGACGTGGTCATGCAGGACGGACAGGGGATCCGTTCGTTCGCCCACCTGACGATGGACGGGGTGCTCGGGTTCAACATCTGGATGGGGGTCGCCCCGGGTTCCGACTTCAACCTGAGCGTCCCCGGACCCGACACGATCCAGAGCTGGCGGTTCCCCGGCGCGTTCAACGTCACGGGCGTTAACTACACGATCGCGATCAACGACTCCCTCGTCGGATTCCACGTGTTCACGGTCTGGAAGGCGAGCCACCTTACCGTCACCGACTCGCCGGGCGTCGTCATCGCGCTGAACCCGGTCAACGACGTGCTCGTGCTGAACGGGTTCGTGGAGGGGTGGCAGAATTCGACGTACCACCAGGGCGGGTTCGACCTCCGGATGCTCGACACCCGGGTCGACAGCTGGAATTTCTATCCCTACAACTCCGTCGCGACGATCGACGATTCTCAATTCGGAGAGATCCTGGCCGACGAGGGGTCGGTTGTCACGGTTCGGGATTCCAATCTGACCGGCCACGGCGGCTATTACGGGGTGTTCGGCAACGCGACGCTCGACATCGCGAACTCGACGATCACCGACCAGGTGATCGGGTACGGCACCGGGACGATCGTCCTCGACAACTGCACCGACCAGACCCAGCTCCCCGAGCAGATCCTCGCGGCCCAGCAGTCGACGGTCGTCGCCCTCAACACCCGCCTCGGCTCGAATGTCGCCTACGCGACGGAAGCCGGGGGCGAGGTGGTCGTCGAGGCGACCCTGACCGTGACGACGGAGATCGGGGGTGCCCCGGACGGCGACGTCCCGGTCCTCGCCGCGCCGGCGTCCGGCGGCCCGCTCGGCGACATCGGCACGACGTCGGCGAACGGGACCGTCGCGGCGGTGCTCGTGTACGAGACGATCCGGCCGAATTCGACCGCGTGGGTCGGCGAGTATGACGTGGCCGCCTCGGCGGGGTCGTACGTCGACGAGGCAACCCAGAACCTCTCGGGTCCCGCGAACCTCACCCTCGCCCTCGTCTCCGCCGTGGCGTCGACGACGCCGGCGAATGACACTTCGGGGGTCGGGGGTTCTCTCGACGTCCAGCTCACCTTCGCGTTCTCCATGAACACCTCCCTCACCGTCGCCGTGCTCGGAGCGGCGAGCCACACGGCCACCTGGACCGGCACGACCGGGCTTGCGATCGAGCTCCAGGGGCTCGAACCCGGCACCCACTACGAGGTCGCATTGCAATCCGGCACCGAAACCGCCTGGGGGTTGCGGCTCACCGGCCCGTACTGGTTCAATTTCACCACCGCGACGAGCCCGCCTGCGGTCCCCACGGTCGTCCTGGTCGTCCCGCTCAGCGCGTCCCAGAACGCCTCGGTGTGGACGAACGTCTCGCTCCAGTTCTCGGTCCCGATGAACGTCTCGCTGACGACGGCGGCGTTCTCGGTCTCGCCGGGGGTCCCCGGCGCGACCGTGACGGTCTCGGGCACCTGGCTCAACTGGACCCACCGGTCCGAGCTCGACCCGCGGACGCAATACACGTTCGTCATCGGCGGGAGCGCGGTGGCCGCCGACGGAAAGCCGCTCGGTCAGGCGCTGACGTTCGGGTTTACCACAGCCACTGCCCCCGGGCGGACCGTCACGACCACCGTCGTTCCCCACTCCGACCTCCTCGAGATCGGGGCCAGCGCCGCGGCGGTCGTCCTCGCGGTCGCCGTCGGGGTCCTCGTCTGGAGATCCCGCCACCGCCCGCCCCCCGAGATTCCTCCCCCCCCGCCGGAATGGGCGGAGTAGGGGACCTACCGGGATCCGGCCGGCACGTGCCGTTCCTCGCCATCGAGACCCTGGATCGCCGCCGGAAGGCGGCTCGGCGCCGATGGCCTCCCCCGCCGCGTCGGGTGCGCCGCTAGGTAAAGAGGTCCTCGAGCGGATTTTCCATCTCCTTCACTTCGCGGATCCGGACCCCCTTCGCCGCGAGCTCGGCGATGAGCTTCGGAACCTCGTCCGGTCCGGTGAGTTCCTGGAGATAGTAGTCGCCGCGTTTCGAGGTCGAGGGGAGGATCCCCTCGGCGCCGTCCGCCCGGATCCCGATGACGTACTTCGCCGGTCGGAGGTCGTTCAGGAGCCCGAAGTACCCGACCTTCCCGTCGCGGAGGGCGAGGACGTACTTTCCGATCTCCTTCGCCTCGAATAGGTTGTGGGACGAGTAGAGGACGAGGTCGTCCTTGCTGAGCGCGAGCACGAGGTCCCGGATCTCCCGGGAGAGCTTCGGGTCAAGGTTGCTCGTCGGTTCATCGAGCAAGTAGATCCCGCGCTCCTGGAGGAAGACCCGGCCGATCGACACCCGTTTCTTCTGACCGGCGCTCAGTTCGGAGAAGAACCGGGTCCGAAGTTCCGCGATCCCGAGCATCCGGATCACGCGTTCGACCTCGCGGTCGCCGACCCCCTCGACGGTCGCGTAGAATCGCAGCGCCTCCTCCACGCGGAGACCATCGGGGATCCCGTCGATGTGGGAGAGGTACTGGAGCCCCGCCCGCGCTCCGCCCCGGCCGAGCCGGGTCCCGTCGATCTCGACCGAACCGGAGTAGGGCTCGAGGATCCCGGCCAGCGTCCGGAACAGCGTGGTCTTGCCGGCGCCGTTCGGCCCGAGTACGACGTAGATCGCGGGGTTCTCGATGACGAACGAGACGTCGGTGAGGACCTTGTGGCCGTGGTACCCGGCGCTTAGCGAGCGCAGTTCGATGCGGTGGCGCCCCCCCGAGACGGGGGGGCGGTCGGGAAGGCCCGGTTCGGACACCATCGACATTTCGACCTACCCTCCTACAGCGGCGAGAGGAACCGTTCCCGTCCCATCAGGCGCCCGGACATCGCGAGCAGCCCGACGGTGGCGACGATGATGACGAGCGCGCCGCCGCCGGTGACGTAGTAGTACTCCGAGGTCGGCGCGGTCTCCGCGAGAAGCAGGATGAACAGCGTCGGGGCGATCCCGACCATGGGCGCGAGCCCGACCGGGCTGTTCATCCCCGACCTCGGCGTCGAGATCGCCGCCCACACCATCCCGATCATGGCCGTGAACAGGGCGGCGGCGTAGCAGACGGGGATCGTGTACAGCGCGAGCGACTTCTCCAGATCCGGGGTGATCGGGATCCCTCGAACGACGGCGGTCCCGAGTCCGGCCACGAGTCCCACCCCGAGGACGATCGAGCTCATCGCCGCGGTGGACGCGAGCCCGTTGAAGAACAGCGTCCGCGGGCGGACCCCGTACGAGATCAGGTACTCGAAGACGCCCTTCGTCCGGTCGCTCGTGAACGTCATCAGGCCGCCGATCGAACCGAGTACGGCGAACAGCGGGAGCTCGAGGGGGTACGTCGTCTGGAACGCGGTGGCGGAGCCTTTCGAGGCCAAGATGAGCGAGAGGAGCAGCGTCATCGCACCCCCAATGCCGAGGTACAATCGGCCGATGACAATCGTCCGACGGATCGTCGTGGCGGTGAGCCGGGCCCCCGAGGGAGGGTGCACCGGCGAGTCCGGGGCGGCCATCCGGTTCCGACTCCCGGTGCCGAATAAGAAGGTGACGAGGTCGAGGCCCTAGGACCCCGATTCGTTCGGGGCCCGCACGACCCGGGCCGAGAGGCGGAGCCCCTCGATCTCCCAGCCCCGGAACCCGTCCTCCGGGGGCGGAGCGGTCGACCGGAACTCGACCGAATCCGCGAGGAGCTCGTCGGCGAGCTTCCCGCGCGCGGCTTCGAGCGCGGAGCCGAGGTCTCCCTCGGCGAAGACGGTGACCGCCACCCGATCGGTGAACGCGAGCCCCATCTCCTTGCGGACCTGCTGCAGCCGGCGCAGCGACTCGCGGACGAGTCCCTCGCGATGCAGTTCGGGGGTCGGCTTCGCCGAGAGCGCGTACGCGACCCCGTCGTGGGCCGGCCGGACCACGTACACCGAGTCCGGGAACTGCGTGGCGTTCCCGGGAGGGAGCCGGACCACGACACGGACGTTCAGCTCGTCGGCCGCGATCCGGTCGCCCGCGGTGCCGAGCGGGGGCAGGGCGTCGGAGAAGACGACGAAGGTCTCCAGCGGGATCCGCGACTTGACCCCGGCCCGCTGCCGGAGCTCCCGGCCGGCTTCCACGTCGGCGCGGAGCGCTCGCATCCCGGTGTTGAGCGGTCCATCGTAGTGGCCCGACCCGGTCGGCCAGCGCGTCAGGTGGACCGACGTGGTCGCGGTCGAGTACTCGAACCCGTGGAGTTCCTGGTGGAGGTGCTCGGCGAAGAACGGGGTGAACGGAGCCAGCAGCCGGGCCGTGGTCCCGAGGGCGTACGAGAGCGTGTCGTTCGCGACCCGGCGGTCGGTCGGGTCGGCGTCCGACCAAAACCGCGACCGGGAGCGTCGGAGGTACCACGTGCTGAGGTCGTCGACGAAGTCGCGGATCGCCCCCGCCCCCTTCCGCGGGTCGAACGCATCGAGGGCGCTCGTCGTGTCCCGGATTGTCTCGTCGAGGCGGGAGAGGAGCCACCGGTCGAGGAGGCCCGACGGCTTCGGCGCCTCGCGGGCCGGTCGGAGGCCGTCGGCGGCCGCGTTCTCCCGGTAGAAGGCGTAGACGTTGAGAAGCGTCCCGAGGACCCGGGCGGCGCCCGGCCCGATGTCGCTCTCCCGCAGCTTCGTCGGCTCGGTGTAGTCGGCGGTCAGGAACGCCCACCGGACGGTGTCCCCGCCGTACTTCTCGAGCAGGCCGAGCGGTTCGACCGCGTTTCCCTTCGACTTGCTCATCTTCTGGCCGGAGTCGTCGAGGACGAGACCGTTCGCGATCGCGACCTTGTAGGCGGGCCGGTCGAAGAGGCCCGTCGCGAGAACGAGCATCGTGTAGAACCACCCACGGGTCTGGTCGAGCCCCTCGGCGACGAAGTCGAGCGGCGCGGCCGGGTCGAACGGCCCCGGCTCGAACGGGTAGTGGTACTGCGCGAACGGCGCGGCGCCGCTGTCGTACCACCCGTCGATCGTGTACGGCTCCCGCTTCGCCTCGGCGCCGCAGACCGAGCACGGGAATCGGATCGCATCGACCTCGACACGGTGCGGGTCGAACCCGTCGGAGAGGGGATGGCCGGACCGGCGTTCGAGCTCGGCGAAGCTCCCCACGCACGTCGCGTGGCCGACCGGGCACACCCAGACGGGGAGCGGGGTGCCCCAGTACCGGTTCCGCGAGAGCGCCCAGTCCTTCGCCTCGGTGAGGAAGTTCCCGAACCGGCCGTCCCGGAGGTGCTCGGGGATCCACTCCACCGTCCGGTTGTTCCGGACGAGGGGCTCGTTGAACCGGCTCGTGCGGACGAACCACGAATCGATGGCCCGGTAGATCAGCGGGTTTCCGCACCGCCAGCAGAACGGGTACGTGTGCCGAACCGTGCCCTGCGCGAAGAGGAGCCCGCGCCCCTCGAGGTCGCGCGTGAGGATCGGGTCGGCCAGCTTGAACGACTTCCCCTCGACGAGGGGGACGGCCGACGAGAAGACGGCCCGACCGTCGAGCGGGTCGTAGACGCCGACCCCCTCGCGGGCGCCGACCCGCTGGTCGTCGGGGCCAAAGCTGGGGGCGATGTGGACGAACCCCGTCCCCTCGGCGGGGGAGACCATGTCGTCGAGGACGATCCGGTACCGGCCCGGGTTCGGACCGGCGAACGGGAACGGCGGGTCGTAGGACCGGCCCGCGAGCTCCCGGCCCTCGTACCGGTGGACGACCTCGGCGCCGTTCGGGAAGTACCGCGGAAGCGCCGCCTCGGCGAGGATTACGTCGGTGCCCTCGGCCGACCGGACTTGCACGTACGGAAGATCGCTCCGGGCCGCGACGAGGAGGTTGGACGGGAGCGTCCAGGGGGTCGTCGTCCAGACGAGGATCCCGGCGGGGGCTTCGCCCGCCGCGACGTGGAGCGGGAGCCGGACCGTGACCGAGGGGTCGGTGGTCTCCCGGTACCCCTGCGCGACTTCGTGCGAGGAGAGGGGGGTCTCGCACCGCGGACAGTAGGGGAGGACGTAGTGCCCCTTTTCGAGGAGTCCCTTGGTGTGGAGCTCCTTCAGCGACCACCAGACGCTCTCGATGTACGGCGCGCTCATCGTCCGGTAGGCGTGCCGGTAGTCGAGCCAGTACCCGAGTCGGTGGCTCATCTCCTCCCAGACGGAGGCGACCTGGAGGGTGCTCGCCCGGCACTCATCGCAGAACCGGCCGACCCCGTACGCTTCGATGTCCTTCTTCGACTTCAGCCCGTGGCGCTTTTCGACCTCGAGCTCGACCGGGAGGCCGTGGCAATCCCACCCGGCCATGGGGGTGACGATCCGGTCGCCCCGCTGGCGGTGGTAGCGGAGGTGGACGTCCTTCAGGGCCCGCGAGATCACGTGCCCGACGTGGGGCGCCCCGTTCGCCGTGGGCGGGCCCTCGGTGAATCGGAAGACCGGCCCGTTGGGGTGGTCGGCGAGGGCGAGCTCGGGGACCCCCTTCGATTCCCAGTACTCCCGGACCTTCCGGGCGATCTCGTGGAACGGGACGCTCGGAGGTCGGGTGGGACCGTCCTCCGGGGCCATGGCGGCGCGTGTCGCCCGGGCCATAAAAAGTGCCCGCTCGGGGGGGGCTCGGTTAGCGAGAGAGTCCGTGCGGGGGCACCGAGATGGACGAGGGACCGAGCCGGGCCGACGCATGCTGGCGGACGATCGTCCCCTCATACTGAGCGATCCGGGAGCCGGCCCCCGCGATGATCCGGGAGGCGCGGAGGTGCTCGACGTGGACGTCCTCGAGCTCGACCAGGTCGGCGTCGATCCGCTCGACCAGGAGCGACGACGCGGGGGCGAGGAACTTCCGATGCGAGCGGACCCGGACGGTCTCGGCCCGGAGCGAGGCGACGGTCGAGGTCCCTTCGAGGGCGAGGTCGACCTCCTTCGCGCGGACCGCGCCCTTGCCCTCGATCCGGCCCGCCCCGGCGAGCCGGGACGCCGTGAGGGTGCCGCCGAGCTCGAGAACTCCCCGCCACAGGACCGACCGGTCGACGTCGAACGCCCCCTCGACCCGGAGCGTCCCTCGGACGTCGACGTCCCCGGCGTGGAGGGTGCCGCCGAACCGGGCCGACCCGACGACGGCGAGCAGATGGTTCGCCGAGGCGTTCCCAACCACGTCGAGCCGGCCCGAGGTCCTCAGGTCGCTCGCGGTGAGCTTCCCGCCCACCGAGGCGGTTCCGGAGAGGACGGCCGTGTCGACCTCGACGTCCCCGGTGACCTTCGCGGTCCCGGTCAAGTTCCACTGGGCGACCTGGAGGTCCGCGCGCCGGACGACCCCCCGGTCGACCGCTGACCCTGTCCGGGCCGGGGGGGCCGGCTTTGCGGGCGGCTCCGCCCGGGGCACCGGTGGGGGGAGGCTGGCGCTCGCCATCGGGCTACGACGGTCTCCGCTTCGGCGGGATCTTCAGGCGCTTGTGCTGGACCATGATGCAGAGGTCCTCGTAGCAGACAAGGCCGGCCGAGCGGGCCTTCGCGGCCGCCTCCGCGTGCGCGACTCCGAGCTGCAGCCAGACGACCGGGACCTTCCGGGCGATCGCCTCGTCGACCACGGGGGGAACTTGCTCGGACCTTCGGAAGACGTCGGCGATGTCGACTCGGACGTCGGACGGGATGCTCGCAAGGTCCGGATACGACCGTTCCCCGAGAACCTGGGGAACGACCGGGTTCACGGGGATCACCCGGTAGCCGACCGACTGGAGGTACTGCGCGATCTGGTGGGAATCCCGTTCGGGCTTGTCGGAGAGCCCCACGACCGCGATGGTGTCCGTGCGGGTCAAGATCTCCCGCATCCGCGCGTCCCCGTCTTCCATCTGGGGGGCCGACCACGACGCGGCTCAAGAGCCTGACGCCCGGCGCGAAGGAAGTCCCGCTCCCCCCGACGGGGCGAGTGCGCGGAGATGCGAGCCGGAGCGTAAGCTCTTGAAGGAGTGCGCGGCTAGAATCGGGCGACGGCGGCCGTCGGACGGCGGCGGATTCGCCCGGGGGAACGGTCGATGGCAGGCGCGACGGGCGATGCGGCACGGCCGACCGGGATCCTCCCCCCGTTGCCTCCGCTCGACCCGAACCCCACGACCCGGGTGCCGGGCGGGATCGTCTGGGTCCGACGCCAGGCCGTCGGCTCGATCTACCTCTTCGCGGCGGTCGTCGGCGCCTGCGTGCTTCCGCTCACGAATCTCGTCGTGGCCGCCACGGTCGCGGTCGGAGGGGACATCGGCCACGCGCTCCAGACGCCTCCGCTTCCGTGGATCTGGGTCGTGGTCGGGTCGATCGCGTTCCTGATCGCGGGCGGTGTGACGAGCGCGGCGTTCGACGTGCGGAAGATCGGGATCGAGCCGGCCGGGGTCCACTTCTCCTCGACCTTGGAGACGCAGTTCGTCCCCTGGACGGCGTTCCGGAGGCCGATCGTCGATCAGGGGCGGCTCGGCGCGACCATCATCTACGTCCGGGAGGGCCGGGCGAGCCCCCGGACGACCTGGCTCCACTTGCCTCACGACCAGGCGGCGGTCCTCGCCTCCCACCCGACGTTCTCGTCCTGGCCGTTCGTGAGCGGCTCGGGCCGGGGTCCCGCCTTCGAGAAGGTCGAAGGCCGGTACCACACCTAGGAATCCGGCGGCGGCGCCGGGGGGACCGGCGCCGGAGGGGCCGGGGGCGGCGGAGGCGGCGGGGGAGCCCCTCCGAGAGGCGAAAGGACGTCGTACGGATTCGACGGTCGGTATCCGGAGACCGGGGGCCCGCTCCCCCACATCGGGGGGGCGGCCTTCGCCGGTTGGGAATGCAGGTAGAGGATCAACCCGATGAGCGCGCCGATCAGGATGATCCCGTAGTGGAGCGCGAGCGCCCCGTTCTCGGAGACGATCGAGTAGAACGCAACGGCGTCGTTCGCGCCGTGGAGGATCCCGACGACCATCACGTTCCCGCCGGAGGCTCGCATGGTGGCGGCGAAGGCGAAGCCGAGCAGGAACAGCGAGGGGAACACGAGCGGGGCGGCGGCGCCGTACGTCTGGCCGTAGTACAGGTGGACGCCCGCGAACAACACGCTCGTCCAGGTGGCGTGGATCGCCCAGCGGTTGGGGTCCTTGAGGAGCCAGTAGCCGAAGATCCAGCCCCGGAAGATGAGCTCCTCCACGAGGCCGATGATGAACGAGAACACGACCCAGAACCAGGGGTCGCCCTCGGCCGACTGGATCACCGGCGTCGTGTTGTTCAACAGGTTGAGCGCGGACGGGTCGACGATCAGGTAGACGATCGTGAGGCCGATGACGACGACAAGGGCGAGGAGGGACAGCGTTCCATACCACGCGAGCCCCTGGACGACCGCGCGACCGGTGTTGTCGACGAATCCCGCGAGTGGGCGCCCTCCGACGAGGATGGCGAAAGTGACGATCGGGATCCCATAGACGACGAACAGATCGCCGAAGAACGACCCGTACACCGGGTCAAGCGCCGGCACCGCTTCGGGGACGAAGTACTGACTGAGGATCGCGAAGACTGTCACCGCGGTCGCGACCGCGTACGCGGGGATCGACCCGAGGCGCCGCGACGTCACAGACGCGCCGGCGGGCGGGAGCGCTTCGAGCACCGCTGGCCGGACGAACGGGCAGAGATATCCGTTCGGGGGCTCCGCGAACGACGGGTCGTCCGGTGGAGTTCGCCGTCCTCGTCAAGGTCGTCCCGGCGGCCGAGTCCGCGAAGTTCGACCCGGTCCGCAAGACGATCCGGCGCGACGAGGGCGAGCTCTTCCTCAATCCGTTCGACCAACGGGCGCTCCGGGTGGCGCTCGAACTCCGTCGTCCCGGCGAAACGGTGACGGTCGTCTCGATGGGACCCCCGGCGGCCGCGTCGGCCGTCCAGGAGACCCTCGCGCTCGGGGTCGACCGGGCCATCCTGGTGAGCGACCCGATCCTCGCCGGCTCCGACTCGCTCGTGACGGCCCGGGTCCTCGAACGGGTCCTCGCGGAACACCCGGCCGACCTCGTCCTGTGCGGGAAGTGGACGACCGACTCGGAGACCGGGCAAGTGCCGGCGGAGCTGGCCGAGCTCCTCGGCCGTCCGCTCGTGACCGCGGCCCGACGGCTCGTGCGGTCGCCCGTGGGCGACGCGTTCGAGGTGACCGTCGAGACGGAGACCGGTTCGGCCCGCGCGACGTTCGCGGCGCCCGCCGTGGTCAGCGTCGGAGAGAAGATCGCGAAGCCGGCCAAACGGGCCGAGGACGGGACCGCCGTACCGTCCCTCGGGAACCTCCTCCGGATCGACGCCGCGCAACTGGGGTTCGCCGCCGACGAGGTCGGCCTCCGCGGGTCCCCGACCGTGGTGGGCGCCTTGCTCGACCGCGAGCCTCGACGGATTCCCGTCGTCTTCGACGACGGGGCCCCGGAGGAGCGGGTCCGGCGGGCGCTCGCCGCACTGCGGACGTTGCTCGCGCGCCCGTCACCGGAAGCGAGCCGTCCCGACGCTGGCCCGGTCGACCGCCCCCCCTCGGGGACGGCGTTCGTGCTCGTTTCGGACGATCGGGGGCGACTGGACCGGGGTACGCTCGGGACGATTGCCGAACTCCGTCGCATCTTCCCGAACGTAGGGGTGACGGCCCTCTTCGCCGGAGACCGGATCCGGCCCGAGGAGGGCGAGGCGCTCGGCTCGGCGGGAGCCGGATCGGTCGTGGTGCTATCGGCCGCTCTTCCGGTGTCCGCCCGGGGTGCCGCGACCGCGGTCGGTCACGTGATGCAACGGGAGCCGGAGGCCATCGCCGGGCTGTTCTCCTCGACGATGTTCGGGCGCGAGGTCGCCGGTAGGGTCGCGGCCCGGCTCGGGCTCGGTCTGACCGGCGACGCCGTTTCGATCGCGTGCGGGCCGGCCGGCGAGGTCCGGTACGCCAAGCCGGCGTTCGGTGGGGGAATCCTGGCGGAGATCTCGTCCCGCACCCGACCCGCGCTCGCGACGGTCCGGTCCGGGAGTTTTGCCCCTCGGACTTCGTCCGGCTCGGTGCCGGTCTCTGTGGGCTCGGGCCCGGCCGTCGCGCCGGATGAGTCGCTCCACTGGGTGGGCCGGGACGACGACCCGGACGATGGACTCCCCGACCCAGCGTCGGCCCGGATCGTCGTTTCCATCGGCGTCGGAGCGACTCCGATGCTCCCGCAGGTCCGCGCCGCATCGGCCCGGTGGGGCGCCGCCCTCGTGGGGACCCGGCGCGTGGTCGATGCCGGAGTCCTCCCGGTCGCCCGGCAGGTCGGACTGACGGGGCTCTGGGTCGCGCCCCAACTCGGAATCCTGCTCGGGGTGCGGGGCTCGCCCAACCACCTGATCGCCTGGCGACAGGCGCGGGTCCTCCTCGCGGTCAATCCGGATCGCACGGCACCGGTGCTCACCGGCGTCGACGTCGGGATTGTGGGAACGTGCGAAGAGATACTGCCGCTCCTCGTCGACGAGATTCCGCACCTCCTCTGAACCGAAATCCCGGAGCGGAGTCCCCGACTCGGGCCGACCGGGGTCTCCGTCCTCCGAAACCTCTACCCGCGAAGGCCCGGTGCTCCCGGCTCCCCGATGAACGAGGACGAGCCGAGCGCGACCGCGCTCCGGGTCGCGGGCGACCGGGCCTCCCACCAGTGGCTCGATTCGCCGAAGGTGCTCGACGATCCGCTCGCGGTGCGGATCCTCCCTCCCCCCGAGGCCGCCCGCATCCGCGGCTCGCGCACCCACGGGTTCGGACCGGTCGCCGTGGCGATGCGGGCGTGGATGGTTGCCCGAAGCCGATTTGCCGAGGACGAGCTCGCTCGAGCCCGCGACCGGGGGGTCGTCCAATACGTGGTCCTCGGCGCGGGGCTCGACACGTTCGCCTATCGGCCGCCGCTCGACCCCCGCCCCCTGCAGGTGTTCGAGGTCGACCACCCGGCCACCCAACGTTGGAAGCGCCGCCGGCTCGAGGAAGCGGCGGTCCCCGTCCCGGCGTCCGTCACGTTCGTCCCCACCGACTTCGAGCGGGGTCGGCTCGCCGTCGACCTCGAGCGGGCGGGGTTCGACCGGAGCGCCCCCGCGTTCTTCGCCTGGCTGGGCGTGACGATGTACCTGACGCCCGAGGCGATCGCCGAAACGCTCTCCGTGGTCGCCTCGGCCGCCCCCGGCGGCGGCGTCGCGCTCGACTACTTCTCTCGGCGGACGGCGGCGGCGCCGCTCGAGAGCCTCGCCCACGCGGCCATCGCCCGTCGGGTGGCGCAGTTGGGAGAACCGTTCCGGAGCTGGTTTCCCCCGGGGGAGCTCGCGGACCGGTTGCGATCGCTCGGGTTCCGCGGGATCCTCGACCTCGGACGGGCGGAGGTCAACGCGCGGTACTTCCGGGGCCGAACCGACCGATTGCGGGTGTACGGGACCGCCGGCCACCTGCTCAGCGCCGTACGCTGAGGTCCCGGTGGCGGACGGGATCCCGCGGCGGACTAGCGGGCCCGGGCGGCGGCCGCGGCCCGCTCGGCGGTCCCGAGCGCCGCGAGCAAGTCGTCGAGGGTCTGTCGGAGGCTCCGGGCACTCTTCGCGGCGACGCGGATCTCGAGGACCTCGCCGGTGACGCCGCCCGTGACGTAGGAGGGGTTGTCGGCCACGACGGCCGCCCAGAGCGCCCGCGCCTCCGACTCGGAGGACGCGCGGTGCCGGACCGTCACTTCGACCGGCGGCCCTTCGGCTTCGGCTCGCTCTTCGGCGGGGATGTGGCCTCCGGTTTCGGGGCGGCGCCCGGCCCACGGCTCAGTGCGTTCGTCACGATCGGGGCCGTCGTCGTCCGTCGCGCCGATTCGGCGCGCGCCCGTTCGTCGAGATGGTGAAGGACGCTCGGCCACGCCATCCCGTCGTCCCGGGCCTTGTTCTCGAAGTTATTCTCCCCGAGGAACTTCGCGAACGCCTTCGAGGTGGCGTCGTCCCAGGTGGCGGTCAGCCGGCCGGTGTAGAATCCGAGCATCTGGAGTTCCTGCTGGACCGAGCGGGCGACGTCGCCGGTGAGGGGCACGAGCGCCTTCGGGTCCTCGCGGGAGAGGAGCGTGAGGTCGTACAGCTTGAAGACCCGCTTCAATTCCTCGATCGGGGTCGGGTGGTCGTCGACGCGGATGTCGACCCAGCGGTCGGACCCCTCGTCGTACCCGCCCTTCTCGCGGACGACGAGAAGCGCGGCCGACTGCATCCCGCGGCGGTCGCCCCCCTCCTTCTGGCCCCCCGCGAGCGCGGCGAGGAGCCGCTCGGGGAGGTCGCCCGGGGTCGACTCGAACGTGCGGGCCATCCCCTCGACGACGGCTCGCGAGACCAGGATGTTCCCCTGGCACGTGTACCCCTCGCCGACGACGTGACCGGCCCAGTCGAAGCACTCCTTCCCGGTGAACGCCGCGGCCCGGCCCTTCGCGTCGACGACGCCGAGCTGGCGCTGCTCGCGCTTCGGGTCGGCGCGGGTGAGCTTCTCGACGACGGCGTCGGCTCCGAGGCCCCGGCGGAGCATCTCGATCCCGTCCGGTCCGTAGCGGACGTTCGCGAGCGCCTGGGTGGCGACGGCGCCGACGCGGCTTGCGGCCCACGGGACGACCGCGCCGACCGAGATGAACCGGGACTGGACGGCGACCCCCCACTCCCCGGTCGCCGGGTCGGCCGCGACGATCGAGAACGTTCCGAACCGGGGGAGGGGCATCGGGCGGTCGAACGTCGGTGGGTCGTATTAGGGTTCGCGGGCCGGACGGTGGGCCCGACGACGGTCGAGCTCGGTGAGGATTCGCTCCCCGGTCTCCTTCGCACGCCGCCGGTCGTCCGCCCGATAGGCGCTGCGAGCGACGCGGAGCAAGCCCCGAAGGTCGGCGACCTCGACCCCGTCGGCCGCGGCGACGGTGAGGAGTTTTTCGAGGAGGGTGAGCCGGTTCCCGATCGGCTCCTCGTCCTCGGGGGTCGGGACTCCGCGGTCCGCCCCCGCATCGTACCGGACGAGGCCGCGCGGAAACTCGAGGAGCTCCGGCTCGGGCTCGTCGTGGTCGAGCCGGTCGGAGACGTCCAGCAGGACTCGCTCGGCCTCCGCGAGGCGCCCCGCGGCGAGGTCGGCCAGAGCGTCCGCGAGTCGCTGCTCGAGGTCCGGGACGGGCGCTCCCGCCCGGCGTCGCGCGAGAAGCCGATGGCGGACCCCATCGAGGAATCCGGAGATCTCGCTCGCGTCCGGTCCGGTCGGACCGGCGCGCGGCTCGGTCTTACGCGGTCGCATCGGTCGCGGGGGGAGTGGCCGGGACCGGGACGGCCTTCGGAGCGCCCGGGGTCGGGAATCGCTCGCGAACGCCGGTCCAGATGGCATCGACGTGAGCCCAGAACGGTTCGCTCGGACCATTCGATGCGAACTCCGCCTCGGCCTCGGTCACATGGGTCGCGAGGTCGTCGGCGGGAAGGCCCCGCTTCGCGGCGACGGCCGGCGTCGCCTTGATCAAGGCGAGCTGAAGCTCGGCGGACCGGAGGACCTTCCGCCGTTCCTTCTCGGCGGGGTCGACGGCGAAGTCCGGGTCCCATTGCGGGGGCATCGGCGCCGGGATCGCGACCCGGAGGTCCCGGAACGGCACGGGCATCGTCGGCCACCGGGGTTCGGCGAACCGCACCGAGAGGTGGTCGAGCGCCTGCTCGGCGTTCACGAAGTCGCCCGCGGCGAATGCGGTCTCGGCCCGCGCGTAAGGCGCGATCAGTTCCGGGGACGGGGCCCCCTTCCAAAGGTCCAGGTTGAGCGCCACCTTGCTGGCCGCGAGCCGCCGGAAGATCCGCCGCTCGGGAGCGATCGCGACCGGGGGCGGGGCCGCGTCCATCTTGGGGGGACTGTTCGGGGCGCCGGGCATCGGTTCGACCCGACGTTCAGAGGAACGTCTCGAATTCGCGGGTCACTTCGGGGTACTTCTCGTGGACCGCTTTCAGGATGTTGTGGACCGAGAGCTTCTGGAGCTTGACCCCCTCGAGGGCGTCGACGACCTTGTCGAACGTCGCGTCGGAAAGGGTGCAGAGCTTCTCCTTCGCGAGCCAGTTCCGGTAGAGCTTCTCCTCGAACCGGGCTCGCCAGCCTTTCTCGTACTTCTGGAAGAACTCCTTGGTCGGGGTCTTCTCGCGGACCGCCTCGGCGGCGACCTCGCCGCAGATCTTCCCGGCGATGCAGCCGTTCGCGATCCCGCCGCCCGTGAGCGGGTCGATCATCCGGGCCGCGTCGCCGACGAGCATCACCCCGTCCGTGACGGTCTGCTTCAGCGGGGGCGCGATCGAAACGCCGCCGCCGACCACATCGATCGTCTTCCCCTTCGAGTAGGCGGGGTGGTTCGCGATCCACGCGTCGAGGTACTTCCGGGGCTCGGCCGTGCCGTGGATCTGGCTCAGTTGGACGCCGATCCCGACGTTGGCGAGCCCCTCCCCTTTCGGGAAGATCCAGACGTAGCCGCCGGGCGCGACCGAGCCGAGATAGAAATCGCAGTAGCGAACGTCGCAGTCGACGTTCGTCATCCGGTACTGAAGGCACGAGTCCATGTCCTTCAGCGCGAGGTTCGTCGGGAGCCCGGCCCATCGGCCGAACTGGCTCTCGAACCCGTCCGCCCCGATCGTCACCGGCGCCCGGATGGTGAACGGCTCGCCGAACCGCTTCGCGTGGACCCCGACGATCTTCCCGTTCTCCCGGATCACGCCGGTCGCGGCGGTCTTCAGGAGGACGTCGACGCCGGCGTTCCCCGCGTCGATGGCGAGCTGCTTGTCGAACGCATCCCGCTCGACGACGTAGCCGACCTCGTTCCCCGCGTGCTTCTCGTTGATCTCGAGGACTTTCTCCGACGGGGAGAAGATGCGGGCGCCCTCGACCTCGACGTTGATCCAGCGATTCGACGGGACGATGCCGACCTCCTTCAGCCAGTCCTTGCTCATCCCCTCGCCGCAGCGGACGGGGGAGCCGATCTCCTGGCGCTTCTCGATCATGAGGACGCGGGCCCCGCTCTTCGCGGCCCACTTCGCCGCCATGCTGCCGGCCGGGCCGGCGCCGACGACGAGGACGTCCGTGGTGAGGTTCTCGACCATGAGCTTGAGTTCCGGTCTTGTCGCGATCAGTCGATTGCGATGGCCCCGACGGGGCACGCCCTCACGCAGATCTCGCAGCGTGTGCAAATCTTCTCGTCGAAAGTGATTCGCGTCTCATCCAGGTAGACGCAGTTGAGCGGGCAGACGCCGACGCAGGCCCCGCAGTAGATGCACAACTGGCCGGACGACTCGATGTGGAGGTGCTTCTTCGACGGCAAGGCCCGCTCCGGCCGTCGCACGCTCGCTCGGCCACTTAAAGGCTCACCTGAAGCCGCTTCCGGGTCGGGAAGGTCGCTGGCGTCCGGACCGGTTTCCCGGTTCATGCAGCTAGCTGGGACGCACGCCTCCCAAGGCTCGGCTCGCGAGGGCCCGGCGGGCTCATCTTCTCCCCGGTCCGTTCCCGGTCCAGATGTCCGCCCCATTGCGAGGTCGGGAGGGCGCGCACACCCGCGAGGCGCGGAACAGCTTCTCCGGACGGTCCACCCGGTCTCTCACGTTCCTCCTCGCGGGTCCGGTGGCCGTGTTCGTCGTTCTCTCGGCCTTCAGTCCGCTGGGCGGAACCGGAGGTCGGATCGGCAATCCCCTGGCTTCGTCGGCCCACGGCC
The DNA here is from genome assembly GCA_022750295.1 of Candidatus Lutacidiplasma silvani. Lineage (GTDB taxonomy): Archaea > Thermoplasmatota > Thermoplasmata > Lutacidiplasmatales > UBA184 > Lutacidiplasma > Lutacidiplasma silvani. Next base: position 41,219 of record JAKIVZ010000004.1, read on the forward strand.
TCCCGCCGGGGGACGAAGGACTCACCGGGTTCCGTGCGACCCCGGTGGCGGCTTCCCCGAACCGACTCTCCGCCGGTCCTTTTGGCGATCCGGCTCCGAATTGGACCAATATTACCGGTACGGGCCCTTCGCCCGGCCTCTCCAACGCCGCTCTCGCATACGACGGGGCCGAGAACGAGACGATCCTCTTCGGGGGAATCTCCTCGCACACGCAGCGGGCCGTGAACGAGACTTGGGCGTACCGAAATGGCAGCTGGGTTAACCTAACGTCGACGGCCGGCCCGGCCCCACCTCCGGTTCTTGACATGGCCCTCGCCTACGATTCGGCGGACGGCTACCTCGTGGCGTGGGGCGGCCACTTTCAGGGGAGCTGCCCGACCTCCTTCCCGGATTGCAACGCGACATGGGCGTTCGAGAGCGGCCGCTGGAAGCTCCTGGACACGGCGGGTGCCCCCGCCCCGCCGGAAGATGACTCCGGCCTGCCATCGCTCACCTACGATGCCGCCGCGGGGTACGTCCTCCTCTACGATGGGGGCGTCTACTTCGCGCCCGGGATCTACCTTCCACAAACTTGGAGCTTCCACGCCGGGCTCTGGACGAGACTCCCCCTCTACGAGGATGACGAACCGTTCCCCGGATCGACCGGCGTGACACGGATGGCGTACGATGCCGCCGACCAGGACGTCGTCCTCCTTGGCGGGTGGTCCAACAATTCGACGTGGACGTTCGCGAACGGCTCGTGGACTCAGGTGAACACCACTTTCGCTACGCCGCCGCTCGGGTACTATGACATGGCGTACGTCGATTCGGACGACTATGTCCTGCTCTACGAGGAGCCCGGGAACCTGACGGGGAACGTCAGCGTCGAGACGTGGGCCTTCTATGGCGGAGCCTGGACGGAAATTCCAACCTCCGGATTCGCCGGAGGCCTCGCCGGAGGTTTGGCCTACGATCCCAGCCTGCATGGCGCGATGGCGCCGGGGTTCAATGGGACGACTTGGCTGTGGGGGTGGCTCGGCCTCGTCGCGGTATCAATTCGTGCGAATCCGGCCGAGGCGGATCCCGGCGCACCGGTGACCTTCGTGGCCACCACCGTCGGCGGAGTCCGACCTCTCACCTTCAGCTGGAGCTTTGGGGATGGAGGAACGAGCAACCAGAGCTCTCCGGTCCATTCGTTCTCGACCACGGGCACCTATCTGGTGACGTTGAACCTCACGGATGCCAATGGCACTTCGCGAAACGTGACGACGTCCGTGCTGATTCTTCCGGGCCCGACTGCTAACTTCTCGGCCTTCCCCAACTCTACGGACGTGGGGTTCGCGACTCAGTTCCGTGCCACGGCCGCGGGCGGGGTGGGTCCGTACGCGTTCGCGTGGTCGTTCGGGGACGGGACCGCCGGTGTGGGCGGGAACGCGACCCACGCCTTCGCCGCTGCCGGCACCTATCTCGTGCGCGGATGGGCCAACGACTCCCTCGGCGGGTCGGCCACCGGGGTCGTCTCCGTTCTCGTGCGACCGATGCTGCGGGTCACGGCACTCGCCGCCGTTCCCGACCCGGTCGACCTCGCCCGGCCCGTGAACTTCACCGCCGCGATCTCGGGTGGAACGGCACCGTTCACCTACAGCTGGGCGTTCGGGGACGGGGGAATCGGAGGAAATCTTTCGAACATCACGCACATCTTCACGACCAACGGTCCGTTCGTCAGCACCGTCGAGGTCCGCGATGCGCTGGGGGCGGGCACAACGGCCTCGGTCAACCTCACGATCCGGCTCAACGCCACGATTTTCGCGAACGTTTCCGGCGGACTCGCCCCACTGCCCGTGCGATTCCAGGGGGAGGCGAGCGGGGGCGCCCCAGGGTACACCTATTCGTGGTCGTTCGGGGACGGAACGGGGAGTGACAGCCCGAGCGCTTCCCACGACTTCCTCACCCCCGGCCGGTACTTCGTGAGCCTGACGGTCCGCGACGCCTCCGGTCACCAGGCGAACGCTTCGACGGTCATCTCGGTGGTCGCCCCCACCCCGGCGGGGGCGACCTCATCGCCCTTGGGCTCCGGTGCGCTGCCGTGGATCGTCGCAGCGGCCGCCATGGCACTCGCCGCCGGGGTAGTCATCGGCGTCCTCAGCCCCGCGCGCCGGAAACGGTCGCCGGTGACGACTCCGCCGCCGACGCAACCCTAGCGAGATTCGCGGCGGGCCGCGATCGGCGGAAGTTGCTGGGTCCCGACCACGCGAGACAACTGGGCGACGGGCTCGCGGTGCTCCTGGAGCCACTTTTCCGCATCGAGCGCGGCCATACACCCAAGTCCGGCGGCGCTGACGGCCTGGCGGTACCGGTGGTCGTAGACGTCCCCCGCCGCGAACACACCGTCGACGGAGGTCCGGGTCACGTCGGTGGTCTTCAGGTACCCTTTCTCGTCCAGCTCGAGCGCACCCCGGAACACCTCGGTGGCCGGGTCGTGGCCGATGGCGAGGAAGAGCCCTTGGACGGGGAGTGTCTCCTGCTTCCCGCTCGGCAGGTGGCGGATCACGACGCCGGTGACCGAGTCGCTCCCGAGGACGTCCTCGACGGCCGAGTCGAACCGGAACTGGATCTTCGGGTTCTTGCGGGCCCGCTCTTGCATGATCTTGCTCGCCCGGAGGTCGGAGCGCCGGTGGACGACCGTCACCGAATTCGCGAACTTCGTCAGGAACGTCGCCTCCTCCATCGCGGAGTCGCCGCCGCCGACGGCGACGATGTCCTTTCCCTTGAAGAAGAAGCCGTCGCACGTGGCGCACGCCGAGACCCCGTGCCCCCGGAGCCGCTGCTCGTTCGGCAGGTCGAGCCAGCGGGCGTTCGCCCCCGTCGCGACGATTACCGCGTCGGCGTGGATGAGCCCGGTGAGGCCGGTGTCTAGGACGAACGGATGGACGTTCAGGTTGACCGCCCGAACGTTGGCGTCGAGGAACTCGGTTCCGAACCGGGCCGCCTGCTCCCGCATCTTGACGACGAGCTCCGGCCCTTGGATCCCCTCGGGGAACCCGGGGTAGTTCTCGACGTCGGTCGTGATCATCAACTGGCCCCCGGACGGCACCCCCGTGATGACGAGCGGCGCGAGGGTCGCCCGCGAAGCGTAGATCGCCGCCGTCAGCCCAGCGGGTCCGCTCCCGACGATCGCGAGGCGGACGTGGCGGGGGACCGGGGTCGAGGCGGCCATGCTCCCCTACCGGGCGGGTGGGGGAATAACGGTGGCGCCGCGCTACGGTTTCGGCTTCGGCAGCCGCAGGAGGTCGGGTCCCGCCGGTTCGGCGTATTGGCCCCGCACGAACACGAGCGGGGCGAGCTCCCCGCTCACGTCGACCCGGTCGACGACTCCGACGAACAGCGTGTGGTCGCCGACCGTGACCGCCTTCGTGACTCCCGCTTCCAGCGTCGCGACCGTCCCGTCGAGGATCGCCAAACCCGAGAGTCCCCGGTGGAGGCCGACCCCGCGGAACTTCTCCTCCGGGGGGCCGGTGCGGGCGAATCGCTCGCTCAAGGCCCGCTGGTCCTGGGAAAGGACGTTGACCGCGAACCGCCCGGAGCGGCGGACGACCTCGGTCGAGTCGGCCTCGTGGCCGAGGGAGATCAGAATTGTCGGGGGCGCCACCGAAACGGAGAGGAAGGCGTTGACCGTGAGCCCGAAGTCCCGCTCGCCGTCCCGGGAGGTGACGACGCTCACCCCGGTCGGCCAGCGGCCCATCAGCCGTCGGAACGACGCGGGGTCGACGGCCGCGATCTCGCTCATTCGTCCCGCCACTTGAACGCGGCGATCGCGGCGACGAAGACGACGACCCCGCCGATCAGGATGACCCCGAGGTCGAGGAGCGCGCGGGTGTTGTTGTGGAACAGCATGACTTGGTTCATCCCGTCGATCACGTAGTACAGCGGCAGGATGTGAGCCACCGCCTGGAGCCCCGGCGGGAAGCTCGACACCGGGAAGAATGTCCCGGAGAGGAACATCATCGGGAACGTGATGATGTTCCCGAGGACCGCCGCGCTCTCGGGGGTCCGGGAGACCGACCCGGCGAGCATCCCGAGCGAGACGAAGAAGAACGGTCCGAGGACCAGGAACGGCAGGAGTCCGACCGTGAACCCGACGTCCGCTCCGAACACGAAGACCCCGACGGCGATCATGATCGCGGCCGAGATGATCGTGAGCACGATGTACCAGAGGATCTTGGCCGTGAGCCACTCCCCCTTGGTGAGCGGGGTCAGCGACAGCTGCCGGAACAGGTGGTCCTTCCGGTACGTCGAGGAGATCTCGACGAGGGCGAACATCGGGCTCGTGAGGATCGAGAAGCCGATGAGTCCGGGAACGAGGTAGTCGATGTACTTGAACACCTGGCTGCCGACCTGCTGGTTCGTCGTGCCGATGATCGGGCTGCCGTGGGACGAGGCGAGGTTGAACGAGTTCGCGACGCCGGTCACGACGAACTGCGCGATCCCGCCGGAACTCGCGTCGGACGGGTCGGTGTACAGCGTGACGTTCACGGGCGTCTGGTTCGTGTAATTGGCCTGGAACCCGGCGGGGACGATCATGCCGACGCTATCGCCCTGCTGGGCGAGCCAGCTCGCGAACGTCTGACCGGTCACCGGCGAGACGACCTGGATGTGGACGTACGTCGAGTTGTTCAGGGCCGAGAGGAAGTCGACCGACAGGGGGGAGTTGTGGTCGAGGTTCTCGGTGTACACGGTGACGGTCGTCGAACTGCTGGCCGAGAAGATGAGGCCGAACAGCCCGATCAGGATGATCGGGAAGACGAGGCTGAAGAACAGGCCGACCGGGTTGCGGACGAAGCCGCGGGAGAACACCAGGAAATCGGCGCCGATCCGTTTCGGGTTCATGGTTTGGGCGCCCCGCCGAGGACCCCATCGTCCATCTTCCCGACGAGACCGACGAAGACGTCCTCGAGCGTGTCACTGACGGTCGCGAAGCCGGTCCACGGGAGGCCGCTCGACTCGATCGCCTGGAGCACGACGAGCGCATCGGACTTGTCGCGCATCTGGACCTCGACGTGGCCCTCGGTGACGGTCACGGCCCGGTCGAGCCGCTTCTTGAGGAACTCGCCGAGGGAGGGCGGCCCGTCGACGGAGAGCCGTTCCGGTCGACCGTGGTCCCGGATGATCTGGGTCGGCGAGCCTTCGGCGATGATCGTGCCGTGGTTGATGATCGCGACCTGGTCGGCGAGCAATTCGGCCTCCTCGAGATAGTGGGTCGTCAGGAACACCGTGCGTCCCTCCCGGCGAAGCTTGCGGATCACGTCCCAGATCCCGCGGCGGGCTTGCGGGTCGAGTCCGGTCGTCGGCTCGTCCAGGAAGCAGATCGTCGGCGAAGCGACGAGCGAGAGGGCCAGACCGAGCTTCTGCTTCTGCCCCCCCGAGAGCACGTCGAAGTTGGCATGGGCCTTGTCGCCGAGGGCGACCAGCTCGAGGAGCGCCGACGCGTCGACCTTGACATTGAAGAGCGTGGCGTAGTACTGGATCGCCTCCCGCGGGGTCGTCTTCTCGAAGAATCGGAAATCTTGCGGGATGACGCCGATCTTCCGGTGCAGCTCGAGGCCGTCGGTCCACGGGTCGAGCCCCAGGACCTTGACGTCCCCCGACGTCCGGCGACGGAGCCCCTCGAGGATCTCGACCGTCGTCGTCTTGCCGGCCCCGTTCGGGCCGAGGAACGCGAAGACCTTCCCCTCGGGGACCGTGAAGTCGATGGAGTTGACGGCGGTCAGGTCGCCGTACTGCTTCGTCAGTCCGTGGACCGCGATCGCGTCCCCCATCGGGCCCGGCCGAATCCCCGCCGCTTATGACGGTGGCGTGACGCGACTTACGACGAGAGCCGTCGGAACGCCCGGGGCCAACTGTACCGAACCATGCTCGCCCTCCAGCGTGAGCGACCCCGGGCCGGTCCATTGGCCGGTCACCACGCCCGGGACCCAGCCGAGGTCGAGCGACCCCGGCCCGAGTCGGATCCCTCGGAGCGACGCCGAGTGCCACGAGGCCGGAAAGTTGGGCTGGCACCGGACCGTCCCCTGGTGGAGCATCGGCGTCAATCCCCAGAGCCCCTCGAAGACGGAGGTCAGGAACGGCGCTACGCTGAACCCGAGGAGGAAACACGAGTCGAACGGCTCGGGGCGGTCCCCCCGGTAGCACTCGTTCGCGTACCCGTGCTCCGTCCGCAGATGGCCGGCGAGCACATCGAGGTACCGGACTCCGGCCTCGGCGTGGCCGATCCGGAACGCGGCGGCGGCCGCCCACGCCGTCGCGATGGACCACACCTGCCCTTCGTGGTAGGCGAGCGGGTCGTATGCCGAATCCCGGGCCGAGAGGGTCCGCAAGCCCCAGGGGGTCGTCAGGTCGTCCTCGGCGGCCCGGTCGCAGACGGCCCGGGCCGCCGCGCCTTCGACGAGCCCGAGCTCGACCGCCCGGAGCGCGTTCGGCCGGAGGTTCGCCCTCGGCGTCCCGTCGCGCCGAAGGGAGTCGTAGAGATACCGCTCCTCGACCCAGCGGTATCGTTCGAGGAACGTCGATCGTCCTGCCGCGGCTCGAGCGCGGAGGTCCCGGCCTCCGTGTCCGCCGGAGAGTTCCTCGAGGTCGGCGAGGGCATCGAGACACTCCCACCAGAGCGCCTGGAGATCGACCGCGTGGTTCCGACGGTCGGCCGAGTCCCAGATCGTTGTATCGAACGCATCGATCCCGTAGTGGACCCGGCCCACCTCCCCGGAGGCGGTCTTCATCGCTGCGACCTCGCCGCCGTTCGTGAACAGTCCGGTCCCCGGGTCGACCTTGTCGACCCCCCAGGCGAGGACGTCCGCGAGGGCGGCCCGGTACGGTCGGACGCGTTCCGCGTCACCCGTGTGCCGGACCAATCTCCGGACGATCCCCGGGTAGTACAGCGTCGTGTCCGACGTCCCGTAGAGGAAGATCGGGCCGGCGGAGAGTTGCATCGGGAGTTCCCCCGTTGTGCCCCCGAGGAGCGAGAGGTCGTTCGGCGCCTGGAAACGGAACGCCGTCGCGAGGGTCGCGACGACCCGGTCGACGTCGCCCATCCAGAGGACCGCCGGCAGCATCCAGGCGATGTCGCGAAACCAGAGCGCCGAGTACCAGGGGTACCCGGCCACCAACCCGGTCATCCCGGGCTCCGGGTCGGCGTAGAGCGCGCGCAACGCGCCGGTCGCGAGACCGAATCCCTGGGCGAGCCCGGGGTCGTCCGGCGTCTCGAGCCGGGGGACCCGGGACGCCCACTGTTGCCACGGGCGTTCGGCCTCCGGCTGCCACTGCGCTTGTCGCTCGAGGATCTGACGCCCGGCATCCGGCGCGCCTTCGACCGTGGCCTCGAGCCCACCCCAGAGCGTCCAGACGAGGACCCCCGGGCCATTCGGGGGGAGCGGAACGTCGTACGCGATCCGGATCGATTTCGTGGCTCCGGACCGTCGCCCGCCGATCCAGTTCGTGCCATCCACGGCCATCTGGGTCGGCAACGGGTCGGATTCGAGCGCGAACGCCGAACCGTGCGCGGTCGCCTGGAGGCGGGTGCCGCGCGTCGTGAGGTCGTAGTCGTGCGGCGAAACTCCTTCGATCAAGACCGGGGCGAGCGAGAGAGGGAGTTCCGCCTCAACGCGGACGACCGGAGCCGTCCCGTCGGTCGAGCGCACCGTCAACCGACGAGCGACCCCGGGGACGTTGGGGAGCGAGAGGACCTCGTCCACGGCCGAGAGGCCGGCAACGGCATGGGTCGATTCCACGCCCCAGCGCCAATGTCGGAGGGAACGGAACGTCTCGGGTCCGAGAGGGACGACCTCGCCGGGCGACCCGACGGCGATCGACCACGGCCCGCACAGGCGGACTCCTTGGGAGTACACGCCTCCCCACTCCAAGGGAGCGCCCCGGGTGTCCCAGCGAAGGGAGAACGACCCGTCGGCGGAAAGGATCGCGGCCGCCACTCCCCCGGTCACCAACAGGGGTTGACCGCGAATCGGAACGTCGGTCGTGACGAGCGGAGGTTCCTGCCGGTCGACGGGCGGTTCGGTCAATCCCGCGCCTCGGATCCCCCTCGGAGATGGTCGGTGAGCTGGAACCAGACGACCGGAGGAATGGCCACGCTCTCCAGGTCGACGCGGATCGTGTGCGGTCCGGCCTCCGGCGGCGGCACAACGGCCGCGAACTCGATGCGCTCCCCCACCGGGAGGATGAGGGGGTGCGGCCGGTCGATCGTGTCGAGCCGAACGGGCGCCGGGAGGTCCACGGGGTGCGCCGTACAGTCGACGAGGGGGAGGAGCCGGCCGTCCCACGTCAGAGAGACCCGCTGGAACGCGCCCATCCGGAGCGGGGGGCTGTGGAGGGCGAACGCAATCCCGTCGGGGATGGGACGAAGGGAGCCACGGTCGTAGACGGCGCTCTCGAGGTAGAGGGCGATCCGCGCCATCTCCTCCAGGGAGTGGAGTCCGAACCCCCGACCGATCTGGAGCCCCTCGCGGAGCAGGCCGAGGTCGATGCCGAGCCGGTGCACCCGCACGCCACCGGAACAGCCGTCCGGCGGGATAACCCGTACGCGACGCCCTTCCCCGCCCCGGCCCCTATAGATACCGGACCCCGGTGGGTCCGTCCGGGTCGGAGATGGAAGCGGTCGTGCTCGGGGGCGGCGGGCTCACCGGCCGATGCACGGTCCGGGATCTCGCCCATGGCGGACGATTCGACCGGATCCGCGTCGCCGACCTCGACCTCGGTCTCGCCGAGGCGGCGGCGGCCGCCACCGGCTCCGACCGGGTGACGGCGGAGAAGCTCGACGTCCGGGACCCGTCGGCCCTCCGGGGGGTCCTGAACGGGGCCGACGTCTGCGTCAATGCGGTCCAGTACACGTTCAACCTCGCGGTGATGGAGGGGTGTCTCGCCGAAGCGGTCCCCTACCTCGACTTTGGGGGCCTCTTCCACACGACCCGGCGCCAGCTGGCCGAGGATTCCCGGTTTCGGGACGCCGGGGTCCTCGCCATCCCGGGACTCGGACAGGTACCGGGGGTCTCGAACGTCCTCGCGTTCGAGGCGACCCGAGACCTCGACACGGTCGAGTCGGTCGTCATCCGCGACGGGTGGAGGGACTTCACACCCAATGGACCCGAGGTCGTGTTCACCTGGTCCCCGAGCACGTTCCTCGACGAGATGATGCTCGATGCGATGGTGTTCGAGAACGGGGCGTACCGGCCCCACCCGCCGATGAGCGGGGCCGAGGAGTTCGAGTTTCCGGCGCCCGTCGGTCGGACGACCGTGTACCGGACGCTCCACTCGGAGCCGGCCACCCTCCCCGAATCGCTCGCCGGCAAAGGGCTCCGGCATTGCGAGTGGAAGGAGGGGGGCCCGGGGATCGAGGTGCTCCGAACGATGGCGAAGCTCGGACTGGGTTCGGAGACGGCCCTGGAGGTCCGCGGACAGACCGTGGTGCCCCGAGAGTTCCTGCTGGCGCTCCTGAAGCGGGAGAAGCTGCTGGGCGCCCCCGAGGGCGTCCACCTGCTCGACTGGGAGGTCTGCGACATCGAGGTCCGGGGAACTCAGGGAGGTTCCCCCGTCGTTCGCCACGCCCAGGCGAGGTTTCCGCCGCGTCCGGAGTGGGGGTTCACGGCCACCGAGTACGCCGTCGGCGTCGCCGGGGCGATCGGGGCCGAGCTGATCGTCGAGGGAGCCGTTACCGAAACCGGGGTCGTTCCCCCCGAACGGTGCATCCCGGCCGGCCCGTTCCGGGCCGCGCTGGCCGCCCGCGGGATCGAGACGACCATCACCCCCCCCGAACCCCCACTGCGCACCCCCGTTCCGGGAACCGTTCGGTGAAAATGGGTGGTTTTGGCTCAATCTAGGGTGTTCTCAACCCTCAAAGTAGCCAATGTAAGACCCAATCCTCCATTGGGTTAATTGTACATCTCACGTGGTGTACTATACCTGCGAACTACCAAGAGTTCCACCCCCACGGCAATCCTATATACGGACCTCCGGCTCCCGAAACCTACTGGGATGTGTTTTGAATGGAGGAGCGGGAACTCGCCTTGCCCGGCGTCGTCCGGAGCCCGCTCTATGGGCCCGGGGACGTCGTTCCGCTCCCGGACGCCCCGGTCGAGTTCCACGCCCTAACCGCCGAGGGGTCGGTGGCCCCCCGACCCGACCCCGAACCGGGTCCCAAGGGCGGGGCGAAGGGAGACGAGAAGCCCCCCTCGGAGAAGTCGTCCCCGAGGGCGGCGGAGAAGGGCGCGGAACGGGACGACAAGGACGCGGAGGAGGTCCAGCCGCTTCCGATCCCGATCGCCCGACTGGTCCCGAAGCTTCGGAAGAGCGCCCGCCTGTTCGAGGAGGGGAAGAAGCACATCCCCAACTCGTCGAGCTCGCTGATCCGGGTCGCCTCGTACGACCCGTGCCCCCCGTTCATCGCGCGGGGGAAGGGGAGCCGGATCTGGGACGTCGATGGCAACGAGTACCTCGACTTCAATCTCGCCTACGGGTGCCTGATCAACGGCCACGCCCACCCCGAGATGGTCAAGGCGCTCGCCGCCCAGGCCGAGCTCGGGTTCCACTTCGCCGCCCCCACCGAGCTCGAGATCGAGGTCGCGAAATCGTTCGAGCGGATGGTCCCGAACACCGAGCGGATCGCGTTCTGCTCGAACGGGTCGGACGCGACGATGAACGCGATCCGGATCGCCCGCGCTGTGACGGGCAAGGACGGGATCCTGAAGTTCGAGGGGCACTACCACGGGCAGCACGACTACGCGCTCATCAGCGCCGAAGCGCCGCCGATCGTCGCCGGCCTCGACGAGTACCCCCGTCCGCTCCCGAACTCGGCGGGGATCCCGCCCGGGATCACCGATTACGTCATGGTCGCCCCGTACAACTCGATCCCCGCGTTCGAGCGGATGGTCCGGCGGTACCGGGACCGGCTCGCCGCCGTGATCCTCGAGCCGATCATGGCGAACTCCGGCATCATCCCGCCCGCGCCGGATTACCTAAAGCGGCTCCGCGAGATCACGCGGGAGAACGACCTCCTCCTGATCTTCGACGAGGTGTTCACCGGGTTCCGGGTCGCTCCGGGCGGCGCCCAGCAGCTGTACAACGTCGAGCCCGACCTCTCGTGTTGGGCGAAGGCGCTCGGCGGCGGGGTCCCGATCTCGGCCGTGTCGGGGAAGGCCGAGTTCATGGACCTCATCGCCCCGGGGCGGATCTCGTTCGGCGGCACGTACTTCGCGAACAACCTCTCGCTCGCCGCGAGCCTCGCGAACCTGAAGATCCTCGAGCGGGGCGGCGAGGGGCTCTACGAGCGGTTCGGCCGGATGACCGACCGGCTCCACAAGGGGATCGAGGAGGCGGCCCGGGACACGAAGGTCTCGGCGCTCGTCCAGTCGGTGAACGGGATGCTCCAGTTCTTCTTCACCCGCCGGAAGAAGATCACGAACTACCGCGAGTCGCTGCAGATCGACTGGAACCTCTACCTGCGGAACCACCAGTTGCTGCTCGACAAGGGGATCTACATCCACCCGGACAACTACGAGCGGATCACGTTCTCCTCGGCGCACACCGACAAGGACGTCGACACGCTGATCGAGAAGATCCACGAGACGTTCACCGAGTTGCGGACGCTACCCCGCGACTACCTCCCCTGAGCCGGCCCCGTCCGCCGCGCCCGACCCCGGGCCGGGCGCCCGTTCCGTCGGCGGCGTTCGACATCTCTTTCTATCGGACGGAGGTTCCCCGCCCAGTGCCGCCCCGGGGAGCCATGCCCCCCGACCGACCCCGGCGGGGGTGAGCGTTGGGCCGCAATCCGAGCGACCTCCTGATCTTCATCGGCAAGCGGCTCCTCCAGCTCGTCCCCGTCATCATCGGCGTCATCCTGCTGACGTTCGTCTTTACCCATCTCGACCTAACCAACGTCTGCAGCGAGTGGTACACCCACGCCGGGGCCGGCACGATCGCCAACTGCAAGCGGACCGTCGACCAGCCGTGGACAACGCAGCTGTCCGAATATTTCGTCAACCTCGCCCACGGCAACTTCGGAGCGACCCAGTTCGGCACTCCGGTCGGTCCCTCGGTCGCGGCGTACCTCCCCGCCACGCTCGAACTCGTCCTCGCGGCGTTGTTCCTGATGATCGTGGTCGGGATCCCGCTCGGGGTCGTCGCGGCGCAGTACAGCGGCCGGTGGGGCGACCACCTCGTGCGGCTGTTCTACCTGAGCGGCTGGGCGACCCCGACGTACCTCGGCGCGGTGATCGCGGCGGTGTTTCTCGCCCCGTTCCTGGGCCTCCCGACCCGGGGTGACTTTTCGACGGCGACCGTCCCATTCCCCCAGTACACCCACATGTCGGTGGTGGACGCGCTCCTCGCCGGCAATCTGCCGTACACGGCCGACGCAATCTCCCACCTCATCCTCCCGGCGGCCGTCCTCGCGTTCATCAACATGGGGATCGCGACGCGGATGACCCGTGCGTCGATGCTCGAGGTCCTTCCCCTCGATTACGTCCGCTCGGCCCGGATGAAGGGGCTCAGTGAGTTCTGGGTCCTCTACAAGCACGCGCTCCGCAATGCCCTCATCACCACCACCACGGTCCTCGGGATCACGGCGGGGGGACTCCTCGCCGGAACCGTTGTCGTCGAGGAGGTGTTCGACTGGCCCGGCATCGGCCAGTACGCCTACGACGCGATCGGCGGGGGCGGGTCGACGCCGAACTTCGCCGGCGCGATCGCCGTCGTGATCATCTTCGCGATCGCGGTCGTCGCCGCGAACTTGATCGCCGACATCCTGTACGGCGTCCTCGACCCGCGGGTGGACTGGAGGTAGCGCTCGGTGGCCGGCCCTCCTCCCTCGATCCCCCGTCGGCTTCTCGCGGGCCTCGGGGTCCTGTGGCGCGTCCTCCGGTCGAACCCGCTCAGTCTGTTCGGCTTCGTCCTGATCGTCGTCATCGGGGTCGTCGCGCTCCTCGTGGTCGTCGACCCGCCGCTCCTCGTCCCCTATGGTCCCCAGCAGCTGACCGGGGCGTACCTCCAGGGACCGTCGTCGAAGCACTGGTTCGGGACCGACGCGAACTCGTTCGACATCTACTCGAACGTGATGCTCGCGCTCCCGCTCGACCTCGGGATCGGCGTGCTCGTCGCCGGCACCGCGCTCCTCGCCGGTGGCTCGCTCGGGCTGCTCGCCGGGTTCTTTGACGCGCCGCGCACCGTCGGCGGGGCGGCGTCCGTCGTCATCCTCCGCGTGACGGACGTGTTCCTCTCGTTCCCGAGCCTGATCCTCGCCCTCGCGCTGACGCGGGTCCTCGGGCTCGGCGTCGGCCCGACGGTGCTCGCGATCGGCCTCACCTGGTGGCCGTTCTACGTGCGGCTGGTCCGCGGGGAGGTGCTGGCGGTGAAGAATCTCCCCTACGTCGTCGCCGCGCGCGCCTCCGGCGTCTCGGAGTGGCGGATCCTCGGCCGCCACGTTCTCCGGAACATCCTCGAGCCGGTCGTCGTCTACTTCACCCTCGACATCGGGACGGTTCTCGTCACCTACTCGACGATCGGATTCGTCGGCGTCGCGAGCAAGTACCCCGGCCCCCAGCCGGAATGGGGCGCGATGCTCGCCTTCTACCAGAGCTCCGGCGCGATCAACGCCTACCCGTGGGAGGTGCTCGCCCCCGGCGCGGCGATCTTCGTCACCGTGTTCGCCTTCAGCCTGCTCGGGGACGGCCTGCGGGACATCCTCGACCCGAGGACCCGAAGGGCGTTCGTCCGCAGCACCACCGGCCATGAGCCGCCGAGCGAGGTGCCGGCCGCGACGCTCCCATCCGGAACCGTGCCGAGCGTCGGCGTGAGCCCCGACCGCGGAGCGACGACGTGACCGACCCGGTCCTGCGGGTCGAGGACCTGTCGATCGCCTACACCGTCGGCGCCGGGACGTTCCGGGCGGTCAGTGGGGTCTCGCTCGACCTCCACCCGGGAAAGGTCGTCGGGATCGTCGGTGAGACCGGCTGCGGCAAAAGCACCCTGGCCCAGGCGATCCCCCGGCTCCTGCCGGAGCCGCCGGCGTCGATCGGGCACGGCCGCATCGTCTTCCGCGGAACCGACCTCGTTCAGGTCCCGAAGCGCAAGCTCCCGATGATCCGTGGGACCGGAATCGGGATGATCTTCCAGGAGCCGCTGAACTCGCTGAACCCGGCGTACCGGGTGCTCGACCAGATCTCCGAGTCGATCCGGATCCGCCACTACCGCGACATGGGCTACGTGCGGACGTTCGTGGGGGGCGAGGTGCCGTTCGACTACTCCAAGCGGCCGACGGCGACCGTGACGGGCTCGCTCGCGAAGGGGATCATCCCCGACGGGGCGCTCGAGGAGGCGGCGCGCGACCGGTTGCGGACGCGTTCGGAGTTCCGCAACGAGGTCCTCGAGTACCTTCGCCTCGTCCGCATCAACGACCCCGAAACGATCCTCCGGCTCTTCCCCCACGAGCTTTCCGGCGGGATGCGCCAGCGGATCATGATCGCCATGGCGCTCTCGGAGCGCCCGTCGGTGCTGATCGCCGACGAACCGACGAGCGCCCTCGACGTGACGATCCAGGCGCAGGTGCTGACGCTGATGAAGGAGTTGATCGACGAGGTCAACACGGCGGTCCTGTTCATCAGCCACGACCTCGGGGTGATCGCCGAGACCGCCGACGAGGTCGGGGTGATGTACGCGGGCCGGATCGTCGAGCAGGGCCCGGTCGCGGAAGTGTTCCACGACCCCCGGCACCCGTACACGAAGGCGCTCCTTCGCGCGGCCCCGAACCGGTACAAGTCCGACGGTCCGCTGAGCGCGATGGCCGGGAACGTTCCGAACCTCGCGAAGCTCCCCGATGGGTGCGCGTTCCACCCCCGCTGCCCGCTCGCGCGCCCCGCCTGCCGGGCGGTGGTGCCCCCGCTTGCCCCGCTCGCGGGGACGTCCCCGCCGCCGGACATCTCGGCGCACAAGAGCGCCTGCTTCTTTCCCGACGAGGTCCCGGGGCTTCCGTGAGCGGAGCCGGGCCGCTCCTCGAGGTCGAGGGGCTCGAGAAGCACTTCCCGATCACCCGGTCCCTGGGCGAGGTCGTGGGCCGGGCGAAGCCCCGCGCGGTCCACGCCGTGGATGGGGTCTCCCTCACCATCCGTCCGGGCGAGACGGTCGGGCTGATCGGAGAGTCCGGGTCGGGAAAGACGACGCTCGGCTGGCTCGTGGCCCGACTGCACGCGCCGACGGCCGGCACCATCCGGTTCGGGGGAAACGACGTGACCCACCTGAGCGGCAAGGCGTTGCGGCACTGGCGAAGCCACGTCCAGGTCGTCTTCCAGGACCCGGTCGGTTCACTCGACCCCCGCCTGCGGGTCTGGCAGATCATTGGGGAGCCGATCCGGGCCCAGACCGGGGCCTCCCGCACGCAAACCCGGGCGCGCGTGGAAGCTCTCCTCCCGACGGTCGGCCTCCCCATCGATTGCCTCGACCAGTACCCGCACGAATTCTCCGGCGGCGGCCGGCAGCGCCTCTCGGTCGCGCGCGCGATCTCCGTCGACCCTCAGCTGATGGTCCTCGACGAGCCGACGAGCGCGCTCGACGTTGCCGTCCAGGCGCAGATCCTCAACCGCCTCGTCGAGCTGCAGCGGGAGCGGAAGATCGCCTACCTGCTGATCACCCACAACGTCGCGGCGGTCCGGTACGTTGCCGACCGGGTCGCGGTGCTCTACCTCGGCCAGCTCGTCGAGCTCGGCCCGGTCCGCGCCCTCCTCGAGCATCCGGTCCACCCGTATACGAAGGCCCTGCTCGCGGCGGTCCCGGTCCCGGACGCCCGGCGCCGGAAGCTCCGCTACCGGATCCAGGGCGACATCCCGAGCCTGGTCGACCCCAAGCCCGGCTGCCGGTTTGCGCCGCGATGCCCGTTTGTGATCGACCGGTGCCGGGTCGAAGACCCGATCCTCCGGCCAGCCCCGGGCGCCGCCGACCGACTCGTCGCCTGCCATCGGGCGGAGGAGGTCGGCGACGTACCTCCCGAGGCGCTCCTCGCTCCCGCGCCCTCGGCCTTGTCGCCGACCCCGTAGCGTCGCCCGCCTGCGAAGCGACCGGGACGCTCTCCCCGCCCGCGGCGGCGCCCTCGGGATGGGTTCGCCCGCGGTCGGTCGACGGTTCCGGTCGGCAATGCTGGGGAAACGGGCGCCGGTCAGGGGACGGTGAACACGACCCGTCGCTCGGTCGCGGTGTCGGCCCAGGCGGACTCGACGTCCGCGAGCGGACGGGCGTCGAGGTCGACCCGGAACCGCTCCGACGCGGCCGCTTGGAGGAACTCGGAGATGCCGTGGACGATCTCGGGGATGGACGAGCTGCCGATGCCGGTCCCGACGATCTCGACCCCGGAGCTCCGGAGCTTGGCCGAAGGGAGCGAGATCGTCGGCCCCGACAGCTCGCCGATCGTCACGTAGCGGACCCGCGTCCCGCCCCGGGGAGCCCCCGGGCCTCCAAGCGCGTCGATCAACACCTCCGCGGACGGGCCCCAGAGGTAGTCGAGAACGACCCCGACGTTCGCGTCCCGGGCCGCCGCGCGGACCGAGTCCCGGAGGGCGTCCGGCGGTTGGTCGAGGGAAAGGACGACGTCGGCACCGAGCGCCGCGACCTCCCGAAGCTTCGGCGCGGACCGTCCGGTGGCAATCACCGATCGGGCCCCGAGGTGCTTCGCGACCTGGACGGCCATCCGACCGGCGTTCCCGGTCGCCCCGTTCACGAGGACCGAGTCGCCCAGTGGGATCCGAGCGTACAACGTGAGGGGGACCCAGCAGGACATCCCGGAGATGGCGGAGGCCGCGGCCGTGGTGTCGTCGAGCGAGTCCGGAACCGGGGCGAGCTGGGAGGTGCACACGGCCGCCCGTTCGGCGAGGGAGCCGAACGGCGGGCGCGGGAGCATGAAGTAGACTCGGCGGCCGTCGGAGGTCCGGCCCACCCCATCGATTCCCGGGACGAACGGCACCGGGGTGTCCGAGGTGTAGTGCGTCCCGAGCGCCCGCCGGCGGACGATCGGGCTCACCGCGCTCGCGGTCACCGATACCAGGGTCTCGTCGACAGCGGGGCTCGGCTCGTCGAACTCTCCGTACTGCGGTGGGCGTCCGAGCGCGCGAACGACGGCGGCCTTCATGGTGTCCCCCCGACGGGACCCCGAGTTGGGGGCATTACGTTGCGCCTACCGGGAGATTTCCAAGCCCGGAACCCACGGTCGACCCGGGAGACCGCAGGGCGGGACGCGGCCGGCCGCCCGTCAGCTGAGCCACTGGGTGTTGAACCCGATCGCGAACGGCTCCGCGGACGCCATCGGGTTCTGCACGAACCCGTGCAGGTTAGAGGAGTACACCGCGAACGACGTCGGCACCACGAGCCAGATCTCACTGTAGTTGTTGTACAGCAGCTGGGTCATGTTCGCGTAGTAGCCCGTGAGCACGGACGGCGTGGAGTTGCTCGCGGCGAGGTAGGTGTCGTTGTCGACCGTCTGGTTCGAGTACCCGGCCATGCAGACGTTCGCGCTCCCGGAGGACACCGCATCGTTCTGCGTCCAGTCGTCGGGGGAGATGTAGTCGGACGTGTAGAACTCCTGGCCGATCGGAAACGGTCCCCCGTTCTCCCCGGTCGCGCTCGCGCACTGCCCAGGCTGGCCGTTCGATCCTGGGTCGTACGCCTGCTCCTGGTAGATTCCGTTGAGCCCCACCCCGACCGGGTTGATCGTGATGTTGATTGCCTTCAGGTCGGCGGCGATGAACTGGGTCGCGGTCGCCCAGTCGGTCCCCTGATTGAGGTACATGTAGTTGCTGTCGATCGACGCGCACGCCCCGTTCGCGCAGGGAGAGTCCGCCATCTCCTGGTAGGCGAGCTTGAGGTTGTACTGCTCGTACGGGTCCTGCGCCGTCACGTTGTTGTTATACGGGTAGCCCGGCGGAACCGGTCCGACCCACTGGCTCGCGTAGCCGCCGAACGCCTGCGAGATGATCTGCTGGTAGTTGATCGCGTGCGCGATCGCCTCACGGACGGAGAGGTTGTTGAAGGGCTTGACCGAGGCGTTCAGGTAGATCCACCAGGACCCGCTCGTGGCCCCGTAAATCAGCGGCAGCGGTTGGACCACGACATTCGAGTGGCCCATCAGTTCGTTGATGGTCGACGGCCCGGTGTAGGCGTACGACGCCTCCTGGGCGGAGCCGCTCTCCAAATCGTTCGTCGTGACGTCGACAGCGTCCTGGAAGATCACTTGGACCGAGGTGTTCGCCGGCGCGAGATTGACGTTCCAAGGCTCCGCGACGAACGGCGTCGCGCCCCAGTACTTCGAGTTCGGCGTGAGCGTGTACCCGCCCCCTCCTCCGGGCGAGTACGAGTTGAGGACGTACGGCCCGGTTCCCAACGTGTAGTCGGCGAGCGGGTCGGTGGTGACCGAGCCGACCAGCACGCCGCCGTGGGAACTGACGTAGTCCGGGTCGACGGCGTAGGAGTTCGGGGCCGAGAGCGAGGCGAGGAAGTACGTGTAGTTGCTCGCGAGGTAGCCGTAGCCGAGGTTCAGGCGGATCAGGAGCGGGCCGAGCACCTGGAACGACTGGTTCGGCTCCCCCATCATCGAGACCTCCGACGGGCTCGGGGAATCGAAGTCCCAGCTGTTCAGGTCGTTCGCGAGCGTCGTGTTCGCGGGCTGGAGGGTCGAGTTGTTCGAGTAGTACGACAGCGGGCTCGACGGGTCGAAGTTCGTCGAGTAGAAGTTCTGCTCGAGGATGAACTGAGGCCCCTGGATGAGCAGCAGGCTCCGGTACAGGCTGTACCACTGCACGTAGGCGTTGTACGGGTCGCCGTTCGAGAACGTGACGCCCGAGCGAAGCGTGAAGGTGTAGCTCGAGATGTTCGTCGCGGGGTTTTCCGACACCGTCCAGTTCTGCGCCAGCACTCCGGCAAAGGTCGTCACCGACGAACCGTTGTAGTTGACGAGGCCCTGGTAGACCTGCTGGACCGCGGCCCAACCCGGCGTGGTGAACGTGACGTCCGGGTCGAGGGAGTCCGGGGTCTCCGCCTGGTCGATGCAGATGTACGTCCGCTCGGAAGAGTTGCAGGTCGGGACCGACTTCTTCAGCAAGAAGTAGACGCCGATGCCGGCGATGACGAGAATCACGACGATGACGATGACGAGGATGTTGCGAGTGCGCGGGATCACAGAGGAGGCCCCCGAGAAGTCCGGACGCGGAGAGTCACTACCCCCTGTTAAACCCTGCCACGGCGAACCTCGGAGTCCCCCCGCGCCACCGTCTTGAGGGGGTCCCGGTTCGACCGGCCGGGAGCGGTCGATGGCGGCGAAGATGCTGATCGCGGGCGAGTGGGTCGGCGCCGGTAGCGGGGCCACGGGACTCGTGGTGAGCCCGTTCGACGGACGGACGATCGCCGAGGTCCCCGTCGGCTCCCGGGAAGACGCCCGACGGGCGATCGACGCCGCGCGCGATGCGTTCGACAAGGGGCCGTGGCCCAAATTGCCCCCCCGGGCGCGCGGCGAGGTGTTCCTGAAGGCCGCGAAGCTCCTCGGGGACCGGCTCCCGGCGCTCGCCGAGCTCGAGAGCCACAATCAGGGCAAGACGATCAAGCAGGCCGCCGACGCCGACCTCCCGTTCTCCATCGACAACCTGATCTTCTACGCAGGGGCGTGCCGGACCCTCGAGGCCCGGAACTCCGGCGAGTACACCGGGGACGGAACGACGATCTTCCGCCGCGAGCCTGTGGGCGTGGTCGCGTCGATCACTCCGTGGAACTATCCGCTGATGATGGCGGTCTGGAAGATCGCCCCGGCGCTCGTGACCGGCAACACCGTCGTCCTCAAGCCCGCGACGTGGACGCCGCTTACCACCCTCGAGCTCGGCCGAGCCTTCCAGGATGCCGGCCTTCCCGCCGGCGCGCTGAACATCGTGACCGGACCCGGGGGCGAGGTCGGAGACGAGCTCTCCCGCCACGGGTCGGTCGACCTCGTGTCGCTGACGGGCGACACCGCGACCGGCAAGAAGATCATGGAGGCGGCGAGCGGGACCGTGAAGCGGGTCCAGCTCGAGCTCGGAGGGAAGGCTCCGTTCGTCGTCTTCGCCGATGCCGACCTAAACGCGGCGGTCGAGGGGGCCGTGGTGGGGGGGTTCGTGAACGGTGGCCAGGACTGCACGGCGGCGACGCGGCTCATCGTCCACGAGTCGATCCGGGACCCGTTCGTCACGAAGCTCGTCCAACGGCTCCAGACGTTCCGGATCGGCGACCCGCTGTCCCGGACCACCGACCTCGGCCCGCTCGTCCACCGGTCCCACCAGGTCCGGGTCCTCGGCTTGATCGAGGAGGCCAAGAACGAGGGGGCGAAGGTCCGACTCGGCGGCGGGGTCCCGTCCGGGCCGCTGGCCGGCGGCTCGTTCGTGGTCCCGACGGTCTTCGACGAAGTCCACGCCGACATGGAGATCGCGCAGCGCGAGGTGTTCGGCCCGGTCGTCGACGTCCTCCAGTTCTCGACGTTCGACGAGGCGATCTGGACGGCGAACTCGGTCGCCTACGGCCTCGCCGGGAGCGTCTGGACGAGCGACGTCCGTACCGCGATGCGGGCGGCGAACGCGCTCCGGTTCGGCGACGTCTGGGTCAACGACCACCTCCCGCTCGGGTCGGAGACCCCGCACGGCGGGATGAAGCAGTCCGGGTTCGGCAAGGACCTCGGCGTCGACTCGCTCGCCGACTACACCGTGACGAAGAATATCTACATCGACCTCACCGGCCAAGCCCGGAAGAGCTGGCACTACACGGTCTACGGCGACCCCGCCTAGGACCGGGGCACTCGATGGCCGACGACGGGATTCCCGCGGACCGCCGCGCCGACCTCTGGGTCGGCGGCGTCTCGCGACCCCCCTCTACCGGGGAATACCGTCCGGTCCTCGACCCGTCGACCGGGAGCGCCCTCGGCGACGTGGCGGTCGGGGGCTCCGACGACGCCCGCGCGGCGGTCGATTCGGCCGAATCGGTCCGCGAGCTGTGGGGCGAGACCCCCGGCCACCGCCGGGCCGCGATCCTCTACGACCTTGCGACCCGGCTCCGCAACGACCGCGAAACGATGGCCCAGCTCATCGCCCGCGAGGTCGGCAAGCCGATTGGGGACGCCCGGGTCGAGGCCGACCGGGCGGGCTGGGTCTTCGAGTTCGCGGCCGACGCGATCCGTCACCTGACCGGCGAAACGTTCCCGGCCGACGCCTACGCCCACCCTGCCGGAAACGAGAAGCGGTTCCTCTGGACGGTCCGGGAGCCGGTCGGTGTCGTCGTCGCCATCGGACCGTTCAACTTCCCCCTCAACCTCCTCAGTCACAAGGTCGCCCCGGCGCTCGCGGCCGGAAACCCGGTCGTGGCGAAGCCGACGAGCGCCGCGCCGTTCACGGCGCTCCGCCTCGCGCAGCACGCGGCGGCCGCCGGCGTACCGCCGGGGGTGTTCAACGTGGTTCTCGGACCGGGAGGAGACGTCGGGAACGCGCTCGTCGAGCATCCGTCGACCCGGCTGGTCACCTTCACTGGCTCGACGGAGGTCGGAAAGGGGATTGCCGAGCGGGCGGGACGTCACATGAAGCGGGTCCTCCTCGAGCTCGGGGGCGCCGACCCGTTCGTCGTCCTCGAGGACGCCCCGATGGACGCGGTGGTGACGGCGGCGGTCCGGGGGGCATTCGGATACTCCGGGCAAGTCTGCACTGCGTCGAAGCGGCTCCTCGTCCAGGCGAGCGTCGCCGACCGGTTCGCGACCGAGTTCGCGGCCGCGGCGGGCGGGCTCAAGGTCGGTCCCGCGCTCGACGAGACAACGCAGCTCGGACCCGTGATCGACGCCGCCGCGCTCGACCGGATGGACCGCCTGGTGGAGGACGCGCGGGGCCACTCGGCCACCGTCCTGACCGGCGGAGCCCGTGTGGGCCCCGATGGCGGCGGATTCTACTTTTCGCCGACGGTGCTCGACCACGTCCCCGAGTCGGCGCGGGTCGCGCAGGACGAGCCGTTCGGGCCCGTCGTCCCGATCCTTCGGTTCGAGACGGACGAGGACGCGATCCGGATCGCGAATTCGACCCCGTACGGGTTGCAAGCCGCCGTGTACACGAACGACCTGCGGCGCGCGTTCCACCTCGCGAAGCGGATCCGCGCCGGCGGGGTCCACCTCAACGACCCGACGAACCTCCGGTGGGACGCGCTCCCATTCGGGGGGGTGAAGGAGAGCGGGATCGGCCGGGAGGGGCTGCGGTACGCCATGGAAGAGATGACCGACGTCAAGCTGATCTCGGTCAACTTCGCCTGATTCGACCCCCCGCGCCGAACGGGCGCTGGTCTCGTGCGCATCGTCCGACCGAGGTCCGGTCCGGGAGGGTCCGGGGCCATAGAGGGAAATTCCCCCGGGACCTGGCGGCGCCGTGGGTTTCCCCCCCTTCGTCGAGTGGAGTGCCGGCGTCGGACCCGGGGCCGGGCCTGTCGGGTTCCGGGACGGGCGGTCGCGCCGCGACCGGTTCGACGTGCCTTCCCTCCCGGACGCGTAAACCGGGGGGCCCGACGATTCCGCACCGTCCGTTGCGCGGTCGGCGCGTCGAACTCCGCCCGCTCCGCCGGTCCGATGCCGACGGGCTCGACGCCCTCCTTCGGGACCGCCCGGCGACCCGATGGCTCCCGCCGAGGGTCCGGACGGAGACCGGGGCACGGTTCGTTCGAAGGGTCCTGCGAGCCGACGGGCGCGGGGAGGGGGTCTCGTTCGCGATCTGTCCGATCCCCACGGACGAGGCGGTCGGCCAAATCCGGTTGTTCCACCGGTCCCCCGTGGAGCGGAGCGCGGAGGTCGGCTACTTCCTGCGACGGTCGAGCTGGGGGCAGGGGTTCGCCACCGACGCCCTCCGGCTCGCCTGCCGGTACGGCTTCGGCGAGCTGGGCCTGCATCGGATCCAAGCGAAGGTGATCCCGGGCAACGAGGCGTCCCGCAAGGTCCTCGAGAACGTCGGGTTCGTCCTGGAGGGGACCCAGCGAAAATCGACCCGAATCGCGGGCCGGTGGCTCGACGTATGGGAGTTCGGGCTAGTGCGGGGCGAACTGCGGAGCCGCCGACCGGGAAACCGGAAGAAGATCGAGATGCGCCCCCGGCCCCGGGTGCATCGGCCCGGGGCGCGGGCCAGGACCCGAAGGTCCCGGTCGGACCGGCGCGCGCCGCTTCGGCCGCGGCCCGAAGGCCGCCCAGTGCACCCGCAGCGCTAGGTCCAGACCCAAGTCCGCGGCGCCAACCGCCCGCGGTGCCGACGAACTTGCGTCCACGAGGAAGAGGAGGACCCGGCCGTATTTGCCATCTTTCTGGTTAATTGTGTGAAATGTGGGAATTCGTGGGCGCTTCGACGGAGCCGAAGAGGGTGAGGGCGAGCCGTCCCTGCGGGGTGAGGCGGACCCGGCCCCGACCGCCCGTCGATTCGGCGGCGACGAATCCCCATTTCGTCTCGAGGGGCCCGAGCCGGATCCGAAGGCGGCTGTGCTGGGCCTGCGCGGTCGGCGCGGCCCCGTGCTCGGTGGGCCGGTCGAGGCCGAGCGCCCGGATGAGGTCCCGCTTGCGGAGGGTCCCGCCGGCCCGGTCGAGCGCCTCGAGGACCTCGACGAGCTCCGGGGTCGGCGCCCGGAGCTCGTAGACGGCGACCGGGTCGACCGACCGGACCACGTCGTTGACGGGACGGACCTTCGGCGTCAGCCCGCTGTACCACGCGCGGGACACCTGGACGTAGTACGGCTCGCCGCGCCAGAGCATGCACGCGAGGGTGCCGGCGATCGCCGTGATCTTCGTCCCGGTGGAGACGTTCACCCGGATCGGGACGACGTCCGCGGCGTTCCGGTTGCCGCGGCGCTCCGAGGCGAACACCTGCCGGTAGACGGCGAGCGCCCCGAAGACGTCCCAGATCGGGGTCGGCACCAGGCGGACGTCGACGGGCCACCGGGCCGCGTGGAGCCGGCGCTCGACCTCCGCGAGGAAACCGGCGGCGGCGTCGTCCCCGTCCCGCGTGATCAGGTAGACCCGGTCCGCCCGGTCGGCCAGGACCGGCTCGACGACCCGCTCGACCTCGAAGCCGACCGGAGCGAGGTGGATCCGGGAGTGCGGGTCGCCGAGGCGAGGGCCGGCGGGCGAGGTGGACGAGGCCCGGCCGCGAGGGCCGGTCACGGGAGAGTGCGACCCGGGGGCGGGGGTCCGGCGGGACCCGGCACGGACGGCGGCAGCGCGATCGACGGCACCGGGGCGGGCCGTGGCCCGCCGACCGGAGGCGCGAGCCGGGCGGGAACCGGGGGACCGGCGGAGAGGGCCGCGGACGCCTCGGCGAACCGGGCGAGGCCGCGCTCGAGGAGCTCGTCCTCGATCGTCAGCGGGGCCATGAACCGCAGGACGTGGTCGAACCCGCCGCACGTGTGCATCAGCACCCCGCGCTCGAACAGTTCGTGCCGCATCGCCTTCGCGCGGTCGGTCCATGGGGCCCTGTCGTGGGGGGAGCGGACGAATTCGACCCCGACCATGAACCCCCGGCCCCGGACGTCCCCGATCGACGGGTCGGTTGCCTGCACCGCCCGGAACCTCTCGAGGAGGTACCGGCCGCGGACGGCCGTGCGGGCGACAAGGTCGGTCGAGGCGAGGACACCGAGGACCGCGGTGCCCACGGCGAGGCCGAGCGGATTCCCCCGGTACGTCCCGAGGTGGAATCCGGGCGGGAGCGAGGGGACGAGGTCGTCGCGATACGCGACCATCGAGACCGGGATCCCCCCGCCGATCGTCTTCGCAACGCACAGAATATCGGGGGTGACCCCGGCGTGGTCGACCGCCCACATCTTCCCGGTCCGGCCGAGGCCGGTCTGGACCTCGTCGGCGATGAGGAGCAGGTCGTGGGAGTCGCAGAACTCCCGGAGGGCCGGGAGGAAATCGTCCGGCGGGACGACGTACCCTCCCTCGCCGAGGATCGGCTCGACGAGGACGCTCGACAGCTCGTCGACCCCGGAGTGCGGGTCGTTGGCGAGGTGCTCGAGGTACCGGATCGTCGCGTTCGTCAGGTCGCCGACCGGACCGAGGAGCGGCCGGTACGGATCGGGGAACGGCACGCGGACGATGTGGCCGCCGTGGAACGAGGTCGTGCGGTGGTACCGACGTCCGCTCGTCAGGTTCGCCGCGCCGCCGTGGACCCCGTGGTAGGCGCCGGAGAACGTCACCGTCCCGTGGCGACCCTTCGCGTGGTCGGCGAGGTTCACCGCCGTCTCGACCGCGTCGCCGCCGGTGACGGTGAACAGGACCCGGGCGTGGCCCCGCAGTCTCCCGGGAAGCGCATCGACGAACGCGCGGAGGAAGGCGATCCGGGCCTCGGTGGGGAGTTCGAGGGCGTGCCAGACCTTCCCCGACTGGTCGGCGAGCGCCGCGGCGAGCGCCGGGTGCCGGTGGCCGAGGTTGAGGACGGAGACCCCCGCGACCCAGTCGATGAACCGGTTCCCGTCGACGTCCTCGACCGTCGAGCCCTGGGCGTTCGCGACGGCGATGGGGAAGTACTTCGCGTAGACGACGGCGTCGGTCTCCAGGCGGGCCTGCTCGGCGAGGAGCTCCCGCGACCGGGGCCCTGGCAGCGGGGTCCGGATCCGGGGGGCGTCCGGGTAGCTGAGCCACGTCTCGGTTGCGGTCATCGGTCGCTCCGTCGAGATGGCGGTTGGACCGCATCGCGGGTTATCAACCCCTCGGGGCGCGAGACGGTTATCGGTCGCTCCCCGTTCCCGGCGGCGTGGGGAGGGGAACCCGGGTCGACGTCCACCTCCACCTCACGAGGTACTGGCGCGACCTACCGGGAACTGCCTACCGACCCGACCTCGACTACACCGTACGGGGACTCCTCGGCGAACTCGACGGGGCCGGGATCGGCTCCGGTCTCGCCATCCCGGTCCATCACGCCCCGGACGTGGGGGCCACGCTGGAGGAGGGACGGTCGCTCCGGACCGAGAGCGGCGGTCGCCTGCATCTCGTCTCCACGGTCGACCCCGGGATCGGCGATGAGGGAGTCGCCGCGGCGGTCGAACGGTGGGGACGAACGCCGGAACTGACCGCGATCAAGCTGTTCCCCGGCTACCTCCCGTTCTTCCCGCACGACCGTCGGCTCGACCCCGTCTACGAGTTCGCCGCGCACCGGAAGCTCCCCGTGATGTTCCACCAGGGGGACACGCTCGAGCGGAACGGCCGACTCAAGTTCGCCCGGCCGATCGACCTCGACGAGGTCGCCGTCCGGTGGCCGGACCTCCCGATCGTGATCTGCCACCTCGGCAACCCGTGGGTCGAGGAGACCGCCGAGCTCGTGTACAAGAACTCGAACGTCTGGACCGATTGCTCCGGGCTCCTCGCGCGGCCGACGGTCCCGTACTTCCGGGAGATGTTCGAGCGGGCCCGGAGCCGGCTCCACCAGTTGATCGTCACGGTCGGCGACGCCGACCGGGTCCTCTACGGCTCCGACTGGCCCCTCGAGTCGATCGCAACGGCGGTCGAGCTCGTCGCGACGCTTCCGATCCCCGAGGACGACCGAGAACGAATCCTGGGCGGGAACGCCCGCCGGCTCTTCCACCTCGACGCGTCGGGTCCGATTTCCTGACGGGACGGCCCGTTGCGTGAACCGCAACCGCCCGCCGACGCCCAACGTTGATAGGCCGTCTCGGCTCGGCCGGTTCGGGGTCCGATGGGTCGTCCGTTGGTCGCGGCGCTGGCCGCGCGCCCGCTGTTCTTCGAGCCGGTCCCGCCGAGCGCCCGCGCTCCCGAAGCCCGGGTCGAAGCGCAGTTCCAGGCGGCCCGGACGCTGGTCACCGAGGTCGGCCGCGTCGACGCGGTGAACGTTCCGGAACTCGTCGATGAGAACCACGACGGCCGGCCGTACTACCGGTCGGGCGACGTCCGCTGGTTCGCCCGCCGCCTCGCCGAGGCGACCGGGGCCGAGGCGGTCGTGAACAAGGTCGTCGCCCACCTCCCGAGCGCGGAGGCGACGTCGGCGTGGGCCGAGCAGACGGTCGCCCGGGGCGTCCGCTCGTTCGTCCTCGTCGGAGGGTCGAGCCGGTACATCCCCTACCCCGGACCCGCCGTGGCCGAGGCGAACCGACTCTGCCGGTCCGCGGCGACGGTGGCGGGCGGGGCGCTCGGGAACATCGCCATCCCGCAACGGGTCGGCGAAGCGCACCGGATGCTGGCCAAGACCCGCGCCGGGGCGACGTTCTTCACGACCCAGATCGCGTTCGATCCGACCGCGACGGTCCGGCTCGTCCGGGAGTACGACGTCCTCTGCCGGCAATCCGGCCTCCCCCCCGCGGCGGTCGTCGTCTCGGTCGCCCCCTTGGCCGACGAGGCCGACGCCGAATTCGTCCGGTGGCTCGGGGCCGACATGCCCGAGGCGACCGAGCGGGCGATTCTGAACGGCGACGAACGGGGGGCCGCCGGCCGCTCGGTCGAGCGGGCCCTCGCGCTCTGGACCGAGGTGCGCCGCGCGGCGGCCGCGGCCCAGGCCGAGGTCCCCCTCGGGGTGAACGTCGAGCAGCTCTCGCAGCGGCACCTCGAATCGGCCGCGGAGATGCTCCGGGCGTTCGCGCCGGCGATCGATGCGCGCGACTGACCCGAACCTTACGGTCGGCGACCCCGGCCGACCACGACGCTCGTCGGGATCTCGAAGGCGGTGCCCACGCGGTACTCGCGGACCCTCCGGAGGACTTCGGCGTGGAGTCGCTCCCGGTCGTCGGTTCCGAGCGCGAGGATCGAAGCCCGCGTCCGCGCGCTCCCATCGTGGAACATTCCCCAGAACACCTCGGGCTCCGGGATCGTGCCGGCCCAGTCGACGTGCTCGTTCGGCAGGGGAAGGAGTCCCGCGTTCCGCATCGCCACCTCGAAGGCACCGGGTTCTCCGAACCGGAAGAACCCGGGCGCCGCGTGGGACGGCGGCGCGAGTCCGAGCGCCGCGATCGACGACGGGATGATCGTCAGGGCCTGGGCGGCCGGTCCCCACACCGCGAAGGCGACGACCCCGCCGGGCCGGACCGCCCGGGCCGCCTCCCGGAGCGCCCCCTCGGGGTCGGGAAAGTGGAGGAGGCCGAGATTCGAGACGACGCGGTCGAAGGTGCCGCTTCGGACGGGGAGCCGGGCCGCGTCGGCGTGGACCCGCGGGACCTGCGGGTCGCCCTTCCGGAGCATGGGGAGCGAGAAATCGAGGGCGACCGGGAACGCGCCCCGGGCGAGCGCCCCCCGGGAGACCGGTCCGGGGCCGGTGGCCACGTCGAGAATCGTGTCCCCGGCCCCGACGAGGGCCGCATCGAGGAGCCGGGGGATCGAAGGGGCGACGAACGCCGCCCAGAGCCGGTCGTAGGCGTCGGCGACGGCGGGGTCGGTCCAGGCGTCCCGCTCGAGCCGGGCGAACGCCATCGGCCGGGGGAGGGCTCCGGCCTACTTGTACGTCGACTGGTGGACGGTGCCTTCGTCGTCGACGATGGTGATGCACTCACCTTCGCATTCGAACAGGCACGCCTCGCACATGATGCAGTCCGGCCCGTGGATGACGGCCGATTTCTCCGCCCGGAACTGGAACTTGGCGGCGACGGACGGGTCGTCGACGGCGTCGGGAAAGTTCTCGCGCGGCTGCATCTCGAAGACGGTCACGGGACAGACGTCGCGGCAGTGGGTGCAGCCGGTGCACTTGGCGTGCTGGACTTCCACGGTAACCATCGGGGGGGCCTCGCGGCGCGCGACAACCCTTGGGTATTTGAATCCGGGCCCACGAATACGACGGAGGCCGGCGGCGCCGTCGCGGGGCGGCACCCTTCCGACAACCGGGTCGGCCGGCAACCTCAAGGGCACGCCGAAAGTCGGCCGGGCGACCATGTCCGAAACCCTCGAGTGGTCCGACCTGGCCGGCTGGTACGACGCGAAGCAAGGCGACGACGGGGACCTGTGGCACCGCGAGTTGATCGATCCGGGACTCCTCTCGGTGTTGGGGGAGGTCCGCGGGCTCGACCTCCTGGACCTCGCCTGCGGGAACGGGTACCTGGCCCGGCGGTTGGCCCGCCGGGGCGCCCGGGTCGTTGGCGTCGATTCCTCCGCCCCGATCGTCGCCCTTGCCGAGGCTCGCGAACGCCGAGAGCCGCTCGGGATCCGGTATCACGTGAGCGACGCCGGGTCGATCCCCCAGCTGGTGGACGGTTCGCTCGACGCCGTCTACTCGAACATGGCGCTCATGGACATGCCGGACCTCGTGGGCCCGTTCCGGGAGGTCGCCCGGGTCCTCCGGCCCGGGGGGCGGTTCGTCGCGAGCATCTGCCACCCGTGCTTCGACGTCCCCGGCGCCGGCTCCTGGCTCTGGGAACGGAAGGAGTTCGTGACCACGGTCAGCCGACGGGTCGGGAAGTACCGCGTCCCGTTCGAGACCGCGACCCCCTGGATCGTCCCCGATCACGCGCCGTTCTCCACCCGGTCGTATCATCGCCCCCTCTCGGGGTATGTCCGCGAACTCGCTCGCGCCGGACTTGCGGTGACCGCGATGGAGGAGCCCGACGGCTCCGAAACGTTCCGGGCGGCGAGCCCGCAGGGCGAGGGAATCCACGAGGTTCCGCTCCACCTGGTGTTCGAGGCCCGGAAGCTCCTCGCCCCCCACCCGTAGCCGCCCGCCCCGGAGGGGCCGGACCCGCGACCGAAACGGGCATCCTCTAGGCGGCGGTGCCGGCGCCATGGCCGGGATGAACCCGTCGGCTCAGAACATCGTGAACGCGCTGCAGGGGCAGAAACTCCTGCTGATGAAGATGCAGATCCTCTCGCTCGGCAAGAACTACTGGGTGATGGACCCGGCGCAGACCCCGCTCTGCTACATCGGGCTCGATTCCGGCCAGAACGTCAGCGCCGCCCTCCTGAAGGGAGCCGTGGCGTCGGTCGCGGGCGACTACATCGGCCGCTACGCGGCGCGGACCCAGCAGTACACCTACACCGTCAAGGACAGCCACCAGCAGGTCGCGATGCTGATCAAGAAGGGCTCGGGCGGGAACAAGAGCCGGTTCGACATCGTCGACGCGGTCACCGGCGGGAGCTTCGGCGCGATCGAGATGAAGCGGAGCCTGATCGGCGGCCTCCATGCGACGTGGGTCGACCCGAACGGGGCGCCGATGATGGTGACGAAGGGGAACATCATCCGCCGCAAGTACAGCATCAACGGCCCCGACGGACGTGAGATCGGGCGGGTCCGTCACAAGATCCTCGCGATCCGGGACGTCTGGCAGCTCGAGTTCGAGACCGGCGCGAACCACCTCTATTCGACGATCTTCGCGACGATCCTCGACTTCGAGAAGAAGATGTAACCCGGAGGAGAGGCGAGGTCGCCCTCGGTCGAACCGGGGGCGGGTTCCCCTACCGGTTGTGGGCGACCCGGTGGTGGTCGCGGAGCTCTTCCGGGGTCCGGAACTTGGCGGGGCAGAACGCGCAGCCGTGGATGGCGGTCGTGCTCTCGCCTTCGGCCCTCTGCTCGGCGTGGACTTCCTTGTGCTCGCCCAGCTCCATCTCGTTCGAGAGGACGACGCCGCAGACAGGGCACGTGACCGAGGTCGGGGGTGATGCGGCCATGGAGCCGGGAAGACCTGCGGCAGAAAAAGCTCCCGGGGCAAGGCTGGGGGCGGGCCGCGGCCTCAGTCTCGGCGACGGGCGAGCATGAGCGCCACTACCGGGGCCGAAATCGCCACGAACGCAGTCACTGCGAGGAGCGACCCGAAAAGGGTGCCAGCGGACGGGAGCCCGGACCACCCCTCGCCCGGGGAGCCGAGCCAGGAGAAGTACTCCCCGATTGCCGCCCCGGCGAGTTGCGTCGGGTTCCAAAGCGGAGCCGCGCCAAGCGCCCCGCTGGGCGTGCTCGTGTGTCCGAGTTCGGCCACCAGATAGATGGTGTCCGAGACGAAGAAGGCGAGGAACCCGGCCACGCCGCCGGCGACGACCGCCACCAATCCGGCCGAACGCAGGAGGTGGGCGAGCAGGAACACAAAGCCGAGAAAGGCCACGGCTTCCAGGAATAAGCCCGCCCAGATCATTGCGAGCAGCGCGGGGGCGAGCCCGCTCACGGGCCCGTAGATCGCGAATTCGATCACGACGGCCGCGGCCACCACAACGGCCAGCGGGACCACCGCGGAAACGTACCGTCGGATCAGCACGCCGGCGCGGGTGGTCGGCAAGCCGAGCACCGGCTCGAGGGAGCGGGAGCTCCGGGGCCGGGCGTACGCGGCGTACCCGAGTCCAATCGCCACGAGGGGGACGACAAACCCCCACTGGTTCGTGTCCTCCAAGAGGTCTTGTCCCCAGAACGTCTGATTGTACGGCACCACGCTCAATTCACGTGGTGTCTCGCTCATTCCGGCCAGCTCCGAGCCGTTCCGGTTGAGGAGGAGGAAGTCGATTCGGGAGGATGAGAGCGGGAGCTCCCCTCGCGGGATCACGTAGGTGGTGACGTCGCTCGTGACCGGAGTCAAACTCAGTTGGACTTCCCGGGGATCCGGCGCGGAGTAATTGGCTCGGATCTCGAGCGACGGTCCGTCCGGGGCCCCCCCACTGGGGCCGGGACAGAACAGGAGCATCGTCGGGGTGAGGTCGTACGGCCCTGAGTCGACCAGCGAGAGCGTGCCGGGACCCGGGACGACGTCGCCGGGCGGGGTTGCACCAACCGGCCCAGTCCATTCGTCGGTGCCGCCGGACGACACGGACTCGATGGTGAATTCGGTGGTCGAGTCGTTCCGTGCGATGGTCACGGTCGCTCGGCCATCCGGCCCCGTAGTCGCGCTCCCGCTCACGGCGGGGACCGAGCTCGAATTTCCCCCCGCCGGGACCGATACCGTGAGATTGGCCCCGGCGATAGGGGCGCCGTGCCCATTGAAGACGTAGAACCAGAATACGAAGCCGCCGTTGTACTCGTACGAAAACGCGTAGCCGCTGTTGTAGCCATAGTCGAACGGACGCCCCAGGCTCGGGGTGGATCCCACGTCGAAGAGACCCGCGAGGAGGAGGACGAGGATCAGGGTCACGATCGTCGCCGGGGCGAAGAGGGTGCGTCGCAGGTCGGCGAGGATCGCGCTCACGTCGCGCCCCGGACCAGTTCGAGGTAGAGCTCTTCGAGCCCATCGTCCTCGCGCGTCAAACCCTGAACGACGTAGCCGGCGTGGACGAGCGCGGCGGCGATCCCTCCGGCGTCGACGCCCTCACCCCGCACAAGGGCCCCCCCGGGAACCAACTCTGGGGTGCCGAAGCGTTCCAGGACGCGGAGGCCGGCCTCGTCGAATCCGGGAACTTGGACCCGGACGACTCGGCTGGGCCGCTCGTGCAACTCCGCCCGGTCGAGGACTTTGAGCAAGCGACCCTCGTGGAGGACGGCGACCCGGTCGGCGAACTTCGCGAGCTCCCGGAGGTTGTGGGAGGAGAGCAAGAGGCCGCATCCCGCGGCCCGGCGTTCGCGGACCCACGCCCGGACCGTAACCACTGCCTCGGGGTCGAGTCCGTTGAACACCTCGTCCAGGAGGAGATATTTCGGCTGAGTGAGCTCGGAGGCGATGAGGGAGAGGCGCCGCCTCATCCCGAGGGAGAGCGTCCGGACCCGCCGTCGCCGAAACTGGGTAAGGCCCCAGGTCTCCAGAAGCTCCCCGATCCGGGCCGGTTCGACGTCGCCGACGATCGCCGCGTAGTAGCGCAGGAGGGGCTCCACCTTGGCGCTCTCCTCGTGGACCGACTCCTCCGGAACCCAGCCCAAGAGACGGGAGGCCGCCACCTTCTCGCGGTCGAGCGGATGGCCGTCCACCTGGACATTCCCAGAGCCGGGGAGGCTTACCCCGGCGGCGATGCGGATCGCAGTGGTCTTTCCCGCTCCGTTCCGGCCGACGAGACCGAGGACTTCCCCGGGCTCAACCTTTAAGGTGAGGTCCCGGAGAGCCGGGGTCCGATTTGGCCAGAATCGCTTCGATACATTCTGGAACTCGAGGGCCATCTTTCTCCCCGCCGTGCTCCGATCGGAAGGTCGTCTCAGGCGCCGAACGTCGGGCAGTCCTGGATCCCGGGCCCCGCGTGACCCCGGACCATCGTAGGGCCAAGGTCCCCCTGTGGTATATCGGGGGTCACCGGCCGGGATTAGGGAACCAGGCCCTCCTTCCGGTAGTCGGTCGTGATGCCCCCGAGGAGTTTCGCGAGCCCACAGGCGGTCAGGAACGAAAGCACAAACACCGCGATCATCACGACGACCACGCCGAAGATCTCGACCCCGAGCTGGTGGACGGCCGCGGTACCGCCGCCGAAGAGGAGTCCGGCGGGGAGCGACGGGAGGCCCGGATACGCGGGAAGAGCCCCCGAATACGCCGGCTGCGCGAAGAACGCAATCATCCCGACCCCGAACAGCCCGCCCACGAGATGGCCCGGGAGGAGGCCGACCGGGTCGGAGACCCACTTCCACTTCGCGAAGTACTTCTCGCCGACCAGGAAGATCGGACCCCCGAGAAGCCCGAGGACGATCGCGCTGGCCGGGCTGACGAACCCGGCGACCGGCGTGATCACGATGAGACCCATCAGGATCCCGTTCGTGGAGTCCAGCAACGTCGGCGCTTCGGCGTGGAGGATGTGCCGGAAGGCGAGCACCGAGATCATCCCGGCCGCGGCGGCCAAGAATGTGGTGAGGACGACGACGGTCGTTTCGTCGTTGAACGCGAGGACGCTTCCCGGGTTGAAGCCGAACCACCCGACCCACAGCAGGAGGATCGCGAGCGTCAGCCATCCTGGCGAGACCCGGATCGGGGTCTGCGGGCTCGTCGTAAGCCCCTTCGCCCGCTCTTCCCGCCAGAACTGGTAGAGAAGGCCGAGCCCGGCCGCCCCGGCGGCGCCGTGGACGACGAGCCCCCCCGCGAAATCGACCATCCCAAGTTTCGCGAGCCAGCCGGTGGGGTTCCAGATCCAGGCGGCCGGCAGGTTCCAGATGAGAACGAAGTACACGACCGAGTACGCCGCGACGGCGACCGGTTTCATCTTCCGCAGCACGACGACCCCGACGAGTGCGAGGGTGACGGCCGCGAACGCGGTCTCGAACAGGAAGTACGTCCCGGTGTCGAGCCCGGTCCCGAACCCCGCGGGCGCCATCGACCACCAGACCGTCCCGGGGGCGGTGGCGGGGTTCGCCGCGAAGCTGCCGAGGAACAGACCGGGGCGGTAAAACGGGTTCCCGATGATGCCGCCGCCGATCGTGGGCGCGAACGCGGTGTTGAACCCGACGATCGCCATGACGAACAGCGCGATGGACGTCATCAGGACCGTCTTCATCAGGCTCGCATAGAGCGCTTCGCCGAGCTCGCCGACCTCGAGGAGGCCGACGGAGATCGTCATGGTGAAGACGAGCAGGGCGGCGAGGATCACCCACAGATTGTTGATCGGGTCCCCTAGCACGGCCGCCTCCGCCGTCCCGTCACGGCGACCGAACTCGGGAGCCGACCGGCCACCCGTGCGATTCCGTGGGAGTGGGTATTTAGGGGTTCGTTTGCGCCGGAAAACGACGGGGGAGCCGACGGTCGCGCCCGCTCACGCCGAGCGTCGTACGATCAGCGGCACGGCGTGCATCGAGTTGTTGGCCACGCCCCGGAAGTTCCACTCGGCCCGCAACGGCTGGGTGTCGCCCCGTTCGTCGGTCGCCCGGCAGCGAAGGACGAAGTACCCCGGTCGCTCGAGGTCGATTGGAACCTCCCATCGGACCCAGGCGTGGGGAGTTTCGGGACCCAGGAGGGTCGCGGGCCGCCAGGTGCCACCCTCGCCGGAGTCGTCCGGGAGGCCGACCGCGACCTCCACCCGCGAGATCGCGGCCTCGCCGGACCAGGCGGCCCCGCGGACCACGATCCGGCCGGGGGCGACGGTGGCTCCTTCCGGGGGCCACGTGATGACGGACTTCACCTGGAGCGAGGTAACGGGCTTGCGGAGGACGTCGGGGTCGTCCCCCTCGTGGATGAACGTGTACGGCTTCGTCCGGAAAAAGCCCCGGAACGAGTGGTCGATCAGGGAGATCCGGGTTACCCACTTCACCGAGCCCATCCCGTACCAGCCGGGTACGATGACCCGGACTGGGAACCCGTGGGAAGCGGTGAGCGGCTCGCCGTTCATCTCGAACGCCAGGAGCGTGTCGGGGTGCTCGGCTTTGACGATGGGGACGCTCATCGCGTAGGAGAGTTCCTCGGGGACTCCGGGCTCTCGGCCGTGGTCGGCCCCCTCGAAGACGGCCTCGATCGCCGCCGGACGGATCTCCGCTTTGCTGATGACGTCCCAGAGCGAGACCCCCGACCACCGGGCGGTGCCGAGCGCCCCGTGGTGCCATCGGACGCCCTGGGCGGGCGGGTAGACGGAGGAGCGGCTGTTTCCGGCACATTCCATCGTCGTGACCACCGTCCGGGTCCGCTCGCGCATCAGGTCGGCGAACGAGAGTTCGAGCGGATGGTCGACCTCGCCATCCACGATGAGCCTCCACGATTCGACGTCGAGGTGGGGGACGGGGAAGTGGCTGCGGACAAAGAACCGCTCCGTCGGGGTGACCCATGTGTCGAGCTCGGGAAGGGGGGTCTCCGCGCAGTACGGCTCCTTCGTGACAACGGTGAGCCCCTTCGAGGGCTCCGACAGGCCCGGCGCCTCCGGGGACGCCTCGGCCGCCGGGCTTCGCCCCGTGAAGGTTCCCGTCATGCGTGCCCGAGCGTCCGTCGGCGGACGCGGTGTTCGGCGCAGGATTCGCACGGCCGGGCAGATTAACCCATCGGCGACCCCGGAGGTCGCGTTCCCGAACGGACCCGGCGCCGACGGAACGGGAAGCACCCGCGATTCCAGTTTACTATATAGTCACGGTAAATAATCCTTAAGCCCATCGCCAACTACGAGGGCTCGGGTGAGCCGGCATGCCCCTCGAAGGTCGAAAGCTTCAGCTCGCGGGAGGCTCGACGTACCTCGTCTCGTTGCCGAAGCGCTGGGTCCATAGCTCGGGGCTCAAGGCCGGCGACACGATCTTCGTGGAGACGGAGCTCGACGGCTCGGTCTCGGTCCGGCGGCAGCCGCACGAAAAGCCGGCCGTCCTCCGCAAGGTATTCGACGAGCGCGGCGAGGACACGCGCGACCATCTTCTCCGCAAGCTGATCGGGGCGTACATCTCGGGCTTCGGCCTCATCGAGATCCGGTTCCACCCGCCGCGGGGGCCGTTCGTACGGCGCGTCGCCCGAGAGTTCTGTCACCTCGTCATCGGACCCGAGGTCATTGAGGAGACCCGGACCGCGCTCGTGATCCAGACCTCTCCGACACCTCGGAGCTGAACTCGGAGAAATGTCTCCGACGGATGCACCTCATCGTCCGCGCGATGATGGAGGACGCGATCCTCGCCCTCAAGACCCAAGGGACTTCGCTCGCCCACGACGTCGTCCAACGGGACCAGGACGTCGACCGGCTCTACTGGATGGTCGCGAAGCAGTACCACGTGCCCCACCCGTTCCCCTCCGACCTCGACGGCCGGGGGCAGGCCGCCGAGATCCAGGGGCACTGCCTCGTCGCGAAGCTCCTCGAGCGGATCGGCGACCACGCCGAACGGATCGCCGGCACGCTCACGATCCTCGGGCAAGGCAAAGGGGTCGACGCGAAACTCATGAAGGAGATCGAGGAGGCCGGGGTCTCCGTGGTTCAGATCCTCGACCGGGCGTTCGGTGCGCTCATCGCCCGCGACCTCGAGGCGGCCAACGAGGCGATCGACCGGCAGGTCGATCACCAGAAGCTGATCGACCAGCTCTCCCACCACGTCGCGACGAAGAAGGGCGAGGAGCTCCTCGCGCTCGGAACCGTCCTCGACAGCCTTGGCCGGACCGCGCGGTACGCCGCGGACATCGCGGAGCAGGGAATCAACATGGCCGTGGTCGTCGAACCGGCCGACCGGTCCAAGCGGACGGCCGCCGCTTCGGCCTAAGCGAGAGCGGGGTCCCGGACAGCCGACGGGTCCCCCACTAGGCCGGGGTCAGGGTGACCGGGCTGGTGAGGAGCACCGAGGTGGCCTGGGAGGTCACGTCGATGAACGCCAAGTTCCAGGAACCGGTTGGGAGCGTTTCGGAGATCGACCCGGACGTCACCTGTCCGGACGTCCAATCGTAGGCGGAGACGTTCCCGTAGTGGGCGTACGAGGCGTATTCCTGGTTCGTGAGGACGTACGCCGTGATCCCGTACGTGGTCGTGAACGCTCCGCTCAGGGTCGTTGAGCCGTTGAGCGTGAACGAGATGATCGACGATTGTCCCACGAAGACGTCGTAGCTGTGACCGGCCGGGCCCACAGCGGTTCCGTCGGGCGTGGGTGAACCGTCGTGGGGGGCGGGTAGCACGGAGGCGAATATGAATGCGGCTAGGACGATCACGAGAACGACCCCTACGGCGACGAGGTAGACCCAGCTCGGGGTACCCTCCAACCGGCGCGGGGGGAGGTCGGAGGGCGGTTCGGGAGTCGCCGGGAGGGTCGGGTCGGTCGCTCAGGCCGCGGGTACTCCGCGCCGAGTCCGTGCTTCCCCCGAAATCAGTCGCCCTCGGTGTCGGCCGCGGCACGAGGATCCGTCGGCCGGCTCATAGTAGAAGCTCCACGATAACGACGTCTCGCCACACGCCGTCGAGACGCCCGTGCTGAGCGTAGATTCCGACTCGGCGAAACCCCACCGACTCAACGAGCCGCAAGCTCGCCAAATTTTCCGGGAAGACGCGAGAAATGAGTTTGTGAAACTGAGCGGCGCGAGCGGCGTCGATGAGCCCGACGAGGGCGGCCTTGCCCACGCCGCGCCCGCGAGCCGACCGCTCAACGTACACCGAAAACTCAGCGTTGCTCGCGTAGCAATCTCGGGGCCGGTAGATCGACGTGCCGGCGAAGCCAACCACTCCGCCCGCCTCGTCGACGACAACGATGGGGTGCTTCCCGTCAAACCAAGTTCGGATCTCCTCGACGGACCGAGCTCGGGTCTCGAACGTTGCGATTCGATCTCGGATGCCTTCGTTGTAAATTCTTGCGATTTCGGCGGAGTCGTTGGGCGTGGCTGGCCTTGCGAACATCTCGACTCACTTGGACTGGAGCCAGTTCGCGAGGGGCAGCAGACTTTCGTGGAGGGCGCGGCCCGAAGCCGGGTGCGTGTACGCCTTGACCGGCCCTCGCGAGCCAGAAACCGACACACGGCCCACCCACCTCGCGCGCTCCAGAGCGCGGAGGGTCGTCGTGAGGGTCGCGGGGCTCACTCCCGAAAGACAACTCTGAATCGGCCCGAATCGAACCGACCCGTACTTTCCCAGCAAGGAGATCACGCAGACGGCCCACTTCTTTCCGACCACGTCTATGAGACCGATCGGTGGGCAGGGACACTCAAGCGCGCTCTCGCAGCCCTGCGACACTCTGTCCATACGTAGGACCGCCTTATGAGCGCTTCAGCGATTGAAGTGATCGAGGTTCCGACGGATGACCCGGAGTCCATTGAAGGACATCTCCGGCGAGGCGACTCGGGCGCAGGTCCGGGTACGATACGGTGGCATCGCGGCTGAAAGAGGGTGTTGCTCATCCAGTTCGGAGGATTCGGCGCGCACGGGGGGCGCCCCGTCGTCCTGCTGCGGCGATCCGGGCGTGGCCACACAATTTGGCTACACGTCGGAGCAGTTGGCGGAACTCCCCGAGGGTGCCAACCTGGGGCTGGGCTGCGGGAATCCTACGGCCATCTTGGGCCTGACCCGGGGCCAGGCCGTCCTGGACCTCGGGAGCGGCGCCGGGATTGACGGCTTTCTCGCGGCGAAACAGGTCGGCACCCGGGGGTTGGTGGTCGGCGTCGACATGACTCCCGAGATGGTGGCCCAGGCGAGGGAGAACGCCGGGCGGGGCGGCTACAAGAACGTCGACTTCCGGCTCGGGGAGATCGAACATCTCCCCGTCGGCGACTCTTCGGTCGACGTTGTGATCTCGAACTGCGTCATCAACCTCGTCCCCGACAAGGGAATCGTGTATCGCGAGGCGTTCCGCGTACTGCGGCCGGGTGGCCGGCTCGCCATCTCCGACGTCGTGGCCACGCGCCCGATCTCCGCCGAGGCGCGCGCGGATCCCGCGCTCTGGAATTCCTGCTCCTCGGGCGCGCTCGAGGTGCGAACGGTCAAATCGCTCCTCAGCCGCGCCGGGTTCCTGGGAATCCGGGTGGCACTGAAGGTTCCGGATTCAACGGCGGACTCCCTGAAGTGGCAAGCGACCCTCGGGGTGGTCTCGGCCGACATCACAGCGACCACACCGCGAGCGTGAACCGGATGGGCGAGAAGATCGTTCTGTTCATCTGCATCGAGAACGCCTGCCGATCCCTAATGGCCGAGGCGATCTTCAACGCGGAACCTCCTCCCGGGTGGCGGGCGACCTCGGCCGGCACTCGACCCGCCGAGGCGGCCAACCCCCGGACCGAGGGGATGTTGAGGGAGATCGGTCTCGACCTCCCGGACCATCCTCCCCGGCCCCTTACGACCGAGCTGATGGAAGAGGCGCGCGTCCGCGTGACGATGGGGTGCCTCGACGATGCCAGCTGTCCGGCCCGCTTGAAGTCCCTCGAGCTCCGCGACTGGTCCCTACCGGACCCGGCGAAGCTCGATGACGCGGGTTTCCGGGCGGTCCGCAACCTCCTCCGGGAACGGGTCCGGGGCCTTCGAACGGAGCTCGTTCTTGCGGATCGGCGAGCGTTCGACTTGGCCCAGAGCCGAACACGTTGACCGTCTCGACCTTGCGGTGTGTCGCTGGCGAACTCCTTGGCACCGCCATTCTGGTGGGCGGGGGGACCGGAACCATTGTCGTCGCCTCGCGGTTCGGGGGCATTCCCCAATGGGAAATGGCGATCGCCTGGTTCCTGGCGGTCCTCCTTCCGATCGTGTTCTTTATCCAACTCTCCGGTGCGCACCTCAACCCGATCGTCTCCCTCGCCCTCGCCGCCAGCGGTCGGATCGCCTGGCGAGAGGTACCCCCGTACGTGCTGGGCCAACTGGCCGGGGCGTTCGTGGGGAGCGCCGTGGTCCTGGTCCTCTTCGGGGATTACTCGCACCTCGGCGCCACGGTGCCGGCGCAAGGGAACGTTCTCCTGGCCTTCCCGGCGGAGTTCGGATTCACGGGAATCTTGGTCGCCGCCGTATTCGTACTCGCCGACCTTGGTGAGGGAATGGGCCGGTGGCGAATTCTTCTTCCGCCCTCCGCCGTCGGGCTCTCGACCTACGTGATCGGTCCCTGGACCGGGAGCTCGCTCAACCCCGCACGAACCCTTGCTCCCGCAATCCTGTCGGGAACGTACACCGATCTCTGGGTCTACATGACCGCCGTTCCTCTCGGAGCCCTCTTCGTGGCGGCGCTTTGGAGGCCCCGCTCGGTCGACCGGCTCGACCGCGGACCGGGTCGCTTGGAAACGACCCGGTAGTACCGGGGGTCAGCGGATTCCCGTCGATGAGGCCCGGCACGCGGGGGCCACACGGCCGCCCACGGGTCGACTCGACCGCAGAGCGCCCTCGAACGTTCCGCTCCCCCGTGACCGGCGTCGAGGACTCGGTGCTTGGCTCCCCGGCTGTTTCAAGGTAAGAACCGGCAGTTCGTCGCCCTAAGGGGGGGACGTCTCGTCCGGCGCCATGAGGAAGTTCCGTACCGCCGTGTCGAACTCCGCCGGGGTTTCCATTGGGCCGAGGTGTCCCGCGCCCGGGAGCTCCACGCCGCGGGCCCCGGGGATCGCCGTGGCGAGCGCCTGCGTCTGGGCGGGGGGAATCAGCCGGTCGGCGGACCCCCAGAGTACGAGCGTCGGGATTCTGATCGTCGAAAGAACCGGGGTGAGGTCGGGTCGATTGGCGATGGCGGTGAGCGTCTGGACGACCGTCGCCCCGGGCGCGGCGGCGACGATGGCCCGGACGATCTCGGGGACCGGGCCGCCCCTCGTCCAGGTCGCCTCGGAGACGAGGGTCTTCGCCACTTCGTCGACGTCGAGGTGGCCCCCGGGCTCGGAGACCCGCCGGGCGGTGGCGAACCGCTTCTCCCGCGCCTCGGGCGTGTCGGCTCCGCTCCGCGTGCTGACCAGGATGAGCCGGTCGAAGAGCTTCGGATGGTCGCGGTACAGCTGGAGGGCGACGTACCCACCGAACGAGTGGCCGACGATCGTGGCGTGTCCCCCGAGGTCCCGCTCGATGACGTCCCGAGCCGCCTCGCCGAACCCGGCGAGGGTGTCCGGCACCGGGTCACCGACGGCGCTCCCGTACCCGGGCAGGTCGAGCAGGACGACCCGATGGGCGGCCGTGAGCCCCGTCAGCTGGGGCATCCACATGGCCCGGTGAAGGGGATACCCGTGCAGGAAGAGAATCGGTGGGCCGGCTCCACGTTCGACCGTCCGGCTCGGAGATCGATCGGGCACGTCAGGCGATGAGACCGCTCCGTCTTAACTATCGGGTTACGGAGGGGGAACGGCCGCCCTCAGCGGCCGATCCGACGCACGATCGCCTTCGCGAGCGTGGCCGCCCCCCGGGGATACGGGACGAAGAAGAGCGACGGCTCGGTCAGCTCCATCTCGAGCACCTGCCAGCCCCCAACGCCTCCGTCGATGAGGTCGACTCGGGCGTAGAGGAGGTCCCCCGGGCACTCGGCGAGCGCGGCCTCGGCGAGCCGCCGCATCCCCCCCGTCGCGCGGACGAGGGTCTCGGGAGGGGCCGGCGCCGCCCGGTCGAAGAGGGGGATCCGCTGGACGCAGTGGGAGAACCGGCCATCGAGAAAGATGAGGGAGCGCTCGCCCCCTTCCGCCGCGCTCGGCACGTACGGCTGCACAATCCCGACGCCGGTCCGCGCGAGGCGGTCGAGCTGCCGCTGGGCCCGAGCCGCGTCCGGGCGCTCGACGCGAAACGTCCGGTCCCCGGCGGCCGACACCGCCGGCTTCACGACCGCGGTCGTCCACCCGTGCTCGTCCATCGTTGACGCCAGGTCGAGCGGTCGCCCCCGAGGGCTCCAGACGGTCGGGACGATGGCGATCCCCGCACGCTCGAGTTCGCGCAGGTACCGCTTGTCGGTGTTCCACCGGACCGTCTCCGGTCGGTTCCACAGCGCCGTCGCCCGCGCGACCCGATTCACCCATCGGAGGTAGGCGGGTCTCACGTGCCAATAGTCCCAGGTGGACCGGATGACGACGCAGCGGTAGGCGTCCCAGTCGACCCCGGGGTCGTTCCAGACCGGGTGGGCCACGGCGCGGCCGAG
This sequence comes from Candidatus Lutacidiplasma silvani, assembly GCA_022750295.1. GTDB lineage: Archaea > Thermoplasmatota > Thermoplasmata > Lutacidiplasmatales > UBA184 > Lutacidiplasma > Lutacidiplasma silvani. The sequence continues at coordinate 83,497 of JAKIVZ010000004.1, forward strand.
CCGGACGAGCGCAGCGGCGAGCACGCGATCTTCGGCGGGGACCCCCCTTGGGGTCCGGTAGCTCGCGAGGGCGACGTCAATCGAGTCTGCCCTGGGCGGCCGGGGGCGGCGGGCCGCGGCGTTCCGCTCAGGCAGGGTCGTTGGTCCTCAACCCTTCGAGTCCGAGCCAGGGATGGAGTTCGAGCGTCAGCCGGCCCCCCGAGATGGCCGGATCCTCGGCCGCGAGCTCGCGGATCCTCTGGACGGAGGTCTCGTAGAAGACGTATAACCCGCGGAGCGGGCCGTCGTCGAGGAACGGCCCGGCGACGGCCAGGGCGCCGAGCTTCCGCATCCGGTCGGTGTTGGCGAGGTGCAGCGACTGCACCTCGTCCTGCTCCGCGGGGGACCCTTCCCCGTGATGCGGCCCTTTCCACAGGAATCCGATGACGTACCGGGTCATTCCGGGCGGGAAGTCCCCCGATTCCGAACCGTCGCGCATGCCCGCCTCTACGGCTTCGTCGATTTGCGGCGCTTCGGAGGCGTCGCCGGACCGAACGCCTCGATCCAGTTTCCGTCCGGGTCCTGGACGTAGACGAGGCGGCTCTTCCCGTCGACGAATTCGGCCGCCGGCTTCGCCCCGGCCCTGAGGGCCGTTCGCTTCCAGGCGAGCGGGTCCTTCGCAAAGAACCCCAAGTGGTCGAATTGGGTCCCGACCTTGAACGGCTCGTAGAACTCGTTCCCCTTCGGGTAGAAGTTCAGCTCGAGCCGCTGGGGGGAGCCGGGGAACCGGAGATGGGCCCACTCGCCACCGTGGCCCATTGTGCCGCGCGCCTCGATCCGGAAGCCGAGCTTCCGGTAAAAGGCGAGCGAAGGCTCCATTCGGCGGACGCGGAGGCCGGCGTAGTAAAACTTCACATCGGCGGACATCGGCCGCGCAATCGGGCGCCCCTAAATGAATCTGAAGGGGCCGGGGCGACGTCGTTCGTCCGGAGGCGGAGGCGTTCGTCGGCCGAGGTCTTATCTAGGGGTGTCACCCACGTCAATGCGTATGGCTACGTACGCCGCTGCAAGTCGCTCGTCCGGCCCGGCCCCCATCGCGGCCCTTCGGGACCGGATCCAGGCGACCCTCGACCAGGAGCCGTACCGGCCCTGGTGCGTCCACGGCCTCTACGAGGAGCTCACCGACCCCGACGGCTTGGGCGACCGGGAGACGTTGCTGATGCGCACCCAGCTGGCCGCCGACGAGCTCGCCGCAAACGGGGTGCTCTATCGGGAGTCGATCAGCGCCGTTACCATCGGCGTCCACTGCCAGGACACCCTCTACTGGACGAAGCGGGCGGGCATCGCCCAGCTCGAAGAGTTCGGTCCGGAGTACGAGAGCCCGGCGATCCTCCACCGGCTGGGCGCCCACTTCCTCTGCCACGGGTTGTAATCGAACAACGACACCCTCGTCGGCCCCGGAGGGGCCGAACGGGCGACGGAAGGGGATTCTCAGCGTCCCAGCTCCGCCGATCGCATCCGCGCCCTCCGAGGGCGAGAGGGACGGCCGCGGGCGGTCGAGGCGGACGACCAACCTCCGATCGGGCTCGTCCATGTACCGAGGGCCCGACAGATCGCGTCCACCGTCCGCTCGAAACTCGCGTCGACGTTCGTGGCGAGCCCGAACCCCCCCTCCGCCTCGAGGGTCAGGAAGCCGTGGAGGGCACCGCGGGCGAACCGAGCCGCGTGGACGAGCTCGTCCTCGGCGATCGCGTATCCGCGCAGGATCTCGAGGAAGGCGCTGAGGAGCGCCCCGGCGGCGCGCTGGACTTCGGGCGCGTCGCCCACGTACGTGCGGACCGAGATCCGGTAGAGGCCCGGATGGGCGGTCGTGAACCCCCGGTACGCGAGGGCCACGGCCCGGAGCGCGTCGTCCTCGGACCGCCCGACCGCCGCGGCGCGCAGAAGCTCGGTCTGCGCCTCGAAGCTTCGGATCCGGAGGGCTCGGAGGAGCCCCGGAAGTCCCTCGATGTGGTCGAAGAGCGACGGCGGTCGAACCCCGAGTTCGCGGGCGACCCGGGAGAGGGTCAGTGCGTCCGGGCCCCCGGCGTCGAGAATGCGGGTCGCCCGGTCGACGACCTTCGCGCGGGTCACTCCCGCCCTAGGCGGCAGGGCGCACCTTCGCAAGGAAGGGGAGGAGCACGGGGAGGAGCCGGTCCGGCGCCTCCGCCTGCGGATAGTGGCCCACCCGGTCGAGCACGACCAGCTCGCCGTGGAGCCGATCGGCGACCCATCGCCCCTCTTCGCGTGGGCTGGGGTAATCGGGGTCGGCGGCCCCGATGACGACGAGCGTCGGCGACCGGACCTTGGCCAGGGAAGCGGCCGCCGACGCGTGGTTCGTCCGGGCCATCTTCTGAAATCCGACCATCCGGCCCGGTTCGCGGAGGTTCGCGAGGACCTGGGCGGTGTGGGTCGGCAGGTCCGCCGGGGGCGTCGACGCGTAGAGCTTCGTGGCCTGGTACTTAGCCCACGTCGACGGGCCCCAGGGCCGCATCAGGGCGAGCCGAAAGACCATCTTCATCCCGAACGAGACCGGCACGTCCCGGACGAAGGGGGCGAGGAGGACCAGACCCGACACGGTCTCGGGCGAGGCGGCGGCCGCACAGACGGCGGCGCCTGCGGAGATGGAGTTCGCGACCAGGATTGCGGGCCCCCCGCCGACTTCCCGCACCAAGTTCACGAGGTCCCGTCCAATCGCCGCCTCGGAGTAGTCGACCCAGTGCGAGGTCCCGGGCCCCATTCCTCGAACGTCGGTCACGACGACGCGGTAGCCGGCGGCCGCGAGCGCCGGCGCTACGAACCGGTAGATACGGCGAAGGTCGCCCATCCCCGGCGAGCAGACGATCAAGGGTCCCGCCGGCCCGAAAGTCTCGTACCCGATCGTTCCACTCTCGGTCCGGAGCAGGTGGACCGCGGGGGAGCTCCCCTCGGTCGGGTGCGTCGCCATCATTGAATTAGGATATTTCCTAACTATATTAGGTTGGGTTCGAACCCGGCGTAGGGACCGGAAACCGGTGGGGTTCGGCGGCCGACCGTTTCCGCTGGGCCGATAGGTTCATCCCCGCCCCCCGGAAATCGAGCAGCGGAGGCCGCTTGGCGCAGCCCTCTTCGCTCCCTGATACCATCCGGCGGTGGGAGCGATGGACCGACGTGGCCCATCGCTACTTCCTGCCCGCGGCGTCCGCCGCCGGCCTCGGGATCGCGTCGGCCCTCGCGTTGGGCGGTCCCCGGTCGATCGGTCTCTCCGCTCCGTGGGCGCTCGCCGCCCTCGGCGGAGCGGCCCTCGCCACCACGCTGGGGTACCATCGCTGGCGGGAGCACGTGGCTCGCTCGGCGGCGGCATCGACCTCGCGAACTCGACCTCCGCCGCCCCCCCCGACGCCGATCCACGCGAAGCTCGATGCCGAGCGAGAGTGGAAGGAACTCGTCCACCGGGCCTGGCACACCGCCGTCCCGCTCCCTGCCGTGGCGACCCCGCCTTCCGTCCCGCCGCTCCGCCCGGCCGGGGACGAACTTTGGTCGCACTGGCAGCCCGGCGTCGTCGGCGAACTCCCCGTGGCGCTCGTCGGGCCGGTCCCGGAGACCGCCTGGTTCCCGACGGCCCCGGGCGAGATTCCGGCGTTTCCGGACAAGGAGCCCGGCTTCATCGTCCTGCACGGTGAGATCGTTCCCCTTCCCGAGGGGATGCCTCCGAAGCAACCTCTGGAGGAACCGGTCGCAGAACCTCACCGCTCGGCGAAGGGAACGGAACTGATCCTCGACCCCCTGCCTGCGGGATGCGAGATTTCCTGGCCCGGCGCACCCGGCCTCGGCGGAGCGAGTGGCACGGACGACGGGATCTCGATCGGGTCCGGGCTCGATCCGATGATGTTCGAGGCGTTGCACCCGCTCCCCCCTTACCTCCGAGCCGGGGCGAACTCGGCGGAGGTGCTCTCGCCCGTCCCGGAGATGGGGTCGACCGCGCTCGACCTCGACCCGTCCTCGATGTGTTCGAGCTGCTCGCGATTCGTGCCGGACCCGGAGGAGTGGCAGCCGTGCCCCGAATGCGGCGGACCGGTGTGCCGTTCGTGCCGGAGCCAGGCGGTCGTCTACTACGGGCACACCTGGTGTGCTTCGTGCGCCGTCGGGCGGGAATGGGACCATCCGATGGTCGTCGAGAACCCCGAGCGATTCCCCGCGGTGTTTGGCCCCGCGGCCGAGCGGATCCCCTCGTACCGGGTCGGTTCGTAGACGCCGCTCGGTTCTTGCCCCGACGAGGGCCGGACGGAGCACCCACCCCGCGGGCCCCAAACCCCTCGCGGCGGTTCGAGACCGTAACCCCCGGACAGGACCATCGTTCATGGGCCCCGACCGGGATAGCTAGGCTTACAACGTCGGACCGTTCACTGTCACTATGCCCGGAAAACGCTCCAAGGCCACCCGAAAGCTTCGCGGCGCGCAGAAGTGGATCGTCCAAGAACTGAGTTCGTTGAAGCCTGGGGTCCGGATGTCGACCTCCGATCTCGCGAAACGGATCTCCAAGGGTCGGGAAAAGAAGTTCCACAAGAACTCCGTCTACAACGCCCTGCGCCTCCTGGTCCAGCGGGGTCGAGTCCGCGTGGTGCGCGAGGGCCGGGAGAAGACGTACCAGATCGCCGGAGGGGCCGTCGCCGATGCCCCCGGGCCCGTGGCCTCGCGTGGGGCTCCCGCCTCCGCTACCGCGGCACGCGCGGACCTGGCGGCCGCTTCGTCGCTTCCCCACAAGCTCGCCCTTGGCGAGATCCTCGTGCTCCGTATCGAGGGGGAGGAGGTCGTCACCGCGACGAACCTTCACGGCCAGCTGGTCTTCGAGCGGCACCGGTTGCCCGGATAAGTTGGAAGCGAGCGGTCCCGCGGGGGGTGGGAGGCCACCCCACCGCGGGGGAAGGGCGGCCGCGACCGACCTAGGTGAATTCCTCGCGCTCGAACAGGAGGAGCCCGAGGATCGCCGTGACGAGGAAGTACCCCAGCATGATCACGACGCCTTCCGCGTAGGTAGGGTTGTACGAAGTGAACGAGGTCGTGTGGCCGCGCGGGCCCATCGACGTCACCGTCACCATGTGCGCGGGGATGGTCGCGTCGAACGGATAGCCGATCACGGGCGACGCGTAGGAGATGATGAACCACGGTTCGATCTTGATCAGGCCGGCGACGAGGGCCTGGACGATGCTGAACCCGAAAATGAACATCACCGCCACCACGAGCACGGCGTACGTGCTGGTCTTGAACATCGAACTGAACAGGAACGTCGCGCCGAGCAGGGCGAGCAGATAGACGACCGCGAGCAGGAACGACTCCAGGAACGCGACGGTGAACGCTCCCGTCCCAAAGTAGAAGGCCGCGTTCCCCAGGAGGATCGCAGCGAAGGCGACGAGCGCCACGAACGAGCTGACGAACGCCGCGACGTACTTTCCACTGTAGACGGTCGCGCGCTTGACCGGGAGCCCCATGAGGAAGTACCCGGTCTTGTTCTGGAACTCGCCGGCGATCGCGTCGCCGCCGAAGATGACGCCCGCAAACACGATGACGACGGTGACTGCCCCGGCCCAGATCTGGTTGTAGAAGTTGTCCGACGTGCCGAGCAGTGACGCGGGTCGGTAGTAGCCGATCACGCTCGTGAGGATCACGCCGAGGACGGCGACGATCCCGAGCATCAGGATGAACCGCCGGGAGAGCAGGTAGTCGCGGAGCTGGTAGCGCGCGAGCCGGAACACCTGGATGTGGCTCGCCGGGGAGGTGAGCGCCGGGGTCGTCCCCTCGGGAACGGACACTCCGCTCGCCGGGATCGTGGCTCCCATCGCTCAGTCCCCCCGGGAGATCTGGCTCAGGTAGACTTCTTCGAGCGCGCTCTTCGATTCCTGGAACGACACGACGTCCAGCCCGGCCGAGATGAGCCCCCGGAGGATCTTCGCCTCTTCCTCGGGGCCGCCGGGGGTGTAGAGCCGGAGGCGTCGCGGGTCGAGTTGCTCGACCCGGACGATCCCGGGCAGGCTCGCAACCTTCGCGGCGACGTCCGCGTCGGAGAGGGGATGGACGAAGTTCACATCGACCGAGATCTGGCCGTGCGAGAACTTCGCCGTCACATTGTCGAGCGTGTCGTAGAACAGCAGCTTCCCGTGGTTGATCAGGGCGACCTCGTCGCAGACGTCGGTGACCTCGGGAAGGATGTGGCTGCTCATGAAGACCAAGCGGTTCCGTTTCTTCAGCCCCCGCACGATGTCGCGGACTTCGGCCATTCCCCGGGGGTCGAGTCCGGTCGCCGGCTCATCGAGGAGGAGGATTGGCGGGTCGTGGACGAGGGCCGCGGCGATGTTGACCCGCTGCTTCATCCCCTTCGAGAATTTTCCGACCTTCTTGTCGGCCCAGTCGGACATTTTGACCTCCTCGAGGACGGCGGGGATCCGGATCTTCTGCTCCGCCACTGGCACATTCCGGAGGTCGGCGACCATCTCCAGCGCCTGGCGAGGAGTGAGCGACGGGTAGATCTCCGGGGACTCGATCAGCACCCCGCACGCCTCGAGCGCCCGCTTCCGGTCTTTCTGGACCGAGATCCCGTCGAGGAAGCACTCGCCGCTGCTCGGGAAGAGCATGTCGGTGAGCATTTTCAGAGTCGTCGTCTTCCCGGCGCCGTTGGGGCCGAGGAATCCGACGCACTTCGACCCCTCGATCCGGAGGTCGAGGGCATCGAGCGCGACGAACTTCCCGAATTGCTTGGTGAGATGCCGAGTCTCGATGCTGTGACCGCCCATGGATTCGCGCGTCGTCCGAAGCGGGACCCGCTCTGGTGAGACGGGCGGCGAGCGAGGTGCGGGGGATATCGCTTTCGCAGGCAAGGCCAAACGCCCGTGCCGCGGTGCGGTTCGGCAAGCCACGGAATCGCACGGCCTCGGCCGTGGGCGAGCCCGTTCGTCGAGGAATTCGCCGGGCGGGGCCGCGGCGCTCTGGTGTCCCGCGGCCGGGTCTAGGTCCGGCGCGCTCGCCCTTTCGCGACTCGGGGGGGCGCGGTCGGTGGGCGAACGATCAGGATCGAGCAGTTCGCGTGGTGGAGCACGCCATCGCTCACACTTCCGAGGAGGAGTCGCGCCGTCGTCGAGAGTCCCCGGGCCCCCATCACGAGGAGGTCGGGCTTCTTCTCATCCAAGAACCCGAGGAGTTGGTCGATGATCGCACCCTCCCGGACTTCGGTCGTCACCGGGCGTACGCCCGCGGTCCGCGCGCTCTCGGCCGACCGATTGACAAGCGCCTCGAAGGCGCGGCGGTTCTCCGCCAGCACTTCGAGGATGATCCCTCCTTCGTCGGAGTAAACGAGGGGAGCGGGGACGATGCCGACGACGCAGAGGGGGGCGGATGCAAGTTTCGCGAGGTCGATCGCCGAGGCCAAGGCCCGTTCCGCTGACGCCGATCCGTCCACGGCCACCGCAATCGATCGAAGACCCGCCATGGAACGTCGAGTTCGCCCGGAGATATCCCGACTGCGCCCCCCCGATCCGACGGTCCCACGCTCCCGCGGGGCCAGCGCGATTCGGGAAAGCGCGCAGGATGCCGTCGAAGGGTGCGCAGCGCGCCCTCGGGACCGCGAGGTTCCCGCCTCGTCGGCCGGTCGAGGCTGGAAGGAACCCTCAAACTTGTGCCACACTAATAATTAGGGTAGCCTATATATTCTGTCGTGCTTCGTTGCGGGACCATGGAACCCCTCCAGAAGCTGACCCGCCGGCAGCTCGAGACCCTGCAGGCGATTGTCGGGAAGGAAACGGCGGAGCGCGGGGTCTCGCTGAAGCTGATCGCATCTACCATGCACGTCACCGCGCCCTCGGCGCTCGGCCACCTGACTCCGCTCGAAGAGCAGGGTCTCGTCGCTCGCTACCGGGGGAAATCCCGGCTCACCGCGAAAGGCCGAGGCACCCTGGTCGAGTACCAACGTCATCACCGGGTCGCCGAAACCCTGTTCGGTAGCCTCGGCCTCTCCCCGGAAGCCACGTGTGCGGCGGCCCGCGAAGTCGACCTCTCGATCTCCCATGAGACGGTGGAGCGGGTCTGCGCCGCCGAGGGTCACCCCACAGTCTGTCCGCACGGGGAGCCGATCGTCCCGTGCTCGAATCGCGGCCGCGAAGGAGGGAACTGACGATGGTCGGCCCCGGCCCACAGGGCGCCGTGGCGCCTCCAGAGTCCCCGGCCACCCGGAGCGGGGGAAGTACGGCTCCCGGCCGGTTCCTTCCACCCCGACGCCCGGTGTCCTCGAACCTGAAGTACCTCGCGATCGCGGTCGTGCTCGTCGTGGCGGGAAGCGCCGTCGCCTACGAAGTCGTGACGAGTCAGACGCCGGGGAATCCGTGCGCCTCTTTCACGCCCGATCAGCTCGGAGCCAACGCGACGCAGGGCGTCGTCTCCGGTGACACGACTCCCAATTTCGCCGCCGCCACGACGGTCCACGGGTCGATCGATCCCTTGGCATTCGGAACGGTTATCCAGGTCGTCGCCGGGGAAAACTTCTGGGGCAGCCTCTTGGGCCAGCTGGGGGGCAACCTCACCTCGGTCCTGAGCATCGTAAGCGACCCCAACGCCGACCCGCACGAATACGAGGCGAACGCCTCCGACGGCGCCGCGATCGCCGAGGCGAACTTCGTGGTCGTGAACGGGGTCGGCTACGACGATTGGGCGCTCCAGTTGATCAACGCCTCGGATACCAACCACCAGGTAGTCTTGAACGTCGGCGTCCTGAACGGGGTCAGTGTCACGGGGGGGATCGTGACAGGGAACCCCCACCAGTGGTACAATCCGCTCTACGTCAACCACACCCTGCTCGCGATGTACTCGGACCTGGTGGCTCTCGAGCCGTCCGCGACGAGCGTCTTCCAGCAGAACTTCGCGAACCTCAACACGTCGACGGGGGGCGGCGCCCAGGGCGTCTCGATCGACCAGCTGTATGCCCGGGCCAACCAGATCCGGGACGAATTCAAAGGGACCGTCGTGGCGTCGACGGAGAGCATCTTCGTCTACCTGGCCAACTACACGGGCCTCGACCTCATCTCGCCGCAGCCGTTCATGGAGGCGGTGGCGGAGGGGAACGACCCTCCGACCCAGAGCGTCACCCAGTTCCAGTGCCAGCTCGAGAGTGGAAATGTGAAGGTCCTCGTCTACAACATCCAGACGGTGACCCCGATCACGACGTCGATGAAGGCGGTCGCCGCGCAGCACAACGTCTCGGTGACGTTCGTCAGTGAAACGATCCAGCCGTCCGACACGAGCTTCCAGGACTGGATGTACGGGCAGTACAACCAGCTCGAGAACGCCCTGAACGCCTACCAGCTCGGGCAGTGACGACGCGTGGCGGCTAGCGCGCCCCTCCCCCCGGCGACCCATCCGCCGCTCACCCAAACCCCCCGGGCCGGGGCGCCGGCGATCCGGGCGGAGAATCTCGAGGTCCGGTACCGGAACAAGGTCGTCTGGAAGGAGGCGACGTTCGACGTCCGACCCGGCGAGTTCGTCGCCGTGATCGGGCCGAACGGGGCCGGCAAGACGACGCTGTTCCGGATGCTGCTCGGCCTCCACTGGCCGTCCAGCGGTCGGTTAAGCGTCCTCGGCGACGCGCCGCGCCGGGGCAACCCCCGGATCGGGTACGTCCCGCAGCGGCACACGATCGACCGGGAAACCCACCTCGAATGCGACAAGCTCGTTCGGCTGGGCTACCCGGGGACCCGGTGGGGGCCGGGGGGCCGCTTCGCGCCGACCGTATGGGGCCCCCGGTTCCGACTCGGCGCCGAGGGGGAGGCCGCCGCGAAGGTCCTCGCCGACGTGGGGGCGTCCGACCTCGGCTCGAAACCACTCGGCTCGCTCTCGGGCGGAGAGCTCCAACGGGTGTTCCTGGCCGAGGCGCTCGTCGGGAACCCCGAGATGCTGCTGCTCGATGAGCCGCTCTCCAACCTCGACCTGCGGAGGAGCCGCGAGCTCGTCGAGACGATCCACGGTCTCGTCCAGGCGCGGGGCGTGACGACGCTCCTCGTGGCCCACGACATCAACCCGATGATCAAGTGCCTCGACAAGGTGATCTACATCGCGAACGGGAAGGTCGCGACGGGCCGTCCGAGTGACGTCCTCACCTCCGAGAGCCTCTCCGCCCTGTACGGCGTGCACGTCGAAGTGCTGCGCGACTCCCGCAACAACATCGTGATCGTCGGCGGCGAGGACGACCACGGGGAGGAGGGGGCGTGAGCGGGTCGGCCGCCGGTCCGGCGTTCCAATGGGACATCGTCAGCGACCTGCGCGCGATCTGGCAGTTCGAGTTCATGCGGAACGCCTTCGAAGCCGGGACGGTCATCGCGCTCGTCGCGGGGCTGATCGGCTACTTCGTCGTCCTCCGTCGTTCGTCGTTCGCCACCCACGCCCTCGGCCACACGGGATTCTCCGGCGCCGCCGCCGCCGTCCTCGTCGGGGTCCAGCCCGTCTACGGGCTCCTCGTGTTCACGATCGGCACCGCGAGCGGGATGGCGCTCCTCGGCAAGCGTGCCTCGAGCCGGGACGTCGAGATCGGGACCGTGCTGGCGTTCGCCCTCGGGCTCGGCCTGTTGTTCCTGAGCCTGTACCAAGGGTACGCGACCGAGGCGTACTCGATTCTGTTCGGGGAAGTCCTCGGAATCAGCACGTCCCAGGTGGTCTTCACCGTCTACGCGAGCCTGGTGGTGCTCGCGGTCGTCGCGCTGATCTACCGCCCGCTGCTCTTCTCCTCGCTCGACGAGGACGTCGCCGAGGCGAAGGGGTTGCCGATGGTCGCCCTCAACCTCGCGTTCATGGTCCTGCTCGCGATCACGATCTCCATCGCGGTCCAGATCATCGGCGTGCTCCTGATCTTCGCGCTGATGGTGACTCCGGCGGCCATCGCCGTCCAGTTGACGAAGCGCGTCCTGTCCGCGGTCGTCGTCTCGATCCTGATCGCCGTGACGGCGACCTGGGCGGGGTTGTTCATCGGATGGTACGAGCCGTACCCCGTGAGCTTTTTCATCGTTGGCATCGTCTTCGGGGAGTACGTCGCGATCCGGGGGATGGGGATCCTCCGGGAGTCGGCGTTCCTGCAGGCGGTCGACGTCCCCGAGCGGGCCGGCGTCGTGTCGCTCCGGAACGCCTCGCTGGTCGCGGTCCTCTCCCAGGTCCTTCTCGTGGGGGGCGCCCTCTCCCTCGCCGGGACCGTTCTCTCGCATCCGGGCGTCGGATGGAACGCCGGAGCCCTCGTGCGCCTCGCTCCGGCGCCCGTCGCCCTCCTCGGAGCGGGAGCGACGGCCGGGGTCGCCTCCTTCCTCCTCTACTTCTCGGGGTTCCGGGCGATGGCGACGTCGTCCCGCGATTTCACGGACCCGGCGTTCTTGACCCTCGCCGGGCTGCTCGGGGCCGCCCTGGCGCTGGGCGGGCTCGGGATGTTCCTCGCCGGTGCCGACTACGCCCCCTCGTACGCCCTCGCGCCCGTGGCGGTGCTGTTCGGGGTCCCGCTCGTGGTCCTCGGGCTCGGGCTCTCCCTTGTGGGATTCTCCGGGCATGCGTTGGGGAGCTGGCGGTTCGCCGACCGCTACCAAGACCGTTCGTTGCGGGTCGCCGCGGTCCTGCATGTCGTGCCGATCGTGGGGTCGTCCCTCTCGTTCGCCGGATTCCGTCGCGCCCTCGAGCGAGGCTCGGTCGAAGCCCGCGCGATCGCCCCCGCGTGACCGTCGGTCCCCACGGGAATTCCGCCGGCGAACCGGTCGAAGCCCCGGTGGGATTACGCCCCGCCGGGGCCGCCGCCCGAGCGGCTCCGACGGAGCACGAGGACCGAGGCAACGGCCACCCCGGCGACCACGAGGACCGCCGCCACGACGAGGTCGGGGGTCGAGACCCCGAAGGTCGTGCTTCCGGAGGAGGCCGGGGTCACCACGACGACGTCCATCGCCGACGCCGAACCGTTCGCGGCGTCGGCAACATGGACCGTGAGTACCGAAGTGCCGGTCGCCGAGAGGGAGAGATTCGCGGTTGGCCCGGTCGCGTTCGCCCCCGCCGGGCCGAGCCACGTGATCTCGTAGGGACCGACCCCGCCGGTCACGGCGGCGGACCAGGTCCCCGGCGCACCGCTACGTACGGTCGAGGGCCCGGTGATCGCGACGGAGAGCGGAGCCGCGACCGAAACGGCCAGTTGGGCCGGCGCCGAGGCGTTGGCCGCATCTTCCACGGTCATATGGACCGTCTGGCTGCCGGCGATTGGGAAGACGGGCGAGAAGGTCGGGTCACCGCCGTTGGTCCCGTCGTCGGTCGACCACGCGTACCGGAAAGGAGGGTCCCCCCCCACGACATGCGCGGTGAACGCCACCGGGACACCGGCATCGGCATACGACGGTCCGGTCAGACCGACGGTGAGCATCGGAAAAACCTCGACGGAGACTTCGGCCGATGCAACTCCGCCGACCGAGTCGCTCGCCGTGACCGTGACCGAGTCGTTCCCCGCGGAGGTGTAGACGTGGTCGACCTCGGCGCCGGAGCCGGTCGCGCCGTCCCCGAACGACCACGCGTCCGTCACGTTGCCCGTGCCGCCGGCATTCTCGACGGAGAACGTGACGTTCAACCCGACGTCGGTCGCGGCCGCGGACGGCTCGATCGCCGCTCGAATCGCGGAGGAAACGACGATCGTGGCGCTCGCGTTCGCGGTCGCGTTCGTCGCGTCCGTGACGTGGAGGGAGACCGAGTACGTTCCGGGTTCCGCGTAGACATGGGTTCCGCTCGCGTCAGTCGAGCGGGGCGTGCCATCTCCCCAGTCCCACGCGATCGATCGTTCGGGGACGCCGCCGGTCACGTTCGCGTGGAAGCTCACGAGTTCGCCGACGTCCGCGGCGGCGGGGCCGCTCGCGACGGCCGCTCCGAGCGGAGGGGAGAGGACGTCGGTCGTGCTCCCGGAGGTTTGACCGCCGGCCACGACGAGCATCTGCTCCACGGGGTCCCACGCCGCGACCCCATACAGGTGGCCTTCGGGCGCGCCGGGGGCCGAGAGCGCGTTCCAAGCGGTTCCGTTGAACGTCCAGGCCGAGGGGTTGAGGGCCGGGGTGCCGGTGCAGCTCTCTCCTCCCAGGAGTACCGTGGCGCCGAGCTCTGGGTCGTACGTGAGCTCCGTCCCCGCGAGCGCGGGTGGGCCCCCCGAGGGCACCGTCACATGGGTCCAGGTCCCGTTGTACGTCCACGTGTCGCCGAGGCAAGTCGAGCTCGGCGAAATCCCACCGTACAGCACGAGTTCTCCGAGGTTCGGGTCGTAGCTGAGAGACGCCCACGTTCGCACCGGGGGGGCACCGGCGTCCGAAAGGGGGGACCAGGCGCCCGCCTTGTCCAGCCAGAGGTCGTTCAGGAGGGTCCCGCCCGTCGGGTCGGAGTTGTTGTACCCTCCGAATAGGACGACGCCGCCGAGGCCGGCGTCGTACGTCATCGAGCCGGCGAGGCGGGCCGGCGGGGTCGGGTCCAGCTGGTGGGAGGTCCAGGCGCCGCCGACGTAGGTGTAGGTGAGGTTCGTGTACGCAAATGGGCTGTACGACGAGAGGCCGCCGTACATCACCACCTCGCCCGCGGAGGGATCGTACGCGAGCGAGGGCCCGTCGAGCGGACCCGGGCTCGTCCCGGTCGACGGGACCAGAGACCATGACCCGTTGGAGAACGTCTCGGTCGCCTGGAGGTTGGTGCCGGTGAAATTGTCGCCCCCGTAGAACATCAGGTACTGGTCGGCCGCGTCCCAGGTCCCTTCCGTGAACCAGAACACCGGGAGCGGGCTCGGGCTCTCCGAGGTGATGTTCCACCAACTCTCCGGAGCGGCGACCGCGATTCCGGACGGGACCGGGATCGTTCGCCCCGTTGCCGGGGGGGACTCGGGTCCTGGGGGGGCCGTCCGCGCGGGGGGCGGACCCGGGAGGTCTCGTACGGGACCGCTCGTCCCGAGCGACGGAGCGGCGGCGCCGAGTACGGCGAGCGTCACGAGCGCGACCGCGAGCCATCGACGGACTTCGGGGCGTCGCGCTCGCGGCATGGCGGGGGACTCGGAGCGCGATATTTCAACCTCGCCCGGGTCCCCGGATCGCGGGGAGAAACCGGCTCGGGTCCGATCGGGCGGACCGGGGCGCCGGCCCGCTCAGTTTTCGATTTCGCGGAGGTCCGACGTCAATGCGGCGAGGTCGATCCCGGCGGGAGTTTCACCGGCCGTGAGGAAGTCGTCGCTCAGCAGCGCGTACGCCTCGTCGCAGTACGCCGCCCAGAACCCCCAGGTCATCTCCTTGAGGGCGCCCCACGTCACGACAGTCAGGCTCTCCGCGTCGTACGCGACGACCGGGACCGCGTGGCCGCCCCAGGAACCCGGGGCTCCGTCTCCGACGGCGCCTCCGGTGGGGACGGACCAGACCTCTTGGGTCTGGGCTGATATCGGCAGGGCCAATCCGATGTAGCAGTTCCCGAACAGCGACACGCTGTCCCGGACGTGGTCGAGGTTGCCGGGCTCGAGCGCGACGTACGCCTGGATCGCGTGGCCCCCGATTCCCGTCTTCCGCCAGTAGTTGAGGACGTCGAGCTCGTTCGCCCCGACGTCGTGGCTGCCGGTCGCGGGGTCGTAGCCGGAGACGGCCGCGTACGCCGCGATGATTTCGGCATCCGGAACGATCACCGGGTCCCCCGCGTCGGTGGTCCACTCCTCGATGCAGTGGCCGGCCGCGGCCGTCGTGCAGTCGCCGATGGTGTCGTTCCCCATCATTGGCCATGCCGCGACCTTCGCGCCCCAGTTCACGGTGGGCGGGGGCGGCGCCAACCCCGCGGGAACGAGGTAGTCTGCGAGTTGCAGGGTCCTCGGGTCGAGGCGGGGCTCCTGCTTCCCGAGCTTCATGGCCCGGTAGTCGGTCTGTCGCGGCATCGACCCGCCTTCTGCTCGAGTGGGGAAGGGTGGCGGACAATAAAGCGCCCGCCCCGGCTCTTGCGGACGCGCACTGGGCCGCTGCCGGGGGAGTCGGGCCGCCCCGGGTCGTTTCACGAATCCCGCGACGGACAGAGCCGCGGGGGAGGCAACTTACGCTTCGGCCCGGGGGCGAGGGGTCCTACTCTCCCTCCCGAGGGATTCGCAGAGTCGACGGGGCAATCATCCTGGGGACGGGAGCAACTCGAATCCGGCTTGCCGGAAGTCTGCATCGAACCCGAAGACCGTCCGAATCCCGAGCGCGCGCATCGTCTCGAAGCTGACGCAGTCCGTCAGGCTCCACCGGTTGTCCCCGTGATCGACGAGGAGACCCCAGGCGGACCAGAAGCGTTCGGGTGCGGTCCCCACCACCTCCACGCTTTCGCTCGAAACGAGAAGCTCGCGGAACGCACGGATCTGGTCGACCGGACCACGGCGACGCAGGTACGTCACCGCCTCATCCAACACGTAATCCGAAGTCACCAAGCGCCCATGCCGGCCCCGGACGAGTTCGCGCTGGAACGCGAGCGCGGCACGGTGAAAGCCGTCCCGCCCGTCGAGGAGCGCGATCCACGCTCCCGAGTCGACGAAGATCATTTCGCGGGGCCGTAGAGCAGTTCGTCGTGGTCTCTCGAACCCCACGTTGTCTTCCCCTTCGCGCGAAGGAGCGGGAAGGCGTGAAAGATCGGGTCGTTGGGGTTGACCCGGTCGGGCAACAAGTGCGCACGGAGCGCTTCGCGGGCGACCTCCTTCATACTCTTCCCTTCGGCCGCCGCCCGGCGGCGCAGCAACTGGTAATCGTCCTCCTCGATCGCGGTCTGGACGAGCTTCATGGCGTAGGGAACATGAAGCATGCGCTATAAGAAGAGGCGGGCAGCGGTTCCTCGCGAGCTCGCCGGGTGCGAGGGGTCCCGAACCGCGAGGGTTCTCATTTGCGGGGCCGAACGGGAGATCCCGCTCGGAACCCGAACCGCGCCGCCCCGGTAGGCTAGAGTCCCCGACTTTCCAAAGGACGACGGCCGAGCGAATCTCCCGAGTCCAATTCGGTCATCCCCAATATGCTCGGTCGAGGAGCCGGCGAGTCGACCCATCTTGCGATGCGCGCGGTGGCGCGGACACTGCCGACCTCACGAGAAGTCTTCGCGCTCGAACAACGAAAGTCCGACCAGGCTCGTGACGAGGAGATACCCGAGCATGATGAGGATCCCCTCGGCCACACCGGCCACGGTGTAGATCTTCACGACGACGTTCTTGTCGATGTCGCCTCGCATCAGGGTCCAGCTTCCGTTCAGGCCCCAATTGACGGTCGGGTCGAACACGCTGCTGATCGTCCCACTGGCGTAGGAAATGACCATCCACGGCTGGGCGTGAGCGATCGCGGAGATGTAGTCCTGGAGGAGCGTAAATCCGATCAGGAACAGGAGCGCCGTCAGGACGAAGCCGTACGCGCTCGTCTTGAACAAGGAACTGAACATGAAGGTGGCCCCGAGGACCGCGCCGAGGTAGACGAACGCGAGGAGCGCCGACAGTCCCAGTTGCCACGGGGCGGCCCTCGAGCCGAAATAGAAGATCCCGTTCGCGAGCAGGATCCCTAAGAATAGCCCCATCATCGCCGCCGCGGCGGCGTACGCGGCGAGGAACTTGCCCAGGTAGACCGTCGACCTCCGGACCGGGAGCCCCATCAGGAAGTACCCCGTCTTGTTCTGAAATTCCCCGGCGATGGCGTCGCCCCCGAAGAGGACGGCGACCAGAACGACGAGGAAGCTCGCGGCCCCGCCCCAGTCGGTCCCGTAGAAGGTGACGGGATCGGTTACGAGCGGGCCGCGGTAGTATCCCGTGACCGCCGTGAGAACTGTCCCGAGGAAGACGATGATCCCGGCCATGGCGTAAAATCGGCGGGACCGGAGGTACTCCCGGAGCTGATACCGGGCCAGCTTCGGGATCTGGTGGAGCAGAGGCGGGGCACGGAATCGGATGAGCGAGGAGGCCACCGGGTCGGTGGTCGCCGGGGAGATGGTCGCCAAGTTACTCCCCCCGGGAGATCTGACTCAGGTAGATCTCCTCGAGAGCACTCTCCGATTCCACGAATCCCACCACGCCCAGATCCGCGTCGACCAGGATCCTCAGGAGGAGCTTCTTGGACGCGGACGGGCCGGAGAACTTGATCCGGACCTGACTGGTCCCGAGCGGGGTGATGTCGGTCACGTCCGAGGGGATTCCCGAAATCCTCCGCACGGCCGCCGGGTCGACCGGGTGGTCGAACGTCACGTCGACCGACCCTTGATCCTTGCCGAATCGCGAGACCACGTTCGGGAGGGTGTCGTAGAACCGGAGTTTGCCGTGGTCGAGCAACGCGACCTCATCGCAAACTTCCGTGACTTCGCTCAGCAAGTGGCTGCTCATGAAAATCAGCCGGTGCGTTTGCTTGAGCGCGCGGAGGATCGCCCGGACTTCGCTCATGCCGCGGGGATCGAGGCCGGTGGACGGTTCGTCCAGAAGGACGACCGGAGGATCGTGGACCAGGGCGGCGGCGATGTTGACCCGCTGCTTCATTCCCTTGGAGAACTTTCCGACCTTCTTGTCCGCCCAGTCGGACATCCGGACCTCGGCGAGGACCGTCTCGATGCGGCCCTTCCACTCGTCCCGGGGGATTCCGCGGACGTCCTCGACCATCTCGAGGGCCTCGTTCGGGGTGAGCGACGGATAGATCTCCGGGCTCTCGATCAGCACCCCCGCGCCCGCCAGGGCCGCCGTCCGGTCCGTGTGGCACGGGATGTCGTTGATGTAGCACTCGCCTTCGGTGGGGTAGATCATCGCGGTCAGCAGCTTCAGCGTGGTCGTCTTCCCCGATCCGTTTGGTCCGAGGAATCCCACGCACTTGCCGCCCTCGACCTTGAGGTCGAGATGATCGAGCGCGGTGAACGAGCCGAACTTCCTCGTCAGGCCCCGGGTTTCAATGGAGGGGACCGTCATGAGGACCCGCGTTCGGGTGGCGCGGACGGGGGACTTTTCCGGTTCGCCCCGGGCCCCTTCCCCGGCTCCTGGAGGCGCAGCGAGAGCATCCGCAGGATAATCTCCGGGTTCGGGAAACTCGACGCCCCGCCCAGGGCGGTCACGCCAGCGGGGATCCGAGACAATCCGTCCAGGGTCGAGAGGAGGGCCACCACCAGCTGGTCGGGGTCGTCCCGGGAGATTTCCCCCGACTCCTGGGCGTCGACGATCCGTTGCCGAAGGGATCGAATCATCCGCTGACCGTGTTGCATCAATTCCCTCCGGAACGCGGAAGGGAGGTCCTTGTCCCCCGCCGCGAGCTGGGGGATGCGAGTGAGCTCCGGGCAATCCCGCCTCAGGATCACCATGTTGGACACCATCGTCGCGAGCCGGGCGCCCGGAGAGTCGGCCCCCTCCAACCGGGCCCTCGGAGACTCGGGGGCGTGGAGGGCATCCTTGATCAGGGCGATGTACAGGGCCTGCTTGCTCGGAAAGTACCGGTAGGCCAGACCTTGGCTGATGCCGGCCTCCTCGGCGACCTCCTCCATCGTCGCCGCCCTCCCTTCGCGGGCGAAGACGATCCGGGCGGCTTCGAAGATCCGGTGGGCCGACTCGCGCCGAATCTCTCGGTTGGCGAGTTCCGATCGCGGCATGGAGAGTCCCGTGGTTGGATGAGTGAATATTCATTCATTGTTAAGGCTTCGGATGGGTTCGGGTCGATGGGGGTGGCGAGGCCCGGAGAACGCCGCGTCCCTCAAGGTCGTCGGCGGGGGCGGCGACGGACCCTACGGGAGGATCCCCTCCGGCCGGCTCGGGGCCTCTCGCGGGCCCCGGGGCCGACTTCCGGCGGCCCGGGAGCCGGAGGTTAGGCGGGCGTCGTCGAGGCGACGCGGACGATCGCGGCGGCGGAGCGATCGACGTCGTCGTCGGTGGTCGCCCACGAGCTCAGGCTGATCCGCATGGCGGCCGTGCCGTGCCAGACGGTGCCGCCGCACCAGCACGTGCCGTCGCGCTGCACCGCGTCGATCACCCGGCGTGTTCGCTCGTCGCTTCCGAACGAAACCAGGACTTGGTTCAGAACGACCTCGTTCAAGATCCGGCATCCTCCCGTGCGAAGGAGCGACGCCATCCGGGTGGCGTGCCGACAACACCGTTCGACCAGGTCGGCGATCCCCGCTCGTCCGAGCGACCGGAGCGCGGCCCACGCGTCGACCCCGCGCGCCCGGCGCGACATCTCCGGGGTGTACTCCATCGCCTCCCCGAGCGTCGACTGCGGCAGGTACGCGGCCGCGGCTCCCGACATCGCGGCGCGAAGATGCCGACCGTCGCGGACGAACACCACGCCGCTGTCGTACGGCACGTTGAGCCACTTGTGGGCGTCGACCGCCCAAGAGTCGACCCCGTCAATCCCCGCCGTGAGCGCTCTCCGGCCGGGGCTCGCGTGGGCCCAGAGGCCGAACGCCGCGTCGAAATGGACCCACGCCCCGCCGCGATGCGCCCACTCGCAGAGTTCGCGCGCGGGGTCGAACGCCCCGGTGTTCACGTTTCCGGCTTGCGCGCACACCACGGTCGGGCCGTGAATCTCCGGAAGTCGATCCGTTCGCATCCGGCCCTGGTCATCGGCGGGGACCCGGACGACCCGGTCCCGTCCGAAGCCGAGGAGGGAGAGCGCCTTGAGCACCGAGACATGGACCTCGTCGCCGACGATCACGGTCACCGGAGGGGCCCCGAAGAGACCGCGGGCCTCGACGTACCATCCGGCGGCCTCGAGGAGCGCATGTCGCGCGGCCGCCAGCCCGGAGAAGTTGGCCATCGTGGCCCCGGTGACGAACGCCCCGCGCGCGGTCGGGGGGATCCCGAGCAGATCGCCGATCCACGCCAGCGCCGTCGTCTCCAACCGGGCCGCCACGGGAGACATCGACTGCACGGCGGCGTTCTGGTCCCAGGCTCCGGCGAGCCAGTTCGCCGCGAGCGCGGCGGGCAGGGAGCTCCCGATGACGAACCCGAAATACCTCCCTCCGGCGGTGCTGACGGTGGCGGGAGACCCGAACTCGTCGAGCCGCTGGAGGATCGACGAGGGATCCTCCCCCTCCTCCGGGAGCGACCCGCAGAGGCGCTCGACCGCCTCTACCGCGTCCCCGGCCGGGACGACGCCGCGCGACGGGAGCGACTGCCGGTACCGGTGCGCCCGAACCGCCGCGTCGGTGAGGAGACTCTCTTCCATGCCCCGCTCGGGCCGGGGAGTCCGGACCCGGTCTTGAATCTTCCGCGGCGGGAGGGGCGCCGTTCCCGCGTCGTGTCGCGGAGGGCGCCGAACGCATGGAGGAGCGGTTCCCCGGGGGGCCGGGCCCGAGGGGATTCGAACCCCTGATCTTGCGGTTAAGAGCCGCCTGCTCTGACCGGACTGAGCTACGGGCCCACGGACGAGGGCGGCCGACTCGCGCGCCCCCTATAATGGTGGCTCTTGTGGGCTACCGGCGGAGCCGCTCGAGGGCCGCGCCGACCATCAGGGGGAACAGCACCGTGACGTCGCCGTCGATCGTCGTGTGGCGGGCGGTCGTCTTGACCTTCCCCCACGAGACCGCTTCCCGGGTCCGCGCCCCGGAAAGGCTCCCGTCCCATTCGACGGCCGTGGTGATGTAGAGCGCCGCGTCGAGGCCGTCGCGGAACTGGTTCCACCAGATCGTGTGGTGCTTGGAGATCCCGCCCCCGAGCATCACCGCGCCGGACCGCCTCGCCCCGTAGACGAGGTCGGAGAGCGCCTGCTCGTCGCCCATCAGGTCGACCGAGAGCCCCTTGTGGTCTTGCCAGAACAGCCACAGTTGCGAACCGACCGCGCCGTCCGTGATCCCGGGAATGAACACCGGAACTTTCTTCTCGAACGCGGCCCGCGCGAGGCTGCCGACGCCCCGCTTGGGGCCCAGGGCGTCGCCGATCGCCCAGACGAGGTCGCGGGTGGAGATCGCCCGTGTGCCGTTCTTCCAAAGCTTCCGCAGGAGCGGCTGGAGGAACCGCTCGACGACGGGGCCGTAGTTCCCCACGGGGATGATCAGGTTCCCGAGCCGGTAGAGTCCCTTCCGGTGGAGCTCGGCGTCGTCGAGGTTCCACTCCCCGTGGTAGTACGGCCGGAACGACCGCGCGATGTCGTGGTCGAGGGTGCCGCACGTCGTGATCACCGCGTCGACGTACCCGTCGCGCACCAGCTGGGCGAGGACCCCCCGGGTCCCGGTGGCGACGAGGTCGGCGGGGAACGAGAGGAACCGGGTCATCTCCTCGTCGCCGAGGATCCGGGCGAGGAGGTCGACCCCCTCCCCGACCGCCTTCGCGGTGAACCCGCCTCCCGCCTCGAGCCGTCGGGCGAGGACGTCGAGGCTCGGCGCATCGTCGACCCGGACGTCCTCCACCTTCCGCGGCATCGACCGGTGTCCCCGTTCCCTAGAACGCCAGCTGGATCCCGAACGACGGGTTGTGGAAGACCGCGAGATAGGCGACGACGTAGCCGGCGATCGCGCCCCCGTTCAGGAACGGAAGCCCCGCCTGGGCGTTCCCCCGGCTGACGAGCCGGATCAGGAAGAGGTAGCCGACGAGCGAGCCGAGGAGCGCCCCGACCGCCGCGACGAGGTTGCCGCCGATCCCGAACGCGAGGGCGTGGGCGGGGAGGGAGATGAACGCCGAGACCACGAGGACCCCGGGGATCACGACGTCCCCGAGCCCCATGAACATCGCCTCCCGCTCCTCGCGCGGCTTCGCCTGCTGCTGCTTCAGGCTCCCGCTCTGCGTGTAGTCGAACCCCGGTTCCGACGGCATGACGAGGAGGATCGGGACCTTCATCTCGGTCACGGCGTCGGCGAGGGTGATCATGTGCTTCGTGCCGTACACGGCGATGGCGTCGTAGACCATCAGGGCGATCAGGAGGAGGAACGTGGGGAGGATCCCGAACGAGATCCCGAGGAGCGCGATCAGCGAACCGGCGGCGACGAATCCGGCCAGGTCCACGACGTACCACTGCGGTTCGATCGCGAGGGCGAGCAAGAGGGTCACCGCGACGATCCCCGCCACGGGGATCGAGACGTACGCGATGGTGCCGGACGCCGGGTTCCCGAGGTAGAACGGCGCGGGGAGGACGAAGGCGAGCGCCGCGGAGAGGGTGATGAAGAGCGACGCCGAGATCCCGAGGAGGATCAGCGCCCGGAGCGTCGACGGGCCTCCCTTCCGGGCGGCCCCCCAGATGATCGGGATCGGGACGAGGACGATCAGGACGATGATGTAGAGCGGGTCGACCGGGTTGTTCGGGTTCGACGTCGAGGCGAGCCCCGCGGACTTGAACGGGACCGCGAGGAGGAGGGCGACGACCTGGGCGCCGACGTACAACCCGAGGAGCCCGAGGCTACGGAGGCTCCGCATCGTGGGTCAAGGCTGGACGATCGCGTAGGCGTTGTTGCCGAGGACCTTCGTGATCTTCGCGTTGATCGTCGCGCCCCGCTGGGTCGCGCCGGTCACGAAGATCACGAACCCTTCCTTCTTCGCGACCCCGTCGCCCCGCTTCCCGACGTCCTCGATCGTGAGGCGGTACACCTCACCGACGACGACCGGGGTCTTGGGGCGCTCGGGCTCGACGACGCGCCGGACCGTCACCGGCCGCTGGGCGCCGCACGCCTCGCAGATGAGGAGCGTCAGCCGGCCGTCCCGCTTCAGGTGGGTGTCGGGCCGCTTGCACTCCGAGCAGATCACGTACTTTTCCGTGTACTCGCGGATCCGCTGGTTGAGCGTCTCCTTCGCGATCCGGCTCTTCAGGACGCCCCGGGGAAGGTCGAGGACGCCGGGGCAGCCGAGTTCGCGGGCGAGGTAGCCGATCACGTGGGCCGGCTCGCGGCGAAGGACCTCGGTGATCGGCTGGAAGTTCCGGATGACGGTCGTCTTGCCGTCGGTCATGATGTCCACGTCCGGGACCTGGAACCGGTCCGTCGAGACCTGGACGGGGGGAAGGCGGGACCGCGCCCGCTCGAGCATCGCCTCGTAGCTTTCGGCCACGACGGAGCGAGCCGGGCGCCGTTCAAAAGTCTTGGGGCTTCGGTGGGCGGGTCCGCGTCCCGTCGGGGAGGAGGATCGGGACGATACGGGCGAGGTCCCGCTCTTCGACCACCGCGGTCGCTCCCCGCCGGACCCCGTCGTCCTCCGGAGCGAAGGCGACACCGATCGCGCTCCTTCGAAACATCCCGACGTCGATCTCCGAGTTGCCGACGGAGGCGGTCTCCTCGGGCGTGATCCCGAGGTCGTCCTGGAGTTTGCGGAGGACCGCCTCCTTCTCGCGGATCGGGACCCGGATGATCCCGGTCCCCGTGAGGCGGCCGGTCGCGTCGACCCGGAAGCCGTTCGCGAGCGCGACGTCGATCCCGAGCTCGCTCGCGACCCGGCGGGCGAGGACGTCGATCCCGCCGCTGATGATCACGGTCGTCGCCCGCGTGGAGCGGAGCGCATCGAGGAGGACGCGGGCGCCGGGCATCAGGGGGACCTTCCCGAGGATCTCCTCGAGGTCGAAGACCGTGATCTCCGGGTTGTGCTTCCACCAGACGGCGATGTCGCGCCGCAGGAACTCGTGGTCGTCGATCTCCCCGGCGTTGAAGAGCCGCAGTCCCTCCTCGTTGTGGTCGCCGAAGTGTTCGTGGACCGCGGCCCACGAGCTCGCGGCGTCGACGAGCGTCCCGTCCATGTCGAACGCGACGAGCTTAAGCACGCCCGGCTCCGCGGGCGATCTCGTCCGCCCGGTCGAGGGTCGCGTCGCTCGGCCGGTGCCGCCAGGCGTCGAGGATCGCGTCGACCTGGTCCGGCGAGCTCGCCCCGAAGATCGTCGCCGCGCCGCGGCGGCGGAGCCAGTGGAGCGCGATCGAGGCCATCGGGACGTTCTCGGCGGTCGCGAGGGCCCGGATCGCCCGCGCCCGGACGACGAGCTCGTCGAACCGGTCCCGTTCGAGGAGGTGGTGGGCGAACCGTCGGACCTCCGGGCTCGGGGCCTCCCCGTCGAGGTACCGGCCGGCGAGAAGACCCCGCAGGAGCGGGGTGTACGCCTCGACGACGATACCGTTCGTGCGGCAATACTCGAGGACCGCGTCCCCGTCTTCCCGGTCGAACAGGTTGTAGACGACCTGATTGACAACGATGTCCGTCTCGTGCAGCGCCGCGCGCGCCGCCGCGAGCTCGTCGACCGAGAAGTTGGAGACGCCGATCGCCCCGATCGTCTTCGCCTTCCAGAGGGTCTCGAGCGCCTCCATCGTCTCGGCGATCGGAACGTGGGGGTCCGGGGCGTGGACGAGCACGAGGTCGACCGACGTCCGCCCCACCTTTTGGAGACTCCCGACGACCGCGGCGTGGACCTGCCGAGCGCGCAGGTGTTCCCACGACACTTTTGTGGTGAGGAGGAGCTTCGACGGGTCGGCGTTCACCCGGGTCAACACTTCGCCGAGGAGCCGTTCGGACCGACCGGTCCCGTAGACCTCCGCGGTGTCGATCCACGTCACGCCGGCGGTCAGCGCGTGCTCGAGCGTCGCCCGGGTCCGTACCTCGGCGTCCCGGTCCCACCGGCCGAGCGCCCAGAGTCCCATCCCGAGGAGCGGGTGGCGCTTGCCGCCGACCTTGAGCGGGACCGACTCGATCCCCTCGGTCCCGGGCGGGCTCGCGGCGCGCTTCGCCTTGGTCATTCTCCCGCCTCCGTCGGCGTCTCGGCCGGGGGTCGTCCCAGTTGCTCGGCGATCTTCATGAGCCGTTCGGTCAACTCGCGGGCCTTCGCCTCCGCCTCGTCGACCACCTTGGAGGGAGCCCGCGACCGGAACCCCGGGTCGGTAAGCCGCTCCCGGGTCTTCGTGAGCACCGACGTCAGGAGCTCCTGCTCGCGGAGGAGCGCGTCGGAGCTCGGGGCCGTTTCGGCGACCGCGAGGAAGTATTCCCCGGATGGTCGGACCGTGCCGCGGGTCCCCGGTGGGGCCGGGGCGGCGGGGTCGAGGATCGCGAGCTCCCCCAACCGGGCGAGTCGACGGACGACCGCCCGTTGGCCGGTCAGAAGCTCGACGGTGCCGGGCCCGGTGGGGCGGACGAACCCGTCCGGCGTCGCGGGGAGGGGGACCTGGTGCTCCGACCGAAGGTGACGGAGCGCGCGGACCGCCTCGAGGACGACCCCGACGGCGACCTCCGCCTCCGGGTCGAGCGGGGCTTCCTCCGGGCGGGGCCACGGCGCGAGAGCGAGCAGGTCGCCCGCGTGCGGGAGCGCGTGCCACAGCTCCTCGGTGACGTGCGGGACGAACGGGTGGAGGGCCCGGACGGTCCGCTCGGTGACGAACGTGAGCACGTGCCGGGCGGTCTGGGCGTTCGCCTCGCCGTTCGCGCCGGCGAGGTCGCTCCGGACCCACTCGAGGTAGACGTCGGCGAGGTCGTGCCAGACGAACTGGTACAGCGTCGACGCCGCCTCCGAGAACTCGAACGCTCCGAGTGCCCGGTCGACCTCGGCCTGCGTCGTGCGCCACCGGTGGAGGATCCAGCGGTGCTCGATCGGGGATCCGGGGGGCAGGGCGGGCGCCGTCGCCACCGGTTCCGCCCCCTCGGCGAGGTTCCCGTGGACGAAGCGGACCACGTTCCATAGCTTCGTGAGGAAATTCCGTCCGCCGTCAAGGGTTCCCGGGGTGAACGGACCGTCCTGGTCGACGGGGCCGGGATGGACGAGCGCGAACCGGAGACTGTCGGCGCCCCGCTCCCGGATCAGGTCGAGCGGGTCCGGGGAGTTGCCGAGGCTCTTCGAGATCTTGCGGCCCAGCTCGTCGCGTAGGAGGCCGCTGAAGTACACGTCCGAGAACGGGGGCGTCCCGGTGAACCGGGACCCGGCCATCATCATCCGGGCGACCCAGAAGAACATGATGTCGCGGCCGGTGACGAGGACGCTCGTCGGGTAGTACCGGGCCAGGTCCCCGGTCGCCTCCGGCCAGCCGAGATTCACGAACGGCCACAGCCAACTGGTGAACCAGGTGTCGAGGACGTCCGGGTCCGGCCGGAGCCCCCGGTGCTGGCACTTCGCGCACGCCGACGGCACGGAGACGGCGGCCTCCGCCGCCCCGCACGACGCACAGTAGTACACCGGGATCGGGTGGCCCCAGACGACCTGGCGCGAGATGCACCAGTCTTCCAGCCGCTCCATCCAGCTGTAGAACGTCCGCTCCCACCGTTCGGGGTGGAGCCGTACGGTGCCGTCCCGGACCGCGGCGATCGCCGGAGCGGCGAGCTCGGAAGTCCGGACGAACCACTGGGTCGAGAGGAGCGGCTCGACGACCGCGTCCGACCGTTCCGAGCGACCGACCGAGTGCTGGTACGGTTGCCGTTGCTCGACCGCCCCCCCAGCAACGAGGGCGTCGGTGACCGCCGTGCGGGCCCTCTCGCGGTCGACGCCCCGGTACGCGGCGGGAACGAGCTCCCCCGTTAGCCGCCCGTCGAGGTCGAGGATCGTCGGGAGGAGCGTGAGTTCCGCCTGATGGGCCCGATAGATCTGGTAGTCGAGCGGGTCGTGGCGGGGGGTGACCTTGACCGCCCCGGTGCCGAACACCGGGTCGACCCCGCCGTCGGCGATGACCGGGATCGACCGGTCGGTGAGGGGGACGCGAACCGACCGTCCGATCGCCGACCGGTGGCGAGCGTCGTCCGGATGGACCGCGATCGCGACGTCGCCGAAGATCGTCTCGGGCCGGACCGTCGCGATCGACACGCCCCCGGCGCTTCCGTCGGCCCACGCGTACCGGATCGTCAGGAGTTCGGCGTCCTCCTCGCGGTGGAGCACTTCGAGGTCGGAGATCGCGGTCCGGAGCCGCGGGTCCCAGTTGACGATCCGCTCCCCGCGGTAGATGAGCCCGTCGTTGTAGAGCCGGACGAACACCTCGCGGGTCGCGCGGATGGCGCCCGCGTCCATCGTGTACCGGAACCGGGTCCAGTCGACCGAGAACCCCCCCGCGTCGATCTGCTGGCGAATCCGGGTCTCCCGCTCGACCTTCCACGCTTCGACGCGCTGGAGGATCTCCGCACGGGGGAGCGTTTCGAGTCGGATCCCCTCCTTCGCAAGCGCCTTGCGGACCGCGACCTGCGTGGAGAGCCCCGCGTGGTCGACGCCGGGCGCCCAGAGGACCGCGTCCCCCTGCATCCGATGCCAGCGGACGAGGACGTCCATGATCGTGTCGCCCATCATGTGGCCGATCGTGAGGAACGCCGTGACGTTGGGCGGCGGGAGGATCAGGCTGAACGTCCGGCCGCTGGGGTTCGCGGGGGCGCGGAACGCGTGGGCGCGCGCCCACTCGGCCTGCCACTTCGCCTCGACCTGGGCGGGGTCGAACCGGGTCGGCAACGGTTCGCGCGTCACGACGCCGCCCCTCCGAACCAACCGAGGACGACGGGGGCGACAACGGCGAGCTCGGCGAGGGCGAACCCGCCCATGACCGCGAGGGCGGTCCCCGCGCCGGTCGGGAGGAGGAGCACGTACAACGCGAGCGGCGTGCCGCTCACGAAGAGGCCGGGGAGGCTGACCGCGAAGAGCCAGAACGCGCCCGTGTAGAGGTTGACGAGCGGAAGCCCGCGACGTTTCGACACCGCGAGGAGGATCCCCAGTTGGAAGAGCGCCGCGGCGGCCACTGCCGGAACCTCCGCGAGCAGGAACGCCCCGAACTCGAGCGGCTCGAAGAACCGGACGAGCGTCAGGACGAGGACGACCGAGGCGGCGACGCCGTACAGGAACAGGATCAGGCTCATCTTCCCGATCAACAAGCTGCGGCCCGTCAGCGGGAGCGAGCGGCTGTACGAGTAGCTCATCACTTCGATGGCGAAAAACGCCGGACCAAAGAAGGTTGCGAGGAGCGCGGCCGAGGCGACGGCCGCCTCGGCGAGGGACGCCGGGTTCGCCGAACCGAGCGGGGAGAACGCCGTGACGAGTCCGAGGAGCGTGGCGTCGCCGAGGGGGATGAGGATCAGGAACGCGAACGCGGGGGTCCGCGAGGCGAGCCGGAAGTCCTTGACGACGATCGCGAGCGGGGCCGCCCGGACCCGGACGCGGGCGACCACGCCGTCCCGGGTCCGGCCCGGCGTCGTGAGGGCCGCGAGCTTCCCCGGGGCGGACCGGAGCCAGAGTCCCGCGTAGGCGACGACCAGGCCGTACCCGGCCGCCAGGGCGACGAGCGCGACCGGGCCCCCCGGAAGGGGGAGGGTGCTCCCCGACCCGGGGGTGGCCAGGACCGCGGGAAGGGCGGCGAAGTTGAACGGGTAGACCGACAGGAGGAACGCGAGCGCTCCGGGCGGTCCGGCGGTCGACAGGTTCGCGAGGAGCGTCAGGAACCGGGGGGCGATCGCGACGAAGCCGAAGAGAGCGAACGCCGGAAGCCCCCAGGCCACGAGGTAGACCCACCGGATCGCGGTCGACCGGTGGCCGCCCCGGGACCCCTGGACGTTCCGGACGAAGAACCGGCCGGTCGCCACGGCGAACGCCATCGCGAGGACCACCACGGTCAGCTCGGCCGGGACGAGGGCGAGCCCCGCCCAAGGATTTCCGAGGACGTATCCGACCGCGATGGGGGTGAGAATCAGGCACGTGAGCGCGGGCGCATCGAAGAGCCGCACGAGGAGGAGGAGGGCGACCCGGTCGACGGTCGCCGACGCGACCGGCAGGGTCCGGAGCACGGGGACGATCGCCGAGGAGAGGAATGTGGGGAGGAATTGGAGTCCGAGCCACCAGAGGAGCCCGAGCTGCACCACGAGGAGCGCCCCGAGGACGGCGGTGATGTACAGGACCCTCGGCAGCGTGGAGCTGGCGATGAACGCCTCGAGCGTGGGCGAGAGGAGCGACACTCCCCCGAGGACGATGAAGCCGAGGAACGTGCTCGCCGCCCCCTGGCTCAGCGCCACGCGTCCCCGGGCCTTCCGGGAGAACGTCCGCGGGTCGCCCTCCGGGACGGGATTTCCCGACCGGACGGCGTACGTCGCCTGGAAGACGAGCTCCTTCCACCCCGACCGGTAGATCGACCGGGCGCTGGGGACGGTCATGCCGCGCCGGGACGGACCGACTGGGCCGCGGTCCGGATCCCCTCCTCCTCGTCGGTCAGGCGGAGGAAGATCTGCTCGAGCGTGCCGCCGCCGGTGACGCGGGCCCGGAGCTCCGGAACCGTCCCTTCGGCCAGGACCCGGCCGGCGTCGACGATCGCGACTCGGTCGCACACCTGCTCGGCGAGCTCGGTCGTGTGCGTCGAGAACAGGATGCCCCGTCGGCCGCCGACGACGTACTCCCGGAGGATCTCCTTCAGGAGCCGGACCGACCGCGGGTCGAGGTGATTGAACGGCTCGTCGAACAGGAGGAGCCCGGGCTCGTGGAGGAGCGCGGCGACGACCACGACCTTCTGCCGGGTCCCGTTCGAGAGCGCGACGATCGGGGTGTCGAACTCCTCCTCGAGCCGGAACGCCTTGACGAACGCCGCGGCCCGCTCCGCCACCCGCTCGGGCGGAGCGCCGCGGACGCCGCTGACGTACTCGAGGAACTCCCGCGGGGTGAGAGCGTCGTAGAGGAGCGTCGACTCCGGAACGTACCCGATCTCCGCCCGGACCCGGACCGCGTCGGTCGCGGGGTCGGCCCCGAACACCCGGACCGAGCCGCCCGAGCGGGGGACGAGGCCGATGACCGACTTGATGGTGCTCGTCTTGCCGGCTCCGTTCGAGCCGAGGAGTCCGAAGATCTCCCCCGGTTCGACCCGGAATGAGACGGACGCGACCGCGGTCCGGGCGCCGTAGCGGACCTCCAAGCGGTCGACCGCGAGCGGGACGCCATCGTCGGAAGGGCGTCCACCGCGCATCGAGTGGCTCCGACGGAGGCGTGGCGGTATAAATGGGGAGGCCGATGTCCGGACGCCGAGATGGACGTCGGACCGCTCCTCAACGTCGCCTTCGCCGGGATCGCGGTCTTCGGAGGCGTTCTGACCGTCCTCGCGCTCCTCGCCCTGCGGAGGCTCCCGTCCCCGCGGATGGCCCTCGTCACGCTCGGATTCCTGCTCATCGCGGTCCAGGGCGTGGTCGTGGGCGTCGGGCTGTTCGAGGGAGGGTGGGGCGACGCGAATCTCCTTCTCGTGAGCGCCGTCTTCGAGGCGGCCCTCCTCGTCGTCCTGTTCGTCGCCACCCTCGTCCGCTAGTTCCGGACCGAGCCACGGATGGCGGACGACCCGGCCCCGGCCCCCTGGGCGGAACGGCTCCTGACGTTCATCCAGCAGTACCCCGGGGTCCACCTGCGCGAGATCCGCCGCCGGCTCGGGATCCCGATCGGCACGCTCGACTACCACCTCTACCGGATGGGCCGGGCCGGGGTCATCACGATCCAGTTCCAGGGCGGCTACAAGTGCTGCTTCCCCGCGGTCGTGCCCGAGATCGGCGGCCCGATCCCCGAGGTCGACCGGAAGGTCCTCGCCCTCCTTCGTCTCTCGGCCCCGCGCGCGATCCTCCTCCACCTGTACCTCGAAGGGCCGACCGCGCCGGCGGCGCTCGGGGGAATCCTCGGAACGACCGGACCGAACCTGTCGTACTACCTCCACAAGCTGGAGGAGGCGAAGGTCGTCGTCCGGGAGGGGATCGGCCCCCAGCGGACGGTCCGGCTGATCGAGCCGAAGCAGGTCCACCGGCTCTTGTTGCAGTTCCCGCCGCTGCCTGAGACTCCCGTCGACCGGTTCCTCCGGTTCTGGTCGGAGCTCCACCCGTGACGCGCGTTCAACGACTGTTCGGGAACGGTTATTATAGCGGGCCCCGGAGGGAGCCTCGGTCTGACGTGACGGAGTCTCCGCGAACCGGCCGGGCGCGGCGTGCGTTCCGGCCGGGACTGGTCGCTGTCGTCCTGCTCGCCGGAGCGCTCGCGTTTCTCCCCGCCGCGGCCGCCGGTTCGACCCCGTCGGTCTCGCATGCGTTCGCGGGCTACAACGCGGGCCGCGTGAGCGTGATCGTCCCGTCGTCGCACCCGTCCGTCGAGCTGGTCGAGAACGCCAACTCGTCGATCAACGCGCTCCTCTCCGCGACCGAGGTCGTCGAGCTCGCCCCCGTCGGTTCGAGTTACGGGCTCGTCGCCACGGCCGAGCCTACGCTCGCCGGAGCGTTCAACGGCTCGCGGCCGTCCGGAGTCGCCGCGCCCTGGTCGCTTTCGCTCGCCGCCGACCTTGCCGTACGGCCGGCCGGCGGGGCGCTCTGGAACGGCTCGGCCCCGACGCCCACTCCGACGGCGGGGGCGTCGTTTGGGTTCGCGGAGCTGCGCGTCGATTTCGCCCCGGGCGCCTCGACGAGCGACGGCTCGTCGCTTCTCGTCTACTGGAACGTCTCCGACTGGCCGTTCTCGAGCCCCCACGACCTCCTCGGCGTGGTCTTCTCGTTCGCCGCCGCCAACGCCCCCCGGTTGGAGGCGTGCCAGGCGTCGAGCTCGCTCGCCGCCCCCGCCTGCTCGGGCTCGTCGCTCCTCCCCGGCGAGGTCCGGTGGAACAGCGGGACGGTCGGGGTCGAGGCCGACGGGGCCTCGGGCCCGCTCGCCGCCCTGAGCTGGACCGCCACCGCGACGAACGGAACCACCGGGCCGGCGGTGACGGGCGAGCAGCTCGACCCGTCGGGCGGCGCCGACGTCCTCGTCGCCAACTCGGCGACGTCGACCTCCGGATCGGTCGGAGCGTTGGCCTTCGCGGTCTACGCTCCCGGACCCGCGGGCGTCCCCCCGCTGGTCGTCACGGGCAGCGGGCCGGCGTACCTGATTGCGGCGTCGATCGCCGCGGGCGGGGCGCTCGGCGGCGTGGCGCTCTACCGGGTCCGCGACGAGCGGATCCGCGACGAGCTCTGAGGCCCGCCTAGCGCTTTCTCCGCGACTGCGGGAAGAGCACGACGTCCTTGATCGAGGTCGCTCCGGTCAGCGCCATCGCCATCCGGTCGATCCCGATCCCGAGCCCGGCCGCCGGGGGCATCCCATACTCGAGCGCCTCGACGAATTCGGCGTCGAACGCGTAGCTCGCGTCGGGGTCGTCGCCCGCCTGGGCGAGGAACCGCTTCCGCTGTTCCTCGGGGTCGTTCAGCTCGGAATAGGCGTTGCCGAGCTCGAACCCCCGGTAGAACAGCTCGAACCGCTCGATCCGGCCCGGTCGGCTCCGGTGGGCTTTTGCGAGCGGGCTGGTCGCGGTCGGATAGTCGAAGACGAACGTGGGGCGCACGAGCGTCGGCTCGACGTACTTGTCGAACAGCTTGTCGAAGCACTTCGCCGCCGTCGCGTTCTCCGGGATCGGGGCGCCGGTCTTCCGCGCGAGGGTGCGGAGTTCCTCGAGGGGGAGGTCGAGGAGGCCGGTGATCCCCGAGTTGGACTCGAGGGCATCGACGTAGTCGACCACGTCGAACGGGGGCCGGAACACGCCGGGGGCGGCGGCGGCCTCGGGGACGTCCGGCAGGGCCTGGGCCGCCACCCCGGCGAGCCGCTCGTACAGCCCCTCGACGAGACCCCGCATGTCCAGGTAGTCGGCGTACGCCCAGTAGCATTCCATCATCGTGAACTCGGGCGTGTGGGTCGAATCGAGGTCCTCGTTGCGAAACACGGGACCGATCTCAAAGACCCGCTCGAGGCCGCCGACGAGGAGCCGCTTCAGCTGGAGCTCGAGGGCGATCCGCAGCGGCAGCTCGTCGTCGAGGTAGTTGGACCGCGTGACGAACGGGCGGGCGGCCGCGCCGCTCGCGACCGGGCCGAGGACGCCGGTCTCGACTTCGAGGAACCCCCGCTCGCCGAGGTACGACCGGACCCCGGCCACGAGGTGCGAGCGGGCCCGGAACCGGGCGCGGGACGCCGGCGAGGCGAAGAGGTCGACGTGACGTCGCCGGATCCGGGCCTCCTCATCCTGGAGGCCGTGCCACTTCTCCGGCGGGGGTCGAAGCGCCTTCGCGAGGAGCTCGATCCGGGTCACGCGGAGCGACGGTTCGCCGCGCTTGGTCCGGACCGGATGTCCGACCGCCCCGACGATGTCGCCCGGGTCGAGCTCGTCGAGCATCGCCTGGTAGCCGGCGTCGCCGAGCTCGTCGACCCGGGCGAACAGCTGGAGGTGGCCATCCCGGTCGTG
This sequence comes from Candidatus Lutacidiplasma silvani, assembly GCA_022750295.1. GTDB lineage: Archaea > Thermoplasmatota > Thermoplasmata > Lutacidiplasmatales > UBA184 > Lutacidiplasma > Lutacidiplasma silvani. Next base: position 116,566 of record JAKIVZ010000004.1, read on the forward strand.
GAGGTCGAGGAACGCGCTCTTCCCGTGCTGGCGGACCGGGCCCAACCGACCGGCGACGGCGAAGGTGCGGGCCGGGTCCTCGGCCCCGGGTTCGAGCGCCCTCGCGACGGCGGCGACGGTCGCGGTCGGGACCGCGTCCGGGAATCGGTACGGATATCCAAGACGTCCGGAGGCGACGACCCGCTCGAGCTTGCGGCGCCGCTCGGCGATCAGCCGCGGCTCTTCGTCTTCGGGCATCCGAGGGCGACGAGGGAGCGTCGTCGGGGAAAAGCGTAGCGCCGGGGGCGGCTCAGTTCGGGGCGCCCTCGAGGCTGAGCCGTTCGGTCCCGCCGGGGCGCTGCAGGACCAGCTGCTCGGCGTCGGTCGAGCTCGCGGGCTCGTGAAGGACGAGGAACGTGCCGAAGAAGAACTCGGCCGTGGCGTCGCCGCCGCCGATCCCGTAGCTCACGTAGTCGGAGAAGTAGACGTGGAGCTGGCCGGAGTGGGTCTTCCGGAGCGCCGCGAGGAAGTCCTTCAGGACGTTCGGTCCCTGCCGGTGGAGCTCCTCGACGAGGTCGCGGAGGAGGGGGCGCTGGGAGAGGCCGCCGAGCCCGTCGTAGGAGAGGTACACCGCGGGCCGGGGGACCAGCGTGACGACGTCGAGGCGGAGGACGCTCTCGACCTGCTTCGTCCGCATCGGGCCGCGCCTACCGAGCGCGTGTTATGAACTCTTCGGCGGCCCCTCGCGCGGGGTCCCGTCGCCAGGAAACGCTCGAACCCATGCCGAACGGAAGAGGTTGGGTGCGCCGACGGCCGCGACCTAGTGGTCGTGGCCGCCCGGGGGCCCGCCGCCGCCGGGGGAGCCCGACGACTTCTTCGACGCGATGATGTCGTCGATCCGCAGGACCATGTTCGCGACTTCGACCGCCGAGCTGAGCGCCTGGCGCTTGACCCGGGCCGGTTCGACGACGCGGAGCGCCCACATGTCGGCCGCCTTGCCGGTGGTGAGGTTGACGCCGACGTTCTTGTTCGCGTTCGGTCCGTCGTGCGCGCCGCGAAGCTCGATCAGGGTGTTGATCGAGTCGTAGCCGCCGTTCTCGGCGAGCGCCCACGGAATCGATTCCAGAGCCTGAGCGAACGCCTCGACCGCGAGCTGCTCACGGCCGCCGACGCTCGGGGCCCACTTGCGGAGCTTGACCGCGAGGTCAATCTCGGTGGCGCCGCCACCGGGGCAGACCACGCCGTCCTCGAGGACGCTCGAGACGACCTTCAGGGCGTCCTGGAGCGACCGCTCGACTTCCTGCGTGACGTGCTCGGTGCCGCCGCGGATCAAGATCGAGACGGAGCGGGGGTTCGAGCAGCCCGTGACGAACGTCATGTCGTCGTCGCCGACCTTCCGCTCCTCGACGAGCTCGGCCTTGCCGAGGTCGGCGGCGGTGAGGTCCTTGACGCCCGTGACGACCTTCGCCCCGGTCGCGCGTGCCAGCTTCTGGATGTCGGACTCCTTGACCTGCTTGACGGCGAAGATCCCTTCCTTCGCGAGGTAGTGGAGCACAACGTCGTCGATCCCTTTCTGGGAGATCACGACGTTCGCGCCCGACGCCTTGACCGAATCGACCATGCGGCGGAAGCTGCGGTCTTCCTCGTCAAGGAAGCTCTGGATCTGGGACGGATTCTTGACGTTGATCTTGCTCTCGATCTCGGTCTTCTTAATCTCGAGGGCCGAGTTCAGCAGGGCGATCTTCGCGCCCTTGACGTTCCGCGGCATCCGCGGGTGCCCGCGCTCCTTGTCGAGGAGGATCCCGTCGATGAGCTCGGTGTCCGCGATGGTGCCGCCATGCCGCTTCTCGACCTTGATCTGGTCGACGTCCGCGACAAGTTTGTCCCCGCGCTTCTCGACGATCTTCTGGACCGCCTTCACGGCGATCTTGGCGAGGTGGTCGCGCGAGCCGAAGACGCCCTTCGAGCCCATCGCGGTCGTCGCGCAGTCGATGAGAATCTGTTCGTCGTCGGGCTTGACGCTGGTTCCGATCTCGGCCTCGAGGAGCTTCTGCGCCTGCTGGACCGCGACCTGGTAGCCGCGGGTGATGACCGTCGGGTGGATGTTCTGCTCGAGGAGCGACTCCGCCCGCTTGAGCAGTTCGCCGGCGAGCACGACCGCGGTCGTGGTGCCGTCGCCACACTGCTGGTCCTGGGTCTTCGCAACCTCGACCAGCATCTTCGCGGCCGGGTGCTCGACGTCGACTTCCTTGAGGATCGTGACGCCGTCGTTGGTGATCGTGATGTCGCCCATCCCGTCGACGAGCATCTTGTCCATGCCCCGGGGGCCGAGGGTGGTGCGGACCGCGTCCGCGATCGCACGGGCCGCCGCGATGTTGCTCGAGGAGGCGCTCTTGCCCCGGTCGCGTTCGGTCCCTTCCTTCAGCACCAGAATCTGAGCTCCCTGGAGCATTCTAACTCACCGTGTTTGGGGACCCTGCGCTTCTATATGAAAGTAACTCGAGGCGAGGCGCTGTGATTTTAATCGGGTCCGGAGCGCGGTTGCGATTAAAATCCCGCCCGTGTGATTTTATTCAGATAGGCCCCGTCGAGGTAGACCCCGAGCTACTGGGCCGATTCCTGCCCTCTGGGAGTCTTGGGGACGTCGATCGTGAACACGTCGGCCGGGCTCGTGCTAGGTCGGGTCGGGAGAGGGAGCGTGCCGATGCGCCGATTTATGTCACGGGCGGGGCTGCCCCGTCCGTGCGGACTCTCCCCCTACTCGGTGCGGTCGCGTTAGGTCTCTTGCTCATCTGGTCGTCCGCGGCGGTCGGCTCCTCCGCGTTCGTTGTCTCGATCAATGCCCCATACACGGGGGCTTCGACGTATGACCACACGTTCCTCCGGAACCTCTCCGGGTGCCCGTCGCACGCCCATGACACCATCCCGGGCAGTTTCACCCCTACGACGGGGGTCGCCCGAGTTTCGGCCGAGGTTGACACGATGATGTGCTCGTCGACCTCGACGACGGCCCGCTTCATTGGGTTCGTCGGGGTAACCGACATCGCCTTCACGGTGCCGACTACCGGGGTGTACAACGTCTCCGCTTCGTGGCAACTCGATGCCCGTGTCACGGTGACGGTGGACTTCAACGGCACCCCGACGAACAACGCCGGGGCGTCCGCTCAACTGAAGCCCATCCTGTGCGTCCTCGACCTCACCGCGTCCACGGCGGACTGCAAGACGGGACACCAGTTCGGGATGGTCAACGGCAGTCGGAACCTCACCGCGACGATCGCCTCTGCGTTCATCCAGATCTCGCGGGGCGTCCCCCTCGTTGCGGGTCACTCGTACGTGTTCCGAGCGTCCATCTCGTACGATCTCGTTGCCCAAACCTCCGCACCGGCTGGGAATGGAACGATTGCGATGGTCGCCCTCGACATGCACTCGGGCGCGTACAACGCGCAGCTCAAGTCGCTCAAGATCTGGAGCTGAAGGGTACCGGGTCGGCCGCGTCAACCGCGGTCGCGCCCGCGGGCAAGTCGGCTCCAGTCGGCGCCGCCTGGGCGGACGGTTTCCCCGCCGGCCCCGTAACTTTCGTCGGGCCCAGTGGCCGCGATGATTAGAATCGAGCCCCTGCGATTTTATTGGCCACTGGATGGTCGGGCGCCTGTGCGGAGTCTACGGCAATCCGTCCCACCCGGTCACGGCGGGGACCCGTGAACGCGTTCGTCACGGGTCGGGAATTCAACCGGCGATTCTATCGCCGGGCCATCGCGCCGATTCTCCAATCCCAGTTTCCCGGGCTCAAGTACAGCGCGGCGCTTCTGGGAGCCGGTTCGGAGGTTTTCGGATACGATCCGGAGCTCTCGAAGGATCACGACTGGGGCCCCCGCGCTCAGCTCTTCTTGGCACCGGATGACTGTCCCCGACTTCGACGCCGAATAGTTGCCGAACTCGGCAGGTCTCTTCCGGAAGAGTTCGATGACCTGCCCACCCGCTTCACCGAGCCGGACGGGGACAACGCCCGTGTTCGGATCACGGGCTCGCGCGCCAAGGGGATTCCGAGCATCTGGATTAGGACGGTTCGAGAGTACTTCCCAATTATGTTTGAGGTTCTAGGTAGGGCTTACTCATCCTGGAACTTCAGCGAACCGATTTGGCGGACGGAGTCGGCTTGCCGCGCTGTGGATTGCGCGTTTGGCGAGGACTTCTCGACAACGGGATGAACGCGTCAGACCCAGGGACATTGTTCTAGGGCAGTAGTGCTGTCCATCCTGCGCGTGCCGGGGGGCTCGCCAGCGATGGGCTTGATTTTGGCAGCGTCCCCAAAATTGCATGTGTGGCTCCTCTCAGTCGCTCATGACGGTGGACGCGACGTCCGCTTCGGGTGGAGCTCGCTCAGACCCCGGGGATCAAACGAGGTTTGTGGGCCTCGACGTCGCCAGCCCGCAGCAGGTGGACCGAAGCTGACCAACAATCCGAGCATCACGAACGATCCAACCTTAAGGGAGACGTTGAACGCTAGCCCGATATTGGCCAGATGCGGGTCGGAGTTGTACCATTGCGGGTACCCGATGCTTGTCCAAAGAAGCCAGCCGAGGAGATACGCAATCGCCGAAAAGAGAATCGGCCTTGCGGTCCTCCAGTAGCGAATCGAGCACAAGGCAAGGGCCATCGAGCTAAAATTGATGAGCTGGCCGAGGAGGGCTTGATTCCCAACGCCTGTCCCTGAACCGACGTTCTGCCACAGAATCTCAAATAAAGAAGTGGCAGCCACGGCGAGTCCGCCTGCGTAGATCAGGCTGCGCACGTAGTCAACGCCGTAGCGGCGTCTAAAGATAATCAGCCCGTAGAGGGCAAGGCAGATGGCACTCGCGTAAGTGACCGCGAATACCGGACCGACACCCCGCTCCAGCGTTGCGGCTTCGACCAGGAAGACGCCGTACGCCTGAAAGTAGACCGCAACGAACAGAATCCATTGGGTAGTCAATCCCACAAAGAGCCAGTCGATGGGTTTGGAACTCCAATCGAGGACTCGATGGCTCCCTGCCCAGTCCCACAGTCGTTGGCGGTAGCCTAGCCGACTCATGGGTCGCCTGGGGTAATCCGAGTTGGGTACATTCTTAGCGCTCAACGCTGTCCAGAGTGGGGTGTGAACCCGGTCTCGTAGGGGCAGGGATCTCTTCGCGAGCCCGACTTACTCCGGATGAATCAGCGCCGTCGAGAAAATTCCACGGGCAGTACAGGTCCTACCTGTATATCGAAGCGTTCGGGACTTCATTGCCGCTGGTTGACCCCCCGGTAAAGACCTGGCCGACGACGACACCCACCCTAACGACGAGCGTTGTGAGTTCCTGAATCGCATCGGCAAAGCCGTTGAAGGTTTCGGTGTTTTTCTCGTCGAGACGCATGAAAATGGAAAGCTGCAGTTTGCCCAGCTCACCCAATCTAGTGACGGTCGCGGGTTGCATTTGCCAAGCGACCCGTGCGTTCTCCATTAGGACCTGCTTGATCGTGTAGAGAATCTTCTCCTGGGTCTTTTGAGGGAGCTGATTTACCTGGGCTCGAAGTTGCGCGGGGAATTCCAGTCCGGCGATGAGGACAATGACTTCGTTCTGCTCGGCAACGATGAGGGTGGCGGGGCCGTGCTGAATAGCCAGTGCGGTCAGCCGACTCCCCTTGGGGTCGGCACCGTCCGTTTGTCCAGTGGTGTCGCCAAGCGTACTCGCCCACTTCTCCGCAATCTCCAACTGGCCACTAAATCGACTCGCTGGTCGACGATCAAACATCCTACAGCACCCCTTGCCGGCCGAGTTCCGCCTTCAAGTCAGCCTCGCTCCAGGAGCAGTCGACCAACTGCTCGAACTCTCGCTTCTTGACGCCGATTTCGTTGGCCATGGCGCGGAGAAGCGAATCGCCAAGTTCCTCTCGACCCGGCCCATGACTTACGAAGGTGAACGAGCCCGTATCCTTGCCATCAACCAAGAAATGGTATCGAACGTGTTTCTTGCGGCTCTCGGCTACGAATCCCTTGCTCTCAAGAGCTGCGACGATAGTGCGACGTTTACGAGATGCCAAGCTT